>JAFGUB010000045.1 GCA_016938735.1 Campylobacterales bacterium | reverse complement strand
TTTTGCCCTCTTTGGCTTTGGCCAGCGCATAGACGCCTGCTTGGGTGAAATGCTCCTCAAACTCCTGTGTAAAGGGCATGTCCCATGTGATGCAGCCGATGCTAGGGCAGATCGCCGCGCATTGGGGATCATCAAAGACACCGACGCATTCGATGCACTTTTCGGGTTGGACGTAGTAGCGTTTGTTGCCGGTGGGGTTGAGTCCGTCATCCAAAATCGCATTGACCGGGCACTGCTGGGCGCAGGCGTCGCAGGTGATGCAGCTTTCATCGATAATCACAGCCATAAGAGACTCCTTTACATGTAAGGTTTTAGTAGAGCTTGAGCATCTCGCCGACACTCACGCCGCTTTGACGCTGTGCAAGACCAATCGTTTCGCGCCACGGTTGGGGCGAGACGCTGGGGCTCATCAGCCCCAGTTTTTTGTGCACACGAATCACATAAGCGTCGTTGCCGACAAAGTGATCTTCATGCTCCGCCACGTAGGGCAGATCCCAAACGATGCACCCCTCTGTCGGGCAGACATCGGCGCATTTGGGCACCGCCGCATCGACACACTCGATGCACTTTTCGGGCTTGACGTAGGTGTATTCAGCGCGAGAGAGCGGCGAATCCGACGCCGAGACGATGGCCGAAGCCGGACACTCATCGATACAGGCATCGCAGTTGGTGCAGCTTTCGGTAATGCGTACTGCCATCACGCACTCCTTTGTTGGGATTTGTGGTAGATGCGCGCCAGCCATGGCGGCGGCGCGTCGCGCAGCATCTGCTGCAATCTGGCGATGGCCTCGTCGATCAACTCGCCCTCAGCCACCTTGACCGGATGAATGTGCGCACTTTGTACCATCTTGGCCGCTGTGGGGCCGATCTGGGTGCAGTACATCAGATCGCTGCCCTCGATGGTGCCGATCTTGTAGGTGAGCTTTTCATGCTCGCCTTCAGGCTCGGCAGAGCTATCGACGATGCGCTCCGGCGCGGCATGCTCAAGCCCCACCTCAAAAAGGTGAAACTGCTTCGACCAGCCAAAGTGCTGATCGATCCGCACCCCGTCCGATGAAGCAAAAGCGACGATCACGACCGGTTCCTAAAACGACGCCGCGACGTTGGCGTGGCTCTCTCTAGCGCTCATGGGGATCTCGCTCATAAACTCCTGCGCCTTGACGGTGGGGAACATGAACCCTTTTTTCTTGTGCTCACGGATTTTGTAGCTGCCCTTTTCGTGGCCAGAGACGTAGTAGTCGTTGAACTCTTCGGTGTAGGGCATATCCCACACGATAGAGCCTTCGGTAGGACAGGCGGCGGCGCAACGGGGCTGATCGGCGTGGCCGACGCACTCGACACAGGCTTCGGGCTTGACGTAGTAGCGCTCACCCTCAAACGGGTTCTTCTCATCACTATCGCTCATAATGGCGGCAACGGGGCACTCGGGGGCACAGGCATCGCAGTTGATGCACTCTTCGGTAATCATGACAGACATGGGTTCTCCTTACATGTAATGTTTCAAAACGGTTTTTGCATTTTTTGTACTAGAGCAGAGGGTGAAGCTTGATATCGACGGCCTTGAGCAGCAGCGTCACCTCTTCGCCCGTGCTCATCGCCATACGTTCGCACGCTTCGGTGCTGATGAGCGACTTGAGCGCGCCGCAGGAGGTCGCAAGCGTCACTTCGCTGAGCACCTCGCCGCGCAGTACCCCCTCAAGCCGTGCGCTGAGGCGGTTTTCGATAGAGACGTCGCCTTCGTGGCTCCCTTTGCAGATGGAGAGCGCCGCTTCGGGGATGTGGCAGGCGACCGCATCGCCGATCCCCAGCCACTGCGGACATTCGGTTTTGATGGTGCGCAGGCGGGTTTCTCCCTCTACATGTAGATGCACGACCGTAAAATAGGGGTCGCTGTGGATTCGTTCGACTTTGGCCAGAAGCTTGTTCATCTGCGCCTACCAGAGATAGAGCACGATTTTGGCATCGATATGCGTCTCAAGTATGCCGATGATCATATCCGCCGTAGAGGTGGAGCCTAGATGACAGCCCGAACAGGCCCCAAGATAGCGCAGCCAGATTTGCGGCGTCTCACCGGCCATGTAGTGCACCAGCTCGATGCCCCCTTCGTCTTTGGCCAGCGCGGGGGCGATGTGCGCACGCACGACACTCTCTACTTGATGGCGCTGCGCGGCTTCATCCATGGTGCGAAACGCTGTGTTGAGGTTGGTGGCCAGCGCGGCGTTGCTCACATAGGTGATGAACTGCTGCGCCTGCGCGTCGCCTTTGTGCGCGGCCTCGATGAGCCAATACATGGCGGTTTTGACATCGCTTTGCTGCAGCATGAGCCCCAGCTTCACCATCGCGGTGACGTTGCCTTTGGCGGCGGAAAACTCATAGTAGCCGTGGGCACGCGTGGGGTCTTTGGCGACGCCGATGCCGTTTTCAAACATGCCGCCCAGATAAAAAGCGGCGAGTTCATGCCCTTTTTTGACCGCGCCGTCAAAGAGCTCGGCGGCTTTGGCCATGTTGCGTGCCACCCCTTGACCCTTCACATAGAGCGTGGCCAGATTGACCGCCGCGTCGGCGTTGTGTTCGCAAAGGCGCTCCCAAATCGCTTTGGCCTCGCCGTAGCGCTGCGCATCGTACGCCCCTAGCGCCTCTTGCATTATGGTGATACCGCTCATTTGCTGCTCCTTTAGGTAGTGCTTGAGTGCCTGCAACGCCTCTTCATACGCTTCGTCGTAGCTATCGCCAAAGCCCTTGATCTGAGGATACTCATCAAAATAGACCTCATATCCGTCGCCCTCTTGATTGCCAAAACAGTAGTAATGCGTTTTGAGTGTGTGCAGGTCATCCATACCCTGCGCTCTTGCAAATCGCGTTCTTTGGCTTACATGTAAAGTGCGACAAAATTGTCGTATCCTCAGCGTGCGCAGCGCCTAGAACGATAATTGCAAAGAGAAGCGACAATCTATAATCAGGAGTTATTCATGATCGCCATACCTATCGACAGCGCAACGCCCGGCGCGACCTCCTCTACGCTCTTTGGCAATGCCCCCATGTTTGCCTTTTATACCGACGAGCAGTTTCATTTCTCGATCAACGGCGGCGAGGGCAACGGCCTTGAAACCGCGAATTTTCTGATTGGTCGCGGTGTGGAGAAGGTCGTCTACACCACCATGGGGCAGGGGCTGTTTGACGCGCTGCATGAAGGCGGGGTAGAGGTTTACTATCTGGGTAAAGAGCCGCGCACCCCCTATCAGATCATTACATGTATCGATGAACTGGTGCGTGTCGTGCCTGAAAATTCCCAAACCTATCTCGACCCCGGCACCGCTGCGGGTGCATGCCGCTGCGGGTGCGACCATGGCTGAAGTCATTACGCGCGAAATGGAGCAGTTGCGCCACATGATCGCCCAGACGGTGGCCAAGCGCGAATCGCTCAAAAAAGAGATGCAGGCGTGGTTTGAGCAGCATCCAAGCGGTCGTTTTGAGCGCTCCGGGGAGTTGATGCTAACCGACTCCACCCTCTCACAACTCGATACGCACTACAAACGGTTGTGGGATTTTCATAACAACCGATGAGCTACCGCACCAAAGCGCGGCTGATCGAGAACATCGATGAAATCGCCCAATATCGGCGCATTCTCGACAACGACCGTTTCGATGAGGAGGAGCCGCACTGGAACCGCATCGGCAAAAATGCCATCACCCTTTTTGGGGTGCTGATGGATCAGGACTTGCGCCATTTGGTGCTGGTGCTGCGTGCTTATCCGCGCTACATCCCCATCGTGTGCGAGCATTTTCGCTACAGCTATAGCTACAGCGAAAAGAGCGGCGATATCGAAGCGGTTTCGGAACTGTTGTGGATGGGAGAGCCGTACTTTACCAAGCAGTTTGTACGCAATGTGATGCGCAAACTGCCCAAGCTTGAGGGGATGAGCCTTGAGGCGCTGCTGGAGTTTAGCAAAACGCTCGCCGCAAGGAGCCAGAGCCATCACCCCATCGTCACCAAACACTACACCGCAGCGATCAAACAGACGCTCGCACAGCGTAGCCTCCATCCGCTGCAGCGGCTGATGATTGAGCGCGAAGCGGCGCAGATCGCACTGGTCGAGACCTTTGATTACGAAGCGGAAGACCGCGACGCGGCGCTCGACATACCTTATATGACCTAGGAGTAACCATGATTTCTGAACAAACCAAACGCACCCTGCTCAAACTTGCCAAAAACGCCTTCGAGCGCGCCTGTACCCTGCGCGAGAACCAGCGCATCGAGCTCTACTTGCAAGAGGGGACACCCACCCTCTCCGAGCCGCTCGAAGCACATGAAGCCCTTGTGTATGGCCCCAGCCGTATTCTGTGCTACCAAATCTTCGGCCACGACCACCTCGAAGCGGAGATCAAAGCGTGGATCGATCAAGAGCGCATCATCCACCAACCCACGCCCGAACACCCCGTACAAGAGCCGACCGAAAGCCAAAAAAGCATCCGTGAACTCGAACGCACTCTTGCCCAAAAGCGCGGTATCGCACCCCAAGAGGTCAGCTCCTATGAGATCTTCGCCAACCTCAGCGCCTCTCTAATCGAACAGATCGAAAGCTCCATCATTGCCTACTGGTGGGAAGAAGCGGAAGGCGAAAATGGCAAAAATCTTGCAAAAGCGCAGATTGATGAGGCGTTATCGCGGATTTAGGGCTTACATGTAAGTGTATTGGGGGAAGTAAGCTTTTTGAAGTAGATGCTCCGTAGAGCAGTGCTTTGCGAGGAAGCTTTAAACCTCTTATTATAGCCCCTTTGATCTCACTCGGTTTGGCTATGACCGAAATCCTACGCTACAATACCTTAAAATTAAACTACAAAAGTGAATTCATGGTAGAGAAAATTTTAGGGATCGATTTGGGGATTAGTTCTCTAGGCTGGGCAGTGGTGGCATTTGATGCGGAGGATGAGGGCAACAACCGCATCATCGATTGCGGTGTACGGCTTTTTACCGAAGCCCAGACGCCCAAAGAGAAGGAGAGCCTCAACAAGGCGCGTCGTGAGGCACGCTCCTTGCGGCGGGTGATACGCCGAAGAAGCGTGCGGATGAGGGCGATCAAGAGGCTTTTTATACAGCACGGGCTCTTACATGTAAGCGATTTGGAGGCGCAAAACGGACTGTTCCATGCACCAAAAGAGCGCCTCGATGTCTGGGAACTGCGTCACGATGGCCTCTATCGCCTGCTTGAACCCCGTGAATTTGCCAGAGCATTAATCCATATTGCTAAGCATCGTGGATACAAATTCATCGGTGATGACGAAAAGGACGACGAAGAGAGCGGCAAGGTTAAAAAAGCGGGTGCGGCGCTCAAAACGGCTTTTGAAATGGCAGGGTGTCGCAGTGTAGGTGAATGGCTCTGGCGTGAGCGCGGAGCTCAGGGCAAAAAACGAAACACAAGCGGTCAATATGACATCTCAATTTCACGCGATTTGCTGCGTGATGAAGTAGCGGCACTATTTGAAGCACAGCGCAGTTTTGGTAACACCCTTGCCACCGAAGCACTCAAAAGCGCTTATAAAGAGATCGCCTTTTTTGTGCGCCCCATGCAAAGCATCGAAAAGATGGTCGGCTTTTGTAGCTTCTTCCCGAGTGAAAAACGCGCGCCCAAAGCTGCGCCGAGTGCTGAACGGTTTGTGGCACTGACCAAGTTTTTTAATACGGTGATTGTCGATGAACAGAGAGTGGAGCGCAAACTCACTGAACTCCAAAGCATCGACTCCCTGCTTGCCTTTGCCACCTCCAAACCCGAGATCAGCTACAAAGCGCTGCGACAGTTTTTGAATCTGGGTGAAAATCAGCTCTTTAAAGGTCTGCATTACAAAGGCAAGCCCAAAAAAGGCGCTTCACAAGAGTGGATAGTGGATAAAGCCGAAGCGGAAAAAAAGAGCTGGATTAGCCTCAAGGGGCATGCCGCATTCAAAGCGGCGCTGGGCGAGCGTACCTTTGCGGCACTGGATGTTGAGCTTTCCGATGCGATTGCACGCACCCTCACCTACTACAAAGACCCTAGTCAAAAGCGAGACGCGCTTACCAAGCTGGGGCTGGAAGCCTCTGCCGTCGAAGCGCTTGCACCACTCTCTTTTAGCAACTTCAACAACCTTTCGCTCAAAGCGATCTATGCCGTAACGCCCGAAATGATGCAGGGTAAGCGCTACGATGAAGCAGCTTTGATTTTGGGCAAACCGTCGCAGGAACGCAAGCCGGAGTTGCCGCCGCTCTCACAAACGGATATTGACATTCTCAACCCAACCGTGATTCGCGCTTTTACCCAATTTCGCAAAGTCGCCAACGCATTGGTGCGGCGCTACGGGCTTTTTGATCGGGTGCATTTTGAGCTTGCCCGCGAGATCAACACCAAAGCGCAGATCAAAGAGATTCAAGAGGGCCAACGCAAAAATGAGAAAGAGCGTCAAGAAGCTGCCGCGTGGATCAATGAGCATTTTGGCAGCACCGTCCCCGCCACACGTAAAAACATTCTCAAAAAGCGCCTCTACCTTCAGCAAGACGGGAGATGTGCTTATAGCGGGGAAACCATTGCGCTGGAGCGGCTCTTCGATGAGGGCTATTGCGAGATCGACCACATTCTGCCGCGCAGCCGAAGTGCGGATGACAGCTTCGCCAACAAAGTGCTCTGCCTCGCAAGCGAAAACCAAAACAAGCGCAACCAAACCCCCTTTGAGTGGTTTGGAGCCGATGAAGCACGGTGGCAGCGCTTTGAAGCGCGCATCAGCGCCCCTGCCAATCGCGCCAAAATGGGCATGGGCAAAGTGAATCGACTGCTCAAGCAAAACTTTGATGAAAGCAGTCAAAACGCCTTTATCGAGCGCAACCTCAACGATACCCGCTACATGGCGCGCGCCATTAAAAGCTACTGTGAAGCGCATTGGCAGCTCGCCAAAGAGGACAACAAAAAGCGCATCGCCGTACGCAGCGGCAAGCTCACCTCTACACTGCGCTATCAGTGGGGGCTAGAGCGCAAAAACCGCGACGAAGACCTCACCCACCATGGCGCTGATGCGGTGATGATCGCCTTTAGTACCGAATCGATGGTCAAGCGACTGAGCGACTACTACCACGCCAAAGAGACGCGCTTTGAAAAAGAGCGCCCGACCTTCGCGCCGCCGATGCGCGATTTTCCCCAGGCGCTTGAGACGGCAATGCAGCTGGAGCAAACCTTACATGTAACGACCAAAGAGGGTGAGTCTAAAACCATCAAACGGCTTTTGGTGAGTCGGCCCGTGCGTGCAAGCGTGACAGGTCAGGCACACAAAGAGACGATCCAAAGCCCCAAAACCTACCAAGGCAGAGGGGTCGCGATTAACAACGGGCGCGGTATGTGCGACAACGGCGATATGCCCAGAGTTGATGTGTTTCTCAAAGAGGGCAAGTACTATCTGGTGCCGATCTATGTAGCCGATTTTGCCAAACCAGAGCTGCCCAATCTGGCGATAGTGGCAGGCAAAGGGAAGCCGTGGATCGAGATGGATACAAGCCATACCTTTTTGTTCTCACTACACAAAGACGACCTTGTGGCCATCAAGGTCAAAAACAAGGCGGAGACATTTGGCTATTTTCGAGGAGCAGATAGTAGTACGGCAGGGGTTCACGTGCGCATGATTGCCTCAGATCAAGAAATCAGAAGTATTGGCTCCAAAACTGCCGAATATATCAAAAAATTCACTATCGACCCGCTGGGTTACTACCACGAAGTCAAAAACGAAAAGCGCTTGGGCACCATCACGCAAGACCGCAGCAAACGGGCAAAGCAGGAGTAGCGCATGGGCTGGCGCACCTTACATGTAAGCCAAGCCGCACGACTGAGTCTGCGCCATGAGTCGCTTATTCTCGATAACGGCGAGGAGTACGCCATCCCCCTAAACGATCTGGCCTGCGTGGTGATCGAATCGCGCCAATGCACCCTCACGACGCCGCTCATTGATGCGCTGGGCGGCTGCGGCGCGGCGGTGTTTGTCTGTGATGAGAAGCACATACCCTCAAGCATCGTACTCCCCTTTCACGCCCACAGCCGACAAGCGAGCGTAGCGCGGATGCAGAGCGCATGGAGCGAACCCTTTAAAAAGCGCTGCTGGCAGCGCATCATCGATGCCAAAGTGCGTAACCAATCCGAGCTGATCCGCAGTCGCGACGATGTTACATGTAAGCATCTTGAATCGCTCAGAAGCTATATCCGCTCTGGTGACGCAACCAATGTCGAGGCTCAAGCGGCGCGCGCCTACTGGAGCGCTCTATTTGAGGCGTTTGCGCGTGAACCGTATGAAAACGACATCCGCAACAGTGCGCTCAACTACGGCTACGCGATTGTGCGCGGCATGGTGGCGCGCGCACTGGTGGGGGTGGGCTTTTTGCCCGCTTTCGGGCTGCATCACTGCAGTGAACTCAACGCCTTTAATCTGGCCGATGACATGATTGAGCCATTTAGAGCTTTTGTTGATCGCGTTGTGCGCGAGCTACTCGATGATGACGGCGACGAACTCCCGCTGCATCTGGATATGCGCTACAAAATGCGGCTGCTGGAGTTGGTGGTTGAGCCGTGCCGTATCGGTTCCATCGAAACCACCCTGAACTACGCCTGTGAACGTACAGCGGAATCACTTCTGCAGGCGAGCCGCGAGAAAAATCCCGCACTCATCGAGACGGTGCATTTTGCATGACGGCGGTGCGCTTTATGCGGCTTTTGGTCTTATTTGATCTGCCGACCAAAACCAAAAAAGAGCGCAAGGAGTACACGAAATTCCGCAAATTTCTCCTCAAAGAGGGATATGAAATGCTGCAGCTTTCCGTCTACTGCCGCATCTGCAAAGGTCAGGATACGGCGGAGCGGTATATGTCACATTTGGAAACACATTTGCCGCCCAAAGGGAACGTTCGCGCGATGATGATCACCAACACACAGTATGAACGGATGAAAATTCTGATCGGAGAAGATAAAAAAGAGGAGAAAATCGGCTCAAAACAGCTGCTTTTGTTCTGATTTTTTTATGAAAATTCTCCCCACAAACCCCTAAAATAGGGGTTTGTGGGGAGAGGTATTATAGCCAGACCGAGTGAGATGGGGGGCTATAACATTTACGCCCACTGAGAATAGCGGCACTTTATTATAGCCAGACCGAGTGAGATGGGGGGCTATAACCTTTAAATTGTCACGTCAGCGGTCATAATGATTATAGCCAGACCGAGTGAGATGGGGGGCTATAACCTGCCGGAGATTCTTTAAGCGAATGGTTACATTATAGCCAGACCGAGTGAGATGGGGGGCTATAACTCTTCCAAACTCTTACATGAAAACAGCACGATTATAGCCAGACCGAGTGAGATGGGGGGCTATAACATCGAGCGCGACGGCTCTGTGTGGCTTGATATTATAGCCAGACCGAGTGAGATGGGGGGCTATAACTACCCAAGCTTCTAAAACTTTATCTTTAGAATTATAGCCAGACCGAGTGAGATGGGGGGCTATAACATTGATGGTGCGGTATGGAATCGCTACCGTATTATAGCCAGACCGAGTGAGATGGGGGGCTATAACTTGGGCGCATCGTGAAAAACCTGATCTTTGATTATAGCCAGACCGAGTGAGATGGGGGGCTATAACTTTCTCTGGAAGATTAGATAATGGGCGGCTATTATAGCCAGACCGAGTGAGATGGGGGGCTATAACTCGACAGCGACAAGACCAACCGCACGACCAATTATAGCCAGACCGAGTGAGATGGGGGGCTATAACATCGCGCTGCAATCAAGCAGGTGATAGGCCATTATAGCCAGACCGAGTGAGATGGGGGGCTATAACCGGAAAGCGTTGCGGATGTGCTCGACGATGAATTATAGCCAGACCGAGTGAGATGGGGGGGGCTATAACCACGGTGAATCCCGCCACGGTGTCGATGCTATTATAGCCAGACCGAGTGAGATGGGGGGCTATAACGACCGATGCAATCTATATACCCACAGCTTTATTATAGCCAGACCGAGTGAGATGGGGGGCTATAACAAAACCAACCTTCTCAATGCCGCGAAGCGATCCTCATCGCCAGCTTGCGCGCAATGGGAAAGACGAGCAAAATGGTGGGAAAAGCAATCGCCCATGCGATCAGCCATGCCCGTAGCCAGATGCCCAAAAAGCCATCGATCAGCCCCAGATTGATCAAGCTGATCGCCCCCGACATAATGCAGCTCATAAAACCCGAGAGCAGCAGCGCTTGCACCTGATGCAGATATTTGACCGAAACCATTGATTCTCCTTACATGGTATAACTGTTATAAAACTGTTTGGCCGTGCGCGCACTCTTGCTGGCGCGGCTCTGGGCGAAACGCAGGGCGTCGCGGTGCAGGGTGTCGGTATCGCCGCCATAGCCTTTGAAGTAGTGATCCACCAGCCGCAGGTACTGTGCCTGATCTCCGTTATAAAACGAGAGCCATAACCCAAAACGATCCGAAAGCGCGATCTTCTCCTCCACGCTGTCGCCGTAGTGGATCTCGCCGCTCTCGCCGACGCGGGTGCCTTGGTTGTCGGCGTGGTATTCGCTGATAAGGTGGCGGCGGTTGGAGGTGGCGTAGATGCGCATGTTGGGCGGCGGCATCTCGATGGAGCCTTCCAAAATCCGCTTCAGCCCCTTGTAGCCGCGCTCGCCTTGCTCAAACGAGAGATCGTCGCAAAAGATGATAAAACGGTAGGGCTCCTCGCGCAGCGTATCGGCGATGTCGATCAGGTCATCGAGATCATCGCGGTCAATCTCCACGATGCGCAACCCCTGAGGGGCGTAGGCACTCAGCGCCGCCTTGATCAGCGACGATTTGCCCGTGCCGCGCGCACCCCAAAGCAGCACATTGTTGCTGGGGCGCGCATACAAAAAGCGCTCGGTATTCTCAATAAACGCCGCCTTCTGGAGCTCGATGCCGATGAGATCGTCAAAACCGATCGGATCAAGAGCCTGCACCGGTTTAAGCCGCGCCTGCCTGGGCCGCCACAACGCGGCGTAGGTGTGTTGCCAATCCATGGGTTTCTCCTTACATGTAAGCATGGAATTGTAGCGCCAACTTGGGCTACAATAAGCATTCAATTCAAGGAGTGCACATGCCGCTTGATCTCTCCGATACCCTAGTCGTAGGCATCACCGCCACGGCGCTCTTTGATCTGGGTGAGGCCGATCGCCTCTTTCAGGAGCACCGCGTGCATGATCCCGACGGCGCTATCGAAGCCTACCGCGCCTACATGCTCGAACACGAGCGCGATACGCTTGAGCCGGGCACGGGTTACGCGCTCGTGGAAGCGCTGCTGGGGCTAAACCGCTTCCAAAAAGAGGGTGAAGCGCCGCTGGTAGAGGTAGTGGTGATGTCGCGCAACAGCCCGGAGACGGGGCTACGGGTGCTGCATACTATCCGCACGCTCAAGCTTCCCATCACCCGCTCGGCCTTTACGGCGGGGGAGAGCGTGGTGGATTATCTGGCCGCTTTTGACGTGGATCTCTTTCTCACCACCGACGCCGCCGATGCACAGCGGGTGATCGATAGCCGCATCTGCGCAGGCGCGGTGCTCAAGCCGCCCCCAAAAACCGCCGCGCCCATTCCCGAAGGTCAGGTGCGCATCGCCTTTGACGGGGACGCGGTGCTCTTTGATGAGCGCAGTGAACTGCTCTACAAAGAGCAAGGTCTTGGCGCCTTTCACGCGGCGGAGGAGGCCGCGCAAGACGTGCCGCTGGGCGAAGGCCCCTATGCCACCTTACTGCACAAACTCTCAAGGCTTCAAGACCGCCTGCCGCTGCGCATAGAGTACTCCCCTGTGCGCATCGCCATCGTCACGGCGCGCAACGCACCCGCCGATCTGCGCGTCATCAAGACCCTGCGCGAATGGGGCGTCTATGTTGATGAGGCGTTTTTCCTCGGCGGCGTGGAGAAGAGCCGCGTGCTCGAAGCCTTCAGACCGCATATCTTTTTTGATGATCAGGAGGTACACCTCGAGCGCGCCGCACTACGCGTCCCCTCCGGCAAAGTACCCTACCCCAGCGGTTCGCCGCTTCATCACATCCACTAAAGGAGATTTACATGTATCGTTACGTCGTTGCTGCTGCTGCGGCTTTGACACTCTTAGGTTGCGGAGGCGGCGGTTCGAGCGGCGGTTCAGGCGAGAGCCTCTCTGCTCAGAGCGTTAGTTCTGTTAGCGTTGTTAGCTCAAGCGCTCCGGCAGAGTCCATCACCTCTTCGGCGCAAAGTTCCGCCAGCTCCATCCGCCCCGACATGCCCCCTCTGCCAAGCTCTAGCAGCTCAAGTGTTCCTGCGGTTTCCTTACGTATCGATATCGACACGTCGCGCAGCATCGGCGACTACCACAGCTTTACGGGGGTCAACAAATCGCCGCTCTTTGCTCAGGGCAAGGAGGAAAACAGCACGCTGATTGATGGTCGTGAACTCTACCGCTTTGCGGGAATCGATGAGGTGCGGATGCACGATGACCGCATCGACATCTGCAAAATCTTCACCGCCGACCGCGTTGTCGAACTAAACACCAATCAGGTCATCAACGGCTGCACTTATCAAGGTGGCGGGCCGTTTCGGCTGCAGTGGAGCGCCGAAGGTGACGTGACCTCTCTGGCAAACTACGACTTCAGCGAAGCCGACCGCCATGCGGAGGCCATCGAAGCGATCGGCGCTACCCTTTATCTGCGCCTGGGCGACAGCTACAACGGCATCAACGACGCCTCAAGCGCCGCCGATTACGCCTACGCGGCCAAGGTGATCTATGAACACTACGCCGCCAAAACGCCCCTAAGCGCCGTCGAGATCCACAACGAACCTGATGGGATGTTCTGGCAGGGTTCGCTCAAGACCTTTTTTGACTTCTCCAACACCCTGATTGGCCATCTAATCGCCTCGCCCTACGCCATCGGCGGCAGCGGTTTTACCGACCACATCGTCAAAAATATCGACGCCAACCAATCCCTTGTGACCGAATGGTTCGAGAAGGTTGATACGGCGGAGCTTGATTTCTATTCCGCCCACTACTACGGCGACTGCGAAAGCACACCGCTAAGCGACTACCTCACATGGGCGCAGACGCTGCGGGCTCAGATCGACGCACGCGGTTTTGCGGGCAAGCCCATGCACATCAGTGAGTACAACATCGGCTTGGGTCAGGAGTGCGGCGCAAGTGTCTATACCCTGCCGCGCTCCTTTAGTTTCACGCTGGGGATGATGATGCTTTCACAAGAGGAGGCGCTGGATATCGACAAGCTCTTCTACTACGCCGGTCCCGGGAACTCGATGTCGCTGCTGAGCATCGTCGAGGGGCAAAACCGTATCACGATCAACCCCGCCTACTGGAGCTTCTATCTCTCTTCGCGGCTCAAAGGCGCACAGCGGCTCAAGACGCGCATCTGCGGCGATGAGGGGTGCAAGGAGAATATGGCGCGGGTCAATGAGGGTGTGTTGGCGCAGGGGGTGAGTCTGGAAGGGAAGCACTATTTGCTGCTGCTCAATGACACGCCCGCGACGCTTAGCTATGAAGGCTTCTTCGCCGACAGCCAGAGTGCTACGGCCACGCTGGAGCGCTTTGCGCCCCAAAATGACCTACCGCTGGAGCTCACGCGTCAAGAGGATCTGCTCGTCCACGCCTCCGACGCGCCGCAAAAAGCGCTCGATGCCATCCGCAGTACAGAAGCGATCGAGATCACTCAGGGGCGCTTTACCGCTACCATCGAAGCCTACAGCGCCCACCTCATCTCCATCCCGTGACGCGCACGATCCACACCCCGATCGGCCCTCTGCGCGCTACCACCGACGGTAAAGCCGTCACCGTACTAGAACCCTGCACCGAATCAGGCGACTCCAGCGAACACCCGCTGCTGCTACAGCTTGAGCGGGAGCTTGACGAATACTTTACATGTAAGCGCCACAGCTTCACCCTACCCCTCGCGCCGCAAGGCAGCCCTTTTGCCCAGGCAGCGTGGCGCGTTTTGCAAACCATCCCCTACGGCGAAACGATCAGCTACAAAACCGAGGCCACGCTCATGGGCCGCCCCAGCGCCCTACGCGCGAGCGCGAACGCCAACGGCCGCAACCCCATCATGATCCTCATCCCCTGCCACCGCGTCATTGCCCAAGAACTCAAGTCCCTTCGTCTCCTCGCCTCCAAGTCCCGTATCAAGCAGCAGATTGAGCACGGTATCCGGCGTGTTCACGCTCGCCGAGGACTCCGTAGACGTAGGATTGAAAGAGTTTGCTCATCACCCTGCGGATCTTGAGTTTGGAAGTGGCGGTACGGGCAATGATAGACAACATAAGACACCAATAAAAGTTGATGCCAAAGTTTTTTCATAACAAAAATTAAACTAAAGTGATGGGTTCCAACGCGCGTAACGGCCCTGTAGCCTACAGCTCCATCTCCACCATCTTACCCATCGTGATCTCGGCGATTTCACGCCCGTACATGTAACAGCTCTCCAGCTCTTTGGGGGTGGGGATCAGTTTGATCTTGAGCGGCGGTTGAGGCAGGCGAAACTTCAATCCGCGCAGGCGTTCATGCAGCATCTCGGGCGCTTCGCCCGTCCAGCCGTAAGAGCCAAACGTCGCCCCCACTTTGCCCGTGCTCTCCAAAAAGCACATGCAGCTCAACAGATCCCACGCGGGCTTCACCGCGTCGCCGTTGATCGTGGGGCTGCCGACGATGATGGCGTCGGACTCCTCAAGCAGATCGATCATGTTGCTCTCTTCAAGCGAGGTCAGATCATACATGCTCGCCACGATCCCCGCCACGCTATCGGCCCCTTCGGTGATGCGCTCGGCCATTGCCTGAGTATTCTCATAGCTAGAGACGTAAAAGACGCTGAGCATCTTCTTGCCAAATTCGTGCTTGCGAAACTTCGCCTCTGAGCTCCACTGCGCATATTTGCCAAGGTAGTAGCGCGGATTGGTGCGCAGTACGGGGCCGTGCAGCGGGGCGATGGTGGCGATATCGAGCGGTTCGTAGAGTTTGAGCGCTTGGAGCACGTAGCTCTTAAAAGGGCGCATGATGCGGTCGTAATAGTATTTAAACGCGTAGGAAAAATCGCCCACCTGATCATCAAACAGCCGCTCGTCGTAGTAGTGGCTGCCAAACACGTCTCCGCTAAAGAGCACCTTCTCTTCGCGCAGATAAGAGCTCATGGTATCGGGCCAGTGCAAAAACGGCGTGGAGAGAAAATCGATGGTTTTATTGCCCAGCGAGATGCTTTTGCCGGTGTTGGCGATCTCGAAGGGGACATCCTCTTTGAACAGCGCTTTGAGCATCATCACCGCGCGCCCTGAGATGATGAGCCGCGCCTCGGGGGCGCGCGCCATCAGCTCAATCAGCGCTCCGGAATGATCAGGCTCAAGGTGGTGCAGCACGATATAGCGGATCTCCTCATAACCGCACAGCCGCTCCAGCCGCGCAAAAAACGCTTCGCTAAACTCCTTTTTGACCGTATCCATCACCGCCACCCCTTCGCTGCCGCGAATGAGGTAGCTGTTGTATGAGCTGCCGTTGGCGGTCTTCATGATGATGTCGAAGGTGCGGATTTTAGGATCGAACGCACCGATGAAGTAGACATCCGAAGCGATAGGTACAATAGACGGAAGCATGGCGATACTCCTTAATATAGAGTATCTTGTGCATAAAGCGTTCTACCCCTACTTGTAAGGCTGAAGCTTACGAGGGCGCATGGTAAAAATGGTAGCGGTTTTTGCCGGCCTCTTTGGCCGTATACATCGCCTGATCGGCCTGACGGATCAATTGCGCAGGTGTAGCCAAGGTAACGCCCGGTAGATAAAAAGCCACCCCGGCACTGATCGATACTTGCAAGGCGATCCCGTCGATCTCCACTACCGTCGAAGAGACGTCAAGCAGACGCTCCAAAAGAGCGTCGCAGCTTGAGCGGCTCGGCAATCCCGGCAGAACCGCTACAAACTCATCACCGCCCAAGCGACAAAGCGTATCGCCTTCGCGCAACAAAGAGCGCATCCGCACCGATAGGGTCACCAACAGCTTATCGCCCGTTTCGTGCCCAAACTGATCATTGACCGCTTTAAATCCGTCAAGATCGAGGTAGACGATTGCGATCATGTTCTCCTGGCGCTGCGCCGAAGCAATGGCCTGCTGCAGTCGATCTTCGAGCAATCGGCGGTTGGGCAGACCCGTGAGCGCATCATAGTGGGCCATGCGCTCAAGCTCTCGTTGATAGGCTTTACGCTCGGTGATGTTGTGCCCGATCCCGAGCACGCCAATGAGCTGGCCATCCGCATCAACCATCGGCGTCTTGGTCGTCTCCGTCCACTCGCGGTGACCGTCAGAGGCGAAATAGAGCCACTCCTCATTGACCGACGAAGCACCGTTCTCTATCGCCTTGCGGTCATGCGCACGAAAAAAGTCGGCGGTCTCTTGATCGACAAATTCGTAATCGATTCGCCCCAGCAGCTCCGCTTCTCTTACGCCGTAGAGCGCTTCAAAACGCGGATTGCACGCAAGGTAGCGCCCCTCTGGGTCTTTGAGCCAGACCAGATCGGGAATCGTCTGAATCAGCGTTTTCAAAAAAGTGTTCTGCAGCGCAATGGTGCGCCGGGCACGCACCAGATCGGTCACGTCTTGCGCGATCACCAGTATCTGTCTTTGGCCGTCGGCATCGTCAAAAGGGGCTTTGATCGACTTAAAGTGGCGCAGCTCGCCCGTTTTGACATCCACGCTCTCTTCATAGACCACTTCGCCGTGCCCTTTTGCCATGATCGCAAGGACGTTGCGGCGCATCGCTTCGCTGAGCTCTTGAGGTACTCCGAAATCGCCGTCATTTTTGCCCACCATCGCCTCGGGCGTCGTCTGGTAGAGCCGCGCGACCGCCTCGTTGGCAAGCAAAAAGTTCCCCTGCACATCTTTGACCACCAACACGTCGGGCATCTGGTTGATGACGTCAAAGAGCAGCCGTCGATGCCGCTCAAGCGTACGCGCATCCTCGATCTGCCGTAGCTGCGACGCGACATGCGCCGCAAGCAGCCTCAGCCCCATACGCATCATTTCGCTCTCTTCGATCCGCTCGGAGTGAACCAGTACGATCAATCCGATCGAAACGCCTCCGCTGTCTAGGATAGGCTCACCGATATACCCTTCAGCCCCCAGCATCTGCAGATCGGCATCGTGCGGAAAGAGCCGCCGTACGCCCGATGCGATGCACTGATGCGCCTCATGCATCACCTGTGCGCAGGGCGTTCCTTCCAGTGCGTATCGATAACCCGCTTCAGGCGTGAAGGCTTCGGAAAAACCCGCCAGCACCTCCACCTCTAGCGCTTTGGGATCAATACGCCCGATATGGGCATAATCGACGCCGAAATGACGCACCGCGAAGGTAACGACGGAGCGTAGAGCATCCGCTCCGTGATTATGGGCAATAAAATCAGCCAATGCCGTCAAAGAGGTAAGCACTGAATCATGAGCACCCTTCACAGGGACTCCTTTGCGCTGGATTAACTCATTTTCCCGCGCAATGCTTTACAACTCTCTTAAACATCCCCGTCACGATATGATTGACTGGATTTGGCAAAAAATGTTACAAATTGAAACTTTGTGTCCTACTTGCGGTAAAAAAGGTAGAGAAAATCGTAGACGTCACTGAGAAAAAAACGGCGGTTGTCGCGCTCTTCAAAGTGTCCCACCCACCCCGAATCCCCGCGCAACACTTCGCGGCTGGGCCGGACAAACTCATTGTAGGGCAGATGCGGCTTGAGCACGCCGCACTCCTCAATCGCCGCGACCACTGCATCAAACAGATCATCGAGCCTCGCATCGTCTATATCCTGATAGAGCGTACCGTCGCAGCGGTAAAAACGATAAATCGAGAGGATCTTCTGCGCCTCGGCGCGCAACTCGGGGCTGCTCACCGCCTAGACGCTCATCCACTCTTCGTGGGTGTGCCCTTTTTTGATCACATTGGCCGCCGCGTCCACGGCTGCGATACAGGCGTCGTAATCGACCTCATCGACGATCTCTCCTACGATCTGCTTGTAGCAGATCAGCCCCTCACGGTCGATCACAAAAACAGCGCGGGCCAAGCGGTTGTTGAGCTTGCCACCGTCGATGAGGAGGCCGTATTTTTTGGCGAACTGACGGTCGGTGTCGATGACGATCTCCGCGCTGTCGATGCACTCGCGCGCCGCGTAGTCACGCACAAAATCGATATCATCCGTCGTGACCATCACGGTGTTTAGTTTTTTGAACTGTTTGATCAGCGCGTTAAACTTCTTTGCGCCCAGTGAGCAGACCTCGGTTTTAAGCGAGGGAATGGCGATGAGCAGTTGGGCGGTAGGGGCGATCATGCCGATGACGTTTTGGGTGCCGTCAAGCTTGGTGATGCGCGCCGCAGGGGCTTCGCCGCCGATTTTGACCTCTTTGCCCAGCAGCGGGGTCGGTGTACCGTGAACGGTGATGGTGGCCATAAACTCTCCTTACATGTAACGATAGAATAGAGCGCCGTATGCAAGCAGCGTTCTCGATAAATGCCTATTTTTTGACCTACTTGCAGCACTTTTACTGTACAAAACCATGGTATATTCTCACTACTTCAACAAAAAAGTAGAGTGAGATGCACTGCACCATCAAGACACCCGGACTTCCCGAATGTGAACGCTGCGGTCTGAGCTTCGCTTATCTGGAGATCGAGCTGCTCTATCAGATCGCGGTCGGACTGGGCACTTCACCCGACATCTACAGCGCCATCGAGCGCGGCATGAAGCTGCTGCAACAGCATGCCTACCTTGAGCGTTGCGCCCTCTTTTTGGCCAATGCGGAGAAGAGCGAACTCGAACTCAAAGCCTCGATCAACCTTACCGCCCAACAGCGCAAAATCGCCACCTACCGTTTCGGCGAAGGGGCAACGGGGCTGGCGGCCAAAAGCGGCGAGCCGGTGGTGATCGAGAACATCCACAACAACATCAACTACCTCAACAAACTCGGCACCATCAACTCCAAAGCGATCTCCTACATCGCCATTCCGCTCATCAAAGATGAAGAGGTGATCGGGGTCTTCTCGGCCAACGTCGTCAAGGGCTGCAGCCTCAACTTTGACGATCTGGTGCGGATGCTCACCATCGTCGGCAGCCTCTTTGCCGGTTCATTGCGCCAACAGCAGGAGCTGGTCAAAGAGAAAGAGACGCTGAGTGAGCTTAAAAGCTACTACAAAGCCGAAGTCTTGAATGAACACGCTTTTGAAAACATCGTGGGCCGCTCGACAAAAATGAAGCAGATCTTCAGCCTCATTGACACCGTAGCCCCCACCGACGCGACGATTTTGGTGCGCGGCGAGACGGGTACGGGAAAAGAGCTGATCGCCACGGCGGTACACAACACCTCTTTGCGCAAAAACGGCCCTTTTATCAAGCTCAACTGCGCCGCGATCAGTGAAACCCTGCTTGAATCCGAACTCTTCGGACATGAAAAGGGGGCGTTTACCGATGCGCGTGAGATGCGCAAAGGACGCTTCGAACTCGCCGATGGCGGCACGCTCTTTCTCGATGAGATCGGGGATATTTCGGCCAATTTACAGGTGAAGCTGCTGCGGATTTTGCAAGAGCAGGAGTTTGAGCGCGTGGGCGGCAACAAGACCGTCAAGGTCAATGTCCGCCTCGTTGCCGCCACCAACCGCAACCTCGAAGAGATGGTCAAAAAAGGGGAGTTCCGCGAAGACCTCTACTACCGCCTCAACGTCATCCCCATCAACCTCCCCCCGCTGCGTGAGCGCTACGAAGATGTCAAGCTCCTCGTCGAGCACTACATGAAAAAGTTCATGAAACAGCACCGCAAAGAGATGACGCTCTCCAAAGCCGCGCTAGAGCTGCTGCTGGATTACCCTTGGCCGGGCAACATCAGAGAGCTGCAAAACACGATGGAGCGATTGGTGCTCATCTGCCCTAACGGCGAAGTGCAGCCTGACATGCTCAACCACGTCTTGCCCTTTAACTACCAAAAATACATCCACACCCAAGAGCCGCCGGTTGTTCCGCCTGCTCAATCCCCTCAGATCG
>JAFGUB010000044.1 GCA_016938735.1 Campylobacterales bacterium | reverse complement strand
TTCTCGACATATTCCATCTGTTTGTACCCTCAAATGCTTTTTGGATCAGCTTAAGCAATTTGGGTTCCTATTTTGTCGTGGAGTAAGGGAAAATAGTTTAAATGCTGTGAGGGTTCTTTGTCAACCGCAAAAAAGAGTCCATCATTTTCACTCTCTCGCGTTACAACCCAAGGGTACTTCCTTTGGGCGCATGTAAAGCAAGTTTTTCATAATCTAGCAGAGCTGAAATGAGAAATCCTTTGGATTACATGTAATATTGTTATTCTTCCTGTCCCCGTTTTTTTCGTTGTCAAAACACCAGTAGCTAAATAAATATCTGCCTTAGCGTAGAGCGGTGAGAAACAAAAAAATATAGCATAAAGTAAAAACGTTGCAATTATTTTCACCACTCACCTCTCATTACTTTCGTAGCATTGAAATCACATTTACTCTTTAATGTTTCAATGTTACGTAATGGATAGATGCCACCACTTAGCACCTGATTATATTTATAATAAGCTCGTGAACGTTCTTTTGTATTCAAAATAATTGGTAGAGACTCTTCATAAATTTCAATATTTTCAGGAATTAGTAGTTCTTCGTTTAAGTTATCTGCATATAGTTGATAATAGACAATACAATCGTGTGCATTCTCCATAACTTTTTTTGTCTGTCTTGCTTTAGAAGGATCAACTAAAATAATTTGAAATACTTTTGCGTTTTGCATTGCAGCAGCTTGTACAACCGGGTGATCATATTCACTAAATATCCACCGCTCCACATCATCCCTTACTCCGTTATTGTTACTGTCAATCCCAAGCAAGGTGGAGTTGTTTTGCGCTTCATCAGGTTGTGGCGGCAGGCGGTGGCCATTAACCGCTTTGTACACACTTAGTATCAGGGCATTGGAAGTAATGCCATGATATCTGGCCAGTAACGCGGTTTCCCCTTCTTTAAGTGCCATCAGCGTTGTGTTACCGTCAAAGCTTACAATGCTACTGTCTCCAATACTTAGATTAAAGTCACCGCTTAATATTTTTATGCTGTTGTCATCATAAAAAGCCCTTACATGTAAGGTTGTTGCATTGCCCTCGGCAAGCTCATTGCGATCAAGCTCAATACCCAGCGACGTAAGAGTTGCTTGCGGTTGGGTAGGAACAGAACCCGCACACCCCGCATAACACACCTTCACCCCCTGATGCAGGTTGATGGCGCTTTGGGCGCTGATCGCTCCTTTAAACGCCACGCCGCTCTCTAGTGTGACATCTCCTGTAGCATAGAGTATGGCGCTTGCTCTGTTGTTGGCCTTAAGCGTCACATCACCGTGTACCAGTAGGGTCAGATCATCGGCATTGTGGGTATCGGAGCAGATGTCGCCGCTGGCATCGGCATTGAGCAGGTTGGCGGCGCCAACGGTGAGGTTGCTGCCGTGAACGAGAATGACCTTGCCTGTGGGGGTTATGGATGTTTGTAATCCCCCGCCGCTTGTCGTCCATGTGCCAATATGGTACTCGCCTGAAGCAAGGGCGATGTGCGCTTTAGACCCGCTGCGCATCGTACCGATCACCACCGTAACAGACGCAGCGCTAAAAGGGGCGATAGAGAGACGGGTGTTATCGGCAAGGTTTAAAGCCCCGATCTCAAGCGTATCGGCGATGAGCGTGATGGTGTTGGGACTTGATGACGCGCTTTCGTTGAGCGTAGCGATAGAGAGTGTCGGGGCTTTGAGGCTAAGGCTGCTCTCTACGCCCATAGTGAGCGTGCCGATATGAATCGCATCCGTAGCCGCCGCTTCAAAGCGGTTCTTCATGCCCACACTCATGGTGCTTACATGTAAGGCTTTTAAAGCCGTATCAAATGAAGTCGTCGTCTCGTTGCCGAGTGTCGGCAGTGTCGGCGTGCGAAGCACGGGGATGGTCATGCTTGCGCCTAGATTCCCTGAGGGCTTACATGTAACACTTTCACCGCTTTGGCTCTCTTTACATGTAACGTCATACGCCGCAGCTCTGGTTTGCAAGGCGTCTTGAAAAGGGGTACATGAGGCCAAAAGAGGAAGTACAGAGAGCAAAGCGCCCATCAGCAATCGGATACGGTTCATATGTGTGCCTTTTTGCGTTTGGCTCAATGCTACTGTAATTGGTGTTTCATGTCAATATTGGTTGCGGTGATGTCATGAGTCAATCCTACTCCAGCGATCGCACATCCACCATCACCCCGACGCTGCTCTCTCCACTGCTGCGCACTACCCCTTGCAGCGGTGCCACGTCGGCGTAGTCGCGTCCCCATCCCAAAACAATATGCTTCTCTAAAGGGAGCAAGTTATTGGTCGGATCGAAATCGACCCAACCCACATCGGGGATATAAAGCGAAAACCACGCATGAGAGGCATCCGCACCAAAGAGCTTCTCTTCGCCCTCGGGTGGCGTCGTTTCGATATAGCCGCTCACATAGCGCGCGGCAAAACCCAAAGCGCGCAGCGCGGCAATGGCCAGATGGGCAAAGTCCTGACAGACCCCTTTTCTGGCTTCAAACACCTCTTCGACAGGAGTAGAGATGTCGCTAAAACCACTCTCGAAGGTAAACTCTTCAAAGATGCGCTCCATCAGCTCCATAGCAGCCTCAAAAAGCGGCCGCTGGCTTATAAAGGATTCTAGTGCAAAAAGCCGTATCGCTTCACCGGCGCCAGGCACCATTACGGAAGGGAAAAGATACTGCTTGATGTCGATCAAAGCGGGGTCATTCACCCCAAGCCGCGTCAGTGCCTCAGCAACGCTCAGAGGATGCGCACGCGCCGTGTCATAGTACGCTTGCAGTGCACTGCTGTCGATCGTTACCTGCGAATGTGCCGTCACCTCCAGCGCGGTGTGCGCTTCGCGCACCAGCAAATGGGTGATGGCGTTACCGAAATAATCATCAAAGCACTCCCGCATCGCCGCTTCGGGAGCGACCTCCAGCCTCCAGGATGCAAGCTTCTGAAACGGCGTCTCTCTAGGTTTGAGACGCGCAAGGTTGTGGCTAAAGGTCACCAGTTGCTGATAGTAAAACGTGCTTTTGTGATAAATCTGATAGGTCATGGTTACTCGTCGTAATGGGCAAAATAGGTCTTACCGAGTTCATTGGAACATGCCGCCAACAGAGCCCCGATCTCCCCAAGCAGCGCATCAAACTCCATACGAACATCCCCTACTGCCTCGAGTGTTTTTGTGCCGTGGTAGAGGCGCAACTTGGAAAAAGCCGCAAACACGCTCTCCTCATAGCGACTCAAATAGCGTGCATCGCGGGATTTGGGCAGTCGCTGCAACAGTGCTTGCAGCTCGGAGAGCTCATAGATAAGCGATTTTGGGAAACGAATATCGAGCAACATCAACTCGATAACGTTCTCAAGACGCAGCACTGTTTTATAATGCGCACGGTAGGCGTTGAGGCTTTCACACGAGAGCAGCATGTTCTCCAGCACCTCGTTTTGCACCTGAGATTCCAAAGCACTGCACAACAAGGCGCGCGCCTTCGAGACCACCAGTAGCCCCCGTTCGATCCGCTCGCCGATACGATACAGCAGAAGCCCCTCAAAAAGGCTCTCCTCAATGAGCTGCCGATAGGCCATAAGCTGCGTCACGAGCTGCTCAAGACCGTTGGCCAGCGAGCGTGACGAACTGTTTTTAGCACGGCTAAAGAGACCGAAATCTCGCTCCAGCCGATCAAAGATCCGCCACCCCTCGAGCGTCAGGAGGTTTTTGACTCCGGCGTTGGCATTTGAGAGCATCGTCAGCGTATGCGCCAAGGAGCCCAAACGCCGCGCGTCGGTGGCAACGGAACGGATCTCACCCAAACTCTGGCGCTGTGTGAGCGGATCGAGAAAGCCGGGGTAGGTCATCGTCAAATGGGTCAGAGCCCGGTTGATCGCACTCTGCGCATTTTCGCTAAAGCGCTGCTCGCTGCGGTACAGGTTGGCACTGAGTTTGAGTGCGGTGCGGATCATCCGTGCGGTGATGATCGAACGGGTAAGATAACGCCCCAGCCAAAAGAGGTTCTCGGCCCTGAGACTCGGAATATGCTCCAGATGGTCCGCAGTTGAAACAATCGGCGGGATATAGTGTTCTTGTGTACTTTCGCTCGTGCCCGCGATCCAAAGATCCTTACTGCCGCCACCGCTTTGTCCGGAGACGATGAGCGAATCGGTCTGTGACCCGACGCGCACTAACCCTCCCGGCATGATGGCATACCCTTCCTCAGCGCGCACGCCAAAAGAGCGGATAATCGCCTTGCGCGGTACGATGCCCCCTTCGCCGAGCGCCGGCGTCGTCGAAAACGTGACCTGCTCCTGCCCGGTGTAGCGATAAGGATGTTCTAAAATCATCGCACGCAGCTGCAAGCGCTCTGCTTGGCTCAGTTGCGCTCCGATAAAGGTGTGCTTCCCCTCCCCCCGATCAATCCGCTTGATGATCAGCGTCGAGAGATTTTCAAGTACGAAATCGCGCTCCTTTCGCTGTCCGCACCACCACGTCGCAATCTGCGGCAACAGCAGCTCTTCGCCTAGAAAAAACTTTGCCGTAGCGCCCATAAAGGGGTTCAGTCCGGCATTTTCAAGCAATCCGCTGCCGATAGGGTTGGCCATAGCGATACTGCGCTCGCGCACAGCGTGCATCAGTCCCGCCACCCCCAGCCGCGAATCGCTGCGCAGCTCAAGCGGATCACAAAAAGAGTCATCCACCCGACGCAGCATCGTATCAACGCGGCGCAGCCCGCCGAGTGAGCGCAGATAGATCTTGCCATCTTTGCCCAGCAGATCTTGTCCTTGCACCAGAGTAAGCCCCAAAAAGGAGCTGAGATAGGCGTGTTCAAAATAGGTTTCGTTGTAGGGGCCGGGGCTAAGCAGTACATGTAAAGGATTGTCGCTGCGGCTGGGGGCAAGATCGCGCAGCATGGTGCCAAACGCGTTTAAAAAACCTGAGATACGGTGGATATGCACCTCTCCAAGCAGCTCAGCCATCGCCCCATTCATGGCCAGACGGTTTTCAATCGCATATCCAAGCCCCGAAGGGGCCTGCGTACGGTCGTTGATGATCCACATCTTGCCATCGGGACCGCGCGCCATATCGGCGGCGTAGATACGCAGTGCGGCCACAGACGAATCAATATGCCCAAAAGCACTGCGGATAAAACCCGAATGACCGAAAATCACCTCTGGCGGCACTACTCCCTCTTTAAGCACACGCTGCGCTCCGTAGAGGTCTTTAAGCAGCAGATCAAGCAGCAGTGCCCGCTGCTTCAGCCCCGCTTCGATTCCCCGCCACTCATCGGCGTCGATGATAAAGGGGATCGGATCGAGACGCCAAGGACGATTGAGCCCTTCGGGATCGTTGTAAACATTATAGGTAACGCCGTTCTCTTCGAGCCGCCAGTCGATATCGCTTTGGCGCGCGCGCAGTGCTTCAGAACCTAGTGAATCCAGCAGACGGTGTACCCCCTGCCAATGGGAACGCACCTGATGCGCCGCATCAAACATCTCGTCATAGCGCGAGAGTGCCTCGTAGCCCTCAAACAGCGATGCCATCAGCGTGAAGCCACCTTGCGTCTCAGATCGAGCGTATGAGGGTATTCGCGGCTTTGGGGCAGCTCTTGGTAAAAGAAGTGGTGCGCCCCGTCGTTTTTAACCACTTTGTGCGCCTTCATATCGCCCTCAGGCACAACCGCGTGCTGTTCGCGGATCGGGGCGAGCAGCTCCTCGATCTCCCCTTGAGAGTGGCCAAAGCTCCAGTAGCGACTGATACGGCGCGACTCCGCTTCGTAGCCGTTGATGGGGAAGGTATCGTAACTGCGCCCGCCCGGATGTGACACGAAGTAGGTAAAACCGCCCATGCTGCGGCGGTTCCAGCTATCGACCACGTCAAACACCAGCGGCGTATCCACCCCGATGGTCGGATGCAGCGCCGAATAGGGCTGCCACGCGCGGTAGCGCACCCCCGCAACGTATTCACCCTCGACGCCGCTCTCTACCAGCGGTACCCGCACGCCGTTACATGTAAGCACATAGCGCTCACTCACAAAATCCTTCACCTTCACCTGCACCCGCTCCAGTGATGAATCGACGTAGCGCGCCGTACCTTGCGACGTGGACTCTTCACCCAAAACATGCCACGGCTCGATGGCCGCGCGCAGCTCAAACTCCATATCCGATACGCGGCTCATCCCATAAAGCGGAAAGCGAAACTCAAAGAAGGGGTCAAACCAATCGAGCTCAAATGGGTAGCCCTCGGCGCGCAGAAAATCGACCACATCGGCAATGTCTTGTTTGACGTAGTGCTCTAGCAAAAACTTATCGTGCAGTTGCGTGCCCCAGCGCACCAGCTTGTGCTCGTAGGGTTTGCGCCAAAAGAGCGCCACAAGGGTACGCACCAGTAACATCTGCATCAGACTCATGCGTGCATGCGGGGGCATATCAAAGGCGCGCAGCTCCAGCAGCCCCAGCCTTCCGCTAGAGGAGTCGGGAGAGTAGAGCTTGTCGATACAAAATTCACTGCGGTGCGTGTTGCCCGTGATGTCGGTAAGCATATGGCGAAAGAGCCGATCGGTGAGCCAAAAGGGGACGCTCTCGTTTTGGGGAATCTGTGAAAAAGCGATCTCCAGCTCATACAGATTCTCGACTCGCCCTTCATCCACACGCGGCGCTTGGGAGGTGGGACCGATAAAAGCACCGGAGAAGAGATAGCTTAGCCCAGGATGGTGCTGCCAGAAGGTAATGAGGCTGCGCAGTAGTCTGGGATTGCGCAGCAGCGGGCTGTCGCTAGGCGTTGCGCCGCCGATGGTGACATGGTTGCCCCCGCCGGTACCCGTGTGCTTGCCGTCCACCATAAACTTCTCTGTCCCCAGCCGTGAGAGCCGCGCCTCTTCATAAAGCTGCAAAATCGTCTCGCTAAGCTCGCCCCACGAATGGGCGGGATGGATGTTCACCTCAATCACCCCGGGATCTGGGGTAACGCGCAGTTTTTCGATGCGTGGGTCATGTGGTGGCTCGTAGCCCTCAAGCATCACAGGCATATTGAGTTTCTTTGCCGTCACTTCGATCGAGGCCATCAGATCCATAAAGGCCTCCGCGTGCTGCAGCGGCGGCAAAAAGATAAAGAGCTTGCCCTCACGGATCTCAACCGAGAGCGCGGTGCGCACAAAGGCTTCGTAACTTTGATAAGGTGTTGTTCTCGCCTTGACCGATGCGGCGCGCACCTCTGCGGCACCGTGATACTCTCCCAAAGCGGGATAGGCGGCAAAAAGGTCAGGCTCAAAGCTCTGCTCCAGTTCCACATGCGGGCTGTGCAGCAGCGAATCCAGCGGCAGGCGCAGCCCCAGCGGCGAGTTGCCTTCGATCAAAAAGAGCGCCCCACGCCGAAAACTCCAGCGCGAGGTGATCCACTTGGTCATCCCCCACCCCAGCGGCAGTACAAAACCGCGTGGCGTTTTCATGCCGCGACTGAGCGTTTGTGCCAAATGCGCACGCTCGAGTGGATCGTCCAGATCGACTTTGAGCGGATCAAGATCCTCAGGCAAAGAGGCTTCGCGCAACAGCAGCGGCAGGGGATCTTCAAGCGCAGGGAGGATATTTTGATCGCTAATGCCCAGACTCAGCGCCAAAGTGTCAATAAAGCGTTTGGCATCTTCAAGGCTCCACTCAAAGTGCTGATCCATCCCGCACAGCAGCTCAGGATCGCGCCAGATCGCCTTACCGTCTTTGCGCCAGAAAATGCTCTGCATCCACCGTGGCAACGGCTCGCCCGGATACCACTTACCCTGCGCATGGTGCAGTACGCCCCCTTTGCCGAATTGATTGAGTAGGCGTCTGGAGAGCACCGTCGCACGCTCGCGTTTGTGCGGGCCGTCGGCTTCGGTATTCCACTGCGGCGATTCCATATCATCGATGGAGACGAAGGTGGGTTCGCCCCCCATTGTGAGGCGCACATCGTTACATGTAAGCTCCTCATCCACCTTAAAGCCCAGATTATAAATCGCCTCCCACTGCTCGTCACGGTAGGGTTTGGTCACGCGCGGGGATTCAAAAATGCGCGTCACTTTGTTCTCATACCAAAACTCTGTCTCACACTTGTCGCTAAAGCCCTCTACCGCCGCCGCACTCTCGAAATGTGGCGTACACGCGAGCGGAATATGTCCCTCACCTGCAAAGAGTCCGCTCGTGGCATCAAGCCCGATCCACCCCGCACCGGGGACATAGACCTCCGTCCACGCGTGCAAGTCGGTAAAATCCGCTTCGGGGCCACTAGGGCCGTCAAGCGATTTGACATCGGCGGCCAGCTGTACCAGATAGCCCGAAACAAAACGCGCCGCCAGCCCCAAGTGCCGCAACACCTGCACAAAGAGCCAAGCGAAATCGCGGCATGAACCGAGTTTACCCGCCAGCGTCACTTCGCAGCTCTGCACTCCGGGCTCCATGCGGATCGTGTAGTTGAGAAAGCTGTTGATCTTTTGATTCATCTCAACCAAAAAGTCGATGATCGAACGGGGTGTACGGTCAATTGTGGCCAAAAAGGCTTTGAGCTTTGCGCCCGCCGCTTCAAGTTCCAGATAGGGGGCCAGCTCTTTTTTCAGCCCCTCTTTGTATGCAAAAGGGTACTTGTCTGCATACTCCTCGACAAAAAAATCAAAGGGGTTGATGGTGATCATCTCGGCGATCACCTCTACGTCGATAAAGAGTTCGCGCGTCTTTTCGGGAAAGACGATGCGCGCTAGGTAGTTACCAAAAGGGTCTTGTTGATAGTTAATGAAGTGATTTTCAGGTTTAATCTTGAGCGAGTAGGCTTCGATGGGGGTGCGCGAGTGGGGTGCCGGACGCAGACGAATCACATGAGGAGAGAGCGAAATAGAACGGTCGTAGTGGTAGTGGGTTTTGTGTGAAAGTGCGATCTTCATCGCCATGCTGTATCCTTTGTGTAAAGCCGTATTGAAAGGTAAAAAGAATAGCACAACTCAGGCTTAAAACGTCCAAGCATACGCCTTATTTTTAATCAGAGTTACATGTAAAAGAGAGGGGA
Organism: Campylobacterales bacterium; assembly: GCA_016938735.1. Classification (GTDB taxonomy): domain Bacteria; phylum Campylobacterota; class Campylobacteria; order Campylobacterales; family Sulfurimonadaceae; genus JAFGUB01. Next base: position 45,235 of record JAFGUB010000044.1, on the reverse strand, counting down.
AGAGATCCGCCAAACGGCGGAAATGGGGAGATTAGTTGCGCAGCTCTTTGATACGTGCCGCTTTACCTGCGAGATTGCGCAGATAGAAGAGTTTTGCACGGCGAACACGACCGCGGCGTACTACTGTAATCTCTTGAAGGCTTTCACTGTAGAGCGGGAATACGCGCTCGATACCGATACCGTTTGCACCGATTTTGCGTACATTGACTGTTTTACCGGTACCTTCACCGCGAAGAGAGATACAGATACCTTCATAGTTCTGAATACGCGTTTTGTCACCTTCCGTGATGCTTACGGCAAGACGAAGCGTATCACCTGCACGAAATTCAGGGATGTTTTTCCCCGCCATTTGTGCTTTTTCAAAATTTTCAATGTACTTATTTTTCATAAGTGGTCCTTTTGTTATGCTGAATCAGCTGCCCCGGCCTGAAGTATTGCGTCTTGGCGGTTGAGAGGGCAAATTTGAGTGCCGTGATTTTACTATGGTTTCCCTTTAAAAATTCTGATGGCGTACCCATTCCCTCATAAACAGCCGGCTTTGTAAACGAAGGTGCTTCCAAAAGGTACGTCTCGAAGCTCTCCGTGACGAGCGACTCGCGATTGCCCAGTACCCCGTCGATGTTTCGCGCAATGGCGTCGCTCATCACCAGCGAAGGCAGTTCGCCGCCCGTGAGCACGTAATCACCGATGCTAAAAAGTTCGTCGGCAAAGTGCTCGATTACCCGCTCATCGATCCCCTCGTAGCGCCCGCTGACGAAAACGATGTGCTTTTTGCGCGCCAAACGCTTCGCGTCGTTTTGGGTAAAGGGCTTGCCAACAGGGGTGGGAAAAATGACGGTGGTGTCTTCAAACTGCGCGAGTACATCAAAAAGCGGCTGGGACATCATCACCATTCCGGCACCGCCGCCTGCAGCGGTATCGTCTACCTTGGCGTGCTTGTTGGCCGCATAGTCGCGGGGGTCACAAAAATCGAAGCTAAAAAGACCAGCTTGCAACGCCCGCTTCATAATGGAGTCTTGAAAGTACCCCTCGATGAGCTGGGGAAAAAGCGTCACATAGGTAAAGCGCATCAAGAGGCCTGAAGAAGATCAAGTCCGCCTTGCACGTCGATACGTTTTGCCGCAATATCGGCTTGCCCCACGAACGGACTCTGATAGGGGATCAGAAACTGCTTGATCTCGCCTTGCAGTACCAGACCGATATCGGTTTTGATGCGCAGATAATCCACCGCGCCGATGCGCTCGATCTCTTCGACTTCGCCCAGACAGAGCATGCCCTCATAGACCATACAGCCGACGATATCGAACCAAAAGTACTCCCCCTCAGCCAGCGTGACATTTTGGCGGGTCGATTCAAAGGTAGTAAAGAGTTGCTGATTCACATAGCGCTGCGCGGCTTCGGGGGAGTCCACCCCTTGAAGCTTCACGGTGCCGCGCTCTTCATTGACCGATTCAAGCACGATAGGCTTGCGATCTTTACTCAAAAACTCCGCACCCTTGCGGAACTGTTCAGGAAAATCGCTCTCTACATGTAAACGCATATCGCCTTTGAGACCGACCGTTTTGCCCAGCGTCGCAACGCTGATGAGTGTATCAGACAGGCTCGACATTAATACGGTACCCTTTGCCGTCTTTGGCTTTGCATCCGGAGATGAGGGTTTTGATCGCTCCGATCATTTTCCCCTCTTTTCCGATGAGTTTGCCCAAATCGCTCTGGTTAGCGTACAAGACAATCTCCACCACTCCGTCAACCTCCTGCGTCTGCACCGATACTTGCTCAGGATGAGCAACGATCAGCTTCGCAAAAGCGGCGACGAAATCGGCGACCATGGATTAACGGCCTGTGATTTTTTTGACGCGGTCAGACATTTTAGCGCCGACGCTGAGCCAATAATCCAGACGCTCACTGTCAACGCTGAGTGTCTTCTCTTCGTTCATCGGATTGTAGTGACCGATCAATTCGATCCAACCACCGTCGCGGCGTTTGCGTGAGTCAGTGACCGCGATGCGGTAAAAAGGTTGCTTTTTGCGGCCCATGCGGGTCAAGCGGATAACAGTTGCCATAGTATTGTCCTTCTCTGCGTACGTCTTATTGCAACGTACTGAATATGTTAAATTTGCATTAAATGCAAACGCATTGGCTCCAAAAAGCCAAGGCGTCTGCATTCCTTACATGTAAGGCTTAGCGGCGCAGTCCCGCCATGCCACCGCCTTGCATCTGCCCCATCATGGCTTGCAGATCCTGCATCCCTTTTTTGCCCGAAAAACGCTTGGCCATTTTAGACGCGTTTTTGAACTGCTTGAGCATACGGTTCACTTCCACTTGTGACAATCCACACCCTTTGGCTATCCGCTCTTTACGCGAGTTGTTGAGCAGATCGGGGTCTTCGCGCTCTTTGGGTGTCATGGAGGTGACCATCGCTTTGATTACCTTCATCTCTCTGGAGTTTTCCAGATCCACGTCTTTGAGCGCTCCGGCCATGTTACCCATGCCCGGAATCATTCCCAAAAGCGACTTCATCGAACCCAGCTTCTTCATCTGCTCCATCTGCTCGACGAAGTCGTTGAAGTTGAACTGCCCTTTTTTGATCTTTTGGGTCATCTTTTTGGCCGTTTGCGCATCGATGACCGAAGCGGTCTTCTCCGCCAGCCCTTCGATGTCGCCAAGGCCCATCAGGCGGTTGACGATCCGCTCGGGTAAAAAGGGCTCAAGATCTTCCATCTTTTCGCCGCTTCCGATAAAGCGCAGCGGCACCTGCACCAGCGAAGCGATGCCTAAAGCCACGCCCCCTTTGGAGTCGCCGTCGTATTTGCTCAAAATCACGCCGTCGATACCGATGCGCTCTTGAAAGCTCTGCGCGGTTCGCACCGAATCTTGCCCCGTAAGTGAATCGGCGACATAAAAGATCTCATGCGGTTTGGCGGCTTCACGCACCTGCTCTAGCTGCTCCATCAGCGCCTCATCGATGGCCAGACGTCCGGCGGTATCGATGAGTACGACATCATAGAGGCCGTCTTGCGCTTTGGCCATTGCAGCGCGCACCACTTCGACGGGATTTTTGCTCACGTCATCAGCGAAAAGCTCCACCTCGATCTTGGCGCAGATTTGGCGCAGTTGCTCGACCGCCGCAAGGCGCTGCAAGTCGGCGGCGACCACCATCACCTTTTTTTTGCGGTTTTTCAGATAGAGCGCCAGCTTACCCGTCGTGGTGGTTTTGCCCGATCCCTGCAGACCCGTCATCAAAATCACGGTCGGCGGACGCGAAGCGTAGATAAACCCTTGATTGCCTTTGGTTTTGAGCAGATCATAAAGGCATGAACGCATCGCATCCATAAACTGATCTTTGCCGATGCCTGAGGCTTTGGTTTTCTCTTCGACCTCTTCGATCAGGGTCTTGACGACTTTGTGGTTGACGTCGGCTTTGAGCAGCGCTTTTTTGAGTTCGCCGAGCGCTTTGGTGAGCGCTTTTTCATCGTCATGAAAACGAATCTTGCGCAATGCGCTCGTAAAAGACTCGGTCAACGTTTCAAACACTAGCACTCCTGATCGAAAAATAGGTGCGAATTATAGCAGAGCACAACTTTAAATTTTCTTTAAAATAATGCGCTTTTAAGCTTTGTACTACGAAGCGAAGTGGTCAAACACCTTGGGCTCTTTCACCTCAAAACGCATCCCCAGCAGCTCAATCACCCGTGCATGCAGCATCACCCGCTTGGAGGGGCGTCCGCCGTACTGCTCATCCCCGATGATGGGGAAATTGATCGAACGCAAATGACAGCGAATCTGATGCGTGCGTCCGTGGTGAATCACCAACTTCAGCTTACTTTTTTTGCCGCTAATGAGCTCGGGATAGACCTCGGTGATCGCCGGCTTGCCTGCTTTGGAGATTTTTGAAAAGGCTTTTCCACCGCGCTTTTCGGTGATGATCGGTTTGTCGATCACCGTCTCTTCGGTCACATGCCCCTCCACCCACGCGCTGTACTCTTTGTAGACCTCGTCGCGCTTAAACGCTTTGATCGCTTTTTCTCTAAACTCCTCGTTTTTCACCAGCAGCAGCACGCCGCTGGTTTCACGATCCAGCCGGTGCAGCAGCACCGCTTGGGGAAACTGCCGCTCAATCTCCTCGGCGTTCATAAAGGCCGGTTTGTCAATGACGATCAGATCGTCGTTTTCAAAAACAGGCCGAATCTTCTCGATCTTCTCGACCGTAAAGCGGGTATCGGCATCGATCTCGCCGCGCGCAATCAGCACTTTTTTGCCCTCCACGCTCACCAGACCGCGATCAATCAGCGCTTTGGCTTCATTGTTGGAGATACCCTCTTGTAGGGCGAGTAGTTTGTAGGCTTTATCTTGATTCATCTTGAACTCTTTACATGTAATGAAGACGCCTTGGCGTCTTGGGTTAAGCGCTTTGGCGCAGCATCGCTTTGAGACGCTCCAGCATCGCCACGGTGTCGATGCGCTCATCAACGCACGAAGGGGGCAAAAGCGCGGCCTCTCTAAGCGCATTCTCAATACCCTCAGGGGCAACGTACTGCACATGGTGCACATAGCGAAAGAGCTCTTGTTGATGAAAAAAGTGCGTACCGGTGATGATCTTACAGCCAAAATGGGCCGGTTCAAGCGGATTGTGTCCGCCTACGTCATCCCGAAAGGCACCGCCAAGCACCGCAATGTCGCTGATGGCGTAGAGGTTGCTCAGCTCTCCCATCGTATCGACCAACAAGACATCCGTATTCAACCGCCCCCCTTCACTCCAGCGCAAACACCCCAGTGACGCAGCGTTACATGTAAGGCCGATACGCTCCCAAACCCGATCAAAACGCTCAGGATGGCGCGGCACCACCAGCAGCGTCGCGTCATGATCGCGGCGGTAGCGCACAAAAGCCTCAAGGATCATCTCCTCTTCGCCCTCATGCGTACTCGCGGCAACGATCACCTCTTGAGTGGGCTTGTCGTACACCTTGCTCGCCTCGATCTTCTGCGCCAATTTGATGTTGCCCAGCACCTCTACATGTAAGGCCCCAAGCGCCACAAAACGGTTTTTGTCCGCTTCGCTCTGCACGTAAATGGCGTCACAACGATCAAAAATCCGCCGATAAAACCACGCCAGCTTGAGGTATTTCGGAAAGCTGCGTTCGCTGATACGAGCACTCAGCAGCACGATCTTCGCTCCGCGCGCCCGCGCCAGCGCAAAGAGCAGATACCACAGCTCCGCTTCGAGTACCACCAGCACCTTGGGCGCACGCACCCAAAAGGGCAAGAATAGCTCAAAAGGGAGATAGCGCACCTGCGCCTCATAGCGTCGCGCCTGCTCAAAGCCCGTCTGGGTGATGGTCGTCACGCCGACGCTCACCCCTTTAAAGGCATCCAGCAGCGGTACTATAGCGCGTGCTTCGCCCAGTGAGCAGACATGAAACCACAGGTCGCAACGCATCGGCGGATTGTTCCAAAGAAAAAAACGTGCGGGAAGAGAGCGGCGGTATTTGGCTTTGAACGAAAAGGCAAGCAGCAGCGGCAACGCCGCGACGTAAAGCAGCAGCAGCGCCAGAGCATAAAGCAGCGTAAAGGGGCGCAAGCAGACCGCTTTTTAGGCGCTCGCCTCGCCGGACTCTTCAAGATAGAGCAGACGACCGCAGTGTGGGCAGGTAGTGATCTCTTCGCCTTTGATCACCTCTGCGTAGGTCTTGTCGTTGATGGCCATATAACAGCCCATGCAGGCTTGACGGCGCACCGGTACGGCGGTAGAGTTTTTGGCCCAGCGGCGGATTTTTTGATAAAACGCAAGCCCTTTTTGGTTCATCTGGGAGACCAGTTGCTCTTTTTTCCCAAAAACCACTTGGCGCTCGGCCTCGATTTTTGAGAGTTTCTCGTCCACCTCGGCGCGAATGGAGGCAAGGTTGGTGTCGATTTTGGCGCGTTGTGCTTCGAGATCATCAATTTTGCTTTTTTTGTTGGCAATAACGCGTTCGAGTCGCTCAATCTCTTCATTGGCGAAGCTGACCTGCTCTTTGGCGATCTCCTCTTCAAGCTGCAACGATTTCATCTCGCGCTCGTTACGCACTTCGGAGCTTTTGCGGCTGTTCTCTTCAAGTTTTTGGGAGAGTTCGGCGAGGTGCAGCTCGTTTTTTTGCTTTTTGATCTGCTCGTCGCGGGTTTCGTTTTGAAGCTGCTCGATCTGGGCGCTGATGCCGCTTTGGGTCGCCAAAATAGCTTCTAGTTTGTGCTTCGCCTCTTCGATCTGCGGTTCAAATGCGTCGATCTCTTTATCGATCGCGGAGAGTTGGATCAAGTGTTCCAAGTGTTTGTTCATCGGTTTCCTTAGGCTGGGGATTTCATCGCTCAAGACGGTGACGCAGGGGTGCGTGCACGGTTAAAGATAGGTGAACGGGTTTTTCAATTGCGCCATTATAACTTCTAAATCCAAATTTTTCAAATGACGCCCTAACAGCGCCCCAAAATAGCGCTCGCTCTCGAAGTGACCGATGTCGATCATGCTCAGCCCCACGCTCATCGCCTCCATGGCGTCATGATACTTGATGTCTCCGGTCAAAAAACACTCCGCATGGATCTGGCGCAGCAATGAGCCGCCCGAACCCGTCGTCAGCGCCGCCGTAGTGATATGGTCGTGGCAGCGCACGGCGCGCACGCAGTTTAACCCCAATGCGTCGCGCACCTGCTGCGCAAAGGTCTCAAAGGGCTGATCAACCTGCAAATAGGCCACAAACCCCTCTTTACATGTAATGGGATAACCCAAAATCTCCTGCGCCACATAGTCGTTGAGGTGGGTCTGATCGAAGTTGGTGTGCATGGCGATGTTGGCAATGTTTTTGCGAATCAGTGCGCGCAGCAGCACGGCGGGATAGCGGTTGAACTGCAACTGCTTGAGTCCGCCGAAGATGAGCGGATGGTGGGTAATGAGCAGCGCGTTCTCAGGCAGTGTCTCGATCAGCGCCTCGTCCACATCCACCGAAAGCACCGCTTGGGTGATCTCCTGATGCAGATCGCCCACAATCAGCCCCGAATTATCCCACGACTCCTGCAATGCAAACGGTGAGAGCGCATCGAGCGCGGCGTAGATCTCGGAGAGCTTCATTTGAGCTTTTCAAGTTCAAATTTAGCCTGTGTGAAGCCCGGATCAAGCTCAATCGCCTTTTCATAAAGCGCCTTCGCCCCCTGCGTATCGCCCATATCCAGCAGCAAGTTAGCAAAGTTGAAGCGTGTTTGTGCAAACTCAGGCGCAATCTCAATGGAGCGTTCATAGTGTTTTTTGGCCTCATCAAAGCGCTTTTGCGCGCGGTAGAGCGACGCCAGGGCATTATGCAGCCGCTCATCGGCTTCATCCAGCTCAAGCGCCTGCACATAAGCTTGTTCTGCCTCTTCAAACGCTTGCGTTTGCGTTAAAATATAGCCCAACTTCGCCTTAATCTCGGCATCTTTAGGCGCTTTGCCCTCAGCCTCGCGCAGCAAATTAATCGCCCGCTCGTAATTGCGCGCACCAAACGCTGCATCGGCGCGCTCTACCAGCGCTTCGGGGTCAATTGGAGAGGGTCTTTTCCCTGCACCTGAAGGCTTCACCGGCTCTTGCAGGTTTCTTACATGTAAGTAGAGCTGATAGGCAAAAAAGGCGGCTACAGCCGCCATCAGGATTTGAAATAGGCTCATGATTGTTCCTTCTTAAGCGAGTGTGAGCGCCATAGCATCGTGTGCGATGCGGTTGCGCCCCTGTGTTTTGGCAGCATAGAGCAACATGTCTGTGCGCTCATAAAAACTGTCTGCATCGTCATCTTCAAGTCGCTGTGCCACACCAATGCTACATGTCAGCCTGCCTACATTTGTAAATACGTATTTTTCGATCTCTTGCCTCAAATGCTCCGCCGCGCTACACGCCTCAATCAAATCACATCCGGGCAGCAAGACGGCGAACTCTTCGCCCCCCATGCGAATACAGACATCACTGTTGCGTAAGGTCGCTCGCATCGTTTGGGCAAACTCCTGCAGTACCAGATCGCCACTGCGATGACCATAAATATCATTGACCTGTTTGAAATGGTCGATATCTATGAGCATCATGCTTAGGGACTTGGCGCGGCGCTTGCCCATAAAGATCCCTTTCATCTGCTGATCAAAGAAGTAGCGGTTAAAGAGCTTGGTGAGCGGATCGGTCACATACAGCGACTCAAGACGTTTGCGATCAGAGATGTCATGATAGATACCCACATAATGGGTCATGACCCCTTGCTCATCGTAAAACGGCAGAATCAAGACATCCGCCCAGTGGTCTTTGCCGTTTGATAGCAGGTTTTGCACTTCGCCGCGCCATGTTTCGCCTTTGGCCAGCTTTTCCCACAGATCGTGAAAGACCATCGAAGGCATCGACTTATGCCCAAAAATCGAAGGGTTGCGCCCCAAAAGCGTATCTCGATCATAGCCGTAAAAGGAGCAAAGTGCGCTGCTCGCCTCAACGATACGACCTTGAAGATCGGTTTTGAGCATCATCAGATTGGTATCGATGATCTCTTGATCTTGAGTGAGTCTGGCGTTGAGCTGCTGCGTCTTTTGCATCTCTTTTTCAAGTTCAATCTGTGCGATGCGACTGTCGGTTTCATCGTAGATGCTCAGCAGTACTAGCCCCTTCTCCTCATCGTAGGGGGAGATGCTCACCCTTTGCACCATGTAGTTCAAATCGTGCTGAATAAAACGCTTGATCGGCACGGGTACGCAGTATGGTGCCGCAATCGGACGATAAAACGTGCTCTCGCGCAGACGTAAGGTGGTGCGGATTTTGCGCTTTAGTACCGCGCTTTCGACCTGCTCAAAAAGCGCGTCAAGCCGCTTGCCGATGACTGCTTCACGCGGCAGTTGCGTATGCATCTGTAAAAAGCGGTTCCACTCATAAATCACAAGATTCGCATCCGTGATGATCACACCCACTTCGAGCTGATCGAGGATCGATCGTTCCATCGCCATGCTCACATCATCTCGCCGGCAATCTGATCAAGCGCGTGTTGCAGCTCCTGCATCATCGCACTGGCGGTCAGGATGAGCAGATGACCACATATCTGCTCCTGCTCGAAGCGCATCAGCGTTTCAATAATAATAACCGCGTCGTATTCGGCCAATTCGCTTAAATCGGCAAACTCGCGATCGGCAAAGATACGCAGCGTCGGCACCATGAAGTTGGTCTGCATCTTCATGATCTCGGCGAGCTTGCCGATGGTGGTGACGGAGAGAATGTTATTCACCTCCAGCACCGCGTCATTAATGTGCGCCTGCGTAATCTGCTCCTCGTCCGTATAAAGGTGGCGGACGAGATTGTCCACAGAGGTCTGCTCCAGAATGAAGATCGTCTCACCTTTCATTGAACCGGTAAAAACTTGTTGTGATAGATAGAGCGGCTGATCATCGCACACTACCGTGCGCAGATGCTCATTAAACTGCTCGATGGGCAAAAAGTGAATACTCGGTACCGAAAGAGTGGCAAAGGCGTCCATCAACTCGGCCATACTGGCCGTAGCCGAACCAAAGGCGATATTGACCAGCTCTTGCAAGATCTCCTTCTGTAAAGGGGTGAGCATCAGACCAACCCGCTTAAAAAGAGTGTGCGCATCTTATCGCTGCTGATGGGCTTGGGGATGACAGTCTTGGCACCGGCGCCCATAACCCGCTCTTGCGATTTAGGCTGAATATCCGCAGAGACGATCACCACCTTGGCCTGCGAATCAAAGGCCATAATCTTCTCTAGCGCCTCAAAGCCGTCCATCACAGGCATGGTCAGATCCAAAAAGACAAGTGAGATATCGCGTGAACGCTTGCAGTAGTACTCATACGCTTCAAGTCCGTTTTGCGCCTCTATGATCTCTGCATCGGGCTCAAGCTCGCGCAGCACTTTGATGAGCGATTTGCGCGCCAGCAAAGAGTCGTCAGTCACAAGTACCGTCATGGCTATTCCTTAAATTATTGGCAAAAAAGTGCGCAGAGTATACTCCAAAGCTTCTTTAGCGTCGGTTACATGTAATGATGTTGCGATCGCAACATTAACCTTACCGCGCTATAATCGCGCCATTTCATACTGCACGCGGAGCCTTTTTATGGACATCAATCTGAAAGACCCGATCTACTATAACAACCGTGAACTCGCATGGCTGCAGTTCAATACCCGCGTGCTCAAACAGGCTATGGATGAGAGCTTACCGCTGCTTGAGCGCCTCAAATTTCTGGCGATCTACGGCACCAACCTCGATGAGTTTTACATGATCCGCGTCGCCGGACTCAAGCGTCTTTTTAGCGCCGGCGTGATCGTATCGGGCGCCGACCGTCTCACCCCGCTGCAGCAACTGCGCGAAATCCGCGACTATCTGCATCAGGAGCTGCAGGTGGTGGAACACACCATGATGAGCATCTTTAGTGCGCTAGAGCACAAGGGAATCTTCCTCAAGCGTTTCAAAGAGGTTACCCCCGCCCAGCAAAAGAAGCTGCACGAATACTTTTATCAGCAGATCTACCACGTTATCGTCCCCATCGCCATCGATGCCACCCACCCTTTCCCACACCTTAACAACCTCAGCTTCGGTCTGCTGATGAAACTGGTCGATACCGAAGATCGCAGCAACGAGCGCTACGGCATCGTGCGTATTCCGCGCGTGCTGCCGCGCTTTTTGGAAGTGGACAGCGGTACTTTTGTACTGATTGAAAGTATCGTCTCTGAGCATATCGGCGATCTGTTTCCGGGCTATGAGTTGATCTCTGACTCCTCCTTTCGCGTCACGCGCAACGCCGACATCGCCATTGAAGAGGATGAAGCCGACGACTTTATGGAGATGCTCGAAGAGGGGCTGAAACTACGCAAAAAAGGGGAGATGGTACGTCTTGAACTTGGACGCGGCGCCAACGACGATCTGATCAGCTTCTTCAACCGTCACGTCAACGTCTTTAAAGATGACATCTACCGCTTCTACACCTTCTTAAACCTCGGCAGTCTTTGGCAGATCATCGGCAGCAAAGATTTCGCGCATCTGCTGCTCCCTTCATTCAAGCCCTGCACCCTGCCGCCGCTCACCGACAACGAAAGCCTTTATGCCATTTTGGACAAACAAGACCTGCTGCTCTTTCACCCCTATGAAAGCTTCGATCCGGTAGTACGGCTCATCCAAACGGCCGCCAAAGATCCCGATGTCGTCTCCATCCGTATGACGCTCTACCGCGCCGGCACCAACTCCCCCATCGTTCAATCCCTCATCGCCGCCGCCGAATCGGGCAAACAGGTGACGGCAATGGTAGAGCTCAAAGCACGCTTTGATGAAGAGAACAACCTGCACTGGGCCAAAGCGCTCGAAAATGCGGGAGCACACGTTATCTATGGTATCACGGGGCTTAAAGTCCACGCCAAAGCCGCGTTGGTGACACGCCGCGTTGGTGACACGCTACGTCAATACAGCCATATCGGCACAGGCAACTACAACCCCTCTACAGCCAAAATCTACACCGACATGAGCTACATGACCTCCAATGACAAGATCACCAACGATCTGACGCGCTTTTTTCACTTTCTCACCGGTTTTAGCAAACGCGGAACGCTCAACACCCTCTACATGTCGCCCACCCAGATCAAACCCAAATTGCTCGAACTGATTGCGAGCGAAGCGGCGCACGGTAGCGAAGGAGAGATCATCGTCAAGGTCAACGCGCTGGTAGATGAAGAGGTGATCCGCGCCCTCTATCAGGCCTCACAAGCAGGCGTCAAGATCGATCTGATCGTGCGCGGCGTCTGCTGCCTGAGACCGGGTATTGCAGGAGTCAGCGAAAACATCCGCGTCATCTCCATTATTGGAAAATATCTGGAGCACGCCCGCATTCTCTACTTCAAAAACGCGCCCGTACAGCTCTATCTCTCCAGTGCCGACTGGATGACGCGCAACCTTTCGCGCCGTATCGAGCTGCTGGTGGGGATCGAAAACCCCGATGTAGCCGAACGGCTGCTGCGGATTTTGCGTCTACAGTGCTCCGATAACGTGCTCGCTCACGAGCTGCAAAGCGATGGCAACTACCACCGTGTCAAAACTGATGCGGAACATCCGATCAACAACCATATGATGATCGAAGAGTACATCAGCAAGCTAGAGAAAGCGGTCAAAAAAGAGAATAATTCCAAGATCCAACAGCTCACCAACCGCCTCTTCAAGGACAGCTAAATGATCTACCCTTTTAAAAAATGGCAACCCGTCACGGGAGAGAACACTTGGATCGCCCCAAGCGCCGACGTGATCGGCAACGTGAGCATGGGCAAGGATGTCTCCATCTGGTTCGGCTGTGTCGTACGCGGTGATGTTCACCGCATCGTGATCGGGGATCGCAGCAACATTCAAGACCTCTCGATGGTGCATGTCACCCACTACAAAAAAGAGGATATGAGTGACGGCCACCCCACCATCATCGGCAACGACGTCACCGTAGGCCACCGCGTCATGCTGCACGGCTGCACCATCGAAGATGCGTGTCTGATCGGGATGAGCGCCACCATCCTTGACGGCGCCGTGATCGGCAAAGAGTCGATTGTGGGCGCAGGCGCGCTGGTGACCAAAAACAAGGTCTTCCCGCCCAGATCGCTCATCATGGGTTCTCCGGCTCAAGCAGTACGCAGCCTCACCGACGCCGAAGTTGCCGAACTCTACCACTCCGCCACGCGCTACGTCGCGTTTAAAAACGAATACCTCTAAGCCTTACATGTAATGGCCGATCTCTTTTTGATTGCCGATATCATCGGCATCCTCGCCTTTAGTATCAGCGGTTTTTTGGTGGGGTTGCGCCATCGACTCGATCTGCTGGGCATCGCCATCGCAGCGACGCTCACAGCGCTGGGCGGCGGCATCGTGCGCGACTTGCTGCTGGATCGCACCCCTTACGCCTTTAGCCACTACTACCCCGTACTGACGCTACTGGGCGCGCTGGGCGCATCGCTGCTCTTGAAGCTCTACCGCCGCGACCGTATCGAGCGCGGGTGGATATTTGTAGTCAGCGACACCATCGGGCTGGTCGCCTTTAGCATCGCCGGAGCACTGCTGGGTATCGGCGCTGGGTTCAACTTTTTTGGGGTGATGGCACTGGGGTTCATCACCGCCGTAGGCGGCAGCGTCCTGCGTGACACCATGATCAACCAGATGCCTTCCGTACTCATCAGCGACTTCTACGGCTCCATTGCGCTCATTGTCGCACTTCTGCTTTATGGCTTACATGTAAGCATCGGTATCACCAACGCATCCTTGCTGGGCGTCGCGCTCTTCGCCACGGCGCTGCGCATCGTCGCGTTTAAACGCGGTTGGCACCTGCCCACGCCAAAAGCTTAGTCTGCATCCATTTTTAGGATATGATAACGCTAGTTCACACGGGAGCCTCCGATTAAACACACCACAACCTACACCCTTTTGCTCTTCAAGATCATCCTCTGGATGCTGCTTGGCGCGCTGCTCTTTTCAATGCTCTACAGCCAATACGTCAAGCACCGCTCCATAGAGCACGTCGCCAAGGTTGACGGTCGCAAAACGGCACTGCTGCTCTTTGAACACCTCTACAGCGCTATGTCGCAAGGCGGCACCCAAGCGGATCTTGATGCGATTATCGCACGCATCGCCCACATTGATCCCGATCTACACCTTTATGTCTATCCCAAAGAGGCCAACACATCCGATACACTGCTGCAGCGTGCGTTTCAAGGCGAACAGCAAGTTCACATCCATCACGACGAATATATCAGCTACTACCTTCCGCTTCCGACGCAGCAGAGCTGTTTACGCTGCCACACGGGTGCAAGCATCGGCGACACGCTGGGGGCGATCCGCATCGACTATCCGGTTGCGGAGCTGAAGATATCGCTGCAGCAGATGATCAACTTTTTTCTGCTCTTTATGCTCCTCTTTTCGCTGAGCGTCTTTGTGCTGCTCTTGTTCAATTTCCGCCGCTATATGCTCAAGCCCATGCGCAACTTCATCTTGATGCTCGACACCATCCGTCAAAGCAAAGATATCAAACAGCGCGTCCGCGTCGAAGAGCGCATCGAGGAGATCCGCTCTATGCAGACCCTCTTTAACGACATGCTCGACTCCATCGAGACGCAATTTTATTTCGATGACCTCACGGGGCTACGCAACCGCCACGCCCTGCTTGAGGAGCTTGATCGTCACCCGCAATCCCTGCTGATGCTCATCGACATTGACCGCTTCGGCGAATTCAACAACCTCTACGGCAACGCCTCAGGCGATATGATCCTCAAAGCGCTGACGCAGATGCTCATCGAGCTGCTGCCCCAAGAGGCCGCGATCTACCGGCTGCATGCGGACGAGTTCGCCTTTTTGGATATCGGATCGATGGATCTGAAAGAGTTTGAGACCCTGGCGCTCTTTTTGCTCACCAGCGTCACAGAGCGCCCCATCGCGCTGGATACACAAAGCGACGTGCGCATCAGCATCACCATCGGCATCTCTTATGGCGTCGATCTGCTGCTGCCCCATGCTGACATCGCGCTTTCCATCGCCAAAAAAGAGAAAAAAGGGTGTCTGATCTACGATGAGTCGATGCAGGAGAAGCTGCGCTATGAACAAAACATCAACTGGGGCAAACGCCTTAGCCGCGCTATCGAAGAGGAACGCATCGTCGCCTTTTATCAGCCCATCGCCCATTGTGAAAGCGGAGAGATCGTCAAATACGAGTGTCTGATGCGTCTTCGAGAGGACAACGGCGACTACATCTCGCCCATACACTTTCTCGCACTGGCCAAACGCAACCGGCTCTATCACCAGCTCACCCTCTCGGTGCTGCGTAGCGCTTTTGAGACCTTCAGCCAAAACACACACGGCTTCTCCGTCAATCTTTCGGTAGAAGATATCCTCTCTGAGGAGGTCAAGGCGTTTATCTTCGATGCCCTTGATCGCTACGGCTTCGGCTCAAGAATGGTGATCGAAATCGTCGAATCAGAAGGGATCGAAAACCAAAAAGAGGTGATCGCCTTTATCGAGACCGCGAAAGCGCGTGGCGTCAAGATCGCCATCGACGATTTCGGCACGGGATACTCCAACTTCGAGTATCTTTTGCAGCTCAAAATCGACTACATCAAGATCGATGGCAGCATGATCAAAAATATCACGAACGACCCCAAAGCCCGCATGATCACCCAAACCATCGTCGAGTTCGCCAAACGCATCGGTGCCAAAACCATCGCCGAATATGTCTATTCGCGTAGCGTATTTGAGGCGGTGCGGCAGATGGGAATCGACTACGCGCAGGGCTACTACTTCGGTCAAGCGACCAAAGAGCCGCTGGAGTAGCACCCCTTACATGTAAGGGCTACTGCGCCGCGCTGATCCACCCGCCGCCGATCATTTTGGTACCTTCGTAAAAGACGGCGGCCTGTCCTACGGCGACGCCAAAGACGCTCTCGTGCAGCTCGATGTAGCCATGGTCTCCCTCGATGCGTACATCCGCCTCCACACCGGGGTTGCGGTAGCGTAGTTTGACCTTACATGTAAAGGCCTGACGCATGTCAAAGAGGTTGATCTCTTTGATCTCTACACGGCGGCACTCAAGCGCTTCGCGCGTGCCCACGACGATCTGGTTGGTTTGCGGACGGATCTCGACGACGAAGTGCGGATCGTGCGCCCCATGCACGCTAAAGCCCTTGCGCTTGCCGATGGTGTAGTGCATGTAGCCGCGATGCGTGCCGACCACTTTGCCCTCGAGGTTGAGCACCTCGCCCTCGCAATCGACATCCGTATACTCTTTGAGCACGTCGGTGTAGGTGGTCTCCACAAAGCAGATTTCGCTCGATTCGCCCTGCTGCGCAAAGCTCTCAAGACCTTCTATGGAAGCCGCCTGCGCCTTCACGTCGCTTTTATGACGCCCCCCCAGCGGAAAGATAAGGCGCGGCACGATTTTGGGATCGATGTAAAAGAGAAAGTAGCTTTGATCTTTGGTGTCATCCTCGGCTTGATAGAGGTAGGTGCCGTCGCTTTGGATGTAATGCCCCGTCGCCACGTACTCGATGCCCAGCGTATCGGCAAAACGCACCATAGCACCAAACTTGATATTGCGGTTGCACAGTGCACAGGGGTTGGGGGTGTGCCCCTCTTTGTAGGTGTCGATGAAGGGCAAAAAGACCTTCTCTTCAAACGCATGCTGCAAATCGAGTACATGTAAGCGTATTCCCACAAAATCAGCCGCCCTCTGCGCCCGTGCCAGGTGGATCTCATGATAGCCCGGCTTGGCGTGCAGCTTCATGTAAACCCCCTCGACCTCATAACTCTGCTCTTTGAGGGTGAGCGCCGAAACGGTCGAATCGACCCCACCGCTCATGCCGATCAGCACCCGCTTCAAGAGTCTCTGCCTTCGTCGATGTTGCGGTTTGAAAAATAGGTAGAGAGGGTTTGGTAGTACTTCGTCTGATCCAACCCTTCATCTTCGAGCTCGTTCATCTGCTCCACCAAGGAGCGCTCGATCTGCTCGACGATATAATCCAGATCGTCGGTAAGGCAGAGCATCTGCATATCCGATTCGGAGATCATACCGTGAGAGAGCAGCGACTCACGCAAAAAGGTCATTAGAGGCCGGTAAAACTCCTCTCCGACGATGAAGATACGTCCGCCCATCATCTTGCCCGTCTGGGTCAGGGTAAGTGACTCAAACAGCTCATCAAGCGTCCCAAATCCCCCCGGGAAGATCACATACGCCATGGCGTATTTCACCAGCATCACCTTGCGCGAAAAGAAGTAGTCAAAACGCAGCGATTTGGTGGTAAATGGGTTGGCCACCTGCTCTTCGGGCAACTCGATGTTCAGACCGATAGAGTCCACTTCGCTTTTGTAGCGGATCGCGCCCCTATTGGCCGCCTCCATGATCCCCGGGCCGCCGCCTGTAATGATGTTAAAGCCACGCGACGCCAACTTGCTGCTGAGCTCCACTGCTTTTTTGTAGTAGGGATCATCCTCTTTGGCGCGCGCACTTCCAAAGATGGTCACTGAAGGGCCCAGTTCTCCTAACTCGTCAAAACCCTGCACAAAATCGGCAATGATCTTAAATACGCTCCAGACGTCGCCAGATTTGATGTCCTGTACATACCGTTTAGCGTTGGCTTTGCGTACCGCTTTGCGCCGCTCCATCATTTTCCTTTACGATTTCAGTTTGTTGAGTCGGTCGCGCTTGGTGCCGATGGAGGTGATCTGCACGCCAAAGTTACCATCCACAATCACCACTTCGCCCTGCGCGATGACGTGATCGTCAACCAAAATATCAAGCGGATCGTTGGCGAGCTGGTTGAGTTCGATCACCGAGCCGATATCCATACTCAGCACATCTTTGAGCAGCATCTTTTTTTGGCCGATGCGCACCCGCACCGGCAACTTCACGTCCATGATCAGGCCGATATTTTTCATCTCGCCTTCATCGAGGTGGGTTTGCGGCACAAATGACTCCTCATTTTTAGGTTCTCGTTTGGGTGCTTGGCTGCTGTTTGAGGGCTTGCTTGGCACATGACTCAAAGCCGCGATCATCTCATGATCGAGTACCAGCATCATCAAGGAATTGATGGATCCGAGTGAAAAATTATAGACGACGATTTTCTCAAAACCGTCAAGTTCTACCTCTTTATCGTCAGGGATAAAGCGCGCATCTTCGACCTTAAAACTCAATTTTGGTAGCACCGTCTGTGCTCCCAGCGTCGTCGAGAGGGCCCCTAAAATATTGGAGACAATCTCTTTGAGCGCATCGAGATCCTCATCATCCATACGCTCTTTGCCCTCGCCCTCGCCGCCGAGCATCATATCGCCCAACGCGGTCGCCAGCATCGGCGGCATCACGACCATCAAACGGCCACTCGTCGCTCCGCTCACCACAGCCCGGATAAGGGAGGTCGGGGCGATGATGTTAGAGACAACCGTCACCTCCTCTTGCTCTTTGAGCTTCAGCTTCGGCGCTTGGCCGGTCAGCCCCTCGATGGTTGCGACCGTCTCGCCTTCAAATATTTTTAAAAAATCTTCTATCACGCCTCATCCTCCTCGTCAAAGAAATCGTCATCTGTCTTAACGTCGATGATCTCCTTCGCACTGCTGATTTTCTGCTTGCGCTTCGCCTCAAAGTCTTTGAGCGCACGCTTGACCGCATCTTTCTCGGTATCGATCACTTCACTCACCTGCACCGACTTACGAAAACGCCGCAAACCGATCGCTCCGCGAAAACGCTCTTTGCCATCAATGCTCAGCGTCACGGTGTCATCGACAGGATTTTTGAGCCGAATGATGTCACCCATAGAGAGTTCCAGAACTTCACGCAAATTCAGCTCCGCCTCACCCAGATTGGCCTCCACAACCACCTGAGCACCTCCAAGCAGCACTTGAAGCTCCTGATTGCGGCTTTTTTTAGAGCTGGTTTCATTGAGCATCAAATCGCGGCTGGCGAGCTTGGGCAGCACGGGTTCAAGCGCGATAACCGGATAACAGATATTCATCATCCCCGAACTATGCCCGATGATGATCTCCATGACCACCATCACGACGATCTCGTTTTGTGCGACGATTTGGACAACGTTGGGGCTGGACTCTTTGTTCTCTACGGTCGGATAGATATCCGTCACCGGCCCCCACGCCTCTTTGAGCGTGCCCATCATGACCCGCAAGATGGTCTCAAAGAGGCTCAATTCGATATCGGAAAACTCGCGGTTGGTCTCAAAAGGATCGCCTTTGCCACCCAGCAAGCGATCGAGCATCGGAAAGGCGATGGAGGGGTTGATCTCCAATACCCCGCTGCCCTCCAGCGGCTTCATCGAAAAGACGTTGAAGCTGGTGGGGTTGGGCAGTGACATCAAAAATTCGCCATAGGTCATCTGATCGACGGAGTGGAGCTGTATCTCGACGATGGAGCGCATAATCGAGGAGATCTGCGAACTGAGCGAGCGCGCCATCTTGTCGTGAATCCCCCGAAAAGCGCGCAACTGCTCTTTGGAGACACGGTTGGGGCGCTTAAAGTCATAAAGCGTGATCTGGCGCTGCGAAAAGAGCGTCCCGCCATCGTCGTCGTCGATTCCTAAGGCGTCTTCACCTTCATCATCGACGACGTCGAGTAGGGCGTCAATCTCCTCTTGTGAGAGAATATCAGCCATGATCTTCTCCTATCGCAATGCGGATCTTGCGCAAGACCGCTTTGTGAATCTGTGAAATGCGCGACTCCGTGATGTCGAGAATATCACTGATCTCTTTGAGTGTGAGCTCCTCGAAGTAGTAGAGCTGAATGATCATCTGTTCGCGTTCATTGAAGGTGCCAAGCACCTCTTTGATCACCCCCACAAGCTCGTCGCGCTCCACCCTTGCCAGCGTTTCGCCCTCATCACCCGCACCGAGCTGATCATCCAGCGGAATGACATTATGAATATCCGAAGCGATGCGTGCCTGACGAATCTTCTCGACCTCTTCGCCCAACATCAGCGCCAGCTCCTCATCAGAGGGTTCATCGTCATGCTCGCCTAAATAGAGATCAATGGCCTTGTTGATGCTTTTGATGAGTTTGCGGTTAGAGCGGCTAACGATATCAAGCGATCTGAGATAATCGAGCATTGCCCCGTACACCCTTGTTTTGGCATAACCCCAAAAAGAGTCGTTTTGGGTCTCATCGTAGCGGCGTGCGAGTTTGACCAGCTCTTCGGTGCCGATGGCGGCAAGGTCCATATAATCGACCGAGCTGGGCAGGCGCTCTTTAAGCCGAAACGACATCGCCTTCACCGCCGGAAGATACTGCAAGGCGAGCTGGTCTTGCTGGTGTCTGAGTGTCGAAGTGTAGCGATCAATACTCATACTTTAAAGCCTTTGAATGAATCGTATTCCGCATCGATCACCACTTCACGCTTATTGATCTCACGGATGAAGTGATCGAGATCTTTCTCGTGCCCCTTCTTCGAAAAATAGCTGGGTCTGGGGGTGAGCGTGTTCACAAACAGACCAACAAACAGATGAGAAAAGAGGTAAAAAAAGAGCGTAATCGTAAAAATGAAACTCAGCAGCTCAAAAGCTCCGTGCGCTTTAAGCAAAGCAAAAAAGAGGCCGATGAAAAAACCGCCGACCGTGAAAAAGGAGACAAAATTGGCACCGCGCACGCTGATTAGCTCCTTACATGTAACGACTAAAAATGCTCCATCAAGCGCTTAAACAAGCCGCTAAGACCGCTATCTGAAGCTGTAACAAGCACGTTGTGTTCCAACTTCTTGGCAACGTTGGCTGCAATCTCCTGCATCTCTCTTGTAGGCAGCGCCGCCGGAAACTCCCGGCAAAAGAGGGTGCGCTTTTTGACACTCAGCGCCACCTTGGGGTCGAGCGAGATTTTACCCAGCAGCCGTAGCTGTAGCGTCTCGCCGATATTGGCCTTGGCAACCGCCTTGATCTTTTCAAAAACGGCAATGGCCTCTTTGGCACCGTGAACCTGATTCATAATCACATCGATCTCGCCGCGCAACCTAGAGGTCACTTTGATGGTCGCATAGGCATCCGTAATGGCTGCCGGATCGGGCACCGTCACCACCACCACATCGTCTGCTGCTTTTAAAAAGAGCTGAGTGTGTTCGCCGATGCCCGCCCCCGTATCGATGATCATCACCTCGATCTCATCGAGCACATGCGCCTCTTCCAAAAAACGCTCAAAGAGTCCGGAACTGGCATACTTGAAGATCTCCTCACCACTCTCGCCGGGAATCAGCACCAAATTGGGCTCTATCGGGATCAAGATCTCGGAAACCTGCGCTTCGCCTTTGAGTACATGTAAGATGTTCTTCTTCATCTTGACATTGAACATCACATCCAGATTGGCCAGTCCGATGTCGGCATCAAAGACGGCTACCTTCAGTCCGCCACGCGCCAGCAGATAGCCTAAATTGGCGCTGATCGTACTCTTGCCCACGCCTCCTTTACCGCTGGTGACAGCAATAAAGCGGGTCTTTTTCAAGCGTGGGGCGCTGTTTGATTTCACCAGCGCTTCGAGCTTGGATGCTTGATGGTTCATGTACCCCGCTCCTTCTTCGTAAATCCGTTCAAAAGGCAATCAATGAGAAAATCGCTGCTCGCCACCACCAGATCTTCAGGCACCTCTTGACCAATCGAGAAGTAGCTAATAGGCACCTTCGTCTCAAATGCGAGAGAAAAGATATTGCCAAAACCGCGTGTCTCGTCGAGCTTGGTAAACATCATCGTATCAATCTCCAACGTCGCGAAGTTCTCATAGGTAGCTTTAAGATCCTCATACTTAATGGAGCTGGGCATCACCAGTACCACATCAATATCAAAAGCCTTATCGCTGCCTTGCAGACACTCATAGATCGTCTCGATCTTGGCCTTGTCGTACGGGGAACTGCCCATCGTGTCAATGAGAATATAGTCGCAGTAGTGCAACGAGTGCAGCGCAGAGGCAAATTCGGGCGGATCGACTACCGTCTCGATCCCCAGCTTCATCATCCGCGCATACTGCATGAGCTGCTCGACCGCGCCGATGCGGTAGGTATCGAGCACCACCAGACCCACTTTGTACTTCTTCTCCATCAGGTAGGAGTAACGCGCCGCGAGTTTGGCAATCGAGGTGGTTTTGCCCACGCCCGTGGGGCCGACCAGCATGATCACCTTCTTTTGACCACTTTTGAGCCGCTGTTCGATCCGCACCGGAATCATTTTGCGCAGCAGGGTCTGAAAGTAGCGCTTGACCGTTTCGGAGTTTTGACGCATCCCCAGCGGCATGTGCTCTAAGGTGAGCGACATAATGGCGTCAAGGTGGACACGGTCCATGCCGCTTTGGTGCGCCAGACGGTAGATCTCCGAAAACTCCGGCGGAATCACCGACTCGAGGTTGGGGCGGCGCTCCTCCCAAAACATGTTTTGGATCACCTTCACCTTGTCGCCGAGCTTGCTGATCTCTTCTTTGATCTGCCGCAGCTCCTGCGTCTCTTGCTGCGGCTGTGCAGGCGCGGGCGGCTGCGTCACTTCGGAGATTTTGGAGATCTGCTTGGCTGCTTCAGAAATATTGTAGAGTACATCCGCGCTCTCTTGGGTGAGGGGACGCTGCTTCTCCAGCGGTTTGGTGGGTTTTTTGGGTGCTGGCTTGATCTGCGACTCATCCACGCCGACGAGAATCTCATAAAGCGCACTCTGTCCTAAGGACTTTTTTTGCAACTGTTTCGTCTCGATCAGCACCGCTTCGCTGCCTACGGCCTCTTGCGCTTTTTTGAGGGCTTCAGCCGGAGTAGCGCCGCTAAAGGTGAGAATCTTCACTCAAAGACCCCTTACATGTAAGCTTTGCAGCGGCATCAGCACGCTTTCGCGCTCATGCCAGTGCGGATGCGGCAAGCTCAGGCGCGGATGGTTCATGCGGCGTCCTTCAAAAAAAATCAGATCCAGATCGAGTGTACGCGGAGCATTGGGGAAACTGCGCCGACGTCCAAAACGCTGCTCCAACCGCAGCAGTAGCCCCAGCAGCGCCAGAGGCTGTAGACGGGTTGTCACGCGCATCACGCTGTTGTAAAAATCATCTTGACTCAGATAGCCAAAGGGTGGATTTTTAAGAATGGCTCCGGTCTGAAGCACCCCGACACCCCGTATGCGCCGCAGCGCAAAGAGCAGCCGTTCAAACCGGCGCATCACGTCGCCGACATTGCCGCCAAGCCCCACAAGCGCCTCATAACGCCCTGTTTGCGGCGCAAAACGGGCGGGATAGAGCGCACTGTGGTAGAGCGTGCGTCCCTTACCGAGGCGTTTGGCGCGCCGCATCGATGATTACTCGGCGCTCTTTTGCGCGGCAGCCTGCTGAGCACGCAGGGCACGGATTTCGTTGAGGATCTGTGTCATACCGATCATCGCCAAGTGGTAGCCAAAGGGGCCGAATCCGACGATGGAAGAGGCGCACACCGGAGCGATCATGCTCTTTTGGCGAAACTCTTCGCGGCGGTAGATGTTGGAGATATGCACTTCGATGGTGGGTAGACCCACCGCCGCAATGGCGTCGCGGATGGCAATGGAGGTGTGGGTGTAGGCGGCGGGGTTAATGATGATGCCGTCCGCGTCGCCGTAACACTCTTGAATCGTGTCTACCAGTTCCCCCTCAAGGTTGCTTTGAAAAAATTCGATCTCGAATTGGTTTTCGTCGGCGAAGTTTTTCATCTGGGCGTGGATCTGCTCGAGTTTCATCGGACCGTAGATGTTCTGCTCGCGGATGCCCAGCATATTGAGGTTGGGGCCCTGAATGACTTTGATTTTCATAGTGTTCCTTACATGTAAAAATTGAGTCTGCATTATAAGTGAAATCCGATTGGAAAGAGCTAAAGCACTGCGTTATAATCACGCCCACATTACAGCCAAGGCATGCCGCATGACCATTATCGCCCCTGACGCCCTGCTCACACCCCATGAGCTCCACCGTGGGGTCGCCGTCGCTTTTGAGCGCGAGATCGTCGCAGTAGGTGATGCCGATGCCCTCCGCGCACGTTACCCGCACGCCCAGCTGATCGAAGGCGGCGAAGGTTCGCTGCTGATGCCCGGACTCATCAACACCCACCTCCATCTCGAATTCAGCGCCAACCGCTCCACCCTCACCTACGGCGGCTTTTTGCCCTGGCTTTACAGCGTCATGGCGCACCGCGACGCGCTAATGCAAGCCAGCGATCTCAAAGCCGTCTGCGACGCGATGCTAGACTCCGGCGTCACGACCTTCGGCGCGATTAGCTCGCGTGGACTTGATCTGGAGGCGTGTGCGCAAGCGAAGCAAAAAGTCGTTTTTTTCAATGAACTCATCGGCTCGCAAGCCGCGATGGCCGACGCGCTTTATGGCGATTTTCTCCAGCGCCTAGAAGCTTCCAGAAGGGTGACGCGCGAAGGATTCTATAGCGCTATCGCCATCCACTCGCCTTACGCGGTGCATCCCTCTTTGATGCAGCGTGCGTTGGCGCTGGCTAAGGCGGAGGGCTTACATGTAAGCGCGCACTTTCTCGAATCGCGCGCGGAGCTGGAGTGGCTTGAATCGGGCAGCGGCGACTTTGCGCCTTTTTTCGCCGAACTGCTAAAGCAGCATGCCCCCCACTTCGACCCCGAAGCCTTCCTCTCCCAGCTTCGCCATAGCAAAGCCCTGCTCACCCACGGCGTGCATACCCCCAAAGCGCTGCTGGAGCGCATCGCCCAAGAGGGGCACACGCTGGTGCACTGCCCGATCTCCAACCGGATGCTGGGCAACGGCGCTTTGGATCTTGCCGCGCTTGATGCGGCGAACGTCGCGTGGATCTGCGCCACCGACGGGCTAAGCTCCAACTACACGCTTGATCTCTTTGAAGAGCTTAAAATCGCCCTTTTTATGCACCACGGCGCGCCGCTTGAAGCGCTCGCACGGCAACTGCTGCAAAGCGTTACATGTAAGGCCGCCGATGCGCTGGGGCTCAACACCGGCAGCATCGAAACGGGCAAAGCGGCTGACTTCCTGCTTTTGAAACTGGATTATCCGATCACGCCGCAACTGCCGATTCATCTGATTTTGCAGCCGCGCACGCTACAATCCGCCTTTATCAACGGCAACAAGGTACGCTAAATGGAAACGCTCAAAAAACTTTTCTCTCCGCTGACGGCAACGCTTAAATTTATCAACGACCACTTTAAAGCGATGCTCTTTTTGCTCCTGCTCTTTTTGATCTTCGCCCCCACTGTCGAAGATCCGCAACACACGCCCAACCTTCAAAGCATCGCCGTCGAAGGGCCGATCTTTGAAGTGAGCACTCTGCTTGAGCAGTTGGAAAACGCCCAAAAGGACGACGCCATCAGAGGCGTCTTGCTTGAGGTCAACTCCCCCGGCGGGGCCATCGCCCCCTCTATAGAGCTTGCTTATGCCATTAAGCGCCTTCAGGCGGAAAAGCCCGTCGTGGTCTATGCCGGAGGGGTACTCGCCAGCGGCAGCTACTACGCCTCGATCTGGAGCGATGAGATTTTTGCCAACCCCGGCACCATGGTCGGCTCCATCGGCGTCATCATTCAGGGTGCGGACTTTTCTGAGGTAATGGAGAAGATCGGGATTAAATCACAGGTGATCAAAGCCGGACGCTACAAGCAAATCGGCACCAGTGATCGTGAGTGGAGCGCAGAGGAGAAGGCGGAGCTTGAGAAGGTGATTCAAGCCAACTACGAGATGTTCGTCGCCGACGTAGCAAGCGCGCGCAAGCTTGACCCAGCAGAGCATGAACGCTACGCCGATGCCCACATCTTCACCGCCGCGCAAGCCAAAGAGGTGGGGCTGATCGATCAAGTCGGAGTGCGTCATGACGCCATGAAGGCACTCGAAGCACTCAGCGGCGTGGATGATCCAAGATGGATGCAAGAGGATCGCTTTGATAAGTGGATGAAACAGTTTGCCGCAGAGGGGATCAGCCTCATCCATACCTATGCGCCCGCGCTCACCCTACGTTAAAGAGGATTTGATGAAACACACCATTGCTGTTTTACTCTGCACGCTCAGCCTACAAGCCACAACTTACCACTATGAGTGCATGGACGGCTACGAACTGAGTACCACCATCCAAAAGGACGCCGCTAAACTCCACCTACCACGAGGCAACGTCACCTTAAGCAAAACTCCTTCGCCAGATGGCAATACTTACACAGACGGCAAAATGAAATTGGTACTCAGCGACAACACGGCGCTGCTCTGGCTCGATGCCCTCGGCGCCATCGAGTGCCGCCTAAGCTCTAGCGCAGCACCCAAAACGCCCACCATCACACCCCCAACCGCACGTGTACGCCACAGCGTTCGCGCTGCAGGATACGACTGGACGCTAGATCTCACCCCAAAAGAGGGGCTGCTAAGCTACAACAAAGGGCTTGAGCGGCTCAGCTTCATCACCCCCACCGAGCGCAAAAGCGGCGACTTTACCAATTACATCATACGTCAAAACAATGCACGCCTCATCATCGACCTGCAAGAACGCCCCTGCACCAATATCAAAGGCGAACGGCTTGCACTGACCGCGAGCGTCAACATCAACGGCCGTAGTCTGCGCGGTTGCGCCGAACGGCTGGCGCAGTAGCTATCTGAGCGCGCGCTTCTCAACCACTCTGGCGCGCACCGTCACCTTTTCATCCGCCAAATCGACGATTTCGTCTACATGTAAGGCCTCAAGCGTCACCACTTTGCCCTCTTGGCTCACCTGAGCAAAGCCGCGTGCAACGCGCAGCTTGGGATCGCTGCTTTGAACTGCGGCGCATAGCTGTGATAGCTGCTGCGCGGCGATTGAGAGCTTCTGGCGCACGGCACGATCAAAGGCTTCGCGTAGCGGCGAGAGGCTTTGGGCGTGATGGGCAAGCTTTTGGCCCATCTGCTGATTCATCTGCACTCTAAGCTGCACGATGCTCTGCGCGTGCGCTTCGATTTTGCGCTCGATAGAGTGACGCTTAAGGCTCTCTTGCATATAGCTCAGTGCTTCGCTTTTTTTGGCCAACTGCCGCAACACCTCCCGCTCCAGCCGCGTCATCATCACATCGATGCCTTGGAGCAACTCGTGCTGATCGGGCAAAATGAGCTGCATCGCCGCACTAGGCGTGGGGGCGCGCAGATCGGCGACAAAATCGCTGATGACCCAGTCGATCTCATGGCCGACCGCTGAAACCGTGGGGGTTTGGGCCGCAAAGAGCGCATCGGCTACCACGCGCTCATTAAAAGCCCACAGATCCTCCACGCTGCCGCCACCGCGACCGATCACGATCATATCAAAGCCCATCGTATCGGCGCGCCCTATCGCCTGCGCGATCTGCAAAGCCGCGCTCTCGCCTTGCACCAAAACATCAAAAACGCTTACATGTAAGGCCCTCCAGCGCCCCGATGCCACGCGCAGCATATCCTGCAGCGCCGCGCCGGTGGCGGAGGTAATCAGCGCGATGCGGCGGGGATAGCGCGGCAGACTCTTTTTGCGCGCGGCGTCAAAATAGCCCAGTTCGGAAAGCTCCTTTTTGAGCTGCTCATACGCCAGCGCCAAAGCCCCCTGCCCTGCAGGCGCGATGGAGAGGGCGCGGATCTGGTAGTTGCCGCTGGGTTTATAGACCGTGATTGAGCCGCTCACCACCACTTTGAGCCCCTCTTCAAGGCGGAACTTCAGCCCTGCGGCATTGGCACGAAACATCACCGCGCTGATGGTCGCATCGGCATCTTTGAGGGTGAAGTAGATATGGCCGCTGTTGTGGCGGGTGATGCGCGAAAGCTCCCCTTCGACGCTGACATGTAAGAAGGTAGTCTCCAGCAGATTTTTGATCTGCTCGGTCAGTGCGCCGACGGTGAGGCTCATAACTTTTGGGCGATAATCAGTGTGGAGATATCCATCGAAAAACTCTGGGTAAAGCGGATCTCAAAGCCTGCGGTTCTAAGCTCCTCTTGCATTTTTTCGACGCTTAAAAAGCCCTCGATGGAGTTGGGTAGATACTCATACGCTTCGCGGTTTTTGGAGATAAAACCGCCGATACGCGGCAGGATGCGGTGCATGTAAAAGTCGCGCACGCGCCCCAAAAGCGAGGGGTGCTCGTTTTTCATAAACTCCAAAATCACCACCATGCCGCCGCTTTTGAGCACGCGGTGAAACTCTTTTAGCGCCGCTTCACGCTCGATGACGTTACGAATCCCGTAGGTAATCGAGAGGATGTCGCAACTTTGGTTTTCCAGCGGCAACTCGGTCGCTTTGGCAATGTGATAAGCAAAATGGGGAAACTTCTGCCGCCCCACGCCCACCATCCCTTCAGAGGGGTCGATCCCCACGATTTCGCCGATGCTGATGCCGTTTGCCTTGGCCTGAGCGCTCCAATACCCCATCATATCACCGGTGCCGCACGCCACATCCGCAATGCGCTCGATACGCTCATGCCCATAAAATGCAAATGCCTTGTCACACCCTTTTTTACGCCAGCTACGATCCACCCCCATGCTCATCACGCGGTTGGCCCGATCATAGGTCGGGGCGATGGCATCAAACATTGAGACGATTTTTTCCTGTTTTTCCATTTTAGAGCCTTTTCATCCAAAGTACCGCATCCTTGTCGCAGCGGCCTACATGTAAGAGATCATAGCGCGCTTGGGGGTTCATCGACAGCGCACCGCCGCCGCTTGAAGGAGCCACAAAGGCGAGATCGAAATCGGCCTTGCACGCCGCAAACATCCCCGCGCCCCCTTCGATCAGCACAAAGCGGTAGTCGCTAAGCCGCTTTAAATCCGACTCAATAAAGACCTTTCGATCGGGCACGCCAAAGAGCGGTATGCTGAGGTCAAACGCCTTTTCGCGCGAATAGATCAGCAGATCGGGCGCACGTCCGCCACAGAGTCTCGCATCGAGCGTCGGGCGATCCGTGCGCACCGTATTGCCGCCGATCACCAGCAGATCGCAGGCGTCGCGCAAGCTGTGGACATAGCGGCGCGACGCTTCGGAACTAATCACTCCGCCGTCAATCGTGCCGTCAAGCCGCTGCGCCCATTTAAAGAGCCGCAGCGGTTTTTGGCTTACATGTAAAAAGGGGAGCAGCAACCTGTGCGCTTCATCTTCGCACACCCCTTCGATTACCTCTATGCCGCTTTGGCGTAGCAGCGCCGCGCCGCCGCGGGCCTGCGGGTGGTTATCGCTATGGGCGATCACCACGCGCGGGATCATAAGATCTGCAAGGAGCGCCGCGCACGAAGGGGTGCGGCCCTCATGAGCGCAGGGCTCCAGCGTGACATAAAGCGTGGTATCGGTAAAGAGGTTGGGATGGTGACGCAAACGTCGGTGAAGCTCAAAAGGATCATACCATGTAAGCCAAGAGGGATCAGCGCTGAGCTTTGCCCCAGCATTTCGCAGCGCAAGGAGTTCGGCATGGGCACCACCCGCTCTTTGATGTGCGCCCAGACCCAAAAGCTCGCCACTGCTGCTCACAAGCACCGCGCCCACGGCGGGATTGGGCAGAGTAGAACCTTGAGCCTTCCACGCCTCTTCGATGGCGAGACGCATCCAAAGCGTATCGGCGTTTACCACTCGAAGTAGGTTTTGGCCTTGCTGATTTGGTCAAAGTCGATGGTAAGGACACCGGCGGCTTCATCCTCGATGCTTATCCGCTCGCCCTCGACTGAGATCAGCAGCCCCTGAAGTTTGGTTTTGTCTTTGAGGCTCACCTGCACCTTCTCGCCGATCGACTTGGCAAAATGCGAAAGGGTCGTTAACTTACGCTCGATGCCCGGCGAACTCACCTCAAGACGGTACTCGCCTGAGAGGGGCGGCGTGACGTCTAACATCGGAGAGATGAGCTTGGTCGCTTCGACAACCTTGTCCATACTCACCCCCGCGCCCTCTTTACATGTAACGCTGATGCGGTAGATCGTCTCGCCAAACTCGCTGTGCAGCGACGTATCATAGAGCGATAAGCCGATGGAGCCAAGCATCGTCTCAATATCGTGTTCGAGTGACATCACTCCTCCTCTTTGGGGCGTTCTTTAGCGATCTGCGCAAAAAGTGCTTCGATTTTCTGGCTCTTCTCAAGCTGATCGTCAAACTCAAAAGCGAGCTTTGGGCAGCGAAACCACCCCTGTTCTTGCAAGCAGTACTCTTCAATCACCGGTCGCGCTTTAGCGAGCTGCTTCAGAAAAAAGCGGCGCTCCTCTTCATTAAAATAATGCGGGTCAAGATAGACCTTCGCATCAATGCGTCCGCGCGCGCACTTCACGTCGGTGATATCCAGCTCATGCAAACGTGCATCGGAGAGGGTGCTGATCGCTTCGGGAATCAGCTCTTTAAGCAGCGACTCGGTGCGTTTGACTTTGATCTGTTCGGGCGTCACAGGGAGACTTTTTGCTCGACTTTAACGAAGGTTTCGATAACGTCGCCGGGACGAACGTCTTCATAACCGTTGATGACGACGCCGCACTCATAACCGCTGCCGACCTCTTTGACGTCGTCTTTGAAGCGCTTGAGCGAATCAAGACGCCCTTCGTGAATGACGACGCCGCTGCGGATGACCCGCACCAAACCGCCGCGCACCAGCTTACCGTCAACCACCACTGATCCGGCAACGACCCCTTTGGGGATCTTGAAGACTTCGCGCACATCGGCCTGACCACTGTGCTGTTCGGTGTATTTCGGCGCCATCATGCCCGTGAGCATCGCCGTCACGTCATCGATGAGCTGATAGATGATCGTATAGGTGCGAATCTCAACCCCCGTCTGCTTGGCGAGCGCCTTGACGGTACCCGTCGGACGCACGTTGAAGCCCAGCAGCATACAATTTTCGGAGTTATTGACCAGTTGGACGTCATTTTCTGTGATACCGCCCACGCCTGAAGAGATGATCTCCACTTTGACTTCATCGTTACGCAGACTTGAGAGCGACGAACGAATCGCTTCGAGCGAGCCGTGTACGTCGGTTTTTAGCACCACTTTAAGCGCCTTGAGGTTCCCCTCGGCAATGAGCGCACCCAGTTCGTCAAGGGTAGTTTTGGTCGAGTGTGAGAGCTCTTTAAGCCGCTCGTACTCGTAGCGCTTCTGCGCATATTCGCGCGCCTCTTTATCGCTCTCAACCGCAATAAGCGTCTCACCCGATCCGGGCACCTCATTGAGCCCTACAACGACCGCCGCTTCACTTGGTCCTATCTGATCAATCTGGCGTTTGAGATTATCCACCAAAGCACGCACACGACCATAAGCCGATCCGCACACCACGTTGTCTCCGACGCGAAGGGTTCCGTTTTGCACAATGACCGTCGCCACAGGACCACGCCCCTTCTCGAGCGAGCTCTCAACCACCACCGCTTTGGCGGCGGCATTGGGGTTGGCACGCAGCTCCAGCAACTCTGATTGAATCAGGATATTCTCAAGTAGCTCGTCTAAGCCTTTGCCGGTTTTAGCAGAGATGGGAATAAATTCAACATCGCCGCCCCAATCGACGGGACTTAGACCATGCTCGGCCATTTGGCCCTTGACCATATCGGGATTAGCCGCTTCTTTGTCCATTTTATTGATGGCCACGATCACCGGCACCTTCTCCTCTTTGGAGAGGCGAATGGCTTCAAGCGTTTGCGGCTTCACACCGTCATCCGCTGCAACGACGATGATAATAAGGTCGGTCACCTGCGCACCGCGTGCCCGCATATGGGTAAATGCTGCGTGCCCAGGGGTGTCGATGAAGGTGATCTTTTTGCCGTTTTGATCAATCGTATAGGCCCCGATATGTTGTGTGATCCCGCCCGCTTCGCCGGCAGCGACTTTGGCATTGCGGATTGCATCAAGGAGCGAAGTCTTACCGTGGTCAACGTGTCCCATGATGGTGATAATCGGCGGACGCTCTTCAAGATGCTCATCCAAAAGCGCATCTTCTTCGTAGCTCTCTTCATAGTTAAAGGCGTCTTTTGGATCGACCGTAGTCACCTCTACTTGGAACTCTTCGGCCAAAATCTCGATCTCGTCTTTGCCCAAAAAGTCGTTTTTGGTCACCATCATGCCGAGGTTGAAGAGAATTTTGATCACCTCGCCCAAAGGTTTGTTCACCTTCTCGGCAAATTCATAAACACGAATATCCTCAGGAATCTCAACGTGGGTAACTACTTCGTCGCTAGGGCGATTTTTAGCGTACTTTTGACGTTTTCCGCGCGACACCTGCTGTGTCTTTTTCCCACTGCCCTGCTTCTTGCCCGAGTTTCTGCCGATCGGTTTTTTCTCTTTTGGCTTGACAGGCTCTTCGTCTTGAATTTTGCGGTCAATTTCACTGAGATCCATCAAAACGACCTCATTCTCTTCATAATCCATCGAGACTTCAGCCAGACTGCCGCCAAAAATGTCAAGGGTCATCCCCTGATCTTTCTTTTGCACCGGAGCTGCGGCTTGCGCTTTTTTGCGGGCTTTTTTCTCCTCAATCTCGCGGAGTGCTTCGACACTGAGCTTGCCGTAATTTGAGAGTTTCTTACTCTCCTGTTCGGCCTGGCGCTGCTGTGTCGCCACCTCCTCCTCTTTTGGTCGCTTCTTCTTAACGATCTTCAGACCTGTTTTACGTACAGCAACCTCTTCTTCGGCAATCTCTTGAACGTTTTGTTCCTCTTCGGAGACCTTCTCTTCAAGGAACGGCTGACGGGCTTGAACCGCTTCTGGTTTGACAGGTTGCGCCGCCACGGGAGCCGACATTGGTTTTTGAACGACTACATGCTCTTCGGTCACTACTTTTTTGACACTCTGCTTGCTTGGAGCCGACTCCGCTGCACCGTTCATGATGAAGTTCATGATCTGCTCAGCCTCTTCCATCGAAACAGTACTTGAAGCCGTTTTGGCCGATACTCCGATCAGAACTGCTTTGTCCACGACCTCCTTGGAAGAGATTCCAAGCTCTTTAGCTATCTCATGGACCCTAACTTTATCTGTCATCAACGGTGAACTCCTTTAATTGCTTCATAAGCGCCTCGATCTCTCCGCTTTTACACTGCTTTGCCAAAACTTTAGCGCAGCCTTTTGTGTCGATACATGTAAAGCAGATATAAAAACTTCGCCCTTGGTTTTGATAAGGGGTGAGGAGCCTCTCATGACACTGTAGGCGTAACAGGCTCTCTTGCGCGGACCGCTGACGACAGACGACACACATGCGCTGCGGCTTATGAAATTTTCGTGCCATTATAGCCTAAACTTTCTTGAATTGGTGGCGGGAGGGCCCCGACTTACTTATCAACAACGAGGCCGGTGTTGTCAAAGTCGAGCACTTTGACAATAAACTCCGGAAACGCGCTTGATAGCTGCTCTTTAAGGTTTTCGGCATCATGATCGTAGGTCATATTAAAAAAAGTCGAACCACTGCCCGAGAGCGTACTCATCAACGCACCATGCTCGTAGGCAAGTTTTTGAACGTTGAAGAGCTCAGGAAGCATTTTCATACGCAATTTCTGATGAAAGCGATCCTGCGTAGAGAGGCGCAAAAGCTCCCAATTTTCAGTGTAGAAAGCCGCTACGGTCAAAGCGGTATGCGACAGATTGAAAATGGCGTTCTCTTTAGAATAGGAGCGGGGCAACGCCGTGCGCGATTTGGCGGTGGAAATAGGTTTATCAGGAATAACGACCACTGCTTTGAGATAATCAGGCAGATGTTTGCTTTCGGAAAAGACCTTACTCTTCTCAAGCGTTGACACATTAAATCCGCCCATCACAGCCGGTGTGATGTTGTCCGGATGCGGCTCATAGGCCAGCGCGTAGTTGAGGATACGGCGCTTGGAGACCCGCACACCGGCCGCTTCATGCGCGGTGGCAATCGCACTGACAATAACCGCAGAGGAGCTTCCAAGCCCGCGCGACATCGGTATTTCATTATAAAAAGTGAACTTATAATTTTGCTTTTTCTGCGTCAGACGCTTGTAATGGTCGTTGAAGATGCTTACAAAGAGGTTGTTACCTTTGAGCCTTGCGTTGTCTTCGCCTTCGCCTTTGATGGCTACGCTAAAAAAACGCGAAGGCTTAAATTCCACTTTGTTGTGAAGGCCCAAAGCCAAACCCAATGTATCAAATCCGGGGCCCAGATTGGCGCTGGTTGCTGGTACGCTAACGGTCAAAAACGGTCCTTATCCGACCGCCCCGATTCCATAAAAGGGGAGCGTGTCGACATCAAATTCATCGATGCGGATCTGCCTTGGCAAGCTAAAGCCGCCTTGGGGCACTTCATCAAACGCTCTCGTCTCGATTGTATCCGCATTTTTAACGAAATAGAGCTTTCCAACCGCTTTGATGGGGCGGTTTTCATTAAAGAAAAAAGCATCTGTTGCTACAAAACGATACCCTTTGACAATACTCAGGGTTTTTAAAAACAGATACGCGACCTTTATACCCATAAAGCTGCCGGGCCCTTTGGCATAAGCAAGCGTGCCTAATCTGTAGCGTGCCATCAACGATTCAAAGATCTGCGGTAGCGCCTCGGACGCCCCCTGCTCGGAGACTATCGACTCAACAAGCTGCCCCTTTTCATACACTCCGACGCGCAGCGGTGTAGCAAGCGCAATGACAACGACGTCATGCATACGCTTTGGCCAGCTCCTTCACTTTGACACTGCCAATCTCCACGATCTCATAGTTCTCTTTAGAGCGCAACAACTCAAGCGTCACTTTGTGGTTCAGGTCGTGACTACCGGCAAACGCTTCATAATGACCGATAAAGTTGAGCCCCAGCAGCGACATATCGCCGATGGCATCGAGCACTTTATGGCGCACGAACTCATCT
Source organism: Campylobacterales bacterium (assembly GCA_016938735.1). Taxonomy (GTDB): domain Bacteria; phylum Campylobacterota; class Campylobacteria; order Campylobacterales; family Sulfurimonadaceae; genus JAFGUB01. The sequence continues at coordinate 11,012 of JAFGUB010000044.1, read as the reverse complement.
TTAAATCGTAGCCCCTCAGGGTTGAGTACCTTTTTGTCGTCAAGCACCACGGCATTTTCAAGACTGCCGCCGAGCGCGAGTCCTTTGGAACGCAGATACTGCACCTCATGCAAAAAGCCGAAGGTGCGGGCTCTGGCGATCTGGTTTTTGTAGTTCTCCTTGGAAAAGTAGAAAGTGAACTGCTGGCGCTCAATGGCAGGGTGATTGAATTTGATCGTAAAATCGTAGCTCAGATCATCGCTTGGAGAGAGTTTGACGTACTTATCCCCCTCTTTGACGCTCACCTCTTTTTTGATCCGCATGATCCTTTTGGGCTGACGCTGCTGCACCAGACCCGCTTCATCGAGCAGCATACAAAAGCTACTTGATGAGCCGTCCATCACCGGTACCTCATCAGCATTGACAATAATGCGCAGATTGTCGATCCCGTACGCATACACGGCAGAGAGCAGATGCTCGATGGTAGAGATAAAGTGGCCCTCTTTGCCGATCACGGTCGCCATCTTGGTATCGATCACATTTTCGGGTTTGAGTGCGATGGTCATATTGACATCGGAGCGAAAAAAGATAATCCCGCTACCTTCATCAAGCGGTTCGAGCCTTAGACGTACGGGATTGCCCTTATGCAGGCCGATGCCTACAAGCTCAACCGGCTTTGCAATGGTGGTCTGCATCATCATCAAACCCCTTTTAGTAAGAAAATTGTTTAGAGATTAGCAAAAAACATTCCGAAATTATAGTACAACTTGCTATTTTCGGTCGATGATTTTTTTGGCATCACTGATCGTATCGGTGATATTGAGCTTGATCCACTTCGCATCCATCCACTCCTCAGGCCGCACCTCTATCCCCTGCACCAGTACCCCAAAATGAAGATGATCCCCCATCGCATAGCCGCTCATACCGGTATTGGCGATCTTGTCGCCGGGGTGTATCTTATCGCCTTTTTGCACTGCCGCGCTTGAGCAGTGCCCATAGAGGGTGTAAAGCCCCAAGCCGTGATCGATCACGGGCATGGTGCCGTAGATGCCGTTAAAATCGCTAAAGACCACCGTTCCGGCATTTTGAGACATGATCGCACCCATCTGCACGCTTGCCAGATCAAGGCCTAAATGGTACGACTCGCTCACCTGTTCCTCATTATAAAAGTAGAGCCGATGATCACCGAAACTCGCCACTTTCTGACCGTTTTTGAGCGGATAAAACGGCGTAATCTCAAAAGTGTCGATACGCTCGCTTGAAACCACCGATGTCAGCTCGTGAATCAGCTTTTCGTTCTTCTCCCGCACCCGCTCGTTGATCAAGCGAAACTGATCAAGGCGCTTGTCGCTCTCATGAGTGATCTCAAAAAGCTCTGCCAGTTCCGCGATTTTGCCCTCAAGAAAAGCATCGGAGAGCTTGAGTTTGGAGAGCTGGTACGTACGGTCGCTGACGCGAAACGGAACGGTGCTCTTATGCAGATTGCCCGCCTTATCCGTTGCGATCAGACGAGCCGAAAAGCCGTCGCTCGTCAAAGGCCACGCCACCAAAGAGATGAAATAGCCCTCTTTATAAAAGGGCTGCGCCACAAAGCGTTTTCCCCCTTCGATCTCAATATAAAGTGAATCGAGATTGGGATCCTCCGCGGCAAACACCACCATTCCCGATCCGCCTTTGTGCACATACATCGAATGCGCCACCGTCGAGACCTGCGGCGCTTTGGTATCGACGATCAAAGAGAGCTCAACGCGCGCGGTATTGCCGCGAAAGAAGTTCCAACTGCTCGTATCGTGCGCCTCAACGATCAGCTTCACCGATTCGGGCTTAAACGCCGCCACTTTTTTGGGCGCTTCGACACTCAAAAGGAGTTCGGGCAGAGCGACAGCGTTTTGTGCCTGCGCCAGACTGATCGACTCACCGTTTGCCTCCAAAGCGACGCGATAACCGCCGATACCGCTTTGATCGTTAATGCGTACCTTCAGCGGAGATTTGAGATTCCAATAGCCGTTGTGCTCTACTGTCACACTCGGCACGTCACGCTCAAACGAAGGTGAAAAAACAACAAAAAGTATCACACCGATCACTCCAATTACGATCCCCATTCCGATCACGGAACCTAATTTATTACTTCGTCTCAAGCCTGTCCTTTACATGTAAGATCACCATCTCTACCGCCGCTTCAAGCCCGATGGTAGTCAATTCAAATGTGGCGCGGTGCATCTGCGCGACCCCTCCAAAACCCTCGGCAATGACTCGGGCATCAAGTGATTTGGTGCGTAGCTCTGCACCCACACCCCCATCCTCACGCTCCACCAAGAGCACCGCACACGCTACACTCGGCAAGCAGAGCGCCTCGCGTAAAGGTGCCTCACAGGCTCCTTCGCTCGCTCCGCTGCGCTGCAAATGCGCACGCGTCACACACAGCAACGCCAACTGCGCATCGCACGCGAGCTGCATCTCTAAAAGCAGCAGTGCCTTGAGCCGCAAATGGCTCAGCGGCAACATCTCAAACAAAAAGCGCACGGCCGCTTTCGCGTCGGCACCGCGTTCAAGCAATTCAGCGGCAACGTGCAGTGCGCGCGCATCGGTTTGAGGTGACCTAAACCCCTCAAGCGATTCAAGCAAACCGCCATAAAGCGCGGTGGCCATCTTCACATTGATCTTCACTTCACGCGCGCGCAAAAAATCAAACACCTCAAGGACCTTCAAAACGCCTTGATCCGGACTGATATCGATACAGACATCAGCGCTTTGGGGTAGATGCGTACGCACCTGATCGACCCAGGGAATAAACCTAAGCCGTGGCGGTATCTCAGCATTGCAAACCAATGTCGCCTTTTTATGCAAGGTGAGCACATAGGTGTACAGTGCACTCGCACTTCCAAGCCCGTCGGCATCTAACGGTGCGCACACATGTAAAACGATATGGCGGGCCTGTTCGATGGAGCTATCTAAAAGGTTCATGATCTCGCTATTGGCTATTTTTGGCGCATTATAACCAAGCACGCTTAACACAATGCGGCTTCGGTAGGGCGTTTGCTTATCGATTTAGCGTTCGTTTATTGATCCGATAGACATACGCCAGCACCTCCGCCACAGCCGCAAAAAGACGCTCGGGTATCGGTTTGTCCAGATCCACCTCGGCATAAAGCGAACGCGCAAGCGGCGGGTTTTGAACGATATGCACACCGTGCTCTCTGGCAATCTGCTTGATCTGCACGGCGATGTTGTCCTTACCCTTGGCTACAACGACCGGAGAACGGTGTTTGGTTTCGTCGTATTGGATGGCCACGGCGTAGTGGGTGGGATTGGTAATGACCACGTCGGCGCTAGGCACGTTGGACATCATCCGTTTTTGCGCGGCGCGCATCTGAATCTGACGGATTTTACCCTTGACGTGCGGATCTCCTTCCATGTTTTTCATCTCGTCTTTCACCTCTTGTTTGCTCATTTTAAGCTTCTCGGTATATTGGCGGCGTACGATCACGAAATCAATCATCGCAAACACAAAAAGGATAAAGAGCATCACCAATGCCAAAATCAGCTCTTTTTCATGCACCCAATCAAGCTGATCCTTCATACTAAACATCGCTACCGTCGGCAGCTCTTTGATGTACTCCCAAAAGATCCAAAAACCGATCCCCATTGCGGTCATCGACTTTAGGGTGATTTTGAACCCTTCAATGATTTTTTGCAGGGAGATGAGATTTTTAAGCCCGCTAATGGGGTTTAGTTTTGAAAAATTGGGTATGAGCGGTTTGGTGGTAAAGTTAAATCCGAACTGCGCAACCGTCCCAAGGACACCTGCAATCGCCACGGCAAGGGTAAGCGGCATCACAATGAGCAAAAACTCCTTCATGATCGTTACGGTCAGATCAAAGAGCATCTCGCGATCAACGCTTTGCGTCTGTAAGGCAAAGAGATAGTAGGTCAGATCGAACAGCCGCTCTTTCATATAACCCAAAAGCATCAACAGCGCCAAAATCGCTACAAAAAGGGTAAAAACGCCCGAAGTGTCGCGGCTGTTGGGGACATTTCCCTCCAGCCTGGCATCTTGGATCTTCTTACCCGTAGGTTCTTCGGTCTTCTCCTGATCGTCTGCCATATGTTACATGTAAGCCTAAAGCTACTCCATCTTCATCGACAGATCGATCCAATTGGCCTGATGGATCAGCGCACCCGTGCTAATGGCGTCCACCCCGCTTTGGGCGTAGCGCTCGATACTCTCGAGCGTAATATTGCCGCTGGCTTCAAGCAAGACCCCTTGGTGATGGGTATTGCGGTAGGCCACTACCTCCGCAAGCTGCTCAGGCGTCATGTTGTCGAGCATCACAATATCGGCACCGAGCTCCATAAACCGCACCGCTTGAGCGAACTGTTCCGCCTCGATTTCGATCTTACATGTAAAGGGGATCTGCGCTCTGGCTTGGCGCATAAAGCCTTCAAGATCATCAATGGTTTTGAGGTGGGTGTCTTTGATCATCAGCGCGTCATCAAGCCCCATGCGGTGGTTGGTCGCACCGCCGATGCGGGTGGCGTACTTCTCAAAATCGCGCAGCAGCGGACGGGTTTTGCGGGTGTCGAGCAGCTTGACGCCGTAAGGCGCCACCTTCTCTACATAGCGGCGGGTCAGCGTGGCGATGGAGCTGGCGTGCAAGATCATATTGAGCAGGGTGCGTTCACACGCCAGCAGGGTGTGCGCATCGCCCTCCAAGCGTGCCAAAACCGCGCCGCGCGCGAACGCTTCACCCTCACGCACGTGCCATGAAATGCCAAAAGCGGCCATGCGGGCAAGCGCATCGCCGTAGGGCACGCCGCAGAGTACCCCGTCGCTTTTGGCGACGATGCGGGCATGCGCGGCGCAGGTGGGCATCACCCGCGCAAAGAGATCCCCCCGCCCTAGATCCTCACGCAGCGCGGCGCGAACAAATGCGTCGATCATAGCGCCATCATCCGCTCTAGCGCTACACGTGCCCAGTAGGCGGTCTCTTCGCTCAGCACAATTTCGTTGATCGGTGCACCCTCTTCGATGGAGCGCAGCGTCGCGTACAGATCTTCGAGCGTCGTTTCGTTCATCGTCGGGCATTCGGGCTTGCTTGATGAGAGCACATAGGTGTTTTTAGGGCGCATGCGGTTCACCAGATTGTACTCAGTGCCCACCGCCACTTTTTGCTCAGGATCAAGTGCGCCGATGTACTTAATGAGCTGTGACGTGGAACCCACAAAATCGGCCGCTTCACAGACGCTCGGGTCACACTCGGGATGCACGGCGATCACAATGCCCGGATACTTTTTGCGGTAAAAAGCCACATCATCCACACTAAAGAGCTGATGCACCGAACAAAAACCATCGTAGCAGAGAATATCGGCGGCCTTGGGATCACTACCGTCCCCGATGACGCAGCTTGCAAGACCCATCTCCCGCGCGATATTTTGCCCCAAACAGCGATCAGGCACAAAGAGGATCTTCTTGCCCTCTTTCATCGCCCGCTCAATGATCATGCGTGCGTTCGCACTGGTGCAGACCATGCCGCCCATCTGCCCTACCCGCGCTTTGACCTCGGCGCTGGAGTTAATGTAGGTGATCGGCAAAATCGCCTCTTTGGCAATTCCTGCAGCCTCAAGCGTCAAGACCGATCGCTCATAATAGCCGCCGTCGATCATCTTGGCCATCGCGCAGCAGGCGATCTTGGGCATCAACACCCGTTTGTGCGGACTAAGCACCTTCACGCTCTCGCCCATAAAACCGACGCCGCAAAAGACGACAAACTCCGCGCTGTCGTCGCGCGTACGCTTGGCCAGTTCGAGCGAATCGCCGGTGATGTCGCCCATCTCAAACACTTCATCGCGCTGGTAGTAGTGGGCAACGACGGTGACGCTGAGGCGGCTTTTGAGCGCGCGAATACGCTCTTGAAGCTCTTTGGTACTGGATGTCAAAAAGCACTCCTTACATGTAGCAAATAAGCAGGATTATAGCGCGATTTGTCTCCAAGACGCCGAAATCAGCTTGGGCACACACATCAAATTGTTAGCGCTGCTTCGTTACTATACGCATCGAATTCAATACTTCAGGCACTTGTTATGATCCGTTTTCTCTTCATGGTACTTCTTTATTCGCTGCTGATTGTCGCACAAGAGATACCTGAGATTCCCGCTTCTGGAGACTGGATCAAGCTTGAATCACAAGAGTGGATCGGCGGCTCACTTAAAGCTGTTTATCTCGAAAAGGTGGAGTTCGACAGCTACACACTCGGTCACCTCTCACTACCACTCTCGCGAATAAGGCGTCTGATCACGCGCCAAAATGTGACCCTCAATGCACGTATTGAAACGCAAGCGCAGATGTGGTATGAACACATTCCAGGCTACACTCGGGCCCATTACGGCACGCTCGATCTGACAGACCAAACCGCTTGGATCAAGACGCCGCGCACAAGCTCAAGCGTCGCGCGCAAAATGATCGTCTCGATCACTCCCTACAAACAGCGTGAAACAGAGTATTGGAATGCTAAAGCCACCGCAGGGCTTGATCTGCGCAACGGTAATACCGACACCACAGGGTTCAACGCCATCGCATGGCTCACCAGACGCAGTGCCATCACCCGACTGCGCCTAGATTACATCGGCATGCTCTCGCACCAAAATAGCGAAGAGACCGCCAACAACCACCGTCTTAAACAGAAATTCGACCTCTACATGACCCGCTCGCTCTACCTCACCCCGCTTACCTCCGAGCTGTTTGCGGATCGCTATCAAAATATTGACTATCAATGGCGTTTAGGTTCGGGAATCGGTGTGGGCCTTTATGATGAAGCGGACTTTGAGTGGGACCTTTCGACGGGTCCGGCCATCATCGGCACAAGATACCACACGGTTGAGGTAGATGAGTCGCTCTATCGCCGCTCTTGGGCATTACAGATCGACTCTCTTGTCTTTAAACAATTGGAGTATGACGTAGCGGCACGTTTCGATTACCGCTTTACGTTGATGGACGGCTCTTCGGGTGGCTATCGACACTACCTGCTGAATCAATTTTCGCGCCGTCTTGTAGGCAATGTGGATCTGGACCTAAGTCTGGTTTGGAACTATCTACACAACCCGATCGCCGCCTCCGACGGAGTGCGTCCACAAAAGAGCGACTTTCAACTCCTGCTGGGGATAGGCGCCGGTTTTTAAAGTGCGCTTTTAGCGGTTTATAACCCGTCCGTCGCTAGACTGCCGTATCAATTTTTCATTTTAAGGCCCTACGAATGGAGTTCCTGTCTCATATCAACGCCCAGTTCTACCTCATCGCCTATCTGGTCGGGGGTATCCCTTTTGGCCTGATTCTGGCCAAACTCTTCGCAGACGTCAATATCAAAGAGGCGGGTTCTAAAAGCATCGGTGCCACCAATGTCTTGCGCGTCGTCAAAGAGAAAGACCCCAAACTGGCCAAAAAACTGGGTGCGGCGACTTTAGCCCTTGATGCGCTCAAAGGGCTTGCGGTGTTGGTCGCGGCCGATCTTTTGGGGCTCAGCGACAGCGCGCTTTGGGGGGTAGCAGTACTCGCCGTGATCGGCCACTGTTTTAGCCCCTATTTATGGTTTGAAGGGGGCAAAGGAGTCGCTACCGGCATGGGCGTACTGATCTATCTGATGCCGGTTGAAACCCTCATCGGCCTTGGTGTCTGGTTTATCGCCGCCAAAACCATCCGCATCTCTTCGCTCTCCTCTTTGCTTGGGCTTGCCGGTCTCGTGATCGCCAGCTTTTTTCTTCAGCCCGAAATGGCCCACGCGCCGATCGTGCTGATCGCGCTGATTTTACTCTACAAACACATTCCGAATATCGTGCGACTGATTCAGGGCAAAGAGAGCCGCGTCGTTTAAATGCGCATCCACATCGACGCGCTGAGCCTTACATGTATCATCGGTCTGCTCGAACATGAGCGCCTGACGCCGCAGCGCGTTATTGTTACATGTACGATCGATTACCGCTATACCGATGGGGAGTACATCGACTACGCCATCGCCGTTGCACTGATCCGTAAGACCCTAGAAGAAGAACGCTTCGAACTGCTCGAAACGGCTATCGAAGTCGTCGCGCAAAGATTTAAAGCGCGTTTTGACGCCATCGAAGAGCTCTATCTTCACCTCTGCAAACCCGACATCCTCCCCAATGTACGCGTCGGTCTCAGCGAAACATTCACCTTCTAAACCTTAAACAAGATTGAATGTTTTTTTAAAGAAACTTGAAAAATAGATTAAATTAACCTAAAACTGTGCTATAATCCCCGCAAATTTATCAGCCGAGGACAATCAATGCGTATTCTCATCATCGAAGATGAAGTGACGTTAAACAAAACTCTTGCCGAAGGACTCAAAGAGTTTGGGTATCAAAGCGACGTCGTAGAAACCCTCAAAGACGGCGAATATTATCTCGATATCCGCAACTACGATCTGGTTTTGACCGACTGGATGCTCCCTGATGGCAACGCCGTAGACATCATTCCCGATATCAAAACCAAAACACCCAAAACCGTCATCGTCGTCCTCTCAGCTCGTGATGACAACGAAAGTGAGATCGAAGCGCTGCGCGCCGGTGCAGACGACTACATCCGTAAGCCCTTCGATTTCGACGTCCTCGTCGCCCGCCTTGAGGCCAGACTGCGTTTTGGCGGCAGCAACATCATCGAAATCGACGATCTGATCATCAACCCCGAAGAGGAGAAGATCATCTACCGCGACAAAGAGATCGAACTCAAGGGCAAACCCTTTGAAGTCCTCACCCACCTCGCCCGCCACCGCGACCAGATCGTCTCCAAAGAGCAACTGCTCGATGCCATCTGGGAAGAGCCCGAACTCGTCACTCCCAACGTCATCGAGGTGGCGATCAACCAGATCCGCCAAAAGATGGACAAGCCTCTAGGCATCACCACCATAGAAACCGTCCGCCGCCGCGGCTACCGCTTCTGCTTCCCTAAAGAGGCCTAATCCCCCTCTACGGGATTTACCCCAACCATCTATCGACCGTGGAGTAAAGTAGTGGCCGCCAAAAAGAGCATCCGCCGACAGTTTCTTGTCCAACTCGTCTTCGCTTCCGCATCCTTGATTTTGATCTTCTCCTCGGCGCTCTACTTTATGATCTCTGAATCGATCTACGAAGAGAAACGCCAAACCCTTATTCAAGTCGCCCAAAATATCTGCTCATTCCGATCCGTCGAAACCACTCAGCAAAACAGTACTGACAATGCTCTGGGACTCAACATCGAGTTGGTAACTTTTGAAAATATGCCCAGCGGGCAATCCTATCTCCAAGAGATCCAAAAAGGCAGCAGTACCTATTTGCGCCTAATCTACCCTTTTGCCGCCGAAGAGAAGAGCTTTTTGCGCATCACGACCGATATCTCCTCCACCAAAAAACTGCTGGCCAAAATCATCAACTCCATCTTTATCATCAACGCCGTCGGCTTTTTGGTGGTGATCCTCTATGCCATCGGTCTTTCGAAGATGCTCATCTCTCCGGTCAATACCCTTTCGCAGCGCCTCTCCAACATGAACGAGCACCTCATACGCCCCATCCGCGTCGAAGAGCTTCCCGAAGAGTTTGAACCGCTAGGCGACACCATCAACCGCCTTATGGGCCGCATCCAAAACTTCGTCAAGTACCAAAAAGAGCTCTTTATCGGCGCGGCGCACGAGCTCAAAACCCCTTTGGCCGTTATGAAGCTTAAAAACCAAGTCACCCTTATCAAAAAACGCTCCATTGAAGAGTACATCGAAGCGATCAAAGTGAGTAACAACGCCATCAACGACATGGACAAAATCGTCAGCAACATTCTCAATATCGGCCGTCAAGAGGGAGCACAACTTGATACACCGACGGAAGTAGACGTCATTGAAGAGCTACGCAAAAAGGCGCAAGACTTCACGCTATTGGCGCAAAGTGAGGGTAAAACCTTACATGCACATTTTGAACCCAATCTCTTTATGGCGACCCTTCAGGTCGCTTTGCTGAGTCAAATCATCCAAAACTTTCTGCAAAACGCCCTCAAATTTACCCCAAAGGGCAAAAGCGTCACGTTGTGCAGCAGCCTCCATGATGACGGCCTTTTTATCGAAGTGATCGATGAAGGGTGCGGCATCGACGATAGTGTCGATCTCTTTGCCCCCTTCAAGCGTCAAGGGAACAAATCAGGTGTCGGCCTAGGGCTCTTTTTGGCGAAGAGTGCCGCAGAGGCGATTGGTGGAGAGATCAGCGTCAAAAACCGCACAGATGGGGTTGAAGGAACGGTCGCATCGCTGCTTTTACAGTCTAAACTCTGCTGCCCGATCAAAAGAAAATAGCGTTAAAATTCCTTCAAGGTTTGTTTCGCTATAACTCGGCACCGATTTTTGAGATAAGGTTTTTTTATGCCCCTGATGATCCTCGAAGAGTGCATCGCTTGTGATGCCTGCCGTGAAGAGTGCCCCACCGAAGCGATAGAAGAAGGTGATCCGATCTACGTAATCGATCCTGATCGCTGTACCGAATGCGTGGGGCATTATGATGAACCGCAATGTATTGCCGTCTGCCCCGTAGACTGTATCGTACTGGACCCGGACAACCGCGAAACCTTGCAAGAGCTGGAATTTAAGTACCAGCAGTTGATGGAAGAGAACGAACGCTAAAAAATCAATCTAAAGGAGCGGCAAAGCATGGCCAAACGTACCGCCGTTATCGACATAGGCTCCAACTCGGTACGCATGGTTATCTTTGAACGCACCAGTCGGTTTGGTTTTCATCTATTGTGTGAAGAGAAGAGTTCGGTGCGTATCAGCCAAGGCATGTACGACCACGGCACCATGCTTCAAGAGGCAGCGATACAGCGTGCTGTCGGGGCGCTTGAAGACTTTCTCCATATCACCAAATCTTACAAAGTCCGTAAAACCTTCTGCGTCGCCACCTCAGCGGTGCGAGACGCGGTCAACAAAAACGACTTCCTCCAACGCGTGCGATCCCGCTTGGGACTCAACATCAAAGTGATCGACGGCTCCAAAGAGGCCTATTACGGAGGC
>JAFGUB010000043.1 GCA_016938735.1 Campylobacterales bacterium | reverse complement strand
TATAAAGCGATCAATACGCTCGACTCCATGGTGGGGTATCGTAACGTGCGGTATGAGAAGTTTGGCAAAGCTGCAGCGAGACTGGATGATGTGGCCAATTATCTTCCCGCACGTCTGACTGCGGTGTTGATTTCAATTTTATCGCGTAAAAAAGGTCTGTTTGATTTTTATCCACAAGGCAAAAAACATGACAGTCCAAACGCCGGACACCCTATAACCGCTATGGCGCAAGCCCTGGATGTAAGACTCGGCGGTGATACCAGTTATTTCGGAACGCTGAAGAAAAAGCCATTTTTCGGCAGTGGCAGTGAGACCGTCACACCACGTCATCTGCAGGAAGCTCTGGCATTTCGAAACCGCATTGATCTTTCGGTGATGACCCTGCTACTTTTAACGACACTCTTTTATAAAGGATTTTTATGACGATCTACAACCTCTTTGATCACACCCCGGAATCACTGCCGGAGGGAAAAGCAGACTTTCTTTTGGCAGCTTCGGTAACGCTTACCTGTAACATTGAGGGTATTTCACAGGCAGGAATCCCTGGAAGGATGCCGCTCACGCCGACCCTTGATGCAGAGTTTCTCTCAACAGGCAGGGTCTTTAGCCTTGAGGATATCGCTGAGACAGCGACAGGCATCCCCACGCCGGGCCTGCTTACACGCGCTGTTCACACATTGGCGCCATTCAGCAAGGTGGGTATTTTGGATCTGGGTTTACAGGTAAAGCCGCAAGAGAGTGACATCTACAGCTTTGAGATCACCCCGGCACCCAGTATCAGCGATGAAACACCTTTTGACGCCAGGAGTGTTTTTGAAAAAGGGCGGGAGTTTGGCCGTCGTTATGCGCTCAAAGGAGACTACCTGATTGTAGGGGAGAGCACCCCTTCAGGTACCACCACGGCGCAGGCTGCAGTGAGTGCGCTCGGTTTTGAAAACGCCGGGCTGTTTGCTTCCTCATTTAAACATGCTCCCCTTGCTATCAAAGAAGAGACCATTCAATGCGCCCTTTCCAAGCTCCAAAACACGATGAAGAGTTTTGAGAAGCTGGGCCATACGGCAGATAACATGCTGCTTTTTGTTGCCGGCTTCATTTTGGAAGCATCCCGCCGTTTTAAGATCGTGCTTGGCGGCGGTACGCAAATGGCAGCGGCCCTTCTTATCGCAGACGTGCTGGCGCAAAAGCATCGGATCCATTTTGACCATAGCCATATTGCTCTGGCAACGACACACTGGATCGCAAAAGATGCGGCATCGAGCATTGTCAGACTTTTAGCGCAGCTTAGCTTCCCCATAAAAGCCTTTTACAGCGATTTTAGTTATAGTGACGCGACAATTCCGGTACTTAAACTTTATGATGAGGGCGAAGCAAAAGAGGGGGTGGGTGCCGGTGCCGCACTGGCGTATGGTGCCATGCAAGGTCTCACACAAGAAGCCATCACATGCAAGGTTGAAGCAATGATGCGAGGTGAAGCATGAAAACCCTTTT
>JAFGUB010000042.1 GCA_016938735.1 Campylobacterales bacterium | reverse complement strand
CTTTCTATAGACACGGTGTCTCCTCGTATTTTTTATTGGAACATTGTAGCACACATCGTTTTTTCGTAACCATTCAGCACCCCACCGGAGCCTGAGGTATACGCAGAAAAATGGGGAAAAAGCCTCCATTTTCCACCTTTCAAGCCCCTTAGTTCTCTCTACTTTTCACCCCTAAGCCACCTTTGTTTTTGATCTACGTGAACCGTTACATGTAAGTGTTCTCAAGGAGCGTCAGCATCTCTCAATAGACCTCTTTACGATGCCCTTCAAAACCCTCTCATCAGATCAATACCGCCAAAAATCAGCACCAAAAAGAGCACGGAGGTGACGAGCACGAGCGCCGTCACATCGCGCGGGGCGCATCCATAAAGGCTGGCGATGTTGACATTGGCCACCGCCAGTGGCATCATCAGCTCCAAAAAGAGCACCCCTTTGACCATCGGCTCAAGCGGCACAAAAAGCAGCACGACATAAGCAAGCAGCGGCAGGATCAGGAACTTTACACCGTTCACCCAGATGATGAGGAGGCGGTTGATGTGGGATAGCTTCACATCGTACATGTAAATGCCAAAAAGCACCAGCTGCATCACCATTGAGGCGTAAGCGCCCATCATCAGAGTTTTATCGACCGTGGGCGAGGGGACGTAGCCGATGAGGTTCAGCGCGATGGCTGCAAGCGCCGCCCAGATGGCGGGGAGTTTGAAGATATTGAGCAGGGAGTCTTGGACGCTGAAATTGCCGCGCGAGTAGTAGTAGACGCCGATGGTATAGACCACAAAGACGTTGACGATGTTGATGATGGTGGTGTAGGGGATGCTCTGCTCGCCAAAGAGGGCGATACCCAGCGGAATACCCAGATTGCCCGTATTGCCGATCAGTGCGGCGACGGTGGCGATGGAGCGCTCTTTGGGGTCATCAAAAAGCCGGCGCACCAGCGGCAGACTCAGCAGCAAGGTAAGGATCACCACACCCAGATAGAGCGCAGGCGCAAGCAGCAGCGAATCATCGAAGGGGCGTTTGAGCAGCCCCCAAAAGGTGAGAAAAAGCTGCAAAAAATAGACCGAAAGCAGCGTAATCGTGCGCTCGTCGATGCGCTCTTTGAAGCTGCGCTTGGCGATGTAGCCCACCGCGATAAAGACATAAATACCCAAAACGGAAATAAAGAGTTCAAGCATGGACGCTATGGTTACATGTAAGGGCTTAAGGGAGGCAATAGCCCTTCCCCTCTTTGCGGATGTGCCCTTCGCGCAGCAGCTTTTTAAGGGTTCGAGAGAGGGTTTCAGGGGTGAGGTGGAGCATATGGGCGATGTCGTAGTGGCGCATCGAGGCAAAGAGCGCGCCCGATGAGCCGACAAACTCCAAAACGCGCTCGGCGGCGTCTTTGGTGAGGGTGTGCTCGATCACCTGCTCCAGCGTGCGGATCTTGTCGCTGAGCGATGCGATCAGTACCCGTGAGAGGGCGCTGTTTTCAAGAAAGAGTGACTCAAAGCCCACCGCATCGATCTCAATCGTTTCGCCGTCGCTCTCAAAGACGGCGCTGGCGGGAAAAGGGATGCGCTGAAGCAGAGTGCGCTCAGCAATCAGCGACACCGGGGTAAAACGGTGCAGAACGATCTCTTTGGTGCCTTCCATACTTTTGTAGAGTTTGAGGGTGCCGCGGCTGAGCACTAAGAGTGCTTTGGGTCGCTCACCTTCAAAAAAGAGGATCTCGCCGCTATGGTAGGTGCGGATACGGCTGAGCGATACGAGCTGGGTAAAGGATGCCTCATCGAGAGAGGCAAACATGGGAATGAGGCGTAGGGGGTGCATTGCCGCTCCTTGTGATGCAGCGGCAATTATAGCAAGCTTAGCAGCGGCCTGATCCGCAGGGCGAGAGGCCGTGGGCGAGAAAGTTGGCGGTGACGTTATCCATCGTCTGGATGTGCTGCACGATCCAGCGCGGAAGCGTTACGGTGATGTAGTATTCAAGCGAGGCGAAGTCGCGGCGGTTATGCCATGAGGCGACCTGGGCCCTTAGCTCCGCAAGGGCGCGGTCGTGTTCGCCTTTGTGCATCGGATAGGGCGGAAACTGTGCGCTTCGCATCATCTCCTCTTCGCCGCCAAAGTGCGTTAAAGTGTGTTCGATCAGCTCCTCAAGCAGGGCATCCGTGGCTTCGATGTTTTTCTCACCGATGGCGGCGATCAGCCGGTTGACGAGCAGCAGCTCTTCAAGGTGGGTATCGTTCATACTAGGCAGCGCGACGCGCGGCAAAATGGCTTCGCTGAGCATGGGTGACTCCTTTGGTTTTGCACGTAGTGTAGCAGAGCACGGCGGCGTGCGCATTGATCCAAATCAATTACCCTGAAGTGTTCTGGCGATCGTTCCGAGCTCCTCGTCGTTGTGCGCACTGTAGTGTCGGCACTCCAGCGTGATGATTTCTTGCGGATCGAGCAGCTTGAGGTTGAAGTGCTCGGGTTGGCACGGCGCTTCGTCGCCGGAGATGATCACAAAGTCGTCGCCTTCAAAACGGAAATGTTTGGCATTTGGATAGCGTGCTTTGAGTTGGTTGGCGATGGCGATGAGCAGTTCATTCCCTTTTGCCCATCCCATGGCGTGGTTGTAGGCGGTAAAGTGACGCAACCGCAGGGTGTCTAGATAGATCTGCTCATGGGTCTGATGCAAGGTGAGCTGCAGGTAGGCTTCGTTGTATAGGCCGGTGAGGTTGTCGTTGAAAAAGTAGGCGAAGCGCTGATTTTCCAGCTCGCTTTGGGGCAATTGGGTGGTTTGGGAGAGGTGTATTTCGCGCAGTACCTTCAGTGCCGCCGCCACTACGGCGGGATGAAACTGGCTGCCCGATTTGCGCTCCAGCTCCTCCAGCGCCTCTTCGACCCCCATGCGCACCTTGTAGATGCGGTTGCTGGTCATGGCGTCAAAGGCGTCGGCGACGATGAGGATGTGCGATTCGATGGGAATCTCGTCGTGTTTGTAGCCGTAAGGGTAGCCGTGCCCGTCGTAGTGCTCGTGGTGGTAGCGCATGATTTCGGCGAGTTCGGCGTACATCTTGACCTTGGAGAGCATCTGATAGCCTGCAAGGACATGGTTTTTGATCAATTCGTATTCGAGCGCATTGAGGCGTCCGGGTTTGAGCAAAATGGTGTCGGGGGTGGCGATCTTGCCGATATCATGCAAAATAGCCGCTTTTTCGATTTTGTGGATGCTCACTTCATCGATTTCGAGCGCCTCTGCGATGGTGCGGGCATAGCGGGCGACGCGCAGCGTGTGACCGGCGGTATAGGCGTCGCGCTGCTCGATCATATCGACAAAGGCGAGAATGGTCTCTTCGTAGTTGGTAATCTGCTCGTTTTGGAGCCGTTCGGTCAGTTTACGCTGTTTGTAGGCGCTCAGCGCCATCATAATGTCGCGTGTGACGGTATCTAGGATGCTGATCTCCTCTTCATCAAAGCCCCCTTCTCGGTCGGTCCAAAAGGCGATGATGTCAAACGCCTCCGCAGCCTCTCGCTCTATCAGGGGAAAAGCGATCGAAGCGCAGGGGGTATAATCCTCTTTGCGGGTATGCGCACGTTCGGGGAGGCGGATGACGCAGGGGTTGATGATGTGCCAGTGACGCTCCTCTATCGCCTTGAGAATGGCGGTATAGCTGGGATCGGTGTGTAGATGGATGGCGGGAATGTGTTCCTTGTCAAATAGACGGTAGTGATCCCCGAGCACATAGCGCTGGTGCAGCACGCTGCCGTCGAAGTGGCCAAAATAGATCAGGCAGTAGTTGGGATGATGGGTGAGGGTTTCGACGCTGGTTTTGATGATCGATTCGAGCGAATAGGTATTAATCAGTGATTCGTTGAGCTCCGCGATGGTCTGTAGTAAGCCCTTGAGGTAGTGCTCTCTGGCGTAGAGTATCTGTACCTCTTTGGTGCGATCGGCCACCTTTTGCTCCAGCGAAGCGTTCATGCTTTCGATCTTCTCCTTCTGCGCGAAGAGATGGCGGATGAAGTAGAGCAGCCCTCCAAGCCCTAGCAGATAGACACCCAGCACCATTGCGGCAAAGAGGCGAAATTGCGATTCGATGGTATCGATACCCTCGCGGTAGGTCTGCAGCGGCAGCGTGATCTCGATACCGCCGCGAAGATCCCCGACGCGAAAATCTCCGTGACACTCCAGACAACGGGTTTGCGTGTGCAGTACGCCGGCAAAACGAAAATCGCGGTGATCGGATGAGAAGCGAAAGAGCACTTGCTCTTGGGGTCGGGTCTGGAGATATTCAAGCGCTTCGCGCATCCATCCCGTAGCGCGGTTGTGTTCGTTTTTGGGTTTGAGGCTGTAGATATTGAAGTGTTAGCTGCTTTCGTTCACATCGGCTTTGAAGACTCCGCCGAAACGGTTGTGCCAGATTTCAAGCTCTTTAATGGTGCTAAAGTGGGCGGTGGCCTCTTGGACGAGCATCTCTTTGGTTTGCTCGATTTGACTCTTTTTGGCATTGTTTAAAATACCCAGTACCAGAAAAAGACCCAGCAGACTGACGATAACGGTGACGACGCTAAAAACCCTACGTTCTTTGCTATGCGGCATCGGTGCTCCGATCGGTTTGATTAGGTATTATCGTAGCGCTTTTCCGATGCAAAGTGCCTTACATGTAAAGCATGTTAAGATGGCGCAATTTTTTTGAGGAGCGAAAATGTTTGCGGAGGGCTTTTTAGGAACGCACGCGTTATGGTACATGGATGTCGCAACGCTCTATTTCGGGGTGCTTCCGTTGCTGCTTTTGGGCGCGATCATTTTGGCGGCCAAAGGGCGATATGTGGCCCACGGTATGGCGCAGATGACTCTGTTTGTGCTGACACTGGCGGTCGTGGCGCTTTTTGAGGTGGGGGTGCGCGTATCGGGCGGTTTTATGGCGTTTATGGAGCGCAGCCACGCCGATATGGGATTCATGGTCCCCTTTTTGATCGTACATGTACTGGTGGCGCTCTTAAGCGTGGTGGTGTGGAGTGCGCTGATCTACGGTGCGTTTAAGCGCACCTACATCGAAAAACAGCCGCTGGGCGCTTCGCACAAAAGAGTCGGGCGTTATGTTTTTGCGGGTCTTTGCGCTACGAGCGTGATGGGCGTGAGCATCTACTACCTGCTTTTTAGCTACGGCCACTAGGCAGCGAGGCTGCCATCGCGCGGCTCCAGAGCGGATCAAAGCGCGCGGCGATGAAGGCGCGCCGATGCGGGATGAGACAGTGCGAGCAGTCTTGATGGATGGAGGTTTCAAAGCGGTAGCTGCGCCCCTCGGGGGCGTCGATGGCGCAGCGACTGTAGCGCGTCGCGCCCTCTTCAACCCCCATCCCCGCATCATCAAAACGAAAATGGGGACAGGCACAAAAATAGCAGTTGAGCGATTCGGTCTCGTGGCATTTGACGTTTTGGGCGTAAAGCGGACAGAAGTCGGGCTCGACATGGCGCATGTTTTCAAAATCGAAGTAGTCGATGATCGCCTCTTGCGTCATCCCCGCAGCCTCCAGCCGCGCTAAGAGCGCGGCATGTTTGGCGCCATGGGCTTCAAACCACTCGAGGTAGGTCACGTTTTGAAGTGGGCGAGCTGTTTATCAAGACTGGTGGCGGCCTCAAGCAGCTCTTTGGAGATCTGGGAGATCTTTTTGATCTCCTCTTGGGTGCTTTGTGAGAAGGCGGTCATCTCGGAGACCTGATCGACGATCGAGCGGGTCTGCGTGGCCATGGATTCGGCGTCTTTGAGGCTTTGCCGGCTCTTTTGGACGTTTGCTTCGATGGAGCGGTTGGCGTGGCCGAGCTTCTCATCAATCGCTTCGCTTTGGCGCGAGAGCTCTTCGATGTTGTTGCTGTTTTCGTTCATCATGTCGGCGGAGTCGGAGATGGACTGGATCACCACCGAGATGGTGGAGTTGATCTCGCTAAGGCTCTTTTGGGTGCGCTCGGCGAGTTTGCGCACCTCATCGGCGACTACCGCAAAACCGCGTCCGTGCTCCCCGGCGCGCGCCGCTTCGATGGCGGCGTTGAGGGCAAGCAGGTTGGTCTGATCGGCGATGTCGGAGATGATCGAGAGTACCGCGCCCACGCTCTGCGCCTCTTGGGTGAGGTGGCCAAAACGCTCTGAGAGTTCGCTGCTCATGGTGAGGGTCTTTTGCATCTCGCGGGCGATGGTGGTAGCGATGGCGCGCGCTTCTTGCAGGTCGCTTTGGGTCGCTTCGCTGCTGCTGAGCGATTCGTTGGCCATGTCAACGGTGGTGCGCAGCGCCGAGCCGATCTGCTGGGCGGATTCGTTGGTACGCATGGCGATGGTGTTGGTCTTCTCCGATTGCGCCGAAAGGGTGCTGGCGGCGCTGCTGAGCACGCCTGTGGAGTTTACGGCGGAGAGGGTGATCTTTTTGGTGTCACGGATGGTTTCGTGGATCTTGTCGATAAAGGTGTTGAGGTTGCTGCTGGCGATCCCGATCTCATCGTCGGGGTTGGTGATGGGCAGACGCTTGGTCAGATCCCCATCACCGCGCGAAAGATCAACCGAGACGGCGTCAAGCTCCTCAATGGGATGCAGGATGCTGGTGCCGGTAATGTAGTTGATGGCGATCAAAATCGCGGTAAGGATGGCACCGAGAATCAAAAACGAGGTGATGAAGAGGTTCATCATCTCATCGAAATAGTCGGCTTTGTTCACACCAGGGATAACCCACATGTCCCAAGCGGCGATGTAGCGGTAGGCCACAAGCTTCTCTTGTCCCGTGGTTGCCGAGGCGTATTCATAGGTGCCGCCTTTGCGGTTGGCACGGATCACGTCGGCATAGTCGTGTCCTGCGAGCGAGCTGCCCTCTTTGGCGGGGTGGACGATGAGCGTTCCCTCTGCATTCATGATGTACATGTAACCGGTTTTGCCGATTTTGAGCTCGTGCAGACGGCGCTTGAAGGCGTCGTCTTTGTAAGCTTCGGGGTTGGTTTTGGCGATGTAGTCGATGTTGGCCGCAAGGCTGTCGGCTACGGTGTTAAGGTCGCCGAGCATAATGCTCTTGATCGAGTCGGTAGCGATGAAGTATGCTACAATCACGCTCACAAGGCTTGAGAATACAGCCGCAATGAGATTGAGAATAAACTTGCCTTTGATGGTGTGAAGTCCCAGCATTTCGGGGATCTCCTTTTACATGTAGAATTTGTTCTAATTATACTTACGCGATTTTTAAGAATCGACACATTATATCACGGTACCGTCATGAAATATTCGCATCTTTGCCAAATCGTCGCTTCCATGCAGCATCTGCGCAAGATCAACGCCGCCTACCGCGTGGACGACACCACCCTCAAAATCGCCTTCGACCGCGACGAGACCTACTACTTTGCCATGCAAAAAGGCGATCCGTACATCTTTACATGTAAGCAGTTCCAGCGCTCCAAAGTCTATCAGGCCCCCTTTGACGTGATGCTTGCCAAGAGCTTTTCACGTGCCGACATCGAGCGTATCGAAGTGCACAACCGTGACAAGATCGTTCGCATCCACGCGTCGCTACAAGGCTCGTACAAGGCATCGAGCGCCGTGTTGCAGCTTGAATTTACCGGCAAACACGCCAATGCGATCATTCTTGATAGCGACGGCGTGGTGCTTGAGGCGCTGCGCCATGTGGACGCGCAGAGCTCCTTTCGCGCGGTGCGCGTGGGACAGCCGCTACTGGAAGTGCCGCCGCCGCCTTATGTGCCCAAGGAGTATCCGCTTGAGAGTGTTGCGGCGTTTTTGGAAGCTGCCTACCATGAGCGCGAAGAGGAGCGATTGGAGCAGTTTAAGCTCCAAAAAATCGCCATGCTGCATAAAAAGCTCGAGCGCATCGAGGCGCTGCAAGCGGGGCTGATCGATCAGCAGACGCTCGAAGCGCAGGCGCTTGAGGCGCAGCACCGGGCCAATCTGATCTTGGGTGCGATGCACCGCATCAAACCTTACGCGACGCGGCTTGAGCTGCAGGATTACGACGGCAGCCCCGTGGAGGTAGTGCTGCCAAGGGCCTTTGCAACGGTGCCGCTGATGGCCGATTATCTCTTCAAACAGTCCAAACGGCTCAAAAAGAAGGCGGCCTCTTTGCACATCGAGCGCGAGGGTTTAAGCGAAAAGGCCGACTTTTTGCGCCATTTCATCGATACGGTGCGCTCAAGCGGAGAACTGAGCGCGCTGAAAGCCCTCTTTAATGCGCCGGGAAAACAGGAGAAACAGGAGAGCGAAGGGCCGCTGCAGAGCTTCTGGATCGAGGGCTACAAGGTGCTGCTGGGCAAAAGCGAGCGGGGCAACGTGGTGCTTTTATCGCAGGCCAAAGCGCGCGACATTTGGCTGCACCTCAAGGATCGCCCCAGCGCGCACGTGCTCATCGTTACCGACAAGCAGCAGGTACCCCAAAACGTGCTGGAGTTTGCCGCGAAGCTCTGCGTCGATTTTTCGGTATTTGAGAAGGGGCGCTATCTGGTCGATTATACGCCTAGAAGAGAGGTGAAGGTGCAAGAGGGGGCGAATGTCCTCTACACCAACGCCAAAACCGTCATGATCGAGAAAGGATGAGTTATGTCTATCGGGCCGCTTGGAAGTGTCATCTACGTCAATCAGCAAACCCCGCTTGTAGCGAGCGAAAAGATGGCGCAGCACAACCGCTTTGATCTGCAAAACCTTGCTGCCGCCGAAGCCGCCAACGACAAACAGCGCGAGGTTGAGGAGCTGCGCCCCACCGAGGAGAACCACGAGGTAGACGAAGACCGCGAGCATACGAAGCAAGAGGCCGAGGAAGAGAACCCCAAAGAGCGGCCCAAAAAAGAGCAAGAAGAGGAGCAGCCCAAACCGCACCGACTGCTGGACATCAAAGTCTGATCACGACCAGTCGTGGAGGTGGTAGTGGCTGTGCGATACCCCTTGGTGGCGGTGGGCATGGCGGTGCAACAGCTCGGCTTGAAGCAGGAGCGCTTCGTTGTGCAGCAGCGCATCGAGCGGTCCGTCGTAGAGCAGGTGGCCGCCGCGCCCCAGTAAGAGCGCACGGCTTCCCAGTTCACGCGCCAAGGTAAGGTTGTGGGTGCTGATCAGCGTCGTTACATGTAGGCTTTGGAGCAGATCGATCAGATGCCCCGATGCCGGAGGATCAAGATGCGCGGTGGGCTCATCGAGCAGCAAGACTCTAGGCTCCAGCGCGAGCAGCGCGGCAAGCAAGACGCGCTGCTTCTCTCCGCCGCTTAGATCGAGCGGATTTTGCTTCAGATGCGCCTCGAGGCCAAAAAGCGATGCAAAGTGTGCTACCCGATCCTCTATCTCATCCAAACCAAAGCGACGCGGCCCGTAGGCGATCTCGTCATAGACGGTGGGGTTGAAGAGCATCGAGGCAGGCTCTTGCATCTGCAGCGCCACGCTGCGGCGAAAGTGCTCTCCATGCGCTTTGAAGTAGCGTTTATTCACGGCTTCGCCCTCAAATAGATACTCCCCCGCAGTGGCAAACGCCACGCCGCCAAGCAGCCGCAGCAAAGAAGATTTGCCGCTGCCGTTGACCCCCAGCAGCACGACGCGCTCGCCCGCTTCGATGCGCAGATCGAGCGGTTGGAGAATCTGCCGCTCTACTCCGTCATACCCCTTTCGCGCAAAGGCAAGACCGCGACACTCAATCACCCAGCACCCCTCGGGCGCGCAGCGCCATCTGCTGTGCTTCACTGCGGCGCAGCATCGCGTCAAAGAGCGATTCGAGCAGCGGCGCGAGCGTGCTTCGCTCGAGACGCGCCCCCCGAGACCGAAGCGCGTCGCGGTAATCAAAGAGGAGCTGCCGTAGCAGCGTGATCTGGGTGAGCGAGAGGGTGTAGAGCAGTTGCAGGGTCGGGCTAAATCCCAGCGCACCATGGAGGTTGACGCGCGCGCTGAGCGTAAAGCTAAGCTGGGTGATGGCGAGCGCGCGCAGGTTGATGAGCCACAACGCCTCCGGGGCGGCGCCAAAGAGGGCATAAAGCAGCGTCACGGAGCCGACGAAGAGGGCGATGACTGCCACGGAGCGCCGCAGGATGCGCCAGCGCGTAGCGCCGCCTAGGAGTAGGGCAAGTACTAGGGACAAGAGCATCAAAAGCTCCGAATGCACCATCCCCAGCACCACCACCCAAAGGGCATAAAGCCCCAAAAAGAGTCGTTCACGCACCCAGCACCCCCACAAACCGTCGGCGCAGATAACGCACCACAGAGAGGGTCACAACCGCCTCAAGCAGCCCCAGCAGCAGGTGCGGCAGCACAATGGCAGGGAGCGTTACATGTAAACCAAAGGGAAAGTAGAGCGGCTTGCCCCCTTCCGAGGCAATGAGCGGCTGAATCCCCAGCGCCAAGGCGATGATAAAGGAGGGCACTACCACGCTGATCCACCCCGCAGCCAAAATAGCAAGCCGCTCCCACCTCCGCAAAAGGCGGTACATGTAAAACGAAGCGAAGCTGCCCCCAAAGGCGATGGCGAGCACATTGACGCCATAAGCCGTGATGCCCCCTTCACCAAAGAGCAGCGCGGCAATGAGCAGCACCATCGAAATGGCCGCAAAGCCCATCCAAGGCCCAAAGAGCAGACTGATAATCGCCACCCCGCCTAGATGCACACTCGTGCCTCCGGGCAGCGGCAGGGCGATGAGCATCAGCGTAAAGCTGATGGCGCTCACCCCAGCGATAAAGGGGAGTTGTTCGGGTTCTAAGGCGACGCGGCGGCGCGTGAATGCCCAGAGCGCACCGCAGAGTGCGAGCGCGGGAAGGTAGGTTTGTGGGGAGATGAAGCCGTCGGGGATGTGCATTAATGCCGCTCCGCCATCACAAAACCATCGTCACTGAAGTCGATTGCATGAGCGCGGCATACTCTTCGACCATGCTGCGCAAGATGGTGCTGCCGTACTCTATTTGCGTGCCGCCAAGCAGCCCGTCGTAGATGATGCACCCCTTAAAGCCGAGCAGCAAGATGTCGCAATAAAAGGGGAGTGAAGGGACGACATCGGAGATTTTGTCATGCAGACCATAGACGTAGTAGACGGTTTGGCTCTGCGGATTCCATACGAGTGCTTGCCCCTCGGGAGTTGTCTGCATCACGATCATGGGGGCAAACACAAAGTTTTTCCACTGTGCGATGACCTCTATCTCTTCATCTTCAAGATCTCCCGATTCTAGTAGCGTATCGATCAAAAAAGGGTTGCTAATCAGATGGTTGCGCACCTTTTGCATCTCTTTGCCATCAGGAAAGAAGAGCTCACAAAAGTAGGTGCCATTCCCTTGAACGGTAAAGACATGATCCAGCGCAGGGACGCCAAAGACCATGGCATAGTCGTTTTGGACATGGGTCATCAATAGATCATAGAGGCGATAAAACTCCAACACCTCATCACGTGTCAGCGGCTTTTTGCCCAGAATTCTGGGTGTTGTGAGGGTGCTCATGGGGTTTTTCATCTTATTCATGCAGCACTTTTTATACTTTTTGCCGCTCCCGCAGGGGCAGGGGTCGTTGCGGCCGACCTCTTCAAACTTTGCCGCTTCATCGTCACCGCCCAGCGTCAAGGTGTCTACCTTGAAACCTTGACGGGTGGAGTGTAGTTTGCGCAGCAAGATGAAGTCAACCATCAGCTCCAGTACCGTTTCGATCATGTCCGCAACGAGACCGCTAAGCCCATGGCCCATCTTCTGCTCATAATACTTGCGCTTCTCCTCATCTGCATAGAACATCTGCGCCAAAAAGGTGACATAAGCAATCCGTTCGCCCAGCTCGCTTTGCAGTTCAAAACGCTCATCGACGGCCAGTATCAGGGCTTGAAGCGTTTCGGCTTCGATGGCGTACTCCTGCAAAAAAACCTCAACCGGAGCCATGACGGCAGGCACCCAGCGCTTTTGGCACTCCTCTAGGCTTGGCTCTTGTGGCAACAGCTTGATGAGGTTGTCTCTAAGATGGTGCTGTGACTTTCCCCCTTCAAAATCCATAAAAGCGTGAATGATCGCATTGTAAAAGCCGAAATAGTCGCCAAAAGCCTCTTCGATATTGTCGGTATCGCTGAGCATATCGCTAAGAAACTGCGCGGGATGCTCCATATCACGGCGCACCAAAAAGGGCAAAAGACCAAAAAAGAGCTCAAATGCGCCACTGAGTATTTCGCTTTCGCGGCGGATGCGTTTGTCGATTTTTTGAAACAGTGCTGCGTTGAGGGTATAAGAGGGAGGTGGTGCCATAGGGTCTCCTTGGTTTTAGATTTTAAGCACGTTGATCACCTCACGCAGAGGTGATCTGCATTTTAGAAAAAATGGAGCGAAACTTTACGAGCGTCTCTTCACTCAACATACAGTGCCCTATCTAAAATATGCGCGTTGCGATGGCGAATAAGCCCTTGGCGATCGACAAAGTCGATCTCTTTGTGTAGTGTCGCTTTAAGTGCTTGTTTGATCTCTTCAAAGCGGCTGAATGCTCGAAATCCACGGTATCTTTTGGCAAACCCTTCGGTTGTATCTACAAGGATGTCGATATCGCTTTGCTCATCGGCTTGGTTTCGGGCATAGCTTCCAAAAATACCCAAAATGAGAAATCCCTCTGGCTCATAACGTGACTTTGCGTCACTCAGTACGCGCAAAATGGTCTCAAGCGACATGCTGTCTCCTTAAAAGAAGTGCTTCGATTGTATCGAAATTAGCCCCTTTAGAGCGAGTGATGATAACGCCTAAAAAAGCGTACTAAAGGTCAGCACCGCGCGGTAGCGCTCTTTGCCCTCGGCGCCTTGCTGATCGTCTGCTTCGTTGAGATCCGTCCATGCGGGCAGCTTGATCCCCAGCGCCAGTGAGCTGTGCGCCATAAAGAGCCGCACTCCCGGGGTCAGATAGAGGATCTCTCCGCCCGTAGCCTCTGCTGCTTCACCGTTTTCGACGTCGCGGCCAAGGTTTAGGTAGTTGGCTTCCATGTTCAGATCGAGCCGTAGTTTGCGCTCGCTTTGTGCGAGTACCTTACATGTAGCGGCGGCGTTGAGGCGCAGCTCGTCGCCAAAACGCATGGTCGATCCGTCGCTGTATTCGTTTTCGATAAAGGCGTTGTACGACACGTCGCCCACCAGCGTCCAGGCGTTGCCCAGCCATTTGGTGGCGGAGAAGCCCAGCATGTACGAGGGCGTTCCAAAGCCCGTCTGCCATCCGGGGTCTACCAGCGAGCCGTCACCGTTTTTGCGGTTGGATTCGCCGGTGGGCAGAGTGAGCTGCAGCGAGAGGGTGAAGTGCCAATCCTCCAGATCATCGAGGCTTTCGCTTTGAGGCACCAGCCGCACTCCCTCGTCATAAACAAAACCGACCACACCCAGCAATGTGAGGTCGTGAAAGTCCGATGAGGTGGATGCGTCGTCGGCGGCTTTGGTATAGTAGGGGGCGAAGAGATAGGCGCTCAGCCACGGCGTAAAACCGTACCCCGCCCCCGCCATCCAGTAGTCGCTGCGCAGCCCTTCCCCGTCACGCGCGTCCGTATAGGTCTTGTACTCGGCGTGATCGAGCTTCAGATACGCCAGCGCGCCGCCTTTTGGGAGTGTGGCGGAGCTGGTGGTCTCAACGGGTGCGCCGGGGCCTTCAAGCCCCGCAAGACTGACCGAGGGGACGCCATGATGGGCGCAAAGCGGAAGGGCTAACAGGGCTAACAAGCTATAACGTTTCATTGGTTTTCCTTTGGGTGATGAGGTGCAACAGGCCAAAAATAGCGGCGATCACGCCAAGTCCCAGCGCCAGCCGCTCGAGCAGCGAGCTCTGCGGCGCGGAGGGGCGTACATGTAAGGCTTCGTCCACGTCGATCTCCACTACCGCGTCGTGCCCCTCTTCGCCAAATGCCTTGAGCGTCCATCTTCCCGCTTCATGGGGCATAAACACAGCGCGCCCCAGTGCGTCGGTGCGCCCCACGGCAAAGGGGATCTCGCTGTTTGCGGGGCCGTAGAGCTCATAGGATTGAAAGGAGAAATCCCCCTCCTGTGCGAAGTCAAAGTGCACCGTCACCGCTTCGGCGCGGCTGATAGAGTGGTGCAGATCGTGCGCGCCCAAACCCAGCACGACAAACAAAAGCAGCATGATTCTCACTCTTTGACCTCCCAGTTTAGCGTCGTGGTGTGGATGATTTCGTCGCAGCGGACGCCGTCGCCTTCTAGCCTGAGCGTGGCGCGGATGTTTTGGAGTCCCGCTTCGCGCAACCGGACATTGATGCGCCCCTCTTGGTCGCTCTCTCCGATGGTGCGCTCGCCGTATGCCACCGCCACGCCGGAGCGCGGCTTGCCCTCGAAGGTGACCCGTAGACGCACTTTATCGCCTGTTTGAAGAGACCCTGTGGGTTCGCTTGGGCTTAGCTCCAAGCCGCTGCCCAGCACCGCCGCGCCCGCATCCCCCGCGAGGCGTTTGACCGATTCGACGCTTTGCCAGCTCTTGATTACCGTTTTGGCTTCGTTTTTGGGCAGTTTTTGGGTGCCGTAGGGGGTTTTGGCGTAGTAGACCGGGCGTAGCGCCACCAGCAGCGCGTCGCAATCGGGCGCGCTTTGGGGTATGATGGTGCCGCCGCGCAGGCACAGGGTGCGTTCGATCTCCTCCTCTTTGACGATGCGCTCCCCGCCGTGACTGTGACGGATATGGCCGTAGTGTACGGTGGCGTTGGCATCGATCCACAGATCGTGGGCAGTGAGGGCGCAGAGAAGGCTTACATGTAAGAGTAGTGGTTTGATCATGGTGCGGATTATGGAGCTTTTGGGGTAAAATGGGGATAAAAAATCTGGTTTCTTCAATGATATTGGAACACGATCGCTGCATCTACTGCCAAAATCCCCTCTACACACTACACAACGGTCATGTCAAATGCGCTACATGTAAGCGCAAATACAGCCCCATGAAGCTTGAGCGCGATTTTGCGGTGATCGATGCTTTTGTGGCGGGAGAGAGCGCCCATGCGGCCGCAAATCGTCTGGGGCTAAACTACCAAAGCATCGCTACGCGCTACCATCTGTTGCGCGCCCTTGCGGCGGCCGATCTGGAGCGGCGCTACAGCGAGCGCGGCGAAGAGGTGGCGGAGTTTGAAGAGTATCTCTATCTCGAAGCTTCGCGCCGCAGCGACCCGCATGCGCTCTTTGATGCGCACAACTTCATCACCTTCTGCTACGGCGCTCGCATCTACAACGTGCTCCTCCCCTCCTTGCGCCGCTTCGGTGCGCAGATGATGGATGACGGTGCCGATCAGCCCTACCGCGAGACCTTCAAGAGCTTCATGCGCAACCAGCACATCGCCCGCCTCCGCTCCAGAGAGAACCGCATCACGGAGTTTTGGGCCTTTTTTGAGGGCTTCATCAAGCGCTACAAAGGGGTGAGCGAGGAGCAGTTCGGCCTGTATCTCAAAGAGGCGGAATTTCGCTTTAATGATGAACCCCAAATCATGCGCGACACTCTGCGCCGACTTTGGATCGATCACAAATAAGGAGTCTTCATGTCCACACCCTCTCGCTGCGGCTGGGTCAGTTCCGATCCGCTCTACACTCAGTATCACGACCGCGAATGGGGCAAACCCCTGCACGACGAGCGCGCCTTGTTTGAGCTCTTTAGCCTTGAGACGCAGGCGGCAGGCTTAAGCTGGCTCACCATTCTCAAAAAGCGCGAAGGCTACCGCGAAGCCTTTGAGGGCTTTGAGCTCGAGCGCGTCGCGGCGTACGGCGCGGAGGATGTTGAGCGCATCCTTTCTAGCGGCCTCGTCGTCAAAAGCCGCCCCAAGATCGAAGCGATCATCACCAACGCGCAGGGTTTTATGCAGATCAAGCAGGAGTATGGCTCGCTAAATGCCTATTTTTGGGGCAAGGTGGGCGGCCAAGCGGTCATCAACGACGTCGCGGATTACAAAACCGCCCCATGCCATAGTGAGCTCTCGGACACCCTCACCAAAGAGCTTAAAAAACGGGGTTTCAAATTCATCGGCTCCACGACGATCTACGCCTTCATGCAGGCGTGCGGGATGGTGGACGATCATGAGAACGGGTGCTTTTGTAAGTCGGAGAGATACATACATATATAAAAATAAGTACATATTAGATACAATCGTAAAACAGTGACAAGGAGCTACATATGTTAGAACTGGGAATCTCGCAGGCACAAGCACAATTTACCAAACTGCTCAACCAAACGGTTTTTATCGTAGACAAAAAAGCGCATCAAAAAAAGGCGGTCATCATGCCTTATGCGGAGTATGAAAAGCTCATCAAACAAGCAAGCAGCAAAGAGAGCTTGCAAAGCGGCTCTTTTAATCAGTTTGTAGGGATTTTGCATAACGATTTTCAAAGCGATGATGAGCGATACAAAAGAATCGTAGAATGAAAATTTTTATCGACACCAATATATTTTTAGACCTGATTTTAAAAAGAGAAGCATTTGACAAAGCCCTTGTGTTGTTCAATGCGGTTGAAAAAAAGCGCTTTGACGCAGTGATTTCTGATATTACGATCTTAAACATCGACTATGTGGCCAAAAAACAGGTCAAAAACATCAAAGATTTTTTGACTCTTGTTAATGATAACTTCCAAGTAGTAGGCAGCACAAATGAGCAAATCGCCAAAGCGCTGTCGCTTAAAAACAGTGATCTTGAAGACAACCTGCAGTACATTTTGGCTAAAGAGCATCACTGCGAAGCCATCGTCACCAACGATAAGACGTTTTATGCAAAGAGTGTGCAGAAGCTTAGTAGCGGGGCATTTGTGGAGCGATATTTGAACTAAATCAATCGAGAGCAAGAGCGGTCGCCTCAAGCTCCAGCAAAAAGCGCTTGATCCCTACGCCGCCGTTGTAGCCGCCGAGGCGGCCATCGTGCGCAATGACGAGGTGGCAGGGGATGAGGATCATGATGGGGTTGCGGCCGTTGGCGCTCGCGCGTAGGGCGCTGGGGCGGCCCATGAGTGAGGCTTGGATTTTGTAGCTGATCGTTTCGCCGTAGGGGATGGTTTGCAAAACACGCCACGCCGCTTGGGCAAAAGGGCTGCCTTGCGGCGCGAGCGGCAGAGTGAAGCTGCGGCGCTTACATGTAACCCACTGTCCGCACCCCATTTTTCCATTTTACGTTTCCCTCCGATAATAGCGCATAAACCCGCTGCCTAGTAGCTCCAGCAGACGCT
>JAFGUB010000041.1 GCA_016938735.1 Campylobacterales bacterium | reverse complement strand
ATATAAAGAGCTTGTCAAGACAAAAAAACGCTATTTAGAGACTAAAGATATCTACTACATTACGGTTATTTTATCCCTCGTAGAAAACCTCTACTTTAAATTACACAATCGAGATAGAGAGATCAAAGTGCTTTTGCTGCGTTTACAAAATGATACCTCGCTCAATATTGATATTTTGATAGAAAGTGCAGCGGATATTTTAGAAAAAGTGAGCGAGCTTATCGGTGCCAATAAACAAATAGGTCTTTTTTTTAGAGAAGATTTGCGTGGCGTTGCAGAGTCTATTGATACCTTATTGCAAAGTATTAGCATCTCTATTTTGGGCTATATAGAAAATGTCGATCAGTACATCCATGAGCTCAACCTCTTTTTAGTGCAAACAAAAAAAAGACGTTTACAAAATAAGCAGTTTATGCAGCTCTCCAATCAAATACTCACCGAAGAGACCCAAGCACTTGATGAACATCTGATCCATCACGCCAAACATCTCTACTACACAATAGCGCCAAGTCAAAAAAATAGAGTGGCATTTCTGCCGGAAGAGCGAGATATTGCCAAATTTTCTAAAGAGCTTCACGCACTACTATGTGAGATCAATGTTTCCAAACCTATCAAAAATAGCCCTATCAAGCATCAAGAAACAGAGAAGCTTGAGATCATCGATCTACAACAGATCACAGACGATCTACGGCAAAACAAATGCGAGGATCTTTTCTTGTTTATCTATCATCATCCACAGTTGCAGAGGTATCAAGCACAAAGTCTGCTCGAAGAGGCGTTTAAAATCTATATGCAAATGCTTACATGTAAAGAAGTGGTGTTTAGACCCTCATTCAATCAATATGGAATCAAGGTGGCACAATGGGCTTAGATGAAGTTTTTAAGGTTTTAAGCAAAGGAGTTTTAATATCTATAAATTCGCAAAAACAGAGTGATGAAGCAAAGTTTTTGATGATAGAAGAAAATTTTGATGAACTTTCCAAAATAATGAAAAAACTAGGATTTACACTCAATGGGGAAAATGGATATTTTTATCTCTCAAAAAATGAGAAGATGAGCGAAGCGGAGCTGCAGGCATTTTTGAACAATCACAAAAACATCCTCTTGTGTATCGCTATCTTAAAACAGCTTTTTCCTTATCTTGAACGCGGAACTCTTTTAAAGCAAACCGACTTTATTGTGCATTTCAAGCAAAAGGACGACCCTATTTTAGAGCAAAAAATTGAATATATATTTAAAACGAAAGACTTAAAAGATATCGTAGAGCGTTTTTTTGATCTTTTGGAAAAAAACTATATTTTAGAGAAAAAAGAAAATGATTCAAAAGATGAATACATTGTTCTGAGTGCCGTTGATTACTACACCAAAATTGTACAAAGCGTGGTGGGATAAATGATCAAAAGCATGGTACTTATAAACTCTGCTAATTTTAGTTTTTTGAATCTAAATCTACAAAAAGACCTCTTCTTTTTAGGTGAAAATGGAAGCGGTAAAACGACTGCTATTCGCGCTATTCATTACCTTTTTAGCAGAGACGGACGGAATCTTGGTATTCCTAATGACAAGGAGGGGTTCAAAGAGTATTATTTTCGCTACCAAGACTCTTATATTGCCTATATATTTGAAGAGTTTTTTATCTTTATGTACAAAAGTGGTACTGAGATTGTAAAAGTTTTTTCAAAACAGCTCTTTAGCTTAGATCGAATCATGGATGAGGAGCGAAGACTTTATGATTTGGAAGCAATAAAGCACTATCTCAAAGAGGCACCACTTAAAAAAAACTGTCAAATCCATGAGTGAGTATCGATCGATTATTTATGGGCATGACAAGCGCTATTTGGATTTTATGTTTGCATCCATAAAAAACAGTGATATTTTTCTGGATCTTTTTAATGAAATCTTCAATATCGATAAATCAATCATTGATGCAAAAAGTATTAAAAAAGCGATTCAGACGACGCTTGATTATGAAAAAAAGGTGATTGATTTCAACCATGAAGAGTATCTTCAAAAAATATATGCTTTTCAATCAGGATACCGTTTTTTTAAAGAGTTTGAAAAGCATAAAGAGACTATAGAAAGTGCCTATGTCCTAAAAGAGAAGCTTCTTAGTATGGAGGAGCAACTTTTTGAGCTTCGTGGGCAAATCAGCTTTCGCATAGAGCATGAACGCCAAGAGCTTCTCTTTTTGACTTCAAAGTATGATGAAACCCAAAGTCTATTGCACAAACATAGAGAACGTCACAAAATAAAGAAAAAAATCCTAGAAAAATGGAATAAGCGCTACACACATTTTGCCAATCAACTCACCATAGAGATAGCAACGATCCAGAAACTCAAAGAGAAATTTTCTCAAGAAGAACTTTTAGCCAACCGTAATATAGCAGATCGATTTGAGCAGATCAAGAACAGACAAAGCCGCCTTAATGAAGCGCTGATTAAGCTCGAACAAGGATTTACCGATGAACGCGAAAGTATCAATAAAGAGATCGAAGCGCTCATCCACAAAAGAGACAAAGAACTGGTTCGAGAGTTTGAAGGTAAACTATTTTCACAAGAACAGAACCTCAAGGCCTCCCTGCACGAGAAGATCCGTACTATCGAACTACTGTTTGAGCAAAAAGAGAAAGAAGCCCTACACGACAGCACCAATCTTGAAACAGAGATAAAAGGCCTTGAGGAGAATATCCACAAAGAGAAACTACTTTTGCAGACTCTTTTGGCAGAGCAAAAAAATGAGCGTGAACTTTTGGACCAAAACTTTGAAAAAGCCTTCGAAGAGATCAGACACAACAAGCGCATTGTGTCCGATGAGATCGTACGCCATCAAGCAGACTTGAAGGCGCTTGAGTATGCGCGACAAGAGCTACAAAGAGCCCTAAAACACCAAAGCAGCGCATTGGAAGCGAACTTTGCCACGGAACTTCGCACACTTGAGGAGCAACGCGTCCTCTACACCTCCATAATAGCTGCAAAACCCGGTAGCTTCAAGGAGTATTTACATGAAGAGGTTGATGGCTGGGAGAAAACACTTTACCCCGTGATGGATGGAAGCCTGCTTGATCGATCAATCGAAGAGCTAGAACCGCGTTTATTGACCGGAAACAACATCTTCGGAATCGAACTCAACACCCAAAATCTCAAACAAATACCCACAAAAGAGGAAGCAAACCAGAAATTAGAGGCCTTAGGAGTCCATCAAGAGACACTCGAAGTGAGCTACAAAGAGTCTCTAACCAACCTCCAAGCGCAATTTAATGCAACATTCGAGGCGCAAGAGAAGGAAAAAAGTACGCTTATTCACACGATAAGCGAACAGGAAGCGAAGCTCAAAACCTTTGACATAGAGACACAAACACTCCGCACCCAGCAGCTAGAAGAGACAAAAATACTCAAAAACCTCCATTCCAAGAGAGAAAAAGAGCATACGCAAACCATAGCAAACTTGCAAGATGAGATAGCCAACAACCGTGAGCTTATAGTACAAATTCATAAAAAGTTGCGTCTGCAAAGAAATAAAAATCTCCAAGATATTGAAGGATTTAAAGAGGAGTTTCAAGAGGAACTGCTCAAGCGCCAAGCCCTTTTGAAGCAACAACACAAACAAGAGCAAGAGCAACTCACGCAAATCATCAAACATTACGAAGAAAAAAAACGCAATATCTCAAAAGATGAGCGAATCTTTGAGCTTCAAGAGGCCATTGTGCACAATCAACGCGAGTACCAAGAGAGTTTACGGGCACAAAACTTTTTGGCGGAATATGCAGACGAAAAAGAGCGTTTGGAAACTTTAACACTAAAACAAAATGACTTAAAAATTGCCTCGTATAATCATGCGATATTTACCAAACGACTAGATGAGAAGATTGAGCAGTATGCATACCGCGTAGAGGAACTTATTCAAGCACAAAAAAAACTGCTTGAAGATCAAAAACGGCTCAAAAATGGAATTGAGCGCTTTGAAAAAAATGAGGAAGTGTTTGAACTTGTTACACCCATAAAAACCAAAGAGTATCTTGTCGTTTTACTGCATGGGTATGACGAAATGTGTACAGAATATAAAAACAAAAAAGTTGATCTCAAAACCAGACTTGATAAACTCAATGCTTTAAAAAATATGCAAAATGAGATAGAGGTCTCTTTTAGCTTTGAGGAGTACACAGCGCACACCTATATCTCTCAAAGTCCTCATATACTGCTTAAACTTGAAGAGATCGTCGAATTTAAAAACAAAAAGCTTGAAATGCTAAAACAGAGCGGACATAAAAAGTTTCTCAACTTTATTGACAACCTTTTGCCGCAGAAAATGTCGGTCTTTAGCGATAGTGAAGATCGATTTATGACTCAAGTGCAAAAAATCAATAAAAATCTCTCCGCAATTGATTTTGGGGTGATTAAAGAGATCCGCATCGAAACAAAAAGCGGCGATAAAAAAAGCGTTGCAAAACTGCTTGAAGAGCTGCGCGATGTGGTTGGCAATCTCAGTTCATTACTTGGAGAGAGCTCTTTGTTTTATGACAAAGAGGATGTCTACCACGCCCTAGAAACACTCGAAGCAAAATTCAAAGAGATCAAAGCGGAGCTTAAAGGAAGTGCTATTTCCCTTCAAGACACAATCGATTTAAGCCTCTCTTTTCTTGAAAACGGCAAACCCGTTTCACAGGTAGTGCAGCTTAAAAATGAGAGCTCAACAGGTGGAAGCATGCTTCTGAAAATTGCCATTGCTATTGCTATTTTGCAGCTATTTATTCAAGAAGAGAAGACACCGTTTTTCTTGATAGTCGATGAAGTATCACGTCTTCATAGTGCCAATCAAGAGCGTTTACGCGCTTTTGCCAATGCAAAAGGGTTCAAAATCGTCTTTGTAACACCAGAACCGACCTACTCAAAACCGGAAAGCATTAAATACTACAAATTTAGAAAAAACAACGACAACGAGTTCGAAGCGATTGAACTCAACCTTTAAGGAGTACATTGTGTATCACCATATAAGATTCATCGTCTCATGATCGGTATCGATCTCATCAAAATCAGCCGTATGGAGCGTTTTATAGGGCGCTACGGCGACGCCGCGCTCAGACGGTTTTTGAGCGATGCGGAGATTGCCCTTGTTGGCTCACCTAAGACGGCGGCGGGTTTTTGGGCGGCCAAAGAGGCCTGCTCCAAAGCGCTGGGCAGCGGCATCGGGGGTGAGTGCGGCTTTGGCGATATGATCATCAGCAAAAGCCCGAAAGGAGCGCCGCAGCTCTCGCTTAGTCCGGCGCTACAGCAGCGTTTTGGCTTTAGTAAAGCCGCGCTCTCCATCACCCATGACGGCGAATACGCGGTCGCGGCAGTGCTGCTTCAACCCTGATTCAACCGCCGCCGACGAAATCAAGCAGCTCTACCGTATCGCCCTCGGCAATAGTGTATTCGCCCCACTGCGCCTGCTTGATCACCTGCATATTGACCGCCGCCGCCATCACTTTTCCTTCGAGCTCCAACTGAGCAATCAATGCTTCAAGCGAAGCACCCTGCGTACATGTAAGCATCTCTCCGTTGACTTTGACCTGCATTACTCTCTCCTTTTATAAAGCTGTAAAATCGAAGCGGCTGCGGCGTTTTTGCGCGCCAGCGCGAAATCCAGCGGGGTGCTGCCGTTTTCATTGACGGCGTGCGGATCGGCGCCCACTTTGAGCAAAAACTCCACGATGGTCGGGATCCCCGTAAAGGCCGCCTGATGCAGCGGCGAAATACCGTCGTCGTTGGCCAGATTGACATCGGCGCCAGCAAGAGCGAGAAAGGTGACCAGCTCCAAATTCTTTTGTTTGATCGCCAAAATCAGAGGGGTGTTGCCCCGGTTGTCCTGCGCGTCCACATCGGCTTTAGCCTCTTTGAGCAGTCGCGCCATGGCCAGATCGCTCTTTTTGATGGCGATGTGCATCGGTGTGAGCCCTGCCTTGGTACGCACCTCGGTATCGCTGCCAGCGCCAAGCATCTGCTTGACCTTCTCGACCTCTTCGTAATAGACCGCGTCGTGCAGCGGTGAGCGTCCATCCACCTCATCCGCGCCAAGCAACACTACAAACAGCAGCGTCCAAAAAAGGTACTTCATGCCCTCTCCTCTTTGCGAAATAGAATCATCTTAAAACGCTCGCCAAGCATCTCGGGCAAAATGAGCGGCTTGATCTTGTCAAGCTCCTGCGCATAGAGCTCTGGGCTTACATGTAAGCGCAAAGTCTCCAGTAGCTCCAGTAGCCCCATTTCGATGAGCGCCTTCATCTGCGGCATAAAAGCGTGCATTTTGGCCCCTACGGCTTCAAAGGCATCCTTTACATGTAAGAAGGTGACATCATAGGTTAGATCGCTTTGGCCAAAGAGTGCCGCGCGATTGAGTCCTTCTTCAAAAAAAGGATGCACCTTGTGCGCGGCGTAGATGCGCAGTGAAAAGTCGCTGCGCGACTGCATCTCGCCGTAATCAAAGCTCATAAAGGCAAAGCGCCGCGCACTGCCGCACATCGTCTGCGCAAAAGCCTCATACCCCACCGCGATTTCGCCGCGATCTTTGCCAAAGTGCGCGGCTTGCTCCGCAAGCACCGCATCTTCGACGTCAAAAATCACCTCATGGCCTTCCACTCGTGCCGCTTTACCTTTGTAATAGAGTGCGCAGGGAAAAGCATCGAAAATCTCAT
Source organism: Campylobacterales bacterium (assembly GCA_016938735.1). Classification (GTDB taxonomy): domain Bacteria; phylum Campylobacterota; class Campylobacteria; order Campylobacterales; family Sulfurimonadaceae; genus JAFGUB01. Next base: position 26,599 of record JAFGUB010000041.1, on the reverse strand, counting down.
TGGCGACAAAGAAAGCTTCATCTACATGTAACGCACCAAGATCGCTTACATGTAAGAGCCTTATCGCGTCACCGAAGGCCTCGCGAAAGTAGTTTTGCTGCTGTATTCTAAGCGCCTCGAAGCGCTCCACGATCACAAACGACGCGTTTTGTAGCAAGGAGGGGCGCAGGGTGTAGAGAAACTCGATGATGTCGGCCAGCAAATAGCCGTGGTGCGCACCGATCTCGCAGATACTCAGCCGTTCGCTCAAAAAACCCTCATCGATCAGCGAAACGATATGTTTGGCAATGGTGCCGCCAAAAAACTTGGAGCTGCTCACCGAGGTGTAAAAATCACCCGATTTGCCGATGGGACGGTAGCGGGTGTAGTAGCCCTCATCGCCATAGAGCCACGCCTGCATATAGTCGCTAAAAATCACTGATAGAGCTTCTCGTAGAGACCCAGTAGCTCAATCTGACGATCAAACTCATACGCAGCGATATTGAGCGCTTCGATCTGCAGGGAGTTTTGCATATTTTGCAAGTCATACTCGGTTTTGTAGCCGCTCTCATAGAGGATGCGCGTATCGTGCACCAGCGTCTCATAAAGTGCGCGGTTCTCTTGAGAGAGCGCAATGCGCCGCTCAAAATTGGAGAGGTTTTGCTTCACCTGTTCATGCAGCGCACTCTGGGCGCGCGCGGCATCTTCAAGCGAGACTTTGGACTGCAGGTAGGTTAGCCGCGCACTCTCGACGTCGCGCAGACTGTTAAAATCCAGCGCCATCGTTGCCTTGGCACCGTAACTCCAGTAATGCGTCTCACCCGAAAAGCCCGCTGCGGTGTTGCCAAGCTGAAACTTCTCGCTGCGCTCCCACTTGTACGCACCGGTGAGGCTGATGGTAGGAAAGTACTTCGCCATAATCACCAGACGGTTGTAGCGGTCGCGCTCAATACTTTGCGCACCCAGCATCAGATCGACGTTGCGCTGCAAAAACGCATCCGCCTCGACCCACTCCAGATGGGGCAGGCTCAACTGCGTATAATCGGCGTCGCTGATGCTCTTAAACTGGCTAATGAGCCGCTCTTGCGCACTTTGTAGATCATAAAGAGTGCCCACCGCGCTGTTTTTCTCGATAATGGCGCTGTCTAAAAAGCCCGAATCAAGCTGCCCGCCCATGTACTGTTCGCGCTTTTGCTCCAGATTGATGCGGGCGTTGTCGATGAGCAGCTTTTGACGCTCAATCTGCACTTCGCCTTTTTTGATCTGCATCAGCAGCCGCAGCGCCTGAGCGATCAAGGTGCGCTCTTGCTGGGCGATGGTGAGGTTTTGGGTATCCAAAGAGGCGTTGGCGTATTTGATCCCAAAGTAGATGCCGCCGAATTTGAAAATCGGCTGATCAATGCTCACACCCGCACTCATGCTCACCTGTTCATTGTCGTAGGGGGTGCTTTTGGTATAGCTATAGTTGAGATTCAGCGGCGAAATCCACGAATCGCGCAGCATGTCGCTTTGTGTCTTTGCCTGCTCTTTCTGGAGTGACAATTGGCGCTGCTTCAGGCTGGAGAGGTAGTCACTGAGCGGCACCTCTTCGTTACATGTAAGGCTGCTAGAGAGTAGCAACAGCGCGCTCAAGGCGCTTAAAGCCCTCATCGATCTCTCCTTTGGTAATGGTCAGCGGCGGCAAAAAGCGCAGGGTATTGCGGCCTGAGCGCAGCACCAAAACCCCTTCACCGCGTGCTTGCGTGATGATCTTGGCCAGTGTGTCGGCATCCTTGACGCGCAGTCCGCGCATGAGTCCAAAGCCCACATGCTCGCCAAACACGTCGCGGTGCGCCGCAAACAGACGCTCCAGTGCCGCTTCGAAATAGAGCAGCGTTTCATCCAGTAAACCCTTCTCTTTGTATGCGCCCAGCGTCTGCATCACCGTCTTGGCCGCCGTCGCCGAGAGGTAGTTACCCCCAAAAGTGGAGCCGTGATCGCCCGCTTTGAAGATCTCTTTGCGCGAGGTCATCACCACGCCGATGGGCACGCCGCCGCCGATCCCTTTGGCCAGCGTGATGACATCGGGCGAGATATCGTAGAGGTTGGAGGCCAGAAACTCGCCCGTGCGGTAGACGCCCGTTTGCACCTCATCCACGATCAGCAAGATATCGCGCGCTTTGAGCGCTGCGGCGAGGGCTTGCACCTTCTCGCGCTCCAGCGGCTGCACCCCGCCCTCGCCTTGGATCAGCTCGATCATCACCGCCACCGTCTCATCATCGATCATCGCTTCGACGGCGTCGATATTCTCGGCGTACATAAACCCTTCAGGCCACGGCCCGAACGAGTGGTGCATGGAGCTCTGCCCCGTCGCTTTGACGGTGGTGATGGTACGACCGTGAAAGGAGTGATCAAGCGTGATGATTTTGTAACGCTTCTTCTCGCCCTGCTCGCCGTATTTACGCGCCAGCTTGATCGCTCCTTCGTTGGCCTCCGCGCCGCTGTTGCCAAAAAAGCAGGCCATATCATAGCCGCTGGCTTTAACGATCAGTTCCGCCGCTTCGGCCTGCGGCGCGATCAAAAAAAGATTTGAAATGTGGGTGATACGCTGCAACTGCGTACAAAGCGCTTCGCTCAGGGCATTTTTGCCATGACCCATACTCACCACGCCGATACCCGAAGTAAAATCGATGTAATCCTTACCAGTATCGTCCAATAACGTGGCATTCTCGCCCGATACAAAACTCACCTCCGCTCTGGCGTAGGTGGGCAACACAAATGCGTCAAACTGGCTTTTTAGCATGCTTCAACCTTTACATGTAACTCTTGGTACGCGGCGCACTGCCCCTCATAGCTCAGCTGTGAGGAGCTCAGGCGATTCACCCCGGGGGTGCCGCTGTAAATCAAAACGCAATCATGCCGTAAATTTGCATCGTGCGCGACATCGAGTTCGACACTTCCCCTTTCGCTTGAGACCCGCACCCTCTGCCCCGGCAAAAAGCCGTGCGAAGGGTGCAGATAGACCCGATGATCGCGCGAAAACTGCGAATTGAGACTGCGCGGACTCTTACATGTAATCAAACAGAGCCCTTCATCATCCGGCGCGTCCGCTTCGCACTCCTCCAAAAAGGCAAACGCGCCGTCATCGGTATCGAACCCCTGCGTATAGGGAATGGCAGCTCGCGCCTCCACCAAAGCGCGTTGGGACTCAAAAAACGCCAGATACTCCGCCTCGCTGCGCAGCGCTACGCCAAAACGGGCACACAGCCGCGCAAAGAGCGCATACTCGCCGATCCCACCCTCGGCCTCGCACTGCGCGTGCATCCGAAGCAGCCCGTGATAGCCGTAACTTGAGCGGATATCCTCTTTTTCCAAAAAGCTCTGCGCGGGAATCACCAGATCGGCGCGCGCACTGCTCTCGTTTTCATAGAGCCCGAAATAGATCACATTGGCCACACTACCCATCAGATGCTCCACGCGGTTGGTGTCGGGAAGCTGGGAGAGCGGATTGGCCCCTTGGATAAAGAGCAGATCAAAGCCCGTGAAGTCGATGTTGCCGATGCTGACACGCTTGGCGCGGCTTTCAAAGGGCGAAGTGAGCCCCTGCATGGAGTCGCCTAGAAAGTTCACTCCGCACCCCTCCTTGCCAAAATAGCCCATCACCGCCGCAAAGCTGTCGATGGCACGCAGCACCTCCGCGCCGCTACGGTACTTTTGCACCCCCGTGCCGACCAGAATCATCGTCTTTTTGCCGCGAATCAGCTCCAAAATCGCACCGATCTGCCCCAAACTCACATCGATCTTCTCCAGCGTCGCTTTGATGCGTATGGTCTGGGTCAGCTCGTAAAACTCCTGTAACGCATCCGGGCGCTGCTGCGTCAGTTGCGGATCTTGCAGTCCCTCGATGATGGCAAATCGCGCAAGCAGAAGTGCCAAATAGAGATCACCGCGCGGTTTGATGGCTACATGTAAAGCCGCACTCTTGGCAAGCTGGGTACGCACGGGATCGATCACGATCACCGTTTTGCTCCTCAGCAGCGGCAGGTAGTGGCTGTTGGTGACATGAATATTGCGCCCCCAAACGATAACGACCTCACTGTGTTCAAGCTGCGCGGGGTCCACCAAACGGTTACTCCCCCGCCCCGCTTCGATCCCCGCCTGTCCTGCTCCGTCACAGAGACTGCCGCCGCAAAGCCGTGCGCCGCGAGAAGCGAAAAAGTGCTCGCTCACCCCTTGCATCAGCGCAAAATTGCCCCGTCCGCGCAGCAGCAAAGTGCGGTGCGAAGGAGTGGATTCGAGCATCTCTTCTAAATGCTCCAGCGCCGTCTCCAGGCTAACGCTCTCACCTTTGTAGCGCGCCTCGGTGATTCGCTCATGCTCATCATAGTGGTTGAGGTGCGGGCAGAGATAACCCTTGGTGAGCGGATGGTGCGGATCGCCTTTTAATTTTTCCGCATCCGCAACGATGCTGCACGCATCGTAGCAATCGAGCGGACAGGCGGTGTTATTCATCGCGCAGCTCCACCTTCACAAGACCGGAGAACTGCTTTGGCGCCGGAACGACGATCTGCGCTTTGTAACTGCTCAGATGCTGTTCGTCGGCGATAGTCCACAACCGCTCGATTTTATGATCGCTTTTGATACCGTCGAGATAGACCACTTTTTGTCCGGCCGCAGCCGCATCTTCACGGCTAAGAAAAAATGTCAACAGCGCACGTGAACGATCAGCGATCTTGGCCAGCGGCGTCGAAGCGCTCACGACCTGCCCGGGACGCACCAGCAAGGAATAAAGCACGAATCCCGGAGCACTCAGGCTCTTGTCACGGATAGAGCGTTCAAGCTGCGCCTTGCGCAAGGTCAAATCATTGATCTGCGTCTGAAGCGAGATAATCTCTTTTTGCGTCGCAATCAAGCTATTTTCGGAGGTGATAAGGCCGTAATACTCGTTGTCTTTTTCAATCTGCGACTTCATCTTCAGCGCCGCGATGCGCTCCATGTTGTCGCGTTTTTTGGCCAATACCGCTTCGTGGTTGGCCACAAGCGCTTCATTAAGCTCTAACGAGCGACGCAGCAGTACGATCTTCTCGTTCACCTGCTCCAGTTCTATGCGGTCCAGCTCGTCATCCATTTGAATAAAGTGCTCTTTGGAGAGGGTATTCCCCTCCATGGTCTCATCCGTAAAGAGAATGAGTCCCGAAACATTGGCCGCAATCGTACGTATTTCATAGGGCTCTATTTTGGCGTAATACTCCTGCGCACTCAAAAGCGCACTCATCCAGATTATTAGTATCCATCGCATTATCGTCTCTCCTTAAAAGGGGTCAATTGTACAAAGCAGTGACTTTAGCTTCACTTGCGCCGTTTACGTCATCTTCAGGCTTAATCTTGTTAACGAGCGCATAGAGCGTCGGCAGATAAAAGAGGTTCATCACCGTTCCCCACAGCAGTCCAAAACCTAGAGATACCGCCAGCGGCTGCATAATCTTGGCCTGCCCGGTCGCAAAAAAGATTAGGGTCGAAAGTCCCAAAAAGGTGGTCAGCGACGTGATGATGATCGGGCGCAGCCTCAGTTTAGCGCGGTAGTAAAAGTCCCGCGTTTTATGGGTGCCGTGCAGAAAATCGAGCATGATGATGCCATCGTTGATCACCACGCCTGCAAGCCCCAACATCCCGATGATAGAGGGCATCGCCAAATTCATCCCCAGTATCCAGTGCCCCGCAAGCGCACCGAAGATCGAAAAAGGGATCACCGATAGAATCATCAAAGCATACTTGATCTTGGGGAAAATGATCAGCAGCAATATGAGCATCATCAGCAGTGCCATGCCGACCGATCGCAGCATATCGGAGCGCAACTGCACGTTTTTCTCCTCTTCGCCGCGCAGCTTCACACCGATGCCGCTTTGCTCGATCTGCTCAAGGACGGGACGAATCTCTTCGAGCACCTGCGAAGCTGTGGTAAGCGTCTTATCGACATTGGCGCTCACAGTCTTGACAATATCCCCGTCACGCTTCTCAATATACTCATAATCTCTCGTAGCAATCAGTTCGGCCACATCACCCAAGGCTACAAACCCGCCACCCTCCAGCGGCAGTTGAAACGCGATGAGCTTCTGCAACGAATCTTTTTCGTCAAACTCGGTGGTAATCTCGACCACGCCGTTATCATCAAAGGTGGTTGCCTTGCGGTTACCTAGAAAATAGCCGCTCAGTACCGACGCGATCCCCTTTTCACTCAGTCCCAACTGCTCGCCGTAAGGGGTGATGCGAATCTTATACTCCATCTTGCCCAGACGTACGTTATCAGCCACTTCACTCACGCCATGAACGGAAGCAAGCGAACGCTTAAGCAGCTCCAGCGCCTCTTGGGTCTTCTCGTCACTGCTGCCGATAAGATTGACGCCGATATCGGTGCGCACCAGCCCCACGCGCCGCTCGATCACCGCAAACTCCTCAAAGGTGTAGCGCTTCTCCAAAGGGCTCAGATATTCTCGCAGCTTTTTGGCCACCTGATAGGAGTAGAGCGTACGGCTTTTTTCGGGATTGTCAAACGCAAACGAGAGATCGAGCAGCGGGTTGAGGTAGCGGTTGACGAAGTTGGTATCCACCATCTCATGCAATTCAATGGTAAGATAAAAAAGGTTCTCTCCCCGCTCGCTTTGACTTAAGAGGTTTTTGCGCTTGCCGCTAACGTGCGAGACACTCTTGATGCCCAACTCTTCTTTGTATTTGAGCACCTCCCGCTCTACAGCGCGACCGATCTCAAAGCTCTCTTCGACTTTGGTATTGATGCTGAGTTTACCCGAAACATAGATGCGGTCGCCGTCAAAACTCGGAAAAAACTGAAAATTCGAGTGTTTCACAATCAAAACGCTCAACAGCGGCACCAGTAGAAAAAAGAAACCCAAAGTGATCAGTTTATGACGTAACAGACGGTGCAATACCCACTCATAACGGTCATTGAGCCAGCTCCAGTCACGCGAACGCTCCCCTTTTTTGAGTAGGTGTTTGGCGTGCAACGGCAAAAAAAAGAAACTCTCCAGCAAAGAGCCCAGCAATACCATGATGACCACCACAGGAATGAGCTTCAAAAAAAGTCCCAACTCTTGACTGAGCATAAATAGTGGAAAAAAAGCCGCCACGGTCGTAAGCGTTGCCATCGTCACGGGCATGAGCATCTCCATCACCCCGCGCTTGGCTGCTTCATCGGGCGCCACTCCCTCGTCGATATGGCGTTGGATATTCTCCGAAACCACCACCGCATCATCCACTGCAATGCCAATGACGAGCAACGCCCCGATCAGGGAGATGACATTGAGTGAATAGCCCATCATGTAGATAAAGAGCAAGCCGATCACAAACGCAAAGGGCACCCCCATCGTCACCACGATCGCGGTATTGCGGTTGATGAGATAGTACATCGAGAAAAAGATGAGAATCAGCCCCAGCGTGAGGTTTGAGATAATCACGCTGAGACGGTTTTTAATCGGCTTTGAAGAGTCTTGAAAGGTCTCGATGGTCAGACCCGGATGCGCCTCTTCATAGGCTTTGAGCTTGGCACGGACAATTTTGGAGAGCTCGATCGAATTGCCTGTTTCGATCTTGGAGAGCTCAAGGGTGATGGAGGGTTTGGCGTTGAACGATCCCAGCGAACTCTCCTGCGGATGGTAGATCGCAACTTTGGCGATATCGCCCAAACGAACATATTTTCCGCTTACATGTAAGCGCGTCTCCTCCCACTCTGTCTGATTGGCTTTACCATTGACCGTGGAGATGAAGGCAAAGTTGGCGGGATCGTCGATATTGCCGATGGGAAAGGCGTACGAAAGATTCGATACGGCTCCAATCACCGCCTCGGGACTCAGCGCATAGGCATGAAGTGCGGCTTTGTTCAGGCGTACTTCGATACGTTTGTCGGCATCGCCGTTGATTTCTACCTCGGAGATGTCCTCTATGCGCAGCAAAAAGCGCCGCAGAACCTTCGCCTCTTCAAGAAGATCGTCATACGAGAGCGCCTCCGATGCGATCGATACATTGATGAGATCACGAATCTTATCCATCTGTTTCGCGGTCGGCTCATTCATATCTTCAGGCAGATTGCGTCGGATGTTGGCGATGGCGTCGCGTACCTTGTCGAGCACCATTGAAGGATTGGTTGCCGTGTCAAGCGACACGACAATCGAGAACGTTCCGGGCGTGATGATACTCTCGATCTCACTCACGCCGCTGATACTGCCGATCTCCTCTTCGATGTCGCGTACGGCGATCTTCTCCAGGTTGCTTGCACTCGCGCCGGCGTAGCTGCCGCTGACGACGATCTTTTCTAGCACCGTATCGGGAAAAAGCTCTTTGGGAATTTTGATATAGGCATAGACGCCGCTGACCAGCAAAAATGCTAAAAGCACATGATTGAGGTGTACGTTTTTGAGAAAGAAATCGACAAGTCGCGCCATCTAGGTCCTTACATGTAACGCGCCATTCTAGTATATTTTTGAGAATTCATGGCTTTTTGGATATGATCGTTACAGTTTTATTTCCGGAGTCTCCCGATGTCCCTGCTCGAACATGTCGATGCCGCTACCAGTCTTGCTAAAAATAATGAACTGCAACTGCTCGTCTTCAAAGTAAGCGATGCGCCCGGTGCTCCATTTTATGCCATCAACGTCTTTAAAACACGCGAAGTCGTAGAGGCAGGTCGGCACTACCTGACCCTTCTACCCTCCGCTCACCCTCTGCTTGAGGGAACGATTATCTTGCGCGGAATGCAGATCCCCGTACTCAACCTCCCCCGATGGCTGGGTGTTACACTCAACAAAGAACAGATCAAAGATTCCGATATCCTCATCTGTGATTTCAACGGTATCATTATCGGTCTGCGCATTATGATCGCCCATCGCGTCGTCAAAAAAAACTGGTCGGAGATGCATGCGCCTGAAAGCTACCGTATGGGCAACGACACGATGGTCATCAACGACACGCGTCTGGATGATGGCAGCCTCTGTTTGGTACTTGACTACGAAAAACTGCTTGCCGAGGTGATTCCGCAAGCAATGGTCAATACTGAACTCTCCCCGGGCAATCTGGGCAATCTCAAAATTCCTGAAAAACTCAAAACAGGTACCGTTCTTATCGCGGAAGACTCAAGAACCGCACAAAGCCATCTGCGCAAGATCTTTGAAAACTCCAATCTGAAGTACAAAATCTTCGACAACGGCAAACTGCTGATTGATTATGTGCAATCCTTGATCGATCCTTCGGTCATTCCGGCCATCATCACCGATATTGAGATGCCTGAGATGTCTGGCTTTACGGTCATTCAAGAGCTGCGAAAACATCCTGAAACCCGTAATATTCCGGTAATCGTCAACAGCTCTATGACCGGAGAAAACAACAAAAGAGAGGCACAATCCCTCGGAGCCGACGGATTTATCGACAAAACGAAGAGTCAGGATATCATCCCGCTCATCATTTCGGTGATAAAGCGCTAGACGATATAGATATCCACACCGATCTTCTCGGCCAAACTCTTGCCCTCAAACGTCAGCGCCAGATCGCGTTCCGCCGTAACATAAACGAGATTGGCACGAATCATCGCATCGACAATGCTTTTGAAATCGCTGTTGGGTCTGCGGATCAGCCCATTTAGGGCAGCGGCGTTAATCGTACCCGCTTTAGCGATAGAATAGAAGATCTTCAAGGCATATTGTCGTCCAAAAACGCTCTCATAGCGCTCCAAAATGGATTCAATCTTGATCGCGCGTAAAATGTCGCTCTCATCCAGATCGTACTGTGAAAGGTTGAATTCACGATCCAGCTCGTCGATGATCAGACGATCCACCTCATCATGTCCGATACGCGCCAAGGGTCGATTCGAACCGACACCTTCGAGCCTTGCATGTAATTGTTGATGATATGCCACAAATACTCCTTTTTGGATGGTATCGATCCAAAAGCAAGCACTATTCCATTTTGGTTAACTGTAAAAGAGAGAGGCAATACATGTAAGCCAAAAGGCTTACATGTAAGTGCTTAGGAGAAGATAGAGAGCAGGACCCCTGCGGCGACCGCAGAGCCGATAACGCCAGAGACGTTAGGGCCCATAGCGTGCATCATCAACATATTGGTAGGATCACTTTCGGTACCCACTTTATGCGACACGCGCGCCGCCATCGGTACAGCGGAGACCCCGGCAGAGCCGATGAGCGGATTGATCTTTTGTTTGCTAAAAAAGTTCATGATCTTAGCCATAATCACCCCCGCAGCCGTCCCCGCCGAAAACGCAATCAACCCCAGCACAATAATGGCAAGCGTCTCCGGCACCAAAAATTGCTCTGAGGCGAGTTTGGATCCGACCCCAAGACCGAGCAAAATGGTCACAATGTTGATCAACGCGTTTTGCAAGGTGTCGTTGAGACGCTCGACGACGCCTGACTCTTTTAAGAAGTTACCAAACATAAACGCACCGATGAGCGGCGTAGAGTCGGGAATGAACAAAATAGAGAGCGTCAGCGCCATGATCGGGAAGACCAACTTTTCTAAACGTGACACAGGACGTAATGTGCTCATCTTGATTTTTCGCTCAGCTTCCGTCGTGAGTGCCCTCATGATCGGCGGCTGAATGATCGGCACAAGCGCCATGTACGAATACGAAGCGACCGCAATCGCCCCCAGCAGCTCAGGTGCGAGCGCCGTCGCCACATAGATCGATGTCGGGCCATCCGCACCGCCGATAATAGCGATTGCCGAAGCCTGCTTGAGGGTAAAATCGACAATTGGCGTATATTCAGAGAGCATCACCGCTCCTACGAGCGTACCGAAGATCCCAAATTGCGCCGCGCCGCCAAGCAATGCGGTTTTGGGATTAGCCAGCAAAGGACCAAAATCGGTCATCGCCCCTACACCCATAAAAATGAGAATGGGAAAGAGACCCGTCGTAATCCCCATATTGTAGATGATGCCCAAAAAGCCATCCGGTCCAGCGATTGCCGCTACGGGAATATTGGCCAATAGACCTCCAAAGGCTATAGGCAAGAGTAAAAGCGGCTCAAAGCCTTTGGCGATCGCCAGATAAAAGAGCACGAAGGTGACCAAAATCATAATGACGCGACCACCTGATTTGTTGAAGTCACTGATCTCTTCGCCATGAACCCCTTTCTCTTTAGGATCGGGATAGATCAATGCATAAACGCCTGTGCGCTTGAGAAAATCACTGACCATCTGACCCATCGGCTTGGCGTGGTAGACCTCCTCATTTGCTTCCGTTACGACCGGTTCATGCGCAGCTGATGCCATTGCCTGAGGCGCCAGCAATAAAAAGGCGAGCGCAAAGATATTCAAGAGTAGTTTTTTCATTCCTTACCCCAAAACCGCAAGCACTTGACCTTCTACCACCTTTTCATTGGCGTTGACGTTGATCGTCTTGATGACACCATCACGCGGCGCAACAATATCAATCTCCATCTTCATCGACTCAAGAATCAAAATTTTGTCTCCCAATTTGACGGTATCACCGGGATTGGCAACAATTTTCCAGACATTGCCCGGTAGTGCCGCTTTAATCGGCTCAACACTGCCTGAAGCAGCAGCCTGCGTCTGTTGCGGCGCAGCACTCACTTGAATCTCGACATTTCCCTCTGCTACCTGCACATTGAACTTCTCGCCGTTAACGATGACTGTGTAACTTCCGTTGGCCATTTTTGTCTCTCCCTCTTGTATTTTTGGCATATCTGTAATTTTTCTTACATTCACTTCCGCTTCGCCTTTTAAGAAGGCGATCCCTTTCTCCTGACACGCTGCGGCAATAAAGATGTTCTCTTCGGTCGTCTCGATTCCCTCTTTTTCAAGGCGTGTTTTCCAAAACGGCAGTGATTTACCCTCATCCGCATCCGCCAGGTCAATCGCTTTGAGGGACGTAGGTTCGAGATTCATCTGCTCAGCAGCCAACCGCACAATCTCTGCGTCAGGTGCAACCGGTGTTTTGCCAAAATACCCTAACACCATACGACCATACCCCGGAGCAAATTTTTTCCATGGACCAAAAAGCACATTATTAAGCGCTTGCTGGAAATAAAATTGCGACACCGGCGTCACCGATGTACCGTAACCGCCCTTTTCAACCACTTCGCGCATCGCTAAAATAGCATCGCCGAACTTCGCCATCATATTGTTATCACGCAACATCTGGGTATTGGCTGTAAGCGCACCGCCGGGCATGGGCGAGAACTGGATGAGTGGTTCAACCATCGTCGCTTCAGGCGGCAAAAAGTACTCTTTCAAGCACTCTTTAAGCGTGCTTTCGTACTTCAGCACCTTTTCAAAATCGAGACCGAAATCGTAAGGCTTACCCTTCATCGCATGCATGAGCACCAAGATATCAGGCTGGCTGGTACCGCCCGAAACCGGAGCTGCCGCGCAGTCGATACCGTCCGCACCCGCATCCAGCGCTGCCATATACTGAGACACCGAAATACCCGCTGTCTCTTGCGTATGCAAACGCACATGAGTACCTTCAGGCAACAGACGCTTGGCCATTTTGATAGTGTCATAAACTTTTTGGGGATTGGCCGTTCCCGTGGCATCTTTAAAGCAGACTGAATGGTAGGGGATTTCGGCATCGAGAATCTGGCGCAATATCTTTTCGTAAAACTCAGCGGTATGCGCCCCTTCGCAACCTGGAGGCAGATCCATAATGGTTACCACCACTTCGTGGCGCAAACCGTGGTTGACGATACTGCGTCCGGAGTCGATGAGATTATTCACGTCATTGAGTGCATCAAAGTTTCGAATCGTTGTCGTACCGTGCTTTTTAAAAAGCTTAGCGTGCAGATCGATGAGATCGCGTCCGGCCGTATCAAGCATAACGGTGTTGACCCCGCGCGCCAATGTTTGCAGGTTTGCCTCCGGCCCGACGATGCGCCGAAAGGTGTCCATATTGTCAAAAGCGTTTTCATTGAGATAGAAATAAGGAACCTGGAAGCGGGCTCCGCCGCCAAATTCGAAGTGGCTGATGCCCGCATCTTTAGCTGCTTGCACTGCGGGTAGAAAGTCATTGAGAAGCACCCGACCGCCGAAGACGGATTGGAATCCATCTCGAAACGTTGTATCCATAAGGTCAATCAGTTTTTTTGCCATGTCCGTCCTTAGCCGTTCACTTGTTTGTGATGGATGATCGCCGCCGTAATGGCCGCAATTTTGTTCAAACGCGCTTTCTCGTCACCTTGCTGCTGAATGATCGTGATTTTTTTTTCGGGAAAGTACTTATGAATAATAATCCTTTGCAGATTCATCGCAAGTATCATCACCACAAGGAACACCAGTACGGTTCCCATTCCCAGAAACATAAACTTAATCCCCTCCCACACGAGGTTCACTTCTTCCATGCATTCCCTTTATTTGTAACCGATATGTTGTGAATCATATAATAAACTAGATTAAAGGACTTTTTTTACAGCTCTTTTATTGACATTTGAAGCAGTGCTGTTACCCATTCACCCCTTCTGCTTATACGAAGACAAAAGCTAAGCTTCGCTAAGATTTCAACGTTCAAATTCACTCAAAACGGGAGACCTTCAATATGGATCTTAGCAAAATCGGTTATGGTGAAAATCCACACAAAATCAAAGCGGTCATCGAGATTCCTTATGGATCAAACATCAAGTACGAAATCGAAAAAGAGAGCGGTGCCGTCGTTGTTGACCGCGTCATGCACTCAGCGATGTACTATCCGGCCAACTACGGCTTCGTCAATCAAACCCTTTCGCAAGACGGCGATCCAGCGGATATTTTGGTACTCACCGAATACCCCATGCAAGCGGGCTCTGTTGTCAACTGTCGTCTGATCGGGGTACTCATCATGGAAGATGAGAGCGGTATTGATGAGAAACTTCTGGCTGTTCCGGTCTCGAAAATTGATCCTACTTTTGAAGAGGTTCAAGAGCTCTCCGATCTGCCAAAGCACACACTGGCCAAAATCAAAAACTTCTTTGAAACCTACAAAATGCTTGAGCCGGGCAAATGGGTCAAAGTGAAAAACTTTGAAGGCAAAGAGGTCGCTACGAAGATTCTGCAAGACGCGATCGAAAATTACGGCAAATAAGTCGTTATGGTCGCAGGTTTTTTCGAGCAGGAGCTTATCGCCTATCTCACGCTAGGGCTGATCATGAACTTCCTGTTCTCCATGTTCTTTGGGTATTATCTGAGCAAGAATATCGGCATGGAGGAGATGATACGTTCCAAAGGGGACAAGCCGCAGCCTTGGTGGATGCCGCTAACACTGCTCGTGCCCTATTTGAAGATGCTCATCACTCTCTACCGCGTGGCGGTGCTGCAGATCTATTTTCTCGATCAAGGTCGAAGCCACAAAGAGTATTGGGTCTATATGACTACGGAGCAGAGCGAAGCGTAAAAAGCGCTTGCTAGACGCCACGAAGCCGCAAGGAGGGACTCTTATGAACGACGAACGTCTCAAAATCGTCCTCACCATCCTAGGCGGCGTAGTTCTAGCGCTCTTTTTAATTTTAATCGCACTGGTTACACCCATACAAAAAAGCGAAAACTACGACTTTCAAAACGCTCCAGCCAAATCAAAACTAGAGCAGATTTCTAAAGAACTGCGCGAGCGCTAGTACTCTTCCTCGCCCTCTGTTCGAATCTCAAATGTGACTTCACGCAACAAGGCTTCATTCTCTCTGATCCGAACCGTCCACATGCCAGGTTCAAGTCCGTAGTAGTAACGAAAGTCATAGATAGAGCCATGATGCGCTTCAAGCAATATGGTGCGGACGCGACCATCTTCAAGAATACTCGGTGCACTCCACTCAAATGTCACGTTTCGGTCATACGGGAGACGTTCACAAAAGTAGGTGCACTGCACTATCTTGCTCTCCTCGCCGCTTACTTCACACACCAAAGAGTCGCTTTGCGGCTCTTCACCCAGCAGTCTCATACCTATCAGCAAAACGAACCAATGCTTCATTGCACGCTCCAAAAAGTTCGCAATTATAGCCAGAATACACAAGCTATAATGTCGAAAAGTGATCGTTTCATGCTCCATCCTAAACTCAAAATATGGCTCAAAGAGCTGCTTATCGCTTTAGTCATTCTGACGCTTGCACTCAATCTGATCAGCTACATTAGAAGTCCGCTCGAACGGGGAACAGCTCTACCCAAAATGGAGCTAAGAGTGCTTGATGGCACCCCTATTGAACTACACAGCCAGCGCTCCAAACCGCTCCTGCTTCACTTCTGGGCGACGTGGTGCCCTACATGTAAGCTGGAAGCGGGCCATATCGAATCGCTTTCGCACCATTTTGACGTGCTCAGTGTTGCGGTCAAATCTGGCAGTGATGCGGAGTTAAAACGCTACATGGATGCAAACGGCTACACCTTCGCAGTGGCGAGCGACCCCGAGGGCGCGTTTGCCGCGCACTTCAATATCGCCGCCTATCCTACGACGCTGATCTATAACCCATCCGGCTCGCTGAGCTTTGCTGAAGTCGGCTACAGCTCTACCTTGGGACTCCATCTTAGAATGCTCTTGGCATCTTATCTCTAAAAAATTGAAAGGGAGAGGCGGAAAATCAAGCATGTAACGCAAAAGCGTTACATTTTGCAGGAGTTGACAGCCGATTCGATGGCTTGAACCACCGATGGGTCTTCGAGGGTTGAGGTGTCTTGGGTGATCGCTTCGCCTTTGGCAATGGCGCGCAAGATGCGGCGCATAATCTTGCCGGAGCGGGTTTTGGGCAGACCGGGAACGAAGATCACATCGTCGCAGAGCGCGATATTTCCGATCTCTTTTTTGATCACGTTGTTGATCTCTTTGACCATCTCCATCTCTTCAGAGACGGTGTCTTCGCCTTTAAGGACCACATAAGCAAAAATTCCTTCGCCTTTGATCTCATGCGGCTTGCCAACCACGGCCACTTCGGCAACGTTGGGATGCTTTTTGATCGCCGCTTCTACTTCGGCGGTACCCATACGGTGACCGGAAACGTTGATGACATCATCGGTACGTCCTGTGATGGTGATGTAACCGTCCTCATCATAAAGGGCTCCATCACCCGTGAAGTAGACAGGCTTGCCATCCTTCTTGACATCACCGTAATAGGACTTCACAAAACGCTCAGGATCGCCCCAGATGCCGCGAATCTGTGAAGGCCAAGGACGCACAACACACATATAACCGCTCTCGCCTACGCCCACTTTTTCGCCGCTCTGCGGATCAAGAATCTCACCCATGATGCCCGGCAGCGGCAATGTAGCGCACGCAGGTTTGATCGGCGTAGCTCCGGGCAGCGGGCTGACGATATGACCGCCCGTCTCGGTCTGCCAATAGGTATCCACAATCGCGCATTTTCCGCCGCCGATCGCCTCATAGTACCACTTCCACGCCGGCGGGTCGATGGGCTCACCGACGGTACCGAGCACCTTAAGGCTGCTTAGGTCATACTTGGCCGGCTCATGCTCGCCGCTCTTGTGCAGTACGCGAATCGCTGTAGGTGCGGTGTAGAATTGGTTGATCTTGTACTCTTCGACCATCTTCCATGGTCGTCCTGCGTCGGGATAGGTGGGAACCCCCTCAAACATCACGGTCGTCGCACCCATAGCCAGCGGGCCATAGACGATGTAGGTGTGTCCGGTGATCCAACCCACGTCCGCCGTACACCAGTAGGTATCGTTCTCTTTGACGTCAAAGACCCACTCCATCGTCATCTGAGCCCAGAGGATGTAGCCTGCTTGATTGTGCTGGACCCCTTTGGGTTTACCCGTAGAGCCGGAGGTGTAGAGCAAGAAGAGCGGCTCTTCGCTCTCCATGGGTTCTGGGCTACATGTAACGCTTTGATTTTTGATGAGCTCGTTGTAGGAGTAGTCGCGCCCTGCTACCCAAGTGACATCCTCGCCGTTGCGCTCCACCACGCACACTTTCTCAACCACACTGGTACCCTTAAGCGCTTCATCCACCACGGGTTTGAGCATATAAGGCTTATCTTTACGAAAGGCACCATCGGCGGTGATCACCACCTTAGCCTGCGCATCTTCGATACGATCACGCAGCGCCTCGGCAGAGAAGCCGCCAAAGACGATGGAGTGAATCGCACCAATCCGCGCGCACGCCAGCATCGCATAGGCAGCTTCGGGAATCATCGGCATATAGATGACGACGCGGTCGCCCTTTTGGACGCCGAAATTGTTTTTGAGCATATTGGCGAAGCGGTTGACATTGTAGTAAAGCTCGCGGTAGGTGATCACCTGATTGTCGCCGCGATCCCCTTCAAAGATGATCGCCGCTTTGTTTTTACGGGTATCAAGATGGCGGTCGATACACTGTACCGATACATTGAGCTTTCCGCCCTCAAACCACTTCACGAAGGGGGCATTGGACTCATCGAGCACCGTATGATAGGGCTGCATCCATGTGATCTTCTCTTTGGCAAAATGATCCCAAAAACCTTCATAATCCTCTTTGGCCCAATCCATCAGCGCGTTGTATTCGCACATATTTTTGATGCGCGCTTGCGCGGCAAATTCACGGTTGGGTTTAAATACCGGTTTTTTCAGTTCACTCATTGTGTTCTCCTTGATTTGGTTTGAAGTTTTAAAAAGACCATGGCCGTCATGATCGCGTCATTGACGGCGTTGTGCTGCCCCATATTGGGAATATTCAAATCTTTGATGATTTTATCGAAGCGTAAATCAATGTTTCCTTGCGGAATCAACTCTGTTTTGTAGTCGAAGTAAAGGCCCGAAACTTCGATCTGACGGTTGGGCAGCTTAATACCCAGCCAGGGTTTGACGTAGCGCTCGATCATCGCCACGTCGAACTCAAGATAGTAGCCCACCAAAGGCCGGGGGCCGATAAAACGTAAAAAAGCCTCCATCGCCTCATGGGGATCAATGGCGCTTTGCAAATCGCACGGACGAATCCGGTGAATGGTGATGCTTTTGGCATCAATGCGACCCGAAGGGCGCACAAAACACTCAAAAGTCTCCGATGTGACGATACGGTTACCCCGAATCAGCACCGCCCCGATGGAGAGGATTTCGTCTTTTTTAGGATCAAGCCCCGTCGTTTCGGTATCAAACACCACATACTCCCCCGCTTCGCTCTCGCCAAAGAGAAAATCAAACTGCTCATCGCGCAATTTTTTGCGGTTGCGGTTGCGGCGCCAGCGTGCAAACATCTACATCACCATATTCAGATGAAAGTGATAGCCCAAAAACTTCTTGAAGGTATTGACCACCCTAAAGCTCTCCTTGAGCAGATCGCGTTCGATCTTTTCGAGTTTTTTGGGGTTGATGTAGTTGCCTCCTTCAAAGGGGTTAGACTGCTTGAGCCGATAACGCATCCGAACGCCTAAAAGGGTGTCGTACGCCTCCATCAGCTCGGTGGCAAAATTTTTGTCAAAAACGCCGCGGTTGTTGAGCTCTTTGATCCGCTCGACGGTGTTGGTCTCTTCGATTTTGTACTCCAGCGCAAGGGTACGCACGCCGTGTACGATGGCGAAGATGCCCCCTTTTTTGATATCGATCTCGCTTTTGTGCTCGTTACTGCCGTAGACAAACCCGAAAATATGCGAAATCGGGGTCTCAAACTCCAGTGCCGCCTTGGCAATATGGGCCAGATTGTCCGTATGGCCGTCAAAGCGTGTGGCGAGGTACTGCTTTACATGTAAGAGCAGCGCACTATCTCCGGCAATGGCTCTGGCGTCTAAAAAGATACAGAGCGCCTGAAGGGCTTCGGCATCGAGCGTATCGATCCAGCTATCGACGAGTGTTCGGTATTCGCTCTCTTTGCGGCGCCAGTAGGGGTTGGTTACCATCACTTTGCCAGGACAATCGGGAAAGCCAAGTGCCTTAAGCTTGGCATTAAACGCACTCATGCAAGGCTCAAAATCTTCTTCACACCCATCGGCAATGATGAGCGCATTGTCCTGATCGGTACGCAAAAGCTGCTCGCCTCTGCCTTCGCTGCCCATAATTAGCAGCGCACACTGCGTCCGCAGATGCTCGGGCACGCTCAGTTCAAAGACCTTCTGCATCATCTTGACGTTGAGCTCGCTCACCAGCTTGGAGATGTAGCGTACCTTCACCCCTTTTGATGAGAGCGACTGGATCAGATGAAACAGATCGCGCCCGATGCGCCCTAGCTGCTCTATTCCTTGCGCCTTGTCGATCTGAATGGCAATGAGATGCGAATGTGACGCAAAGTGGCTCAGCAGATCAAGCTGCTCCAAAATCCCCACAACCACGCCATCATCCATCACGACCAACCGCTTGATGGCGTGCTTGGTAAAGAGCAGCAGAGCATTAAAAAGAAAATCCTGCTTTTCGATCGTGATGATGGGATAAGTAGCGATATCACCAATCGGATGCAAAGTGCTCAGGCTGCCCAGCAGCACGTTTTTGCGCAGATTGGTATCGGTGACGATGCCATAGCCCTCATCGCGGCGTACCAAAATAGCTTTGGCTTTGAGGGTATTCATCTGGGTAAGCGCATCGAAAATGGTGGTATTCGCCTCGACAACACAGGGTACATGTAAGAAGATCTCCTCCACCCGCGCCACCATAAATGGTGTCAGATCGCTCTGGGCATGTCGTGCTTTGAGGTGCTGATGCTTGGTCGCAAAGTCTTGCATATAGAAGTTTTGAAACGAGGGGATATCTTGGAGAAGATTTAAAAAGATCTCTTTAGGAAGTTCGTAGCAGATGAGATCCTCTTGCACCACGAAGCGGCTGCGGGTCTCATTGTAGATGAGGGCATTGGCATCAAAGCTGTCACCTTCGCCGTAGACGTTGTGCAGATCATCATCGATCAACTCGCTCACGGCACCCTTGATGATAATGTACATCGCCGTGGTTGCCAAAGAGGGGGCGATCAGCACCGTCTCTTTGGGATAGTAGGCAATATCCATAGACTCTATGACCCGCTCTAGCTCCATATCGCCAAGCAGATCAAAGGGGTGAATAGAAGAGATTAGCTCTTTTTGATCGAGCTTGCTCATCGTTTTCCTTTGCTAGTGGTCTACGGCACCTTCGGCACCGATACCTGTTTGTGAGCGAACGTATTGGGCTTCAAAAGCCGCTTTTTCTTTGGCCGCGTTGTCGCTACTGTCGGTGATCGAGAAGAACCAGATGCCGACAAACGCCATGCTTACAGAGAAGAGCGCTGGATATTTATAAGGGAAGATCGCCTCTTTGTAGCCGAGGATATCGACCCATACGGTCGGCCCCAAAATTACCAACAATGCTGCCGTTGCCAGACCCAAAGAGCCGCCGATCACCGCACCACGTGTGGTGAGTTTGCTCCAGAACATAGAGAGAAAGAGAATCGGGAAGTTCGCCGATGCCGCGATGGCAAATGCGAGTCCCACCATAAAGGCGATATTCTGTTTTTCAAACGCAATACCTAAGAAAATCGCAATAATCCCCAAGCCGATGGTCGCCATTTTAGAGACCTTCATCTCCATCATGCCATCAGCCTTGCCTTTTTTGATCACCGACGCATAGAGGTCATGCGAAATCGCCGAAGCACCCGCAAGCGTGAGCCCTGAGACGACCGCAAGGATCGTCGCAAAAGCTACGGCCGAGATGAAGCCGAGGAAAAAGTCGCCGCCCACCGCGTGGCTAAGGTGAATCGCCGCCATGTTGCTGCCGCCAAGGATCGCTTTGGAAGCGTCAAGGTACTGAGGATTGGTCGCCACCAGTACAATCGCACCAAAACCGATGATAAAGGTGAGGATATAGAAATATCCGATAAAGCCCGTCGCATAAAAGACCGATTTGCGTGCCTCTTTAGCATCGGCCACAGTAAAGAAACGCATCAGGATGTGCGGCAGA
The DNA here is from genome assembly GCA_016938735.1 of Campylobacterales bacterium. Classification (GTDB taxonomy): domain Bacteria; phylum Campylobacterota; class Campylobacteria; order Campylobacterales; family Sulfurimonadaceae; genus JAFGUB01. The sequence goes on along the minus strand of JAFGUB010000041.1, from coordinate 5,803 downwards.
CCCGCTGTACCGAACATCAGTGCAATCGCGAGCGAAATTGCCGAAACCGGATCGCTCACCAGTCCGCCCGGACTCATGATCGCAACCCCTTTGGTATCGACCGCCGCTTGGAAGAGCGACTCAAAGCTAAAGCCATAGTGCGCCATCACGGCGATCGCCATAAAGGTGGCCCCCGAGAGCAGCAAGATTGCCTTGATGATCTGAACCCACGTCGTCGCGAGCATTCCCCCGAAGGTGACGTACATAATCATCAGCACACCCACCATCACTACCGCAAAGTGATAATCCATGCCAAAGAGCAGCTGGATCAGCTTGCCCGCACCGACCATCTGCGCGATCAGGTACAAAATAACCGTCGCAATCGCACCAAAGGCCGCAAGCGTACGAATCGGCGTCTGGCGCAAACGGTACGAAGCGACGTCGGCAAAGGTGTATTTACCGAGGTTACGCAGCTGCTCCGCGACCAAAAAGAGGATGATCGGCCAACCGACCAAAAAGCCGATGGAGTAGATCAGACCGTCATAGCCTTTCATATAGACAAGACCGGAGATCCCCAAAAACGACGCTGCAGACATATAGTCCCCCGCAATCGCCAAACCGTTTTGAAAGCCCGTAATCCCGCCGCCGGCAGTGTAGAAATCTTTGGCGGTTTTGGTGCGCTTGGCCGCCCAGTAGGTAATGCCCAGTGTTCCAGACACAAAGAGCAAGAACATCACGATGGCCGACATATTGAGCGGCTGCTTGGTCACATCACCTTCGATGGCACCTGCGGCAAAGAGCATCGCCGAAGCGAGTGCGAGGAAGATAAAAATACGGCTCAGCATTATGACTCCTTGGCTTTGGATTTGATTTTTTTGGTAAGGTCGTCAAACTCACTGTTGGCACGCTTGACGTAGATACCGGTGATCACAAAGGCGAAGATAATGACACCCACGCCAACGGGAATCCCTAAGGTTGTCACCGCTCCTTCTGAAAGCGGGGTTCCAAAAAGGGAGGGGTTAAAAGCAATGACCAGAATAAAGGCAAAATAGACCACCAGCATCGCTGCGGTGAGTATCCAACCAAACTTGCTGCGCTCGCGCGTCAGCGTGATGAAATTAGGATCGTTGACGATCTTTTTAATGGCTTCTTCTTTCATGTACACTCCTTAAAAGTTGTAATTGGCGATCAGACGGTATTCGCTCCAGCCCGTCGTCCCTGCCGCGCTTTCGGCAAAATCACGCGGAAAGTTGCCGCGTGCGCGGAGTTGCAGTTTTTTGATGAACTCAGGGTTGTAGATCACGTCAAAACCTGCTTCTGTAGCAGTACGCTCCAGACCATAGCCGCTGAGTTCATCCATATCAAAGCTGGTGTAATAGCCTGACGTGGTGAGGTTGGTGCCCAGATCTTTCCAGTTGTACGATGCCGCAAGTTTGTAGGCCGAAGTGCCCGCCATGAACATGTGGCGTGTTACCATCCCTTGCGTATAGGCCGGTATACCGCCCCATGGGGTTACGATGGCATTTTTAAGCGGGCTGTCGCCTTCGTCGTTGGCACCGGTTTGCGAATAGGCAACGCTCAAATCGAAACCTGCCACCTTCATGCCGAATTTGCCGGCAATATAGAGGCTGTCGATCTCACCCGCCAGCTCGTCGCCGATACTGCTCTCTTTGATGAGCTGCACACCCGCGTAAGGTTTGAGTGCGTCGCTCAAGAGGCACTTCCAGGAGAAATTAGCTTCGCCGTAGATGGCGTTGAGCAGATCATAAGCGTAGTAGTCCCAAAGCTCGATTTTGAGGTTTTCGATGCCGGTATAGGTGGCTGAGAGGAGGCTCACGCCATCGGTCTTTTCGCCTACGACGTATTCGCCCGCATTGACGAATTCACCGACGTTGTTCATGCTGTCCACATACGAATAACCCGAGGTGACGGCCAGCAGACTTGGACCCGTGTTGGCATAAACACGCCCAAAGGTACCTTGCGCAAAGCGGGTCACATGACCGGCGATCAGCGTCGTGCCCGGAAGGTCTTTGTTGATCAGCAGATAGGCTTCAAAGAGGTTGGGCACCATACGCGCATCGTCCGTTCCGGCCATCGGTGTGTCGATCTTCTGGCGACCGCCTTTGAAGGTTGTGTTACCTCTGGTGTATTGCAGATAAGCTTCGCCGATGAAACTGTAATTTTCGTTGTCTGGCCCAAGTAGGGTCATATCGTTTTGGGTGTAGTCATCATGAGGGGTTTTAAGAAACATGCCGTTGGAAGTGTAAAACGCCACCCCGCTGCTCAGCCCATGAAACGCGCCCGTCTCAAACTTCAAATGACCGCCGATGGCGTTGGCATTGCGGTGGGTTTCGTTGCCCGCGCTGCCTTGGTATTCGCGGTCTACGCCGAAATAGCGGATCTGCCCGCTCGCTTTTCCTTCACTAAACATAGAGCTAAGATCCTCAGCTCCGCTGGCCACGCTTGAGAGAGCCACAAGCGCAGAAAGTGCAATCTTTTTCATTCATACCTACCTTGAGAAAGTCTTCAAGACACATAGTAAAATCCAAACGTAGCATGAGCGTAGCAATCGAAGAAAGTGACGTTTTTAAAATGAAATTTGCAGTTTGTGTTACAAAAAGTATCATAAGGTACTTCGTGTGGTTACATGTAACAGGTGGCTGATCCAATATACAGTTGACAACAAAGCACTATAGGTATAAAATACATTTCATACCAATCTATAGTTTGCTATAAACTTTATTTTAGACAAAGGCACTTATGCATCATCTACCCACTCTTCAGAAAATCTCCGCCCAACTTCTTAGCAATCCGGTTCCGGCCTATCGGCGTTCTTTGTATGCAACCATTGACTTCAACAGCAAGATGATCGGGATCAAAGGGCCAAGAGGTGCCGGGAAAAGCACCTTGCTGCGTCAATATGCCAAATCCTGCGGCATCGAACCCTCGAAAATACTCTACATAAGCTGCGACCACCCCATGATGGCGGGTGTGGGTCTGTATGATGTCGCCGAGGCGTTTTACGCACGAGGCGGAGCTTTGCTGATCATCGATGAAATCCACAAATCGAATAATTTTTCACAACAGCTCAAAGCGATCTATGACGTTTTTAATCTTCAGGTGCTCTTTTCGGGCTCTTCAGCACTCCGACTCGAACATGCCCAGGGAGACCTCTCCCGCCGTGCCGTGGTGCACTATTTAGGCGTATTGTCTTTGCGCGAGTTTATTGAAATCGAAACAGGAGAGAGCTTTTCTCGCTTTGATTTTTCATATATCCTTGAGCATCATTACGATCTGGCCGCTTTGATCATGAACAAAATACGCCCTTTGGAACAGTTTGGCAACTATCTCGATCACGGCTGCTACCCTTTTTATAGAGAATCTCTGAGCGATTACCCCCAAAAACTGCTTGAGATCATCTCGCTTACCATCGATGTCGATCTATGCGGCATCTTCAATATCGATCCCTCCAAGCTTGATAAGCTCAAAAAAGTGATGTACATGCTCTGCTGCACCGCTCCTTATGAACTGAACATCTCCAAGCTCAGCGCAGCGGTCGGAAGCTCATGGCCGACCCTCTCCAAATACCTCGAACGGATGGATGCGGGAAGCCTTATCCACATAGTGCGCGGCGGTAGCGGTATGCGCTCGGTCAACAAGCCCGACAAACTGCTGCTTGACAACCCCAATATGTTCCATGTCCTGTGCGCCCAAAGTGATATCGGCACGGTGCGTAAAAGTTTTTTTGTTTCTCAACTTAGCAATCAGCATCAGGTGCATTATCATGACAAAGGCGATTTCATCATCGACGATGCGTGGGTGTTTGAGATCGGAGGCCGTGCGAAAACCGCTTCGCAGCTCGAAGGAAATCCAAAGGGCTTTGTTGCAGCCGATGATATCGAGATCGGTGATGGCAAGAAAATTCCCCTTTGGCTTTTTGGATTTTTGTACTAATCTCACACATGGCTCCCTAAGTGCCGCACTATCGCGTGCCCTAGCCAAACCGCCGAACATAAATTGCATCGCAAACGCAACATCTTCTCAATTTGGAGCATTTATGGACAAAAGCGTCTTGCAGTGGCTTGAAGCCAACAACTATTCCCCGGACAATCTCAACCTTCAGGGCAACTACGGCAACACCGCGCTGATGAAAGCCGCCCGCGAGGGCAACGCTGCAATCGTCAAAGCCCTACTGGACGCTGGAGCGGACGTTACATGTAAGAATGTCGATGGCAACACCGCGCTCTGGCTTGCCTGTTTTGGCGAGAACCCCGAAGTGGTGAAAATGCTCATCGACGCGGGCATCGAGATCGACACCCCCAACGTCAACGGCGTCACCTCACTGATGTACGCGGCGTCAAGCGGCAAGGAGCTGATGGTGCAAATGCTCATCGACGCCGGAGCCAATGTGCACATCAAAAACCCCGACGACTTCACCGCGCTGGATCTGGCCGTTACGCCAAAAATTCTCAAAATACTGCGCCATAGCGCTAAAGTGCGGGGCTGTTTACTGGTTCAAGCTTGATCCGCGCCCCCACCTGATCGTGACACCCATTACCTCCAAAGGGCAACCTTTGGGATGTCGCCCTGAAGTCGTTTTTGACGGAAAACAAGCCAAGATACTTTTAGATTAGCTGCGAAGCGTCGATAAAAGAAGGGTTATCTTTATATGTGACGGAAAAGTTGTGTCGTCACCGTTTTATTTTCCGTCTATTTAAAGTAGCCTCGTCCCCTTCATCTTAAAGCGAGTGCGTAAGACAAAAGAGAGATCTGCTGTTTTGTTGTCTGTCCCCATTACCTTCGCGCATGACTACTCTCTTCTCTCTGTTTTTATTTTATTTTACCTTTTTTAGGCTTTTATTATGATTTGAAAGAGAGGGTAAGGGGTTAATTGGTGCCAGAGGCTTAAACGCCCATGTTGCTTCAGTTTCGCTGCCGTAATAGTAGGCCACTCCGTTCTCGCGATCTAAAAGCATGCCGGGAATAGGAGTATAAACGAGCGCAGCTGATCCTACCCCTATAAAGGGCATCTTTTCAGAATGCTCATACATCGACCCAGTGGAGATATGATAGATATAGACTTTCCGGCTGCCGTACAGATCGCCCAGCAAATCCTGTGTTGTACCCCCCATAAAGAAAACCTTGTCGTCAACCAACAGTGTTGTTGCAAACTTGAGCACATCGGGTGTGACACCTGAAGGCGAGATGGTTTTACATGTAGCATTGTTCAGATCAACTTCGATGATATCATTTTTGAGGGTTTTGCCGGAACGTCCGAAAGCAAGATAGAGCTTGCCGTCATACACAAACGAACCATGACCGTAGCGCCCCATTTCCATAGGACAAGAGACAGCAGGGGAGAGGGTGTTGGTGTCTGGGTTATAGGCAAGCACATCGGGTGCGCCGTTGCCATCGCCAAGATCGCCGCCGCTGATGTAGATGGTGCCGCTTTGCTCATCAAGTGTGGCTGTCTGGTAGGAGCGGTTGGCATAATACTGCGTGGTGACTCCAAAGTCCTGAGCTTCAAAGAGCTTTTCCCATGAGTTGGCACTTGGGTCATACACCCAGGCATCGCCGGTGGGGTTGTACTGAGCATCAACACCGCCAAAAACGTACATCTTGCCATTATTGGCAACGGCGGTGTGGTATTGGCGGGGAGAGGGAGACGGAGTAGTTGGTGTGACAGATCTCCATGTGGCTTCTTCCGGAGTATACTCCCACAAATCACTAAATACATCCCACTGTCCGCACCCCATTTTTCCATTTTACGTTTCCCTCCGATAATAGCGCATAAACCCGCTGCCTAGTAGCTCCAGCAGACGCT
>JAFGUB010000040.1 GCA_016938735.1 Campylobacterales bacterium | reverse complement strand
ATGCTAAAATCCCTCAGGTCTATTCCATCGGCGAATCAGGTGGAAACATAGTTGTGAAACGGGTGGAAACTTGGAGTGAAATGGACAGTATAGGTCTGGCCTTTTTTCCGACTCATGATTTACTCTCCATATCTCAGTTCATTGTAGCTTTTCTGAAAATAAATCCGGTTGAAATCCTGTTTTGAAAGCTAAGGCCATTATATATCAAGATCAGATCAGCAGCTGGTAGCCCACGCCGTAGATACTTTTGAGGCGGGCGGGGTGTTTGGTGTCGTCTTGGATCTTGATGCGGATGTTTTTGATGTGAAACTCCAGCGCGCGGACGCTGATGTGTTCGCCCAGCTCTTTACGCGTGACGACACGTCCTTTGGCCTGCAAAAGCACGACAAAAAGGGCGTATTCCGTAGCGGTGAAGTTGATCGGCTGTTGATTGATGAGAATCTGTTTGGAATGCAGATCGTTGATAATCGATGAGGTTGGATTTGACGGCATATCGGTGCTCTGGGAGCGGCGCAAAAAGACCCAAATGCGCGCCACCAGCTCCCGCAGATCGAGCGGTTTGATGAGGTAATCGTCGGCACCCAACCTAAACGCTTTAAGTTTATACTCCATATCGCCGTAGGCGGAGGTAAAGAGGATCGGTATGCCCGATTGGTTGCGGATGCGTTTGCAGATCTCGAAACCGTCGTAATCGGGAAGGTTGATATCCAGCAGTACCAGATCGAACTGCTGCATCTGCAGCAGGCTAAAGCTGTTGATGGCGCTGTTGGCAAGGGTTACTCTAAGTCCCTCTCTGCCTAGATAGCGCGCGATATATTCGGCGGCGTCTTCATCATCTTCGACGATCAAAATGGAGTGATTCACGATTTCTCCTCATAAAACTCGCATTTTACTCGTTTTTCCCTTCTTTTTCTGGACTAAGATACCACCTCTTAATACGTTGACGTGCATGACTGCATCGAATGGAGCGCTATGGCTTTCAGAGAGAAACTGGGATTAATGTCGATCATGATTGTCGAGGACAATGAAGAGGTGCTTAAGCTTGAGGCGGACTATTTTCGCTTTTTGTGCCGTGACCTCATCATAGCGCGAAACGGCAAAGAGGGGCTCTCGCTCTTTGAGCAGATGCGCCCCGAAATCGTCATCACCGACATCAAAATGCCCTTGATGGGCGGTCTGGAGATGAGCAAAGCGATCAAACAGATCGAGCCTAGTACACAGATCGTCGTGCTCAGCGCCTTTAATGAGACGGAGCTGCTGATCAAGGCGCTGGAGCTTGGGGTCGATCACTACCTCTTCAAACCCTTTGAACGTCCCATCGTACTAGATGCGCTGCGCAAATCGGTCGAGAAGATCGAAAGTCTGCGTGCGCTGCAAAAGGCGCAGGCAGAGCGTGCGCAGTTGCTGCTGGCACAGTCGCGCGTGCGCGCTTTGGGGGAGATGACCTCGATGATCGCCCACCAATGGCGTCAGCCGCTCAATGTACTGGGGCTCATCATCCACAACATCCGCAAGGCGCATGAAGGTCTTGAACCCCCGGAGGAGACGATCAAAGATACCGACAAAGCCCTGACAATCATCGAGCAGATGTCCAAAACCATCGATGACTTCCGCGATTTTTTCAAGCCCGATAAGGAGCGCGAGGTTTTTGCCGTCGATGGGATCCTGACGCAGTCAATCGAGATGCTGGAGCCTTCGCTGCGAAAACACGCTATCGAGGTGGAGATCCTTACATGTAAGCAGGCGTGGGTTGAAGGCTATCCCAGCGAGCTGGGGCAGTCGCTGCTGGTGATCTTGCAAAACGCCAAGGATGCGCTGCTGTTGCGTACGGGCGATCGGCGTATTTGGGTGCGGATGCAGCATAGTGAAACGGAGGTGCGCATCCAGATCGAAGACAACGGCGGCGGTATCGACCCTTCGGTGATTCTTCGGATTTTCGAGCCCTACTTCAGCACCAAAAGCGCCAAACACGGCATGGGCATAGGTCTGTATATGGCCAAAACCATTATCGAAGAGCACATGAACGGCACGCTCAGCGCGGCCAATGTCGGCGCGGGTGCCTGTTTTAGTATTACTTTACCGATTCATCAGGAGGTTCTAAAATGAGAGAAGGGCAACTGATCGTCTGCGGCATCGGCGCTTCCGCCGGAGGGCTGGAAGCGCTACAGGAGCTGGTGCACAACCTCCCAAGCGATCAAAACATCGCCTACATCATCGCGCAGCACCTCAGCCCTTCGCACAAAAGCCTGATGGTCGATCTGCTCTCCAAAAGCACCGAAAAAGAGGTGCTCGAAGCACAAAACGGCTTGCTGTTGCGGCGCGACACGATCTACATCACGCCGCCCAACTTCAACCTCACCGTTTTAGGCGAGATCATTCAGCTCAAAGCCCCCGCGCTCAGCGGCCCCTTTCCCAAGCCCTCCATCGACGTCTTTTTTACCTCTTTGGCGATGGCCAAGGGGGCCCGTTGTATCGGTATCATCCTCTCAGGTACGGGTAGCGACGGGGCGCAGGGGCTGGGGGTCATCAAAGCCGAAGGGGGGATCACCATTGCCCAGGATCCCAAGAGCGCCAAATACGACGGTATGCCCAACGCCGCCATCCGTACCGGCAACGTAGACATCATTTTGCCGCCGGCCGAGATCGCTCAGGAGATCAGCGACATCCTCGAATACATCGACGGCAAGCTGCCGCTTTCGAAGATCCTCTCCACCCCTACGGACTACTTCGAGCGGCTCTTTTTGCGCATCAAGCAAGTCAAGGGGGTTGATTTTTCACACTACAAGCGTGCCACGCTCAGCCGCCGTCTGCAGCGGCGTATGGCGGCGCTCAAGTATGAAGAGATCGAAGACTACGTTTCAAGGGTCGAGAGCGATGATGATGAGGTCTCGAAGCTTTTTGCGGATATTCTCATCGGCGTCACCAGCTTTTTTAGAGACGGCGAGGTGCTCGGTGAGCTGGTCGATCACTTCATGAAGCTGCTCTCTACCAAAAACGAAGGAGACGTGGTGCGCATCTGGGATGTTGGATGTTCAAGCGGTCAGGAGATCCATTCGCTGCTGATGCTGCTGGAGAGCCGGCTGGGCGCGGCGATGAAATCCTATACTTTTCAGGTCTTTGCGACCGACGTGGATGAGGCATCCTTGCAAAAAGCGCGCGATGGGGTCTACAGCGTGGGCGCGGTTGCCGACGTACCGCCGCCGTTTTTGGAGCGCTACTTTACCCGTAGCAACGACACCTTCCGCATCAAAAAGCAGCTTCGGGATATGGTGCTCTTCTCCCGCCATGACGTCATCAGCGATCCTCCATTTTTGCGGCTCGATCTGATCGTCTGCCGCAACCTGCTGATCTATTTCAACCAGGAGTTGCAGCGCGAGCTCTTCCCGCTCTTTCACTACGCGCTCAACAACAGTGCGCTGTTGCTGCTGGGCCACTCCGAGAGTATCGGTATCTTTGGCCACCTTTTTGGTGTCAAAAATGCCAAGAGCCGCATCTACTACCGCGAATACGCCGCCGAAAAGAGCATCCCGCGCTCGGTGAATCTGCGGCTGGGCAAAGGGGGCTATCAGATGCCGCCGCCGCAGAGGCGCAAGCGTGGCATCGATGAGATGATGACGGAGGTGCTGGGCAGCTACTTTATGCCCCAAAGCGTCGTTATCAACGATGTTAGCGAGATTATCTACATCAAAGAGCGCAACCCCTATATTCAGTTTGCGCCGGGTGCCATGAGCGCCAACATCTTCAAGTGCGTCCACCCCGATCTCTCTCTGGAGCTGCGCACGGTGCTGCATCAGTGCATCAAAAACCATCGTCCCCAGCGCTCAGACAAAAAGCGCATCGCGCTGGATGAGGACCATGCGATGCTGGTCTCGCTCGTGGTGCTGCCGATGGATGTGCCCGATGAGACGTCGCGGCTCTATATTGTCAGTTTTGTGGATGAGAAGGCGGAGCCACCGATTGAAGTGAATGTCGGCGACGCGCAGAAGATGGACGCGTTGCGTCTGGCGGTGCTGGAGCGTGAGCTGGAGACGATGCGGGTGCATCTGCAGTCGGTCATCGAAGAGCTTGAAACCTCCAACGAAGAGCTGCAAAGTACCAATGAGGAGCTGCAAAGTACCAATGAAGAGCTGCAAAGCACCAATGAGGAGCTTGAGACCTCCAACGAGGAGCTCCAAAGTACGAACGAAGAGCTGCAGATCGCCTACACGGAGCTCAGCGTCGTCTCCAAAGAGCGCGAACTGCACCAGCGCGAAGCCGAGGAGCGCGCCGCGCAGCTGAGCGTGCTCAATGAGCAGTTACATGTAAACGAGGAGCGTCTGGAGCTGCGCGTCAAAGAGGAGGTGGCCAAGCAGCGTGCTCAGGAGCAGCTACTCATTCAGCAGTCCAAAATGGCGGCAATGGGAGAGATGATCGGTGCCATCGCCCACAACTGGCGTCAGCCGCTCAACGTGGTTGCCTTACAGGTTCAGCAGATTCAGGAGCGTTATGAACGCGCTTTGCTTGATGAGGTCTATGTCGCGCGCGCCGTGGAGCAGAGTATGAAACAGATCCGTTTTATGTCCGAGACGATTGACGATTTTCGCAATTTCTTCAAGCCGACCGAGGCGAGCGCACGCTTTAGCCTGCTTCAAAGCGTCGAAAAGACCTTTTTGTTGCTTAAGGCACAGTTCGACAGCCACGGCATCGAAACCCGCATCGAGATCGACCCCTCCTTACATGTAAGCGGATCGGAAAACCAGATGCGTCAGGCGCTCATTAACATTTTGCTCAACGCCAAAGATGCGATCGATGAGCGGCGCTTGGACGGCGATGAAGCCTATGAGCCGCTCATCGTCGTCTCGGCGCTTGGTGAAGAGGAGCGCATCGCGCTGCGTATCTGGGACAACGCACTGGAGGTCGAAGAGCAGATTTTAGAGCGGGCGTTTGAGCCCTATTTCACCACCAAAGAGCCCGGAAAAGGGACGGGAACGGGTCTGTACATGACACAGGTGATCGTGACGAAAAATATGCAAGGTAGTGTGGAAGCGGCCAACCGCGAGGGTGGATTCGAGATAGTGATGAGGCTCCCTCATGCCTGAGTCTTCCGCGTGCCTTTTGAGTAAATCGGTGCTCTTTGTCGATGATGAGGAGGCTGTTTGCGAGGTGATGCGCGACTATTTGGAACTTCTCTTTGCCGACGTCTATACGGCGCGCGACGGTGAGGAGGGATTGGAGCTCTTTGCGCGCTACCGCTGTAATATCGTCATCACAGACATCAAGATGCCGCGTATGGACGGCTTGGCGATGGCGCGCGCTATTTTGGCGCTCCATCCCGAAGCGGCCATTATGGTGGTTTCGGCCTATACCGAAAACCGTTTTCTGCACGACGCGCTCAATCTGGGGATACGCCATTACGAGTACAAACCGATCGATTTGGCGATGCTGCAGGGGAAGCTGGAGCAGGTATGCGAGCATCAGGAGCTGCTCTATCGGCTCCGTCTCTCGCAAAATGTGATCGACAATACCCACGATGCGGTGGTCATCATGGATGCACACTTTCAGATCGCACACGTCAACAGCGCCTTTGAAGCGGTGAGCGGCTACTCCAAAGCAAGGGCCATCGGCAAGCCGCTAGGCTTTGTACTCTCCAGAGAGAGTCAAAACAGCCTCTTGCTCGAGGAGATGGAGCAGCGCATCATGCGGGAGCGGAAGTGGCAGGAGAAGCTTTGGTGCCGGCATAAAAACGGGCATCGTTACCCGGTATGGATGACGATGAGCGTGGTTGAAGACGAGCGCCACGGCAAGAGCTTTATAGCGCTTTTTTCCGACATCAGTGTTCTTGAGGCGCAAGAGGAGCAGCTTCAGCACATCGCCTATCATGATGCACTTACCGACCTGCCCAACCGTAATCTGCTCCTGCAGCTTTTGGAGCAGGAGATGTTACATGTACGGCGAAGCGGTGAGATGCTGGCGCTCTTTTTTATCGATCTCGACGGCTTTAAGGAGATCAACGATCGCTATGGGCACAAGGCCGGTGACTATGTGCTCAAAGAGACGGCGCGCCGGATCAGAGAGACGCTACGCGCAAGCGACATCACCGCGCGTTTGGGCGGCGACGAGTTTGTGGCAGTGCTCTCGCAGTTACAAATGCTCGATGAGGTCGAACCGCTGCTCGCGCGCCTACTGGGGCGGATCGAAGAACCTATCGCCTATGAGCATCAACAGCTCTGCGTCACTGCGAGCATCGGGATCAGCAGCTTCGATCGCACCATGAGGATCGGTACGGAGGCCCTTGTGCATCAGGCCGATCAGGCGATGTACGAGGCCAAACAGCAGGGCAAGAACCGTTACCACTTTTTCGATGCCGAGACGTCACAGAGGATCAGCCGCCAAAACGAACTGTTGCGTTACATGTACGGCGCACTGGAGGAGGACGGCTTCATCTTGCTCTATCAGCCTCAGGTCGATATGAAGAGCAGCAGCGTGATCGGGTTTGAGGCGTTGCTGCGCTGGGTCTGTCCGGGCGAAAAGCTTTGCGAGCCTGAACTTTTTCTGCCTTGGATCACTATGCATGAAAGCTTGATGCAGCAGATCGACTGGTGGGTCTTCGAGCAAGCGTGTCGGCAGCTTCGGCAGTGGGAGCCGCTCCAAAGAAAGCTAACCCTCAGCATCAATGTGACGGCTCACTTTTTTCATATTCCGCATCTACCCTCACGGCTAATGGAGCGAATGGAACACTACGCTTTGCATCCGTCGTGCTTAGAGCTTGAGATGCCCGAAACGATCAGCATCGCTGATTTTCAAGCGTCCGTTCGGGTGCTTGAGGAGCTGAGAAGTTTGGGCTTTAAAATAGCGATCGACGATTTTGGAACCGGCTACGCATCGCTTGAGTATATGAAGCAAATCAATGTCGATACGATCAAAATCGACAAGAGTTTTGTTCTGGGGCTGTTTAAAACCCGTAAGAATCTGGCTGTCATCGAGGCCACCGTGGCGCTTTCGCACGCCTTTATGTGTCGGGTGGTGGCGGAGGGGGTGGAGTCGGAAGAGCAGGGGCGACTGTTGCTCTCTTTTGGATGCACTAAAGCGCAGGGCTTTTGGATCGCCCAGCCTATGAACGCAGAGACAACGGAGGCATTTGTGCAAGGCTATGAGGGTTTTGATGCATGGCGCTCGATTGAACCGCTGCAGCCGGCAGATCGCTCTGTTTTGCATGCCCGGATAGAACATGGCATCTGGTTCGATCAGTTTGTATGCTATATGCGCAATGAAAGTGAAACCCTGCCGTTAATGAATCAGCACACCTGCTATTTTGGCGCATGGCTGCTCTGTGATGACGCGCAACGGTTTGCAGACGATCCGGCTTTTAAAGCCATTGAAACGATGCACGCCCTGCTGCATCAAAAAGCAGACGATATGCTAGAGCGCTCAGAACACCCAAACGATGAAGCGCTGGAACTGTTGATAGCGCAAAGCGAGGAGTTGATGAGAGCGGTAGATAGTTTGATAGCATCGCCTGATGCGAAAACGTCAAGCTGAAAAAAACGCTGTATAGCTTGATGGTAGAGTTTGAAGAAATGCACAAAATCTGCACAATGAAAAGTTTTTAATCTCTGAATCAAGGAGTTGTGAGGTTTAAAGATGGTGCGGACGAGAGGACTTGAACCT
>JAFGUB010000039.1 GCA_016938735.1 Campylobacterales bacterium | reverse complement strand
GCAGACAGGAAGAGATTCGAACTCTCGGTAGGTTGCCCTACACACGCGTTCCAGGCGTGCGCCTTCGACCACTCGGCCACCTGTCTAAAAAGAAGAACGACATTATACGCATTTTTAAAAAAAAGTTGCTTAAATGCTACAATACTCAAAAAACTCGGAGGGTGTTGTGCAGCCACATGAACGTTTTTACCCTATTTCGGATGACTTTCGCTCTCCCTATGCCCGCGACCGCGACCGGATCATTCACTCCGGCAGTTTTCGGCGCTTGGAGTACAAAACTCAGGTCTTTCTCAACCAGGAGGGGGACTTTTTTCGCACGCGCCTCACCCACTCCATCGAAGTGAGTCAGGTGGCGCGCTCCATCGCATCGACTCTTGGGCTTGACGAAGCCCTCTCGGAGGCGATCGCTCTTGCGCACGATCTGGGCCACACACCCTTTGGGCATATCGGCGGTGACGTGCTCGATGAGTGTCTTAAAAGTGACGGCTACCCCAACGGCTTCGAGCACAATTTCCAATCCTTTCGCGTCGTCACCAAACTCGAAAAGCGCTACAACGGCTTTTTGGGGCTCAACCTCACCTTCGCGACGCTTGAGGGGATACTCAAACACTCTTACCCCTACCAAAAGCGCTTCATACCCGACGCTATTGCCGCTGCCTTCAAGCTAGATACCCACCCTAGCATTGAAGCAATGGTCGTAGACCGCGCCGACGAGATTGCCTACATCAGCCACGACATCGACGATGGGGTACATTCGGGCCTTATCAGTTTCGATACCCTCAAATCCAGTGCGCTCATAGGCGAGATTCTGCAAAAAGTCCATGCGGAGGGGGTTGATGAAGAGGAAGATGAGATGTTTCGCTACCGCTTTAGCTCACACCTCATCAACCATCTGGTCTACTCGCTGCTTGATTACTCCAAAGAGCGCGTCGCACAGCAGCGCGTCCTCAGCGCAACGCTTGACGCCTCAGAGCCGATCCCTGTAGGGTTTGATCCGGCGCTGGAAACGGAGATCAAGAAGCTCAAAAAGCTGCTCTTTGCCAAGCTCTATCAGCACAACAACATCATCCGCAAGATGTACGCCGGCAAACAGGCCATTATCGGCCTTTACCATGCACTCAAAGATGAACCCAAGATTTTGCCGCGTTATTATAAAGAGCAGTTACATGTAAGAAGTACCCACCGCGTCATTGCTGACTATATCGCCTCGCTAAGCGACCGATATGCGATGCAGCTCTATAACGAAGTGTACGGGAAGAGCATCTAGCGCGTCAAAGCGCTAGTGCGTGTTAGCGTTTAAGTCCGATGAGGGTCTCAAGGAGGGTGTCGGAGGTGGTGATCGTTTTGCCGTTGGCCTGATAACCACGCTGGATGATGATCAGGTTGGTCAGCGATTTGGAGAGGTCCACGTTGGATGCCTCAAGCGCTGATGATTGCATGAAACCGCGTCCTGCGGTTGCTGCGGTGCCAACAATTGGGTCTCCTGAGTTGGCCGATTGGAGATAGACGTTACTGCCATCTGAGACGAGTCCCTCGTTGTTGGCAAATTTGGCCATAGAGATCTGTGCTAAACCAAAAGAACGACCATTGGAGAAGGAGCCGACAAGCATTCCGCTTTGATCGATACGAATCCCCTGTAGATCTCCTCCGGGATAGCCATCTTGAGAGATTCCGCTGGTGGTAGAGGGGTTGTCAAAGCTGGTGATACCCTCAAAGGAATTGATGTCTCCAAAGTTGAGAGCAATCGCTTGGTTGCGAGAGGCACCATTGTTGGGGGAGAAGTCGATACTAGGGATATTATATCCCGCCAATGCACCACTGCTATTGAACTGAAGCTGCCCTCCCTCTAAAACGTTTTCATAAGGGGCCAGGCCACCGATAGAGCCAGGTTGAGGTACTGAGACGGTATAGCCCCATGTAGTAACCCCTGAGGTGGTATTGAGGTTTTCTCGACGAAACTCAATACGTACGGTATGTTTGCTTCCCAAAGAGTCATAGACATCGATGCTGGTTGCATGGATGCTTGCATTGACAGTTTGAGACTGCTTAAGTGAGGTGCCAATTGGGAGTGCCCCTGCCATAGTGGCAAAGGTATCGGTGAGGCGGATATTATTAACGGTAGTGGCATCTTGAATCCCCTCGATCTCGATATCAAGTGCGTTCGCTCCTGCTGAGTTGTCTACAGCAAAGCGTCCAAGGTTATTAATGGTGACAGTTGATCCCGCAGATACGGCTTGGGCTGCAGTTTGAAGTCCGGCGCGCATATCTTCGGTGGTAGTAAAGTAGTAGACTCCGCCGACAGTCGTCCCCGCTAGAGCGGCACTGGTGGTGTAGCGAAACTCTTGGGTGGTTGTGCCGCCGTCAAAAGAGACGATGATTCCTTGCCCCTCGGTGAGTTGATAAGCCTCCCCACTGGCACTGTACATCACCCCCATATCTTCGGCTGTTTTAGTGCGTCCGTCGGAGTCGGTAACGTTTCCGGTGCTATCGATTTGATAGGTTGGGGCGTACTGATCGATCGTCTCGCTGGAGCTGAGGTTGGCCTTTACGACCACCTGTGTTGTGGCGTTGGCGGCGGTGGTTAGCCCAGGAGGGATCTGAATGCTTGTTATTGGGGCAGTAGAGTCTACATTTCCGGTATCAGAATCACGCAGCCACCCTTGGACAATAAAACCGTTATTATCGACAAAGTTACCTGCAGCATCAAATTTAAAGTCGCCGGAACGGGTGAATTTATAGGTGTTGCCGCCATCGGAACTGACGATAAAGAAGCCATCACCCTGAATGGCAACGTCGGTATTTTTATCGGTATTTTGAATAGAGCCTTGAGAGTGGATACGGGTGACGGAGTTGATGGTCGTCCCTAGTCCGATCTGCACGGCGTTTTTACCCCCAAGGTCATCTTGAGGGGCGGTAGCGATCTGGTTGGTTTGAGCCAAAAGATCAGCGAAATTGGCACGAGAATATTTATACCCGATAGTGTTGACGTTGGCGATGTTGTTGGATTCGACGTCCATAGCGATCTGGTGCGATTGCAGACCCGATACGCCTGAAAAGAGTGACTTCAACATGGTAAATCCTTTTCGCTTTTTAAGTTACCTAATCGGTAGCAAAGAGCGTTCCACTTAGCTTACATGTAAGCAAAACACTTACATCTGCAACGCTTTTTGAATCAGTTCATCACCCGTAGTGATGCTCTTGGCATTGGCCATATAGGCGCGCTGCATGATGATCAGATCGGTCATCCCCACGTCGTAGCGGACGTTGGAGTTCTCAAGACGATGGGTCTGAAGATAGGCACCCAGGGCATACTGCCCTGAAGCGTCTTGATAAAAATAGGCATCACCGCTATTGGCATTCTCCCTAAAATGGGTGCTGCTCACACTCTCTAGTCCCTGATCATTATTGAAATGGTAGACGGCAATACGCCCGACGGCACTGCTACGGCCATTGCTGAAGCTCGCTTCGATATTACCGTCAAGTCCCACGTTGTAGCCCAGCAGATCGCCGTGCTCCAGTCCATTGGCTTGCGAAGAGCTGCTGTTAGGGCGCGAATCGACCGATGTAATCCCCTCAAATCCTGATCCCAGATCCACCAACAGCGGCGTGCCGTTGTTGTCCAAGGCGGGCAGTTCAAAGCCGATCAATCCACCCGAACTGTCAAAACGGGCTAAGCCGGTCTGCGTATCAAACACCGTAACGCCGTCTTTGTCCATCAGCTCTGCTTTAATATCCCAGTGAACACCCTCATTGGGCTGTACCGAACTTTTTTCAAACAGCAACCGAAGATCCTTGCGCTCATACGCGTCCTCATCGGAGATCACAATCGCGTTCATTCCCAGCGGATCATCGCTGATGCCCAGATTGCCGCTAAAGCTTACCGTCGTAGTCGGCTCCACAGGATAGATCAGATCGCGCGGAAAGTTCAACGTCTGCTGTGCATCCGGAGCCGCCAGCGGTACCTCGGAGAGGGTTTGCGTCAGTACCCCATTTTGGATATTGTTACCGATGGTTCCCAAAACATACATCCCGTCATATGCCACCAAGGAGCGCTCCGCATCAAACGTAAAGTTTCCTCCTCGGGTGTAGAGCACTTCACCGCTTTTGTGCTGCACCCCAAACCAGCCGTCCCCGTCAATCGCCAAATCGGTAGAGCTGTCGGTGAGCATCAAAACCCCTTGCGAACGGTCCATCGCATTGGCCTGCACGCGAGCGCCGATACCGACGCTGTTCTCCATGGGGGATTTGGACTCACCCTGACTCATCACTTTTTCAAAGAGCGTGGCAAACTCAACCGTCGTCGCGCGGTAGCCGATGGTGTTGATGTTGGCCAGATTGTTGCTGATGTTGTCGATCCCAAACTCATGCATCTGTACGCCGTTGAGTCCGGTCAAAAATGCCTGATTCATCGCTTATTCCTGTATCACTTCTTTGATCGAATCAAAAGTGACATACGAAGAGCCGAGCTTGACTAGGGTTTGACCCTCTTCAAAGCGTACCGATTCGATCGGATAGAGCCCGACTCGGGTCTCTTTACTTTGGCCCTGCGCATTACTGTAGGTAGCCGTAATGTAGTAAATTCCGTCTTCTACCGTGTTGCCGGCGCTGTTCTTACCGTCCCACTCATAGCTGTTGATGCCCGAAGCGCCGCTTTCGATCGGCATGGAGGCGATGGTGTTGCCGTTAACGTCGAGCACGCTGATGGTACCGTTTTGCACCTCATCGGCGAAAAAGAGCTCGAATTTTGGCTTGGAGCCCTCTTCGAGCACAATGGCGTTACTGCCCGTATCGGCGATCTTGCCGATGGCCGAAATGGTAGAGAAGTCGCGGCTGCTGTTAAGCGCGGTCGCAAGCGCCTCTAGCGCTTTGTTGGTATTGCTTGATGCTTCAAGCGTCGCCAGCTGAGAGGTCTGGCTGAGGATCTTTTCGCTGTCCATCGGCTCGGTAGGGTCTTGGTACTTTAGCTCAACGAGCAGCAGTTTCATAAAGTCATCTTTTCCCAAAATGCCGTTGGGGTTGGTGCCCACCGGTGTCGTCGCACTGCTGGTGGATGCAGTAGAGCCTAGAGTGTTGCCGTATGCGTCAATTGCCATAATCAATCCTTTTTATGCGTATCTAGGAAGCGTGATCTCGATCGAAGTGATGAGTTCCAGCTCCTCTTCGCTGAGCGCTTCGAGCGGTCGATAGCTTTGCGAGAACGTTTGAGAACGCTGTTGCTGCCCTTGCTGCGGGTGCTCGCCATGTGACGTGCTAAACTGCATGGTGGTGTTCACCACGCCGTTGTTGGCCAGTTGTGTCTTCAGTTCCGCCGCATTGTGCGCCAATAGATTGAGGGCTGCGGAGTTGGAACTGACGTTGATATGGACGTTGTTGCCCCGTTGGATCATCGTCACATCCACTTCGCCCAGTTTGGCGGGGTTGAGGGTGATTTTGAGTCGGGTAAAGGGCGGTTTGTAGTTTTCGACGGCTTCACGCAGCTCCGTTGCGAAGTGGCGTAGCGACTGTTGCGCCTCTTTCACTTTCACCTCCAACGCATCGGCTTTGAACGTCGTTACCGCTACGGCATCTTTTTGTTCTGTAGTGCCCTGCGGCGTACTAGGCTCAGCGGTTGATTCGGCTTCGCCAAAGAGCAGTGAAGCGAGTTTCTCCTCTATCGCAGCGCTTTGAAGCGTCGATTCTACTGCGACCGAAGCTGGCGCAGCAGCAGATGCAATAGGCGAAGCACTCACCTCAGCCTTCACGCTGTGCTGCTGAGACGATGCTGCTGCGGCAGCTTTAAGATCGCTTTTGACCGGAAGTGCTGCCTCCTCTGCCAACGCTTGACGCTGCTGAG
>JAFGUB010000038.1 GCA_016938735.1 Campylobacterales bacterium | reverse complement strand
TGAAGCAACTCGCTGGTTATGATTGGATTCTGGAGCAGTGGAATGGTATTAATGGAAATTTATAGGCCGTTTTTTGGTTTGGTATAAGAGTCGCCACAGCGCCGATTTGCTATAACCTTGCCACAAAACCCAAGGATGACTCATGACTGATACACTCAAAATAGGCCACTATGAACTCGGCAGCCGCCTGATCGTCGGCAGCGGCAAATACAAAGACTTCGAAACCACCAAGATCGCCACTCTGGCAAGCGGTAGCGAACTCATCACCGTCGCGGTACGCCGTCTCAACATCACCGACCCCGCCAAAGAGAACCTGCGCGATACCTTCAAAGGCACCAACGTCAAGTTCCTGCCCAACTCCGCCGGCTGCGTCACCGCCGAAGAGGCGATCACCACCTTTCGGCTCACCCGCGAAGCCACGGGAATCGACCTGATCAAACTCGAAGTGATCGGTGACACCCAAAAAACCCTCTACCCCGACGTACTTGAAACCATCAAGGCGTGTGAGGTGCTTGCCAAAGAGGGCTTTATCATTATGGCCTACACCTCAGATGACCCCATCATGGCCAAACGACTCGAAAACGCCGGGGCCCACGCCATCATGCCGCTCGCGGCACCGATCGGATCGGGTCTGGGGATTCAAAACCGTTACAACATCGTCTTTATCCGCGAAGCGGTCAAAGTCCCCGTCATCGTCGATGCGGGGATCGGCTGCGCCAGTGACGCGGCAGCGGCCATGGAGCTTGGCGCCGATGGCGTGCTCACCAACACTGCCATCGCCCAAGCCAAAGACCCCATAGCTATGGCTGAGGCCATGAAACACGCCGTGATCGCCGGACGGCTAAGCTATCTCGCCGGACGCATCCCAAAACGCCCCTACGCTACCGCCAGCTCTCCGGTGGATGGGATGATCCAGTTTTAAAACCGCACGATCCCCAAAAGGTTGAGCATCACGATCAAAAGCGCTACGGGGACCACGTAGCGCAATACCCCGTACCACAGAGCAAATCCCCGTCCCATCGATTCGTGAAGCGCGGCGTACACTTCGCTTTTGGGCAGCACATAGCCCACAAAGAGGGCCATCAGCAGTCCGCCCAGCGGCAACATTATCGATGAGGTAATAAAATCTACCCAATCAAAGAAGTTTTTGCCGCCAAAGCTCAGTATGCCGCCAAACGCTTCGGTGTTCGAAAGCAGCGCGACGATCCCCACCAAATAAAAAAACCCAGCAGCCAGCACCACGGATCGCAAACGCGAATAGTCGTAGCGATCAATGAGATACTGCACCATCGGCTCCACCAGAGAGACCGCAGAGGTAAGCCCCGCAAAGGCTAAAGCGATAAAAAAAAGCAGCGCAAAGAGGGTTCCGATACCGCCCATCTCGAAAAATACGGCCGGAAGCGAGATAAAGACCAATCCGGGTCCCTTCGCGGGCGCCGAACCATACTCATACAAAAAGGTAAAGAGCGTCAGCCCCGCCAGCAGTGCAATGAGGGTGTCAAGCGCCACGACACTGAGCGAACTCTCGACAAGATTGCTCTTTTTTGGCAGCGACGCAGCGTAGGTCAAAATCGCCCCCATACCCAGCGAGATGGTAAAAAAGGCGTGTCCGACCGCCACTACGAAGGCCTCCGAGCCAAGCTTGTGCCAGTTGGGCGCAAACATGAACGCCCACGCCTGACCAAAACCCTCCAGCGTCAACGCATACAAAAACATGCCGCCCACGATCGCAAAAAGAATCGGCATCAGCACCAGGTTGAGCCGTTCGATGCCTGCTTTGATACCGCGCAGCAATACGGCGGCAATAACCACAAACGCGAGCGTATGGTAAAAGAGCTGCGTGCCGATCCCCTCGGACAGCATTGTTCCAAAGAGCGCTTCGGCCTCACCTACCGTTGCGGGCAGCCCCGAAAGGGTGACCCCGATGTAGTGCAAAATCCAGCCGATCACGACCGAATAGAAGGTCATAATCCAAAGTCCGGCCCAAATGCCCATCATCCCCGCCCAGCTCCAGGCGCGTTTACCCTGTGGCGCGAGCGCCGCAAAACTCGCCGCCGCATCTTTACGGCCTAGATAACCGATGAGCATCTCGGCGATCATGATCGTAAAGCCGATCATTAGCACTGTGATCAAATAGACAAAGACAAAAGCACCCCCGCCGTACTCTCCCGCAATATAGGGAAATTTCCAAATATTTCCCAAACCTACGGCGCTTCCGGCCGCTGCCAGTATGAATCCGATCCGGCTGAAACGGGCTATTTTCATCTCGTATCCTTCATTTCTGAGTTTTTTCATTATACATGTAAAAATTTAAAGCTGCCTTGTATTGACAAAGAGAACTTTTTTATCTATAATTTCGCCTCACTAATCTGAATTCATTTCAGTTTAGCGTAGGTCGGGGTGTAGCTCAGTATGGTTAGAGTACTTGGTTTGGGACCAAGGGGCCGAAGGTTCGAGTCCTTTCACCCCGACCACTTT
>JAFGUB010000006.1 GCA_016938735.1 Campylobacterales bacterium | reverse complement strand
CCGCTTTGAGGCTGATGAGAAAGAGATCGACATTGCCGTTTTTAAAGGCATCGATCACCTCTTCGCGTTT
Organism: Campylobacterales bacterium; assembly: GCA_016938735.1. GTDB lineage: Bacteria > Campylobacterota > Campylobacteria > Campylobacterales > Sulfurimonadaceae > JAFGUB01. Next base: position 21,903 of record JAFGUB010000006.1, on the reverse strand, counting down.
TTTGGTCGCGCCCGTGAGCTTGACGTAGCTGATTTTGGCCCTCTCTAGCCGCTCTTCGATGATGGAGAGCATGGAGGTAAATTGCGAAAAGAGCAAGATCCGCCGCCCCTCTTCGAGTAGCTCCTCTACCAGCTCAAGCAGCATCTCCAGCTTCGCGGACTCTTTGATCTTTTTGGCACTCTCGATCTTGAGCAAGGAGGGGTCGCAGCAGACTTGGCGCAGCTTGAGCAGGGCATCGAGAATCATGATCTGTGACCGCGCAAAGCCTTTGGCGGCTATGGCGTCGCGCACTTGTTTGTCCATCGAGATGCGGATGCTCTCATACAGCGCGGCTTGCTCCTTGCCCAGCGGCACGCTTCGGATCATCTCCGTTTTGCTCGGAAGCTCGCGCACCACGTCATTTTTGCGCCGTCGCAGCATAAAGGCGCGGGTGCGCTCATGCAGCAGCGTGCGCTTGGAGGCGTCTTGAAGCTTCTCAATGGGGGTGCGAAACTGCTCATTAAAGAACTTCTCTTCAAACAAAAAGCCCTCCATCAAAAAATCAAAAATACCCCACAACTCGCCTAGATGGTTCTCCATCGGCGTCCCTGTGAGGCAAAGCTTCGCATCGGCGCGGATGGCGCGTAGATGTTGCGCCGCTTTGGAGCGGTGGTTTTTGATGTGTTGGGCTTCATCGAGAATCAGGTAGCTGTACTCATGTGCGCTCAGCATCTCAAAATCGCGCACGATGAGCGGATAGGTCGAGAGGATGATCTGGTGGTGCGCGATGGCATCGAAGCGCTCTTTGCGTGCGTCGCCTTGGAGTGTCAGCACCTTGAGACTCGGCGCAAAACGCTCGGCTTCGCGCCGCCAGTTACTCATCAGTGACGTGGGCGCTACGATGAGCACGGGCTTCTCCAGCCGCAAGGCTTCTTGCTCCAGCAGCAGATACGCCAGCGTCTGAACCGTCTTGCCCAGCCCCATATCATCGGCCAAAATCCCGCCAAAACCGTATTCGCGCAGAAACTGCAGCCACGCCAACCCTTTGCGCTGGTAATCACGCAGATCGGCCTTGAGGCCCTGCGGCGGCTGCACCTCTACAATCCCCTCAAAATGCTCCAGCTTTTGTGCAATCTCTTGCAGCCGTGAGTCACCGCTAAAGGCTAGACCCGATCGCCCCATTTTTTGCAGCAGCGGGGCATCATAGGCGTGCAGTTTGTACGCATCGTGTTCGCCGTAGGTGTCAAAAAGCGCGCACAAGGTCTCAATCAGCGGTGCTACCAGTGCCTTGGAAACGGTAATGCAGCGCTGCGCATCAAGCGGCAGATAGAGCAGCTCGGGCATCGCTTCAAGGGTGTCGTATTCACGCAAAATAGGGGCAAGCAGCGTCGCCGCACCGAAGCGTTCACCCTCTACATGTAGGTCAAAACGCAGATCAAACCAACCGTTTTGATCCTCTATGGCCGCATCGACCGACTCAGCGGCGCTAAAGTCCATCATCGGCTCTTCACCCTCACGCACCTCCCAGCCCAGTGTGCGTAGCTCTGAGACCCCCCCTTCTAAAAAGCGATGCCACGCATAAAGCGCCGCTTGCGTCCCTTGCGGCGGTGCAAATAAGATACTACGCTCATCGCCGAAGTGTTGCGGCGACAATGCAAAGCGCTCTTGCAAAAGCGCGATTGCTTCGGCTTCTGCTTCAAGATTGCGCTCCAGCACCACCATCTGCGCTTCGCCCGCTTCAAGTGTCTCACGTCTCAGCGCTTTGGCGATCTGCGCCTCATAATCGCCGTAGCGTACATGTAAGCGTGCATGACGTCCCGAGAGTTCGAGTATAAAGCGCGGGGCAATGTGCTCAAGGGTATGGACATAATCGCTTTTGGGCAGCGGTAGATTGAGATAAGGGTACTCGATGAGCAGTTTTTTGGTGAGATACGCGGCGTCCTCTTGGGCGATTTTGGGCATGGCAAGCAAGGAGCGCACCACCGATGGGGTAAAATCGACCCCCGACACCTCCCCGACCTCAAAACTCTTGGCATCGAGATACATGTACGGCTCAAGCAGCAGCAGTTGCGCCCCCTTGGCCTCTTTACATGTAAACTCCAGCTTCAGCTCTCCGCCCCATTTGCGCCATCCCAAATTGAAGGTGCGCGTCGCTGCAAGCCTGAGCGGTGTTTGCAGCTCTTTTTTGAGGTAGCATTTACCGCTCTCTAGCGCCTTGCGCAGCACAATCGCGCCATACATCCCCTCCAGATCGATCGGGTTGGATGCGTAATAAGCCGGCTGCAGCTTCAAGCACAATCCGATGATCTCCCGATCCGCCGCTCCGACACCTTCTAAGGTGTGGTAGTTATGGCGATGGCGGTCGATGTTGAAGCTGTACTCTTTGCCAAAGCCCCCTTTTTTGAGGATTTTTCGCGTCATCAGCTCCAGCTTGATCGTCCCTGTCGCGCTGAGGTGCAGGGCATAAAAAAACTGCGCCCCCTCGGCGCTCTCTTGCGGGGTAGCGGGCAGCGCCGTAGCGAGTGCGCCAAACCACTGATCGATCTTCTTTTGGGCGATCTCGCGCGGCGATTTGGGCGGCTCGAAACACCCTTTGGAGAGTGCCACCATCGCTACCGCCGCAATGTGCTTGCAGTTGTAGCCTACCGGACAAGAGCAGGTGCCGATAAGGCGCAGCGGGCTGCGTACGCAATCGATCGTGCAGGTATAAGGGGTGTAGCTTGAACCGCGCACCCTTGCTTTGAGAGAGACTCGCTCCTCACTCTGTGCGCACTCAAGATTGAGCACATCGGCGCGGTACGAACGCCCGCGATCCCAATAGTTGCCGTAAAATTGGCCGCGCAAGCGCCCTTCGCTGATTATTGGATCCATGCTTTTAATACCTCCACGCTCAACCCCATCGCCGTGCTCTCAAATCCCCGTACTTCGCGGATATAGCGCTTGCAAAACCCCTCAACCATGCACGCGCCCGCCTTGCCCTGCCATTCGTTGCTGCGGATGTAGGCTTCTATATCATCACAATCAAAAGGGTCAAAGAGGTAGTGGGTGGCAGAGAGATCGATCAGCTCGAGCGCGGCGCTTTTGTAGATCATACATGTAAGGATAGAGGTGATATTGCCGCTTTGAGTGTGCAAAATCGCCCTAACGTCATCGGCATCTTTGGCTTTGCGCAGCAGTTTGCCCTGCGCCATGACAACGGTGTCGGCTACCAGCAGCGGCATCTCACGGTAATCAAAGGCGCTTAGCGCCGCGCGGTATTTGCCTAGCGTGGCGTGGTAGACGAAAGATTTGGGATCGGTGATCGCAAGCGCATCTTCATCAAAATCCACGCTGCATTGCACAAACCGAGTCCCCGCGTCGCGCAGCAGCAATGCTCTGGTCTGCGAAGTGGAGCAGAGCCGCAGCATTAATGGCCCAGCATCACGCCTAAAAAGATGGCCACGATGCCCAAAGCGATATTCACAGGCACCATCACCCGCCCGATCAGCCCCAGCAGCGGCGCGGCACTAGAAAACTCACCCGCATCGATGAGGCGCTGCGCCTTTTTGCGCCGATAGATCATCGCGCCGAGGTTGAGCGCCATCACGCTCCAGATCCCCTCTTTGGCAAAAGCGATCAGTTTAAGCTCGCCGTGGTGCAGCCCCATACCCACCGCCATGATGAGCGCGGTCAATAACAAAAGCAGCACAAAAGGGACCACCATCATAAAGAGGTTGCGCAGGGCATGCGCCGTGCGTGCAAGCCGCTGCGGAGCCTCCAGCGCGGCAAAGCTGTAGTGCGCGGCAAAGCGCATCGCGATCATCCCTCCGACCCAGATCACGGCGGAGAGTACATGTAAGAAGATAATCGGGGTTTGATAAGTGGCAAAAAATTCACTCATGCAAGCTGCTCCGTCACATAAGCCAGCGCGGCAGCTTTGGCTTCGTCGATCTTGCTTGCATCCTTACCGCCCGCCTGAGCGAAATCGGGCCGTCCGCCGCCGCCGCCACCCACGATGGGAGCGATCTGTTTAATCCAATCGCCCGCCTTGATGGTGCAGTTTTTAGCACCCGCTGCGAGCATCACTTTATCGTCTTTGACCATAAAGAGCATGGCGGCTACGGCGTCGTGACGGTTTTTGATCTCATCGATGCGCTCTTTGATATCCCCCGAAGCGATCATATCGACCACAACTGCTACAGAGCCGACCATCGTTACATGTAGCTCCTCTTTGGCCGCGTTTTGGGCGGAGAGCACCTCGGATTTGAGCAGTTTGATCTGCTCTTTGAGCCGATCGACGCCGGCGAGCAGATCGCGGTTTTTCACCGCCTCTTCGACGCTCTCGAGTAGATGACGCTGCTGCTTAAAGAGATCATACGCCGCTTTGCCGCAGACCGCTTCAATGCGGCGCACTCCGGCGCTCACTCCGCTCTCCTTGGTAATGACAAACATCCCGATCTGCGCGGCACTCTCTACGTGCGTACCGCCGCAAAATTCGACCGAATCCTCTCCGAAACGTACCACGCGCACCGTCTCGCCGTACTTTTCGCCAAAGAGCGCTTTGGCGCCGCTCTTTTTGGCCTCTTCTATAGGCATTTCACGCGTTTCGCCCGAAAGTGCGTGCTCGATGCGGTAGTTCACCCACTCCTCAACCGCCAAAATCTCTTCGCGGCTCATCGCTTTAGGGTGCGAAAAGTCAAAACGCAGACGATCCGCCTCCACCAAAGAACCCGCCTGCGTCACATGGCTGCCGAGCTCTTCATAAAGCGCGGCGTGCAGCAGGTGGGTAGCGCTGTGGTGTTTGGCCACTTCAGCGCGCTGCGCATCGACCTTGCAGATGACCGTGACCCCCGTTTTGAGTGTGTGCGTGGTTTCGATATGCGAGAGGTTGAGACCGTGAAATTTACGGGTGTCGAGCACTTTGGCAAAGCCCTCGATAGTCCCGACGTCGCCGCACTGTCCCCCGCTCTCGGCATAAAAGGGGGTGCGCTCTAAAAGCACCCACCCTCTCTGGCGCGCGTGCAGCTCATCGACCAGACCGAAATCCTCACCCAAAAGGGCCAGCACCTTGCCCTGCGCCGCCATGCTCTCATGGCCCACAAAAGCATTGACCCCAAAGCGCTCAAGCAGAGTCTTGAAATCTCCCTCGACATGCGCGTCGCCGCTGCCCTTCCACGCCGCTTTGGCGCGCTCGCGCTGCTGCTTCATCAGCACCTCGAACCCCTCGGTATCGAGGCTCTTGCCCACTTCGCGCAGCATATCTTCGGTGAGATCGAGCGGAAAACCGAAGGTATCATAGAGCTTAAACGCCGCTTCGCCGCTAAAGACCTCCTGAGTCTTGGCAAGCTCTTCGTTAAAGAGCGCGATGCCCGAAGCGATGGTGCAGTAAAAGCCCTTCTCTTCCAGCTCGATCAGCTCACGCACGGCCGCTTCGCGCTCACGCAAATAGGGATAGCCGCCCCCCATCTGCGCCACGACCACAGGCACGATGCGGTGCATAAAAGGCTCGTTAAAGCCCAGCAGATAGCCATGACGCACCGCGCGGCGAAGGATGCGGCGCAGCACGTAACCGCGCCCTTCGTTACTAAAGTTTACCCCTTGAGCGAGCAAAAAGGTGACGGTGCGGATATGATCGGCGATGACGCGGTATGACGCGCCGCTTTCGTACATGTAAGGCTTGCCGATGAGTTTTTCGACCTCTTTGATGATGGGCATAAAGAGGCTGGAGCCGTAGTTGCTTGTCTGCCCCTCGAGCACCGCCGTGACGCGCTCAAGCCCCATGCCCGTGTCGATGGAGGGTTTGGGCAGCGGGGTGAGGATGCCCTCTTTGGAGCGCTCATACTGCATAAAGACCAGATTCCAGATCTCCAAAAAGCGGTCGCCATCTCCACCCATGTAGTCCTCAGGGCCGCTAAAATGCTCCGCGCCCTGATCCACAAAGATTTCCGAACAAGGGCCGCACGGACCCATATCGCCCATCTGCCAGAAGTTATCCTTATCGCCTAAGCGCATGATGCGGCTTTTGTCCACATACTTCATCCAGATCAGCTCGGCTTCATCGTCGCTCTCATGCACCGTCACCCAAAGCTTCTCTTTGGGCAGCTTCAGCACCTCGGTGACAAACTCCCATGCGTACGCAATCGCCTCTTCTTTGAAGTAATCGCCGAAGCTAAAGTTGCCCAACATCTCAAAAAAGGTGTGATGGCGCGCGGTGTGGCCGACGTTTTCCAGGTCGTTGTGCTTGCCGCCGGCGCGCAGACAGGTCTGGCAAGAGACGGCTCTGGGGTTTTGCGGAACGGGCACTTCTCCGGTGAAGACCGATTTAAAGGGAACCATCCCCGCGTTGGTGAAGAGCAAACTCGCGTCTTCGGGTACCAAAGGGCTGCTGGGGGTGCGCGCATGTCCTTTGGATTCAAAAAATTTTAGAAAGGCTTCTCGAACGTCCATGATGACTCTTTCACAGGTAAAAAATTGCGCGAGTATAGCAAACGAAGTGTTATAATGGCGTAAAAATGGCCAAAGGAGCGGAAGATGAAAGCGTGTCATACCCTTGAAGAGGTGCGCCATGAAGTGGATGCCATCGACGCACAGATGGTAGAGTTGATGGCACTGCGCAACAACTACGTGAAGCAGGCTGCACACTTCAAACAGAGCGTCGATGAGATCAAAGCGCCCGATCGCATGGAGTATGTGCTTGAGCGCGTACGCCACCACGCCCTCACACTTGGGCTTAACCCGCACATGGTGGCACAAATCTACTCTATCATGATCAACGAGATGGTCGAAGCGGAGATCGCCCAGTTCCGTAATATCAAAGGGTTCTAATGCGTCGTCTCTCCATCTCGGATGAGGGCGGCTATCGGCGCGTTGTCGCGCTTGAGCCGATCCCCAAAGGCTCACTCACCATCGACATGCGCGGCGGCGAAACCATCGCGCTAGAGGAGATGGATGACTCCTACTACGCCTTTCAAATCGATGAAGCGCTCTTTTTGGGCACCAAAGAGGCTGATGAGCAGGATCTGACCTGTTTTTTAAACCACTCCTGCCATCCCAACCTCTCGTTTCACGAAGGCGAAGCCATACTGATAAACCATCACGATATTGCCCCGGGCGAAGAGCTCACATGAGATTACAGCACCTCAATCGATGATGAGCTGTTTGATATGACCTGCCACTGTAAGCATCCAAATTGTCGCCGACAAATTCGTTCATTTCGCACACTAGAACCAGAGCAGCGCCAAAAGCTACTGCCCTACAGCCTGCGCTATCTGCAACGAAAGTACGCTTGTTAATTCTGTTTTGCTTTTTGTCGGTGCCGATACATGTAAACGGCAATCAGCACTACCGCCACAGCCACCGCGCCTAAGGTGATCTGCGGTAGATAGGCTTTGATAAGCGCTTCATTTTCCCCCATCACATAACCCAGCACCACCAAAATGAGGCTCCAAATACCCGCGCCCAGCGCCGTGTAGAGCGAAAAGAGGCGCAGATCCATTTTGGCCAGACCCGCAGGGATGGAGATGAGCTGACGCACCGCAGGAATAAGCCGCCCCGTAAAGGTGGAAATGGGGCCGTGATCACGGAAAAAGGCGTCCATTTTATGCAGGGTTTCGGGCTTGATAAGCACATAATGGCCATAGCGCTCCAGCGCGCGCCGACCGATCCAGAGTGCGCCGAAGTAGTTGATAAAAGCGCCCGCCAACGATCCGGCAATCGCCGAGAACATCGCCAAAACGGCGTTCATCTCGCCTTTGCTTACCAGATATCCCGCCGGAATCAGCACCACTTCGCTGGGAAAGGGAATGAACGAACTCTCCACCGCCATCAGCAAAAAGATGCCCCAATACCCCCAATCAAAGATCGTATCGACCAGCCACTGCGCCATCTGTGCCAGCATGCGCCTTCCTTACATGTAAGATTGTACGCATTATAGCCAAGGGCGGCTACCCGACCGTGATATCGTCACTTCGCTTTTTGAAATACTCTTGATCAACGCCGCAAAGCGGACATTTGGGCGGCGCTTTTTTGCCGCGATGCACATGTCCGCACACCTCGCAAACGTACTCTTCCTCTTCGTCGCTCTCAAAAAAGCCTTCAGCTTCAAGCGCCGCTTTGAGGGCGAGATACTCCGCCTCATGCTCTACCTCGACCTTGCCGATGGCCTTAAAGAGCCGCGCGATTTCGTTTAGTGCCTCCTCTTTAGCGATCTCGGCAAAACCCGGATACATCGTGGTGTGTTCATAGCGCTCGCCATCGGCCGCGTATTGGAGGTTGTTTTGGGTGGTGTCTAGCTCTACGCCATCAACCATCTTGTGATACGCCTTGAACTCCGCCATTGCGTGGTATTTCTCGTTGTTCGCCGCCTCTTGGAAAAAGCGGGCGATGCGGTGCAGGCCCTCTTCAAAAGCGACCTGCGCAAAGAACTCATACTTGTTGCGCGCCATACTCTCGCCCGCAAACGCTTTCATCAGGTTCACCGCCGTGAGGTTCTCAGTGATGCACTCCATCGCTTCGCCGCAGCACACCAGCGTACCGCCGCCGACGTGCTGCACCTCTACCTCATTGCCGCATTTGCTACAGCGGTAGGTTTGATACTGTTTCATTTGAGGCTCCCTTTGAGGCTTTCGATAAACTCTGCAATGTCGTCGTGCAAGGATTGCAGATCCTCTTCGTGCTCAACCTCATCGGCGAGAATCTGCGAGACCATATCGTAGGTGACGATATCTTTATCCTTGACCAGATCGGCGATGGAGGAGTAGGTGCTGATCGCGCACTGCTCACCCTTGATGGCATCGTTTAAGATTCCCACCACATCGAAATCTTTGGGGGCGTCATAACCGCAGTTGGTGTGCGTGTACCACTCCTGCGGACTCAGCAGCGGCGTGCCGCCCAGCTGTACGATACGGTCGCACACCATCGTGGCGTGGCGCAGCTCATCGGCAGCGTGCAAGGTGAGCTCTGCAATGACCGCATCTTTCATCAGCCCTTTGATCACTTTGGCTTCGATGAAGTACTGATAATACGCCAGCCACTCATCGGCGTAGGCATTGTTGAGCAGTGTAATAATCTGCGACACCTCAATTCCCCGAATAATCGAATTCCCGCGCTTTGCCATGATGAACTCCTTACATGTAATGATTTTGGATTGCACTTGATGGTAACGCAGCGGGGCTTAAGAGATTCCAAATTTGGAAAAATATTTTCGTTTAAGCTATAGCCTATAAGCTGCTTCTGATCGCATCGATCACCGCATCCGCCCCCTCAGGCCGTATCAGCTCACGCAGCGCGCGGCTTTTGGATGTCAGCCGCTCATCCAGCAACGCAAGCACCACGCGTGAAAGGCTTAATCCCTGTCGCTCCAGCCAGCAAAGCCCCTTTGCGCGCAAAAATTCGGCGTTGTAGTACTGATGATCTCCGGCCGCGTGGGGGTAAGGGATAAAAAGCGCGGGCAGACCGTTGGCGCACAGCTCCCAAAGTGTGCTCGCCCCGGCGCGGGCAATAGCCAAATCGGCGCACGCCATCAGCAAATGCAGATCGCGCGCGAAACCGTACAGCTCCACCTCAATGTTCAGCCGCTCATACACTTTAGCAACCCGCTCAAAATCCCCCTCGCCGCACTGATGAATAATATGAATCCCCCTAGAGTGCAGTATCGGTGCCACCTCCAAAGCCAGATCGTTGATAAAACGCGCCCCCTGCGAGCCGCCTAGAAAGATCACCGTTTTCACCTCATCGCACACCCGCGCAGTCTCGAAAAAACGCGCCGCGACGGGGTAGTCTTTGACGCTGCTATGATCGTCGTAGGAACAGAAGTAGGCTTTGGCGTAGGGGCGCAGCAGGGTGTTGAGCCGTCCGGCTACGGCGTTTTGCTCGTGAATGTAAAAGGGCACCCCCAGTACCTTGGCCGCAAACGAAGCCGGAGCCGCAGAGTAGCCCCCGACGCTGATGACGGCATCGACCTTTTCACGCCGCATAATGCCGATCACGTTAAAAAATGCCGCGAATACCGCCCACAAGGCGGCCAATTTCGAGAGTCCGTGTTTGTTCACTACGCCCGTCGTCTTCAGAAAATAACGCCGATAAAAGCCTTCATCATCCTCAAACCACGCCCTATCCTGCCCTGAGCGCGACCCGACATAAAGCACCTCGCACCCCTGCCGCAACGCCGCCTCCTTAAGCGCTCTGGCAATAGCCAGATGCCCGCCCGTTCCCCCGCCCGTAATCAGAATCGTCATTTTTTGCGCTCCATCTTTTTAGAAACCATCAGCACCATCCCTATACCGATCGCCGAACCCAGCATCGCCGATCCGCCGTAGCTCAAAAAGGGCACGGAGATCCCTTTGATGGGCGTCAAACCACTGATACCGTAAGCGTTGATCATAAAGGTAAAAACGATCAGCAGTCCGATCCCCAGCGCAAAGAGAAAATAGACGCCGCTGCTGGAGCGGTTGGCGATGCGAAAGGTGCGATGCATGATAAAGACAAAAAGCAGCGTCACCGCCGCCACCCCCAAAAAACCGAACTCCTCGGCAATGCCTGAGAGCACAAAATCGGTATGCACTTCGCTCAAAAAACCCAGCTTAAAGGTGCCGCCGCCCAACCCCACGCCAAAAAGTCCGCCGTTGTGAATTGCATTGAGCGAGTGGCTGATCTGATACGGCTCGTCCACCGCTTCGATGCGCAGATGCCGCGCAATCGATTCGGGAAAAACGGTGAGCACGTTTTGCTGTGCCAAAGCCCACCACGATTTGATCCGCGCGATGCGGTGCTCCGCCGTAAAGATAAAAAAGACGAAAAAGAGCAGCGAAGCGGTGATAAGGCTCATAAAAAACTTGAAACTGCTCCCCGCAAAAAAGAGCAAAAAGGCGAGCGTCAGCCCCAGCACCACCACCTGCCCCAGATCTTTTTGGATAAAAGCGATCAGCACCATCACGACCACAAACATCGCGGCGTAGGGGATGAAGCGCAAAAATTCCGCTTTGAGCCCCATGTTGTCGTGATGGCCCAGCTTGCGCGCGAAACTCCACGCCAGAAAGTAGACGAATCCCACTTTAAAAAACTCCACCGGAGCCAGCGAAAATCCGGCGATCTTGATCCAACGCGCCGCACCGCCCACCTCAGAGACCAGCGAAGAGGGCAAAAAAGGCATAGCGATCATCAGCACGAGCCCCGTAAAAAAGAGGCTCATACCGATGCGGTGCAGCCACACATCGGGGTCGAGCTGCGCAAGCGCCCAGATGATAAAGATGGAACCGAAGGCAAAAATCGCCTGACGCAGGGCGAAGTGAAACTCGCTGTACTCAAAAAAGATAACGGTGTAAGAGGAGAGCGAATAGGACATCACCACGCCAAAGGCGATCAAAAAGGTCACGGTCAAAAAAAGAGAACGATCGATCATCGGCCATCCGCGCTTACATGTAAAGGATGGCGCATTGTAGCGCTTCGGCTCTAAAAGGGGCTTGATGGCATTTTGGAACGTCTTTTGCTTTCATTTAGCATCATTTCTAAGGAGCTTTGCCGTGATCACCACCTCCCGCGCTTTTGCCGTTGTCGATGCCGCGCTCGACTACCGCGCCATGCGTCAGGACCTCATCGCGGGCAACATCGCCAACGTCGATACCCCCTACTACCGCCCGCGCGACGTGGATTTTCAGCAGTTGCTGATCCAAAAACGCAATGAATCGTTCGGCATCAATGACGCCTCTACCCTACCGATGGCGCAAACCGACGCGGCGCACCTCAGCCCTCAAAACGACGAGAGCAACGCCCGCGCCACCCTCTTTTTCCGCGACGGCCACGGCGCACGCAACGACGGCAACAGCGTCGATCTGGACGTAGAGACCTCGGAGCTGGGTAAAAACTCCATCATGTACGAAGCGCTCATCAGCGCGCGCAAACGCCAAAGCGGTATCTTTAGCGCGATGCTTGAAGCCTCCGGCAAAACTTCGTAAGGAATAGGAATTATGAGCTTTCTGAGCAGTTTCGATATCAGCGGTTACGGCCTCTCGGCGCAGCGCGTACGCGTCAACACCATCAGCGCCAACATCGCCAACGCCCAGACTACCCGCACCGACGAAGGCGGCCCCTACCGCCGCCAAGAGGTGGTCTTCAAGGCGATCGATTTCAATGAGGTCTTCAACCGCGCCATCGCAGAGGAGAACGGCGCTCTGGGCTACTCCGATCCGCTGCGCGAAGGACATGAAGGACGCAAGGCCGATCCTGCTATAATGAGCGTCGTTGTCGATAAGATCGTGCGCGACGACCGCGCGCCCAAGATGAAATACGACCCCAGCCATCCCGACGCGGATACGAACGGATACGTCGCCTACCCCAACATTAATCCGGTCGTCGAAATGGCCGATTTGGTGGAAGCGACCAGAGCCTATCAGGCCAACGTTGCGGCGTTCGAAAGCGCCAAGACCATCGTCAACAGCGCCATCACGCTGTTTCAGTAAGGATAAGAGCCATGTCTACCATCGACAAACTCTCGCTGCTTAGCGGCACCGAAGCCCTCTCGGCCACCCAAGCCCCCGCCGCCGGTGCAGACGGCTTCGCCCAGAAGCTCAAAGCCGCCATGCAAGATGTCAATAAAATGCAGATCAAAGGCGAAGAGGCGCTCAGCGATCTGGCCACCGGCCACGTCAAAGACCTGCACCAAGCCGCACTCGCCATCAACAAAGCCGAAACCAGCATGAAATTGATGCTCGAAGTACGCTCCAAAGCCCTGAGCGCCTACAAAGAGATCACGCGAACGCAGATGTAATCTCCGAATGAGGCTTTACATCGATGGCGACGCCTTTCCCAATCTGCTTAAACCTATCGTGTTGCGTGCCATAGAACGGCTTGCACTGCACACGACGGTAGTTTCCAACAAACCCATCTCTATCGGTTCGTCGGAGTATGTGACTTACGAAATCGTACAACAAGGTGCCGACGAGGCAGACCATCACATCGTCGCCCTTGCAAAGAGCGGCGATCTGGTCATTACGGCGGACATTCCTCTAGCAGATCGCTTGATCGACAAAGGAGCCCACGCCATCGATCATCGCGGTGCGCTTTATAGCGTGGACAATATCAAGCAGTATCTGGCGTTTCGCAACCTGATGGAACAGATCAGGCAAAGCGGCGAACCCACCAAAGGTCCCAAACCTTTTGGCCCCAAAGATGCCCAAGCCTTCGCCAATCAACTCAACGCTTTTTTAAACCGCGCTTTGTAGCTCATCTCTTTGCTACATGTAAGGCTACCTCGCCCCTATCCGCGCCAAAATCTCCGGCATCACGGCTTGTGTCGCTCTATACCCCGCATCAATGGCGGCGTCTAAATCGCCAAAGCGGGCCACGCTGCCCGGGTCGTAGTTGGAGCGTATCAGCACGTCGGCTTCTCCCAGCTCCTCTTTGGCGATCACGCAGCTTTGGAGTCTAAACGTGGAGAGCATGGTCATGGCCATGTTGTCGTGGCGTGCTTTGATGTCGTCGCAGTAGATATCCACGCCGATGACGATATCCCCGCCCATGGCGCGGGCAAAACGGATGGGGACGATACTCAGTACGCCCCCGTCCACATAGCGTTTCCCCGCAATCTCCACCGGCACAAAGACCCCCGGCACGCTCGATGAAGTCTGCACCGCCGCGCCGACGCTGCCGCCGATTGCGAGCAGCGGTTCGTCGCGCTCCAGATCGGTGAGGGTGATCCCAAGGGGTACGGGCATCGCAGCGATATCGACTCCGCCGCTCACCTGATCCAGCCAGCGTCTTAAGCCCTGACCGTTAATCACCCCGTGGGTGCTGAGCACCAGATCGCGCAGCTCACTTTCACTCAGGGCGCGCACGCTCGCTTCAATCTCGCGGTAGGATTTGCCCGTCGCATAAAGCGCGGCGGCGATGGAGCCGGCAGAGGTACCCGTGACGATCTGGGCGCGTATGCCCGCCTCTTCGAGTGCCTTGATCACGCCTAGATGCACAAAGCCCCGCACGCCGCCGCCGCCAAAGGCGATGGCGATGCGCGGCTGTTGTGTGCGTTTTATGGGTACGACCTGATCACGTGAGACGATGCGCAGATCGTCATAACGATTCTTTTCGCCGCAGCCTCCCAGTGCGAAGGCCAGAGCCAAAACGCTACATGTAAGCCTTTTCATGACTCAGTCCGCCTTGGCGCTCCAGCCGCCGCCAAGCGCTTTATACAGTGCAATCTGCTGCGTGAGCAGCGCGGCGTCGAGATCAACGGCGGAAGCCTCCGCCCCCAGCAAAGAACGCTTGGTATCGAGCACGCTAAGGTAGTCGGCATAACCGCGCTCATAGCGCTTTTGGGTGAGGGTCTCCGCGCATTTGAGCGCCGCGATCTGAGCACTTTGCGCTTCGATCTGCGCCTGAACGTGTTTGATCCCTTCAAGCGCGTCGTAGACCTCTTTAAAGGCCCCTTTGACGCTCTTGACGTACTCGATCTTGGCCATCTCCTGCTGTGCCTCGGCGCGATCAACATTACTGTCAACCCGTCCGAAATCGAGCATCGGAAGCGACAGACTCGGCCCAAAGCCCCACGTTTGCGCGGCTCCGGTCATCAGCTTATCGAGCTCCAGACTCTGATCCCCAAACGAACCCGTCAAGGTCAGCGACGGGAAGTAGTCGGCCTTGGCCACCCCGATCAAGGCGTTACTGGCGTGCAGACGCTCCAGTGCCGCGCGGATGTCGGGACGGCGCTCTAGAAGGCTTGAGGGGAGCCCCTGCTCTATCTGCAGCGCTTTGGGCAGAGCCTGCGCCGCATCGATACCCTGCTCAAAGAGGGCTTTAGGGTCGCGCCCCAGCGCCAGAGCGAGTGCGCTTTGCGTGAGCATTTGCTGGGCTTGAAGTGCCAATAGCTGCACCCCCGCATCGGCATAAAGGGCTTCGGCTTGCGCCGCAACCGCTTCATCGATCAGGCCGTGGCGAAACTCGCGCAGGCGGTATTCGTAGCCCTCGCGATAGGCTTCGCGCGTCGCTTCAAGCAGCGCTATTTTTTGCGACAGCGCCGTCTGCTTGATGTAGAGCTCCGCCACCCCGGCAATCAGGCTTAGGCGCAGCGCCTCTTTGTCCGCTTCGCTCGCCATGAGCTCGGCCCACGCGGCACTCTCGGCGTTTTGGTATTTGCCCCAAAAATCGAGCTCATAGGAGACACTCGCGGAGAGGCCGAAGCTATTGTAGATAAAGCCCTGAAACGGCGATAGGCTCTCGCCGCTTAGCCGCTGTCTGTACGCCGAAGCCGCCGCCGTGATCGTGGGGTAACGATCCGCCCCTGAGAGCCGCAGCGCCGCTTTGGCGCGCGACACGTTGGCCATCGAGAGCTTGAGATCATCGCTTTGGGCGAGCGCCTCCTCAATGAGCGCTTCTAGACGCGCATCCCCAAAGCCCTTCCACCACTGCGCATCTATGGCCGAAGCCTTCGATGCGCTTTGCGGCAAAGCGACCTGCGGCGTCTCTAACTTGGGTGCCATCGAGCAGCCGCCCAAGCACAGCGCCGCTGCCAGCGAGAGGATCAATTTAGTGCGCATCGGCGCCTCCTTGCTTGGTCAATCTCATCTTCATTTTCATGATGAGATAGTAAAAAAGCGGAATGAAAAAGACCACCACTACCGTCAGCACCACCATCCCGCCGACCACCGTCGTGCCGATGATATGGCGGCTATTCGCCCCCGCTCCGCTGCTCAGCGCCAGCGGCAGCGTCCCGCCGATAAAGGCCAAGGAGGTCATCACGATGGGGCGGAAGCGAATCCGCGCCCCCTCGATCGTGGCCGTATAGAGATCCTTGCCCTCGCGCAGTTTTTGCTGCGCAAACTCCACAATCAAAATCGCGTTTTTCGCCGCAAGCCCGACCAGTGTTACCAGCCCGACCTGAAAGTAGATGTCGTTCTCCAGCCCCCGCAGCATCACGCCCAAAGAGGCACCCAGCAGCGCAAAGGGCACCGTCATCAGTACCGCAAAGGGGATCGTCCAGCTCTCATAAAGCGCGGCCAGCACCAAAAAGCTAAAAAGCACGGCGTAGATGAAGGTGTAGTTGCCCTGCTCGGCCACCTTTTGCTCCTGATACGACGTCCCTGCCCATGCAATGGTATAGCCCTCGGCCAGCACCTCTTTGGCCACCTCGGAGATGGCACGCATGGCGTCGCTCGAGCTGTAGCCGGGGGCATTTTGTCCTGAGACCTGAGCAGCATTGAACATGTTAAAGCGCTGCATGACGCTTGGTGCCACTACCCGCTCTACATGTACGAGTTCGCTCAGCGGTACCATGCCGCCGTGATCGGTGCGCACGAAGATATTGCGGTAATCCTCTACGCCGTCACGAAAACGGGCATCGACCTGAACATTGACGTGATAGACACGGCCGTATTGGTCAAAGTCGTTGACATAGCCTGTGCCGAAGGTCGCGCCCAGCGTGGTGTAGATCTGATCGATGCCGACCCCGTAGGCTTTGGCCTTGTCACGGTCGATACTCAGCCGCATCTGCGGCACGTTGGCGTTGTAGGTGGTGCGCACCATGCGCAGCTCGGGGCGGGCGTTGGCCTTCTCGATGAGCTGAGTGACCACACCGGCCAATTTGATCGGGTCATCCCCGCTGCGGTCTTGCACGTACAGCTCAAAACCGCCCGTCGCGCTCATCCCCATGATGGGCGGCGGATTGACGGCAATCACCATCGCCTCTTTGTTTTGCGAAAAGACCCCCATCAGTTGACCCGCAATCGCCATAGAACTTTGCGAGGGCGCAGGACGTACCGACCAATCCTTGAGGTGGGCAAAACCTATCGCCGCGTCGCTTTTAAAAGCAAAGGTCGCCAGATCGATGCCCGCCATGGCACCGAAGTGCTTGGTGTCGGGGTGGCTCAAAACACTCTGCGTCACCCCACGCTGCACTTCCAGCGTGCGCTCAAGCGAGGCACCGGGCATCAGGTAGGTTAGCAGCATCAGCATCCCTTTATCTTCACCGGGCACCAACCCTTTGGGCAGTTGCGCCGTGCTCCACAGCGCCGAAGCACTCAGACCCAAAAAGAGCAACACACTCAAAAACGCAAAGCGGATAAAACGCTTCACCCCGCCGTCAAAGCCGCGCGTGAGCAGCTCAAAAAAGGCGTTGAACTTTCGTATGATCCAAAAAGGTTCGCTCTCGTGCCGGTGCAAAAAGACGCGGCAGAGTGCCGGAGTCAGCGTCAGCGCTACAAAGCCCGAAATCACCATCGAGATGACAATGGTGATGGCAAACTGCTGATACATCAGGCCGCTAAAGCCCCCAACCAGCGCCGTGGGGATAAAGACCGCAGAAAGCACCAACACGATGGCAATCACCGGAGCCGTAATCTCGCGCATCGCCTCGATGGTGGCGTCGCGCACGCTCATGTGCGGGTTGAGCCGCAGTATCCGTTCCACGTTTTCGATGACCACAATGGCATCGTCCACCACCAGCCCGATGGCCAGAATCAGCGCAAAAAGCGTGAGCAAATTGATCGAAAAGCCCGCCACATAAAGCCCCGCAAAAGCGCCCAGAAGCGAGACGGGAATCGCCAGTACCGGAATGATGGTGGCGCGCACATTGCCCAAAAAGAGGTAGATGATCACGCTCACCAGCACAATCGCTTCGGCCAGTGTTTTGAGCACCTCGTTGATCGAAGCGCGTACAAATTTGGTGGTCTCAAAAAGCGTATGCAGGCGCATATCTTCGGGGAAACGCTCCTGCGCTTTGGCTAGAACCTTATCGAGCGCATCGGAGACCTCCAGCGCATTGGCGCCGGGGGCCAGAAAGATGCCTGAAACCGCCATCGGCTCAGCGTTGTACATGGCGCTGAGCATATAGCGCTCGGAACCGATCTCCACTGCAGCGATCTCTTTGAGCCGCAACGCGGAGCCGTCGGGGTTGGAGCGCACGATAATCTGCCCGAACGCCTGCGGATCTTTGAGCCGCCCCTCGGTGATCACCGTGTAGGTGTAGACCTGCTTTTGCGCCACCGGATCGCTGCCGATCTGGCCCGCGCCCATCTGCAGGTTCTGGCTCTCGATGGCGCGTACCACCTCCTCGACGCTCAGATCGTATCCGGCGAGTTTGATCGGATCGATCCAGACGCGCATCGCGTACTCTTTGCTCCCAAAGACAATCGCGTCGCCGATGCCCGGAATCCGTTTGATGTCATCGAGCAGGTTGATCAGCACGTAGTTGTTGAGCCACAGCGCGTCGTGTTTTTCCCCCTCGGAGGTAAAGCCAAGCACCCGCAGCATATCCGGGGAACGCTCGCGGATGCTCACCCCCTGGCGGCGCACCGCTTCGGGAAGTTTGCTTAGCGCCACCTGCACGCGGTTGCTCACGTCTACGTTGGCTTCTGATGGGGTCGTGCCCGTCTCAAAAAAGATGCTCATGTTGAGCACCCCGCTGGGTGAGGCGGTAGAGCTCATGTAGATCATGTTTTTCGCGCCGTTGATCGCATCTTCCAGCGGCGCGGCGACGGTTTTGGAGAGCGTGTCGGCATCGGCGCCCGGGTAAACCGCCTGCACGGTGATCTGCGGCGGCACTATGCGCGGATACTCCTGTATCGGCAACCCTTTGATCGCCATCAACCCCGCCAAAACGATCACAATGGAGAGCACCGAAGCGAAAATCGGCCGATCGATAAAGAATTTGGACAGCATGGTCACTCCGCCTTGGCGTTGATCACGCGGTCTACTTCGACCGGCGCGCCGGGTTTAAGCCGGAAGAAGTTGTTGACGATGACGCGATCACCCTCGCGCAGCGGCCCTTTGACGATAAAAAGCTCACCCTCACTCTCACCCAGCGTGACGGGGCGCACCCCGACTTTGCCCTCTTCGACGATAAAGACAATGGTGCCCTGCGGATTTTGCAAGATCGCCTTTTGCGGCACCATCAAGAGATCTTTACGCGCCGGAGCCTCTAAGACGATGCGTCCGAAACTGCCGCTTAAGATCCGCCCCTCAGGGTTGGCAAAGGTCGCGCGCGCCTGCACCGAAGCGGTTTTGTTATCGACGATGCTTGAGAGAAAATCAACCTCGCCCTCCAGACGCTCGAAGCCTACATGTAAGGCCGCTTTGAGCTTTTTGGCACCGCCGAGTTTGGCCATATCGCTTTGGGGAATCGAAAAAGCCGCGTCGATGGGGTTGTTTTGGGCGATCTGCACCAGCGCGGTGCCGGGAGAGACCATATTTCCCGTATCGACAAGCTTAGAGAGCGCCACGCCCGCAATCGGCGCGCGCACTTCGGTATAACCCAGATCGATCTGGGCCGTCGATAGACGCGCCTGCACCGCGCCCAGCTCAGCCTTGGCACGCTCAAACCCTGAGAGCGCCGCGTCGTAGTCGCGCTGGCTGATGGCTTGGTCGGCTTGAAGCTTTTGCGCCCGATCCCACTCACGCGTCGCATTGTCATAAAGCGCCTGCGCTACGGCGACGTTGGCTTCGGCTTCGCGTACTTTGGCGGCGTAGAGATCCGGTTCGATGCGGTAAAGCAGATCGCCCGCTTTGACATGTGCTCCTTCGCTAAAGTGCTGCGAAAGCAAAACCCCTTCAACCCGCGCCACAACACTTGCAAAGCGTTTGGACTGCGTCTTGGCCGGATACTCCAGACTCAGCGGCAGTTCGGCGACGCGGTGGACTTCATAGACATCGGCCTTTGGGGTCGGCATCGCAGGCGCTGCGGGCGCGGCAAAAGCGAAGGTGCCTAGCAGCGCGGCAAGCGAAATCAGGGTGGTTTTCATCGGTGGTTCTCCTTGGTGTGGTGTGCGGCGATGCCACTGAAGTAGATATCAAAAAAACGTGCCAAAGCCTCATCGCTGAGGGCTTCGGGAAATTGGTACATGTAAAAGGTGCAGTGCTGGACGTTCGCGACGTAGTGCGAGAGCACAAACTCCAGATGATCACTCTTCATCGCACCCGCAGCGATGGCGGAGCGGAAAAGCTCGATAAAAGGCTCAAAATCCTGATACAGCAGCTCTTTGGTGCGGGCATCGATCAGGTGTAAATCGCAGTACTGACGCACAAAGATAAACTCGTCGTAGTGGGCTAAAAACCAGCGTACGTCGGTACACCACAGCCGCAAGAGCTGCGCGCGAAAATCAAGCGTGGCGTCAAGCTCATGGCGCAGCACCTCGCGCAAACGCCGCTTGACGTAAATATACAGCTCATTAATCAGCGCCTCTTTGGACGCAAAGTGGTGAAAGAGCGTCCCCGTCGCCACGCCTGAAAGCTTGGCAATGCGCGACGTCGGCGTCGCGTGAAAACCCGCTTCGCTAAAGAGCCGCATCGCCGTATGTAAAATATGATCACGTGTCGATAATGAAGACAGCGGACACCTCCCGACTGATTGGTCGGTTGGATTTTAGGGCGGGAAGGCTTAGGGGTTGCTTTGGGGTTACATGTAAAAGAGACGCATGTTCTTTAGCTCGTCCATTTCAGTTCCGGTTCAATATGCCGTTTGGCACAATCGGTCAAATAAGAGTTGATGAGCGTTTGATAGGGTAGCCCCATTTTGGCTGCCAGTTCTTTAAAATATTCGATCGTGTCAACATCCACATTGAGTGAAATTTGCTTTTTGAGCTTCTTGGCATAGGGGTTTTGGATGGATTGTGAAAAATCGTACTCTTCTCTCATGGTAAAAACTCCTTGTATTGTCGTTCCTCATTTTTGGTTGACGCCCTTGCGGAGATAATCCGCATGACTCCATCTTCATCTCTATAACAATGAACAACCGATAAAATTTTGAGGGTATAGCTCATCCCAAGCAAGATAAACCGTTCCTCTTCCTCTGAATGGTCTGGATCCGGCATCAACCTTGCAAAATCATCCTCAAAAACCGTTTTGGCTTCATCGAATGAAATACCATGTTTTTTGATATTCGATGACGCTTTTGCCGGATCCCATTCAAATTTTAATGACTTTATAATATTATAATAATGATTATATCATTGTATGTCAAGTGTTGATGCCCCATTCCTTCTTTCATCGGTCTAATTGGCAGTGGTCTCAAATGCACATTTCTACTCATTTTTTATCTCCTGTCAACCAATCTAAAAACATCTAACGCTACAATAGCCCACTGCTCATCTTGAGGAGGACTCAATGCCCACGATCTTCAAAAAAGATGGATGGCGCTTCTTCTTTTTTAGCGATGAACATCTTCCTAAACATGTACATGTAGAAAAAGGCGAACGCTATTTGCGCATCGAGTTGAATAGTCTCACCGTAACCGATTCGTTTGGCGTCACACAAAAAGAGATCGCAATGATCCGAGCCATCATTGTGCAAGAGCAAAATCGACTATTGGAGGCATGGGATGTATACTTCAAAGACCACCATCGTTAAGCTAAGTTTTGAAGAGAAAATTTTGGTACACCTCAGCAGCGGTGATCTGCTCACAATCCCCTACGACTACACCGAACGGCTCAAAAGCGCGGACAAAGAGGCGCTTGGCGACTACCGACTTATCGGCGGCGGCATCGGTGTACATTTCGAGCAGATCGATGAAGACATCTCCCTGCGCGGGATTGTGCAATACAAAATGAGCCATGAGCTGATGGCGTCGTGAAGAGGGGAAGGTGTTTTGTTGCCTGTCACCGTTTTTATGAGGAGCAGCGATGAAAGAGAAAGCCGACATGCTGGATGAATACGACTTTAGCAAAGGGGGACGCGGTAAATACGCCGATGCCTACCACAAAGGTACCAACGTCGTTAAAATCGACGACGACATCACGCAAGTATTTCCCGATACCAAATCTGTCAATGAAGCCTTGCGTACGTTGATAAAGCTTTTGCAACAAGAGCCTAAAACAGCTTGAAAAAGCATGTGGTGTGAATGAGAACGGGTAATTTTTGCAGTATTTTTTTGTAAAAGTAGCCTGTCCCCATTTTTTGTCCCCATTTTTTGTCCCCATTTTTTGTCCCCATTTTTTGTCCCCATTTTTTGTCCCCATTTTTTGTCCCCAT
>JAFGUB010000037.1 GCA_016938735.1 Campylobacterales bacterium | reverse complement strand
TCAAGTGTTTCAAGTGTTTCAAGTGTTTCAAGTGTTTCAAGTGTTTCAAGTGTTTCAAGCACCGTTTCGTCGCAGTCGCTTCCAACCATACGCGAAGTGATGCGCCAAGAGCTACCGCATGAGCAGCAAGAACCGCAGCATGGAGAGATTCAGGGCGATGCGATGGTTTGGATCGTCCTTTTTGCGATGACATTGGTGCTGCTGGCTGCGATGGGCGTGATGCTCTACATGGAGCGCAAGCTTCAGGCACAGATGGCTTTGCGTATCAAGCGTCAGGCCGAAGAGATTGCCATGCATCAAAATAATACGCTCCAAAAAGATCTCTTTATGGCCAAGATCAGCCATGAATTGCGCACACCGATGAATGCCATTATCGGTCTAAGCCATATTGTGCTGCAAGGCGAGATGGAGCCGATGCAGCGTGACAATATTGTTAAAATTAAGCAATCGGGCGAACTGCTGCTGGAGATTATCAACGATCTGCTTGATCTCTCTCGTCTGGACGCCGGCGAGCTCAAAATCGAAAAAGTCGATTTTAACATCAACGAAGTACTCGACCATGTTGCCAATATGGTCTCCATCAAAGCCAAAAATAAAGGGCTGGAGCTCATTTTTGATGTGGATAAAGGGGTGCCCTCGCACCTTTTGGGTGATCCGTTGCGCCTGGGACAGATTCTTATCAATCTGCTGGGCAACGCCGTCAAATTTACCAATCAAGGTGAGATTGATCTACAAATCAGAAAAACGTTGCAGGATGAGGAGCGGGTGACGCTTGAGTTTAGTGTCAACGATACGGGTATCGGCATGACCTCCGAGCAGCTTGGACATCTGTTTAAGTCCTTTAGCCAAGCCGACGATACCATCAGCCGTCTTTACGGCGGTACCGGCTTGGGGCTTTCCATCTCCAAACAGCTTATCGAGATGATGGGCGGTCAGATTCGGGTCGAGAGCCATTTTGGTCGCGGCAGCCGCTTTATCTTTTCTGTGGTTCTTGAGTTGCGTGATTCGGGCAATAAACGCCACTATCGACTTCCTTCCAAAAGTCTGATGGGTAAACGTGCGCTCATCATCGACACCAATACCAAATCGATCAGTGCGCTCAGTAAGATGCTGCAGTATTTTCACTATGATGTTCATACGATGCCGCTGCTCGAGGAGGCCGAGGCGCTTATTAGCGAAGTGCCCTTTGATATTTTGTTCATTGACGAGCAGAAGCTCTCCAAATTTGCCATCAACCGATTGGGTAAGCTCAAAAATGACCGTGCGATCAAAGTGGTGCTCATTGAGAGTCTTTATCACCAAAACAGCGGAGCGCGTCATCGTCTTAAAGAGATCGACCGTTATCTGCTCAAACCCTTTAACCCCCAAAGCATTTTCAACATCATTTTGGAACTCTACGGCGAGCGTCAGTCGCGTCTAAACGAGCCCAAAAGAATCAGCCGCAACGATCTACGCGTGCTTGCCGGTAAGCAGATTTTGATTGCAGAGGATAATGAGATCAACCAAAAGGTGCTCAGCGGTCTGCTCGATGGCAGCGGTATCATTCTTGTAATGGCCGAAAACGGCAAGGAAGCGGTCGAAAAACTGCACAAAAATCCCCATTTCGATCTAATTTTGATGGATATCAGTATGCCGATTATGGACGGATACGAAGCGACGAAGCTGATTCGTGAATACCGAGAATATGATGAGATCCCCATCGTTGCACTGACGGCCAATGCGATGAAAGAGGAGATCGAACATGCAATGAAGTGCGGTATGCAAGGCTATATCGGTAAGCCGCTCAATGTGGAGTTTCTCTATACTAAATTGCTTGAGTTGCTAGGCGATCACCCGCAAGTGTCTACGCCAAAAAGCGCACCGAAGCCATCACAGCAGGCTGCGCCGCACGAAGAGACGGTCGATGTGCATAGTGCCTTGATTGCCGATGACGGGATTGAGCGCTGCGGCGGAGACGAGGAGCTGTATAAGGCCCTACTGCAGGATTTTCAGGAGATGTACAACGATTCGGTGGCGGTGCTTGAGAACATCTACATTGAAAAGCGT
Source organism: Campylobacterales bacterium (assembly GCA_016938735.1). GTDB lineage: Bacteria > Campylobacterota > Campylobacteria > Campylobacterales > Sulfurimonadaceae > JAFGUB01. The sequence goes on along the minus strand of JAFGUB010000037.1, from coordinate 126,187 downwards.
TTCGATGATGGTAAGAAGCTTGCCCACGACATCAAAGGGGTTTCGGCCAATATCGGCGCCTACCGCCTCTCTGAGTCCGCACTTGCCCTAGAAGAGGCTTTTGCGCGCAAATCTCAGAGCAATTACGCGCTGCTGATCAAGAACTATCAAGAGCAGCTCAAGCGCATACTCAAGGAGATCAGCGATTACATGTAGCCCTACATGTAAAGTGGAACGGCGATTGCGTTGCCAAGTTTAAAGCTCGCTTTGCCTACAATAAGCGTGATTTTTTCATGCAGGAAGCCAAAGTGCGCATCGACAAGTTTATCAGCGTCGTGAATCTGACCAAACGACGCTCCATCGCTCTGGATATGTTACAAAACGGCGTCGTGATGCTCAACGGCGTCGTGGTCAAACCCAGTAAAAACGTCGCCGTCGGCGATATCATTACCCTCGTATTTCTTGAACACTCCAAGCGTTACCGCGTGCTTGCGATTCCACAGACCAAATCGACCCCCAAAACCCTTCAGAATCTGTACGTAGAGGAGATAGCATGACCTTTGAAGAGGCCAAAGCGCAGTTTGAGGAGCTGTTTGCACATCGGATGGATGAGGCGCAGATGCGTGATTTCCTCATTGCCAACCGCCCAGACGCACACACTTCGACCGAGTTTATCGCGGCGGCGGCAAGCGTGATGCGCGCCCATGCGATCCGCTTACATGTAAGCGCCGATCTGCAGCCGCGCCTGATCGACGTGGTCGGCACGGGCGGAGACAAGAGTGGAAGCTTCAATATCTCCTCGACCGTGGCGATTTTGCTCAGTGCCTGCGGCGCTTTTGTGGCCAAGCACGGCAGCCGTTCCGTCACCTCCAAATCGGGCAGCGCCGACGCGCTTGAAGCACTGGGCATCCGGCTTGATCTCTCTCTCGATGCGACTTCGCGGATGCTGGAGGAGACGGGGTTTTGCTTTATGTTCGCCCAGAATCACCATCCGGCGATGAAGTTCATTATGCCCGTGCGCAAAAGCATCCCCGACAAGACGATCTTCAACGTCTTAGGACCGCTCACCAACCCCGCAGGCGTACGCAAAATTTTGCTGGGGGTCTTTGAGCCGGCTCTGGTGCGTCAGCTTGCCGAGGCTCTGCGCATCAACGGTGCGACCTCCGCGATGGTGGTGAGTGCGCGCGACCGACTTGATGAGATCAGCATCAGCGACACTACCTTTGCCGCAGAGCTGAGCGCGGAGGGGATCAGGGAGTTCGAGATCGATCCCGCGCTTTACGGCATCCGCCGGGCCCCGTTTGAGGCGATCAAAGGCGGTGACGCGCAGGAGAATGCGCAGATCATCCACGCCGTGCTCGAAGGGTGTGCCACCGACGCCCAGCGCGACGTGGTGCTCATTAACGCCGCCCATGCGCTCAAGGTCGAAGGGATGGCGCGCGATGTGCAAGAGGGGCTGGAAATCGCCCGCGACGTCATTGCAAGCGGCGCGGCGCGGCGCAAACTCGCCCAGATTATCGATGTGAGCACGAAGCTGTGATGCGCCTGCGCGAAGAGGAGCTGGAAGGCTTTTGCGCCGATCTGCGCGCACGGCTGGGCAAAGGGGGCGTCATCGTGCTTCAAGGCGATCTGGCCAGCGGCAAAACGACGCTCGTGAAAGCCTTTGCGCGGGGCTTACATGTAAAGGATACCGTCACTTCGCCCACCTTTTCGCTGCAGCAGTGCTACGGCGAAGGACTCTACCACTACGACCTCTACAATCATGGCTTGGGGCACTTTCTCTCACTGGGGATGCTGGAGGAGCTGGAGAAACCCGGATATCATCTTGTCGAGTGGGGCGATGAGGCGCTGCTGGGGATTTTGGATCAGGCGGGTCTGGCGCATCTGCGCGTGCGGATTGAGAAGTGTGCCAGCGACGCGCGCTGCTACGAGGTGAGTGATGCATAAACTAGAAGCCCGAAATTTGCAAAAATCGATTAAAGAGCTGCGTATCGTGCGCGGCGTTTCGTTGGAGATTCAAAGCGGCGAGGTGGTAGGACTGCTTGGCCCCAACGGTGCGGGCAAAACGACCACGTTTTATATGATCTGCGGGCTGGTGGAGGCCAGCGGCGGTGAGGTCTTTTTTGACGACGAAAATATCTCGAAGCTGCCGCTGCACCGCCGGGCGCAAAAGGGAATCGGCTATCTGCCCCAAGAGGCGTCGATTTTTAAAGACCTGAGCGTTGAAGAGAATTTGATGATCGCCGCGCAAGCAGGCAGTATGCGCCCCAAAGAGCGCGAGCAGCGGATCGAAAACCTGCTGGAGATGTTCAACATCGAACCCATCCGCAACCGCAAAGGCATCAGCCTCAGCGGCGGCGAGCGCCGACGCGCAGAGATTGCCAGAGCGCTGGTGAACGCCCCTAAGTTCCTGCTGCTCGATGAGCCCTTTGCGGGGGTCGATCCACTGGCCGTTTTGGACATCCAAAAGGTGATCGCTCAGCTTGTGGCGTACGGCATCGGCGTGCTGATTACCGACCACAACGTCCGCGAAACGCTCGCCGTCTGCGACCGCGCCTATGTCATCAAATCGGGTGAACTGCTCGCCAGCGGCAGCAGTGAGGAGATCGGCCGCAACGCCGACGTGCGCAAGCACTACTTAGGCGAGAGCTTCAAACTGTAGTATGTTACGTCAATCGCAGCAGACCGAGGTCAAAAACAAGCTTTCGGGAACGCTACGCAACTGGCTGCCCATTTTACACGCGCCGCTGGGCGATCTGGGTGAAGCAATGGCTCCGTTTGTGGAGTCCAACCCCCTGATCGAGGTGAAAAGCGGCTTTGAAGAGGATTTTGAAAAGCACCTGCCCAAAAAGATCTTCACCTCTTCGGTAGCCAATTCCCGTACCGAAGCGATCGAGGCGCTGAGTATTCAGCAGCGTTCGCTCTATGACGTACTGGATGAACAGCTCGAAGCGCCGCTCTTTCCCACACCGCTCTCGGCGCGGATTGCCGCCTTTGTGGCCGCCAATCTGGACGAAAACGGCTATTTTGAAGGGGACTATGCGGCATTTTGCGCGCGCGAAGGGATCGATGAAGCGCAGTTTTGGAAGGTGCATGCGCGTTTTGCCCACGTCGAGCCCGTGGGTATCGGCGCGCGCAACCTCAAAGAGTCTTTTTTGTTTCAGCTTGATGCCAGCGACATCGACCCCGAAGCCTACGCACTGGCGCGGGTGATGATCGTAAATCTTGAAGCGATCCACACCTACGCCAGCCAGAGCCGCTTTGGCGAGGCGATGCGGGTGATCGGGCGGTTTAAAAACCCGCCCAACATCGATTTTCTCGAAGCTTCTCCCGAAGTGATTCCTGATCTGATTGTCTACCGCAACGACGATGGAGGAATCGAGATCCGCCTCAACGATGCTTACTACTCCGCCGTCGAGATCAACCACGACTATGGCATCGACCACGACTACGTGCGCGACAAGCTCAAAGAGGCCAAAGGACTCGTCGATGCGCTGGAGATGCGCCGCGGTACGATCTACAAAGTAGGGCTGATGATCATCGAGTATCAGTATGACTTTTTTCAAGGCGGCGCCATCATGCCGCTCACACTTAAAACCCTTGCCGACGAGTTTGGCCACAACCCCTCCACCATCTCCCGCGCCATCGCCAACAAATACATCGCCTGTGATCGGGGAATGATCCCGATGAAGGAGTTTTTCGTTGCGGCCATCGACGAAGAGGTCTCCAACGCCGCCATCAAAGAGTATGTGAGCGAACTGGTCAAAAAAGAGCCACGCCACAAACCGCTCAGCGATATGAAACTGCTCGAACTCGTACAGCAGAAATTCGGCGTCACGATGGTGCGCCGCACCATTGCCAAATACCGGATGCAGCTCGGCATAGAGGGGTCAAGTGAACGTAAGAAGAACTATAAGCTTGAGCGCCAATAGTTCTTTTGATAGCCTCAAAGCTCGCCTCGACGCCGAAGCAGCCAAACGCAACGATCCGCTTGAGCTGTGCGACGCGCGGCCCGATCCGCTGCTGATCGCGCGCGAACAAAGCAGCGACGCGGCCATTTTGCTCTGTGCGCTCTATAGCTACGGCAATGCGCGGCTGATCGTGCGCTTTTTGCGCTCGTTCGATTTTTCGCTGCTCGGATGCGATGAGGCAGCGATCCGCCAGACGCTAGAGCGGCACTACTACCGTTTTCAAAACGGTGAGGACGTGGTGCAGAGTTTGATCACTTTGCGGCGTTTGGGTTTACATGTAAGCCTTTATGAGGCTTTTATGCAAGGGTATCGCAAGGAGGGTTCGATCATAGATGGGATCAACGCGCTGCTGGATGTAATCCTTACATGTAACCCTTATCGTTCCAGAGGCTACGATTTTCTCTTCGGAGCGCGGATTGAGCGCGCGGTCGGTCATGCGCCGATGAAGCGGTGGATGATGTTTCTGCGCTGGATGGTGCGCTCTGACGCGCTTGATCTGGGGCGATGGGAGGGTATCGCGCGTCGTGATCTGATCATGCCGCTCGATACGCACACCTTCAAGGTCTCGCGCGCTTTGGGGCTGCTCGAGCGCCAACGCTACGATCTGCAAGCCGCCATCGAGCTTACATGTAAGCTTCAAACCTTCGATCCCGACGATCCGCTGCGCTATGATTTTGCCCTCTACCGCATCGGTCAGGAGGGTATGGGAATGGCCATGCTATAATGTAGATTTTAAAATTTATAAGGTGCTTCCAATGTCCCACGAATGTGAATTTCCCTCAGTTAATGCCAACCCCCAAGAGATCAAAGCCATTTTCCAAAACGTTAAAACCATCGCGGTTTTGGGCCTTTCTCCTGATCCTGACAAAGACAGCCATATGGTTGCCGCCTACTTGCAGGAGCACGGTTTCAAGATCATTCCGGTCTATCCCAAAGAGGAGCAGATTCTAGGCGAAAAGGTCTACCGTTCGCTTGCCGAGATTCCCTTTGACGTGGACATGGTCAATATTTTTCGCAAACCCGACGCTCTGGACGCCATCGCCGATGCGTGCATCAAACGCGGCGACGTGAAGGTCTTTTGGGCACAAAAAGGGATCGTCAACAACGCGGCGGCGCAAAAAGCCAAAGAGGCGGGAATGCAAGTCGTGCAGAACCACTGCAGCATGGTTGAGCACCGTAGCCACTTTTGATGCTTACATGTAACGCTATTTTAGAGGCGAGAAAGCGTCTTGAAGGGGTTGCTGTCGCGACTCCTTTTGCTTATGCCCCCTTTTTGAGTGAACTCAGCGGCTGCGAGGTGTATCTTAAAAAAGAGAACCTGCAATCCACGGGTGCTTTTAAACTGCGCGGTGCTTACAACCGTATCGCCTTGCTCAGCGAAGAGGAGCGCTCCAAAGGGGTCGTGGCGGCCAGTGCGGGCAACCATGCACAGGGGGTGGCCTACGCGGCGGCGCGCTTTGGAATTCAAGCGACCATCGTCATGCCCGAATCCACACCGCTCACCAAGGTCAACGGCGTGCGCCACTACGGCGCGGAAGTGATCTTGCACGGCAGTAACTACGACGACGCCTTTGCCCATGCCAAACGCTTTGAACGCGAGCACGGGCGCGTCTTCGTGCACCCTTTTGAAGATGACGCGGTGATTGCGGGGCAGGGAACCATCGCGCTGGAGATGATTGAAGCGATGAAGGACCTTGACGCAGTGCTGGTACCGGTGGGCGGCGGCGGACTCATTTCAGGAATCGCTCTGGCGATCAAAGAGCTTGCCCCGCACATCGAGGTGATTGGGGTAGGTGCGGCGGGTGCTCCGGCTCTGAAAAACTCCTTCGAATTGGGGCGTGCCGTCGATTCAACGGGCGTGCGCACCATCGCCGACGGGATTGCTGTGCGCGACACGTCGCCCAAAACCTTAGCGCTGCTGCGCCGCTATGTGGACCGCTTTATTGCGGTGGATGATGAGGAGATCGCCAGCGCCATGCTCTTTTTGCTGGAGCGCCAGAAGCTGGTGGTCGAAGGGGCGGGCGCCGTGGGCGTGGCGGCACTGATGCACCACAAACTGCCCCATCTTGAGGGCAAAAAAGTAGCCACGGTACTCAGCGGCGGCAACGTGGATGTGACCCTGCTTTCGGTGATTATTGAAAAAGGGCTTATCAAATCGCACCGTAAAATGAAACTGGTGGTGACGCTGGTGGACAAACCGGGCTCACTGATGCAGCTCACGGTACTGCTCAAAGAGCTGCACGCCAATATCGTGCACATTGCCTACGACCGTACCTCGACCGATCTGGACTACGGCGACGCCAACGTCACGATCCATCTCGAGACCAAAGGCAAAGAGCATCAAGCGCAGATCCGCGCTTTGTTGCTTGAGCACGGCTATCTTAGTAGCGAGTATCGATAATGACCGCCGAAAAGTCGTTTAACATCAAAGAGAGCGTACTGCTGTTAAAGATGCTAAACGGCGGAGCACTGGCGGTGATTGATGCACACAACGCGCTGCGGCTCATCGACGTTAAAAGCTACAAAGTGGTCGGTGGCTTCAAAACCAACATCGTACATGAGCGCTTCTACGGCAACCACGTCGATATCGCCCCGGGCGGGGGTTTGTGCGTCTCTGTGATTCCAAAAAGTAACAAAGCGGCGATATTCTCCGTGGCGAAAAAAGGGCTGCTCTTCAAAGCCGGACGTCATCAAGGAGAGGTCGAGAGTGTTGCCATCGACCCTGCCGGACGCTACGTCGTCACGGCGGGGCAAGACGGCAAAACCTTTGCTTGGTCGCTCAAGACAGGCAAATTGGCTTTCAATCTTCCTCCCCACTCAGACTACGTTACGGCGGTCACCTTTAGTGAAAACGGGCAGTGGCTGGCAACAGGCAGCTACGACAAGAGCATCACCCTGCTCAATCTGGCCACGATGAAAAAGCCGCATAAACTGCGCGGCCACAGCGCGGCAATCTACAAGATGGTCTTTTTACCCTCCTTACGACTGCTTTCGCTTGATAAAGAGGGCAGCATGATCGTTTGGGATATTAATCAGGGCAAAAACCTCAAACGCATGACCAAGGTTAATGACGATGTTACGGCGATGACCGTCAGCCATGATTACCGCTTTTTATTCGTTGGTACCAAGTTGGGCTATATCGCTTTGTACGATCTGGAGAGTTATGAGCTGCTCAGCCAAAAGTATCTTAAGGTGAGTGAAACGGTGAGTGCTTTGGGCTTTATCGAAGAGGGGTTTCGGTTGGCGGTGGGCACCATCGAGGGCAACGTCGGCATCTATCCGCTCTTTGGCGATCAGGCACATCTTGAGGCGATGCTGCGCCAGCGTGAGTATAAACTTTTTTATGAGGTGATCGAGCGTAATCCTGTGCTGATGTATTCGGAACTCTACAAGTCTGCGGAGCGTTTGTGGGAGGCGACGATCGCCAAAGCCAAGAAGCTTTTGGGCGCTTCGGAGAAAAACGCAGCCGTCGCCCTGCTGGAGCCTTTTCGCTCCGTTCCCAAAAAAGGGCTTTTTATCAATCAGCTGCTGCGGGATTTCGAGCAGTATGCCACTTTTCAAAAGTATGTTGTGGAGGGGCGTTATCCGCTCGCCTATTCGATGGCAAAGCAGTTTAAAAGCTTTGAAGAGTCCGATCTGTACAAAAAGATGGAGAAGCGCTGGAGGGTACTTTTTATGAAAGCCCAAGAGCTGATTCTCACCAAAAACGGAGAGGAGGAGGCCAAGACGCTGCTCGCTCCGTTTCGGGGCATTTCGGAAAAAGCGGTGCTGATTCAGCAGCTCTTCTCCGAGCGCAAACTCTATCTCTATTTTAAAAAAATCATCGCCCAAAAAGAGTTTGTCAAGCTATTCGAGCTGGTCAAGAACCATCCGTTTTTGAAGGAGTTCGAGGAGTACCACGCCGTTAACGCTTATGCCGACAAGCTCTTTATCAAGGCGCAGCAGGCCTACCTCGAAGAGGACTACGTCACGGCCCAAAAGGTGATCGCAATGCTCGATTCGTTTCCCGATTTTGCCGCAGAAGTGCAGCAAATGCGTGACACTATGAAGGCGAAACGGCTCTTTTATGATGCGATCAGTGCCGGTAATATCAAAAATGCCTTTTCCTATCTCTCCTCCTATCCGCTACTGTACGAGACCAAAGAGGGGATGGAGCTGGAGCGGGGCTGGAACGACGCCGTGGATACGGCGATGCGACATGCCGCCAAAGGGGATACACGCGCGCTCTTAGGGGTCATTGAAGCTTATCAAGAGGTCGATGTCAAATATGAAGTGATGGCGCACCTGTTTGCACAGGCCGCATTAACGCAACTAGAACAGGCACTTTTGCAGCGCTTACCGATCATCACCATCGAGACGGGTATGCGCAACTATCTTGCCCTCTTTGGCGAGGATGATTCGATTCGTTACTATGTAGAGCGCTACAACATGGAGTTTGGCCAAAGCTTCTCTATCGAAGGGGTGTTGCTCGGGGATCTGTCGGCATGGACGCCCAAGATGATTCTTGCGAGCATAATGGAGTCGCGGGTATGATCAGTATCGATCTGGGCTCCAATACCTGCCGTTTTTTGGCCTTTGACGAAGTGACGCAACAGGTGATCTGGACGTTTGAACGTGCCGTCAAGACGGCGGATGGCTTACATATAAGCGGCATGATCAGCGATGCGGCGGTAGAGCGGATCGTTGCGGCCATCAATGAGGCCAAGGGTTCCTTTGCGTTTGAGGGGCACGCAGTCGATGCGGTGACCACCGAAGCGATGCGTCAGGCGCGCAACGCGCCCGCAGTGATCGAGACACTTGAACGGCGAAGCGGCATCCGTTTTCGCATCATTGGCGCCGAAGAGGAGGCCGCTTACACCCTTGCGGGGGTGGAGTACCGCTTGGGTGTCATGGGCATTGCATCCCGCCGCTACGCGCTGATCGACATCGGCGGCGGATCGACCGAGGTGATTGTTCGCTCTGGCGACACCACCTTGAGCCGCAGCTTTCCTATTGGTATCGTCACCCTTTCACAGCGCAGCGATTCGCCCGAAACACTGCAAGCTTTGATTGCTGAAGCGGTCGTTCCTGTAGCGGCGTATGCCGCCTCGTGCTATGAACGCATCGGTACCCCGGAGATGTTGATCGCCACGGCAGGCACGCCTACGACGGTGGCAGCCTATCTTTTGGGAATGGAGTATGCTACCTATGACGCCGCGCGCGTCAACGGATATGTGCTTACATGTAAGGGTATTGCAGAGGCGCTCGAAGCACTTTTGGCATTGCCTGAGTGCGAACGCACCCGCTATGTGGGTGTGGGCCGCGAAGAGCTGATTATCACGGGGATTGGTATCATCTCCGCACTCTACCGAACACTCGGATTTTCGCAAGCCTTGGTGGTTGATGACGGGCTGCGCGAAGGGGTTGCGCTTTGCTACGGTAAAAACCTGCTTAAAGCTTTAACCAATTAACAAAGTTTATAGTCGCAAATGACTATAATACAGCCATTTTTTTTTCAGAGGAGTCAATCATGCGAATCAGCGGTGCGCAGATGGTTATCGAAGCATTGATTGCCGAAAATGTCGATACCGTATTCGGTTATCCGGGCGGTGCGATCATGAACGTGTATGACGAGATCTACAAGCAAAATAGTTTCAAACATATTTTGACGCGTCACGAACAAGCAGCGGTACATGCCGCAGAGGGCTATGCCAAAGCGAGCGGCAAGGTCGGGGTGGCGATGATCACATCGGGCCCGGGGTTTACCAACGCCGTGACGGGTCTGGCCGATGCCTATATGGACTCCATTCCACTGGTGGTCATCAGCGGTCAGGTGCCGATGTCGCTGATTGGTACCGACGCGTTTCAGGAGATCGACGCGGTGGGGATCAGCCGAAGTTGTACGAAACACAACTATCTGGTCACCGATGCATCCGATCTGGGGCGCGTGCTTAAAGAGGCCTTTTATATCGCCGCTTCAGGCCGTCCTGGACCCGTACATGTAGACATTCCGAAGGATGTCACAGCGCAGCTTGCGGAGTTTGACTATACCAAACCCGTCGAGCTGGAGACCTACAAGCCGACCACCAAAGGCAACCTTCGCCAGATCAAAAAAGCGGTTGAAGCGATTGCGGCGGCCAAGCGCCCGCTCTTTTACCTCGGCGGTGGAATCATCAATGCCAATGCCGCAGAGCTGGTGCGCGAATTCGTCCATGCGACGCAGATCCCTGCGGTCGAGACCTTTATGGCGCGCGGCACATTGCGCTTTGACGATCCGCTGCTCATCTCCATGCTGGGGATGCACGGCTCGTACGCGGCCAATATGGCGATGAGCGAAACGGACCTCATTATCGGTCTGGGCGCGCGTTTTGACGACCGTGTTACGGGCAAGCTGAGCGAATTTGCCAAAAATGCGCAGGTGATCCACGTCGATATCGACCCCGCGAGCATCTCTAAGCTGGTCAATGCCCACTATCCCATCGTCGGCGACGTCAAAAACGTCCTTGAAGAGATGGTGCCGTTGGCCAAAGAGAGCGTTAAGCCTGAGCGTTACGCCTCATGGCGTGAGACTATTGCCAACTTTGATCGGTTGCATCCGCTCTCTTACAATGAAGAAGGAGACCGCATCAAGCCTCAGTGGGTCATTGAGCGTCTGGGGCAGCTTTTGGGGGATCGCGCCAATATTTCTACTGATGTCGGTCAGCATCAGATGTGGAGTGCGCAGTTCTACCCCTTTACAAGGCCGCGCCAATGGGTCAGTTCGGGTGGCCTTGGGACCATGGGCTTTGGCTTTCCCGCCGCGATGGGGGTCAAGCGCGCCGATCCTGAGCGTATCAGCATCAATGTCACCGGCGACGGTTCGATTTTGATGAACATCCAAGAGTTGATGACGGCGGTGGAGTACAAACTGCCGGTCATCAACGTCATCCTCAACAATAACTATCTGGGGATGGTGCGTCAGTGGCAGACCCTATTTTACGACAAGCGTCACTCCGAAACGGACCTTTCGGTTCAGCCGGATTTTGTCAAACTGGTTGAGGCCTTTGGGGGGGTAGGGTATCGCGTGGAGACCAAAGAGGCTTTTGACGCCGCGCTCAAAGATGCGGTTGAAAAGAACGTCGTCGCCATTATCGATGTCGTGGTCAACCGCCTTGAAAACGTTCTGCCAATGGTGCCTGCGGGCGGATCGCTCTTTAATATGATGCTACTTGAGAAGAAGGAGAAGAAGTAATGGAAAACGAAAGACGGGTCGTTTCGGTCATCGTCGTCAATGAAGCGAGCGTACTCTCGCGCATTACCGACCTCTTTTCTGCGCGCGGCTACAATATCGAATCTTTGACCGTTGCGCCGATTCCCGATAGTAAATATTCGCGCCTGACCATCGTCACTTCAGGTTCGGTGCGCGTCATCGAGCAGATCGTAAAGCAGCTACACAAGCTGATTCCGGTACTCAAAGTCTATGACCACGTCGATTTTGTCGAAAAAGAGATGGCGATGGTCAAATTCCCCATCAGCGAACCGATCAACGATATCGACACGCTGTGCCGCGCCTACAACGGCAAAATCGTCAATCTGGGTGATGACGTTTTAATCGCTATGGTCGTGGATGAGCCTAAACGGGTCGATCAATTTCTCAAGGCGATCAAGCGTTTTCATCCCAAAGAGATCGTGCGCGGCGGTACCGTAGCACTGGAGCGCTGAGCCGTGCAGTTGCATGATATAGCCCGTTTGATTGGGGTGGTTTATGAGGGTGACTCTGTAGAAATTATCGGACTCCATACCCTTAAAGAAGCCAATGAAACGCAGCTCTCATTTGTGGTGGACGCAGCTTATGTGCGTGATCTTGCAAGCACCAAGGCGGCTGCGGTCATTGTGCCCTCGGCACTTGCGTCGCAGGTGCCGCAAGGGTGTATCGCGCTTGTCAGCGAAGAGGTCTACCTGAAGATGGCAATCATCTCCAAAGCCTTTGCGCTTCCGCTGCTTGATAAGAGTGCACCTGCGCCCGTGATCGGTGAGGGTTCATTCGTATCCCCTGCCGCCGCAGTCGAAAACGGCGCGGTCATCGGTAAAAATTGCACCATTATGGCCGGAGCTTACGTCGGCTTACATGTACGCATCGGCGATAATGTCACCCTCTATCCCAACGTATCGGTTTATCCCTACTGTGTGATCGGCAATGGTTGCATCGTACACTCCGGAACGGTGATCGGATCAGATGGGTTTGGTTATGCGCATACCAAGACGGGTGAGCATGTCAAGATCTATCAAAACGGCAACGCGGTACTCGAAGAGGAGGTGGAGATCGGCGCTAACTGCTGTATCGACCGTGCCGTCTTTGGTTCTACCGTGATCAAACGCGGCACCAAAATCGACAACCTCGTGCAGATCGCGCACAACTGTGTGATCGGGGAGCATTCCATCATCGTCTCACAGTCTGGCATTGCGGGTTCGACGACTTTGGGGCGTAATGTTGTGATGGGAGGGCAAAGTGCGACGGCGGGGCATCTCACGATCGCTGCGTTTACGACCTTTGCCGCACGTTCAGGCGTGACCAAAGATGTCAAAGAGAGTGGCAAAACTTTTGGCGGATTTCCGCTGATGGAGCAGCGTCAATGGCTCAAACTCCAAGGCAAGATCGCCAAACTACTCTCCTGAGTTTTTGGGCTTGATCCGCTTTGCGATCAGGCTCCACAGCTTTCGGATCACCCAAACAATCAAATAGGCAAAAAGTGACAGATAAAGCGGATGGTAGACTCCAAGCGTACTGTTGTGGACGTTGGAGAGGTGCTCAAGCGGTGCATCGAACCATGCAGCTTGGTGCATCAGGAGCGAAAGTATGATGAAAATACCCAAATAAATCAGAAGCTCTTTTTTGATGGGAGATCCTTTTTTGTGAATGGCGGATTGTACCTTTGCTTTATTGAAACCTCGATTAGGTATATTTGGGAAGAGTCGCGCGGTTTAAGTATTCACTTATAGGTATTGGTTATAATGGCGCCATTATCAAAAAAAAGGATTTGTAATGTCAGGCATCTTGAAAAATCAGTCTACACTTACGCTGGAAGGAAGTAAAAACGGCATCATCTCGATTGCGCAGATCGAAGAGCCCTACGGTCCCAATAGTGCTACCGTTGCCAGCATCGGCATCTCGCTCTCAGGTGATGCGGAGAATCCTGAGTGGAAGGTGCATATTCCGATGAAAAACCTTCCCGCCGTCGTCTCCGCGCTTCAGTCGATGCTGAAGTAGGCTTAGCGCTTGGAAGCCACGTAGGCTTCGATGCGTTTGATTCCCTCGCGAATCGTTTCGATATCGGTAGCAAAGCTGAAGCGAAAATAGCCATCCGCGCCAAAACCTAGCCCCGGTACCACCGCTACCCCTTGCTGCTCCAGCAGCTCTTTACAAAACTTCATCGAATCCATCGTAATCGCTTTGATGTTCACAAAAAGATAAAAGGCACCCTCGGGCACGCGCACGCTAAGGCCGTCGATGGCGTTAAAAAGCCGTGCCGCTTCGTCGCGTCTGGCTTTGAAGGCTTGGCGCATCATCTCGATTTCGGCGTCTGCGCTGCCGTTGAGTCCCGCGATGGCCGCTTTTTGGGTGATGGTGTTGATGTTGGAGGTGCTTTGGCTTTGGAGCTTTTTGGTCGCCGCGATCAGTTCGGTATCGGCGCTTGCCATATAGCCAAAACGCCAACCCGTCATGGCGACCGATTTGGAGAGGCCGTTGATGGTGATGGTGCGGCGGTACATATCTTCGCTTACGGCGGCGGCGGCGGTGAACTCTCCGTCATAGAGGAGCTTTTCATACATCTCATCACTGGCGACGAAGACCCGGGTACCCTCTAGCACCTTGCCCAGTGCCTCAAGCTCGCTGCGGCTGTAGACCGAACCTGTGGGATTAGAAGGAGAGGTGAGAATGAGCATTTTGGTTTTGGGCGTGATGGCGGCGCGCAGCTGCTCCGGCGTGATCTTGAAGCCGCTCGCATCGTCCGTCATGATCTCGATCGGCGTGCCGCCGCAGTATTTGACCAGCTCAGGGTAGGTGACCCAATAGGGCGCGGGGATGATCACTTCATCACCCTCTTCGATGGTGCAGGCAAAGAGGTTGTAGAGTGAATGTTTGGCACCGTTGTTGGTGATGATTTGGTTGGGGGCATAGCTAAGGCCGTTGTCGCGCTTGAGCTTTTGCGCAATCGCCTTGCGCAGCTCGACGATGCCATCGACGGCGGTGTAGCGGGTGAAGTTCTCATCCAGCGCCGCTTTGGCGGCATCTTTGATGATTGTTGGGGTGGGGAAATCAGGCTCTCCGGCTGAGAAACTAAGCACATCCTTGCCTTGAGCTTTGAGCTCTTGGGCTAAAGTGGTGATGGCAAAGGTGATGGACTCCGTCAGCGTATTGACGCGCTTGGTTAGTTCAATGTTCAAGAGCAATTCCTTGAGAAAAAATGGTGACGGAATTATAACGAAAAAGGTATGGGGTCGATAGGCGCGTGGGTGTTTATGCTTACATGTAACGCATTTTGCGGGCGTACCTGTACGAGCGAATGGGCGTTAGGAGCGGATCAATCGAAGTGCAAGATAGCTCAAGGCAATCGCCGATAGATCCACCGCAACGTCGGCAAGCTCCGCACTGCGGGTGGGCAAGAAGTGTTGCACGATCTCGATGAGTACCGCGTAGAGGGCCAGCAATGCGGCCCTAAGCTTACATGTAAGCTCATGATGGGCACGTTCAAAGAGCAGATAAAGCGTCACAAAAGCGGCGAAGTGGTTGAGGGTGTCGCTGAGTGAAACGGCGTCTGGGAGGCCGGAGTAGTTCGGTAAAAAAGCCAAAACGGCAATGACAATGAGCGCCGCGTAAAAAGCGAGGCGAGAGAGCGCGTTAATTTTTCATCGCCTTGATGAAAGATTCGTAGATGTTTTCCAGCTCCAAATCGCGCTCAAGCACCTCTTTGTTGTCCTGGCGGATGATGTGCTCCAGTACCGCGACACGCTTCATCATATACTCGAAGAGCTCTTTGTTGATGTCGGGGAGCTTGTTGTGGCTGTGGGGGTCTTTGTCGCGCCCTTTTTGAATCACGTGGGCGGGGATGCCGACAGCGGTGGAGTGATCGGGTACGTCGCGTACCACGACGGAGTTGGCCCCCACTTTTGCTTCCTCACCGATAGTGATGTTGCCCAGCACCTTGGCTCCGCCGCCGATGACGGCGCCGCGGCGCACGGTGGGGTGGCGTTTGACGCCGCGATCGAGGCTGACGCCACCAAGCGTGACGCCTTGATAGATCAGCACGTCATCTTCAATGATGCAGGTCTCCCCGATCACCACGCCGATGCCGTGGTCGATGAAAACACGCCGCCCGATGCGTGCACCCGGATGGATGTCGATGGCGGTGAACATCTGGTTGAAGCCCATGATCATCCGCGCCAGCCGACGCCAACCGTTGCGGTAGAGACGGTGAGAGACGCGGTACCACGCAACCGCCCAGACACCCGGGTAGTTGAAGATAAATTCAAAGCGCGATTGAATAGCGGGATCATTTCGGTAGACGTTTTCGAAATCTTCTTTTATCTCAGAAAATAGTCCCAAGTGGCAACCTTCGTTAATTGGTGGTTCGCAGATAGCTATTTTGCTCCATGAAGAGCTTAAGCTGGCGTAGTGTATCGCTTTTTTCTTGTTGGCTACTGAAGCTACTCTCTTCAAGTTTGCTCTCAAGTTCGTTTAATATAGAGTCCCCGTCGTAACCGACCGATTCAATGACGCGCTTGAGGTTGGCCGACTCCTCCATCTGGGTGAGCGCGTAGCCGTCTTCGCGGATCAGCACCGTAGCGGCGTTGGGGCGGCTAAAGAGGTTGTGCTGCATCCCCAGCGTCTCTTGGTAGGCACCGACGTTGAAAAAGGCGAGGTAGTACTCTTCGGTGTCGAGATCCACGTCGTGCAAAAAGAGCGGCGCTTCGGGGTTGAAGCCGATCTCGCCGTCGCTGTCGCAGGTAATGTCCCACAGACTTGCGGCGCGTACGGGTTTATTGGAGCCGAGATAGTGCAGGGGCATGACAGGGAATTTTTGCTTGAGTCCCCAGTAGTCGGGGATGCTTTGGAAAAAGGAGCTGTTGACAAGGTAGCGCTCTTGATGGCGTTGCTGGAGTTTGCGCAGCTCCGGCGTGGGGGCGATCATCGAAAACTGCAAAGATTTTTTGATGATCAGGTGGGTGAGGATCTCCGCGTTGGAGCGGTCTTCCAGATCGACATAACCCAGATCAAAGAGGGTAAAGAGCGATTCGAGGTGATCCAGAGCATCGTGCATGTACTCGATAAAGTTCTTTTCGCTGATGTTACCGTAAAGCTCGATCAGCTCCTCCACCAGCGGCGGATTGACCTCTTTGAGGCGCAGATGCTGCTCTTGATAGTCGTGTGAGAAGAGCTCCAAAACGGGGGTGATGAGCACGGCGTGCTGCGCTACCACAAAGCGGCCCGACTCGGTGTAGATGTCGGGGTGATCGACCTTTTTGGCATCCATGATGTCGCCGATGAGAAAGACGACGTCGTTGGTGAACTCCGAGAGCGAGTAGTTGCAGATACGCTGCGCGGGGTGCTGGGCGTACTCGATGGCCAGACCGCCGCCGATGTTGATGGCGCTGAGCGCATCCGCGCCGAATTTTTTGAGCTCCGCATAGAGGTTGCCCGCTTCGCGCAGCGCCTTTTTGAGCGGGGAGATCTCCTCCATCTGCGAACCGATATGAAAGTGGATCATCTTGAGCTGGCCCAGCAGGTTGTTCTCTTCGAGCAGCTCGACCGCTTCGAGAATCTCCGTGGCGGTGAGGCCGAATTTGGCATCCATCCCTCCGCTTTTGGCCCAAGTGCCCCCGCCTGTACTGTGCAGACGCAGACGAAGGCCGATGTTGGGTAGTTTGAGGTTGCACTCTTTGCTCACCTCTACGATCCACTCCAGCTCGCCTAGCCCTTCGATGGTGATGGTGATGTTGTGCCCCATCTGCGCGGCCATAAAGCCCAAGGTGATCATCTCCTTGTCTTTAAAGCCGTTGACGGTGATGGGGGCGCCGATGGTGGTGTGCGACATGGCCAGAATCAGCTCCGCTTTGGAGCCCGCCTCAAGGCCGTAGCCGTAACGGTCGCCGTGGGCCACCATGGCGTTGATGACGTTGGCGTATTGGTTGACTTTGAGCGGGAAAACGGCGCTAAAATGACCTTTATAGCGGTTCTCTTCGATGGCGCGGTTGAAGTTGGCGTAAAGCTTGTCGATCTGCTTGTGGATCAGATGCGGAAAACGCAGGATCAGCGGGCCGCTCACCCCTGATTTACGCGCTTCGCGGGTGATCTCCAGCAGTGAGGGGCGTGAGAGGTGGTTGACCTTGACCAGACCGTTTTCGATGACGAAGTTGTCGTCGCTCCAGATTTCAATTCCGTACATGTAAATCCCTCATATTAAGTAGTATCTCACTAAAACGCATCAAAGGCAATGCGTGATTCACCGCCCTCTTGCAGATCTTTGACCCAGACGCACCCCGCCGCAAGCTCCTCTTCGCCGATCACCGCGCAGTAGCGTGCATGGATGCGGTCGGCCCCTTTGAGGTGGGCTTTGAGACTTTTGGGCTCGTACTCTATCACACACAAATCACAAGCGCGTTTCATCTGCCCAAGGCGCAGAACGCTCTCAAGCGCCGCCTCATCGAGTGCGCCGAAATAGTAGCCTTGGCGCGTCGGTTCAGGCATCTTGATCAGATCAAGCAGCCGCTCAACGCCGATGGCAAAACCCACTGCAGGGGTCGCTTTGCCCTCCAAAAACTCTACCAATCGGTCATACCGCCCGCCGCCGGCGATGGCGCTTTGCGCACCGATCTCGTTGCTCACAAACTCGAAGGCGGTTTTGGAGTAGTAATCCAGCCCGCGCACCAGATGGGTGTCGATCTCATAAGCCACGCCGTGCGCGTCAAGCAGTACGCGCAGGCGATCAAAGTCGCTTTGGCACTCATTGCAGAGATGATCAAAAAGCTTTGGAGCCTCTTTGTAAATGGCTTGACAGCTTTCGTTTTTGCAGTCCAGCACACGAATGGGGTTGGTGGCTTTGCGGCGCTGGCAATCCTCGCAGATTTCGCTTACATGTAACTCCAGAAAATTCACCAACCGCTCACGGTACTGCGGCATACAGGCACTGTCGCCAAGGGAGTTGAGTTTGAGCGTGTAGCCGATCCCCAGCGCCTTGAAGATGTCGGCAACCATCAAAATCAAGCTCGCATCTTCAAGCACCGACGCGACGCCGAAGCTCTCTACGCCAAACTGATGAAATTCGCGCAGCCGCCCTTTTTGGGGGCGCTCATAGCGAAACATCGGACCGTGGTAGTAGAAGCGGTGGATGCCGCCTTTGCGGTCGAGTTTGTTCTGCACAAAGGCGCGTACCACGCCAGCCGTACCTTCAGGGCGCAGACAGACGTCGTTTTCGCCCTTGTCGATGAACTGGTACATCTCTTTGCCGACGATGTCGCTGCTTTCGCCGACCGAGCGCTTAAACAGGGCAGTCTCTTCTAGCAGCGGCGTTTCGATGTATTCAAAGCCGTAGCGGCGGGCGACGGCGGTGGCGGTAGCGATAAAATACTCAAAGCGTGCGTCTGAGAGGATATCGTTCATACCCCGAAGCGAGCGGATCATGACTCTCCTTGTAAGGCTTTTTGAAAGGGGCAATTATAGCAGTGCGCGGCTCAGTTTTCCCATGCGATTTTGGTTTCGTCTCCCTCTTTTCTCAGGAAGATTGTTCCCATTCTCCCCTCGGGAACAAAGCTGTGGCGGCGACCGTTTCGGGTCTCGATAAAGATCACCTTGCTTTGGCCGTCATAGCTGTTTTTGTGGCGGATGCGCGCGTGCAGATCGGCCTCCTCAAGCCGTCTAAGACGCATAATGGTCTCATCGAGTCGGCACTGCATCTGCGTCAGCGCTTCGGCTTCAGCGCCAAGCTCCTCCTGGGCTTGTTTGTACTGTTTGATGCGGATGATATCGGCTTTGAGCGGGGCTTGGCCGCTTTGCTGCGCGGCGAGAAGCTTTTTTTGAAAGGTTTTGATACGCGGCGCAAGGGCGATGTGGGCGCTGTGGCGGTTGGTGTAGGCCATTTTGCGCGCATCCAGTTCGCTGCCAAGCCCTTTGATCTCGCCTTGGAGCGCGTCAAGCTGCGCGGCGTAGGATTCGATGGCTCTGGCGTCAATGATCAGTTGGTTGTTGCCGCCGAAGATGGCGCCGATTTCGATGGATTCGAGCGCGGTGACGGTGGCGTTGGAGATCAGCTCGTCGATGATGACACGCTCGGCGATGATCTCTCCGCCGAGCATTTTGCGTACATGTACCTCATCGGCGACCACGCTGCCGGTCTCTAAAATTTCGATTTTGGCGGTTTTGGCCTTGAGGCGGCCTCGGTGCAGCTTGATATTGGCGTGCTCCAACGCTTCGAGTTGCGCCTTTTTGTGGGTCTGCTCCCCGACGTTGATCGCTTCGGCGCGCACCGATGCGCTGGCCCCGACGGTGCCTTTGACGTTGAGCTCTTTGACGTTGATGCTCACGCCGCTGCCGATGGCGTCTTCGCTGCTCTCTTTGTGGGCGATGTTGACGACGATTTCGCGCTCCAGCCCCGGATCGATGGAGCCGGTTTTGCGAAAGGAGGCGGCTTTGATGGAGAGCTCTTTGGAGATACTGAGCAGTCCGCGTTCGTTCTTGACGTAACCCGAAATTTTGGCAAAAAAGGCGATGTTGTCGTCGCTTTCACGCCGCAGCAGCGTCGAGTCGCACTGCAAGTAGGAGGCGTACTTGCTTTTGGGCTCGGCCACTTCGACAAAAACGCCGTCGCACCCTCTGCCGTTGCGCCCGCGCTTGGGTTTGATATATTCGGCGACCAGCTCGCCCTCATCGACCCCTTGGAGCAGTTGGTTGTCGCTTTTGGCTTTTTTGTCGTAATGCAACAGAACCGCTTCATGGATCGGCTCGACTGCTCCGGGCGATTCGCCCACGATGAGCCGCACGTCGGATTCTAGCGGAGCGTTACATGGTAGCTTTGCGCCGAGTACGGTAAGCTGTGCGTCAAGGTTGGGTTCAAAAAGGCCGATCATGAGTCCGGCGCGCAGTTTACGTTTGTAAATCTGCTCTTTGAGCCACCGCTCGCTATCGCCTTCGCATACAAGGGTGCTACCGGCTTTGATGAGGGCCATGATCTTGCTTTTAGTTTTGTTGGCGCTGAGGCTGATGGGGGCGGGACTCTCGTGCAGCGGGCGCAGGCGAATCTCGTACTCCTGATGCAGCCGCAGTAGCTCGGAGCGGATCATCTTCTCTTCAAACAGCGACTCCAGCGGCTCATTAAGCAAGGTCCATTCGCTCTGTTTGGGCGTCTGATAAAAGGTTTGATACGAGAGCAGGTCAAAGTCGATCAGTTCGGGTTTGATCTGATGGTGGGCCGCAAACTCCGCAATCGTTTTGTTGATCTGCGTGGCGCGTTTGTGTACGGGTGTAAATCGGGACAACGGTGAACCCTTGGGGCTATTTTCGGGCCATTTTAAACCAGAGGGGCTTATAAGCGGCTGTTGAGATCCGCGCGAATCTGCGCAAACACCGCCTCCGGCGGCTTGGTGGCGTCAATGAGCACAAGGTTGCATCCCAGTGCCTGCGCCGCCGTGATCATGTTGGCTTGGATCTGCATCAGGTACGCTTCGCCGCGCGCTTCGATCCCGTCTAACTTTTTTTGGCACAGACGATGATGCAGCTCTTGCGGGGTGAGTTGCAGCAGATAGACCGTATCGGGCAGCAAGCCGTTTGTGGCGAAGCGGTTGTACGCCACCAGCGTCTCCAGTGCGATGCCCCCTTTGGTCAGCGCATAAGCGATCCCCGAGACCAAAGAGCGGTCAGAGATGATCAGGCGGTCCCGGTTGGGGGCGAGCACCTGCGAGGCGTGTTCGGCGCGGTCGGCGAGAAAGAGGAAGAATTCGCTTTTGGGATCATGGGCTTCACCTTTGAGCACCAGCTCCCGAATGGCTGTGCCGATGGGGGTAGCGCCGGGCTCTTTGGTGATGAGCGCATCGGGAAAAGAGTCACGCAGCAGGGCAATCTGCGTGCTTTTTCCGGCGGTGTCGATCCCTTCTACGGCAAGGTACATGTAGAGAGTCCCCGAATCATGGATTCAACCTGCGGTGGCAGCAGATGGTCGGTTTTTCCGTTGTAGCGGATCAGGTTGCGCACGATCGAAGAGCTGATGAAGGCGTGCTTGAGTGAGGGCATCAGATAGACGGTCTCAATGTGCGGATCGAGCGAGTTGTTGAGATAGCCCAGTTGCAGTTCGTACTCAAAGTCGCTCACCGCGCGAAGGCCGCGAATGATGATGTCCGCACCGATGCTTTTGGCCAGATCGACGGTGAGGTTGTCAAAGCCGACTACCCGCACCCGCTCCAGCTCCTGCGTGGCGAGCGTGCTCATCTGCACCCGCTGCTCCAGGGTGTAGAGCGGTTTTTTGTCGCGGTTGTCGGCGACGGCGATCACCACTTCATCAAAGAGTCCCAAGGCCCGCTTGACGATGTCAAAGTGGCCGTTGGTGATGGGATCGAAGGTGCCCGGATAGAGGGCGATTTTATGATTCATGGTCGCTCCAGCGCTGATAGAGTTGATTGTCGATGCCCACGAGATCGAACCATTTTCCGATCATAAAGCGCTCCATCTCCTCTAGGTTTTGTTGTTTGGAGTAGTAGGCCAGCACCGGCGGCGCGATGATGACGCCAAGACGGGAGAGTTTGAGCATGTTTTCCAGTGCAATTGGCGAAAAGGGCATTTCGCGCGGTGCGATCAGCAGGGTGCGCCGCTCCTTGATCATCACGCTTGCGGCGCGGGTGATGAGGTTGTCGGCGATGCCGCAGGCGATTTTTGCGAGGGTGTTCATGCTACAAGGGGTGATGAGCATGGCATCGGCACCAAAGGAGCCTGAGGCGACGCCGGCCCAGATTTCGCGGTTTTGATGAATGATCGCTTGGGGCTCTTTATCCAGTACGATTTGGGCATGTTCGGAAATAATAAGATGCTTTTCGTGTTCGCCGGGCAGAAGATCCAGAAGTTTCAGGCCCAGCGACGCACCGCTAGAGCCGCTGATGGCTACGACTATTTTCACTCGATCTCCACGCTTGCGGGGCCGACCACGCGCGCGCGCAGCGTCTCTCCGTCGCTTTTTTTGACCGTAATCATATCATACAAGCCCCCTTCATCCTCCGCACTCGCCCGAAGCTCCAGGCTCATCCCCGCAGAGCGGATGCGCACATTCACGCTCATGCCGCGCAGCACCAGCGGCATCGGTTCGACGTCACGCTCGGTGATGATGCGTCCTTCGATGAGGCGGATCTTGGCGCGCAGATGCCGATCCTGCGGCAGCGCCTGCAGCGGCGGGGCGATAAATCCCTCGAAACGTTTCGTGATACTGTGGGTGTTAAACGGCGTCAGCTTCTCGTGACGCTTAATGAGCTGCGAGGAAGCCAGAAGCTTAAGAGAAGCGTTCAGCTCAAAGTTGAAAAAATAGCGCTTTTTGTCCGGCGTTTGAAGATAGAGCGTTCCCTTCTCCTGACGGTAGCTTTTTAGGGGTATTTCGATGGTGTACTCCTGCGGCAGGGCGGCCATGTAACTTCTGGGCCTTACATGTAAGGCGTCGATCTGAAGCGAAGGGTAGTGGGTAAGGTAGTAAGCGCGCAACTTTTGGGTGATGGGCGTTATGTCAAAACCAAAGTGACGCTCGAAGGTGATGAGGGGATGCGTGGCGCGTACCTCGTAGCCACGCGCTTTAAACAGCGCGATCAGCTCCTCTGCTTTGACGCGGTGGCTAAGGCGCTCGTTGGGAATGGTGAGTACAACAAACGCTTCGGGAAAGGCGGCAATAAGGTCTTGGCTGTGGATTGTTTCGTCGCTAAAGGTGTAGTTTGGCTTCAAGACCCACTCCCCAAAAAGCAGCGTAGATGTAAGCCAAAGCAGCAGCCACAGGCGCACGGCTATGCCCCGAGTTTCGAGGAGTGGCGTATGGATATCTCCCAGCAAGCCTGAAGATGGGTTTCGACCGTTTCCAGTACGTTTGCATCGATACCGCCGCTCTTTTGATACTCTTTGAGCAGCTCCATAATCTTCAGCGGACTGAGGTTTTTTCGGTAAGGGCGCTTTTGGGCCAGAGCCTGAAAAATATCGGCCACAGCGATGATGCGCGCAGGCAAAGAGAGCTCTTTGGCACCATTTTTTGAGGGGTAGCCGGTACCGTTGAGTTTTTCGTGGTGCTGCGCCGCCCACTGGGCAATCTCTTCGAGTCCCTGAATCTGCGAGAGGATTTGCCCGGTTTCAAAGGCGTGTATTTTGATGGTGTCAAACTCTTCGTCGTTGAGGGGCTCGGCTTTGTTTAGCAGTTCATCGGGTATGCGGAGCTTGCCTAGATCGTGCAAAAGACCGGCGATTTCGATTTTACTGCAAACATCCGGCGGAAGGTCCATCTTTTGCGCGATAAAGCGCGAAAGTGCGGCGACGTCAAGCGAGTGATCGGCGGTGTAGGGGCTTTTGGCATCAACAAAAAGAGCAAAAATTTCGGCAATTTGGCGCAGCTCAACCAAATCGACGCTTTGATGCTCTAGCGAATGCATGTAGTGATGCAAAGAGCGGTGCAGTTCATCGGGTGCGAGATTGAACCAAAAGGCTTCACGCGTGGAGCAGGTTAAAAATGCTTCAACGAGTTTTGGATTGAAGAAGGTTCCACCAAGCGATGCGACTTCGTGACGTATCTCATGAGAGAGGGTTAAGATCGATAGTTTAGGATGCTCGAGCCTTTTTTGAGCGCAAAGCGCATCGACGCGATCCACCATGAAGATAAGGTTGGAGAGCATAGCAATTTCTGCATGGATGCCTAAAGAAAGGAGGGTGTCGTAGTGGGTGTGATGGTAGAGCACAAGCGTATTAAGATGGCGCAAAACGGGTGAGATGGAGAGGAGTTGATAGCCTCTGATACAGTGATCTTCGGCCCCTTCCCAGTCGAGCGTATAGACCAGCTTGTCGTGAATGCGCGACGAAGAGACGCCGCAGTCGTGCAGTAAGGCAGCGTGAAAAAGTTTCTCTTCATCCGCGTGCCTTAGCTGCAAGACGCGGGCACACTCCAAGGCCATGTAAGCAACCCTTTTGCCGTGATTGACATCGTCTACGCCGACAAGATCGAGCGCATCGCTAAGGGCATAGATGAGCTGATGCAGATTGGTCATGGTTCACCTTTGAAATGATGTGATGTGATGGTACTACGCCTGTGTTAAAATAAGGGTAAGGTTCAAAAGGAGCGCAGCAATGGAGCAGTTACTTTTAGCGCTTGCCAAAGCGGCGATAGCGGAGCGTTTCGGCGGTGCGCCGATCGATAAAGAGGCCTATTACCGCGGCGATGCGCGGCTGCGTGAGCGGCGCGCGGTGTTTGTGACGCTGAAGCAAGCAGGGCGCTTGCGCGGCTGTATCGGCTCTTTGACGCCGCATCGCTCACTGCTTGAGGACGTCATCGCCAATGCCCGCGCGGCGGCCTTTAGCGATCCGCGTTTTAGGCCGCTGGAGGCCGATGAGTGGCCGCAGACGCAGATTGAGCTCTCACTTTTGAGTCTGCCCTATGCGATTGAGTACCGTGATGAAGCCGATCTGCGCACCAAGGTGCGTCCTAGGGTGGATGGCGTGATTTTGGAGCTTGGCGGTCGTCGGGCGACCTTTTTGCCCTCGGTGTGGGAGGAGCTTGAGACCTTTGAACTCTTTTTTGCGCATCTCTGCGCCAAAGCGGGGCTGGAGCAGGGGTGTTTGGTGCGGCATCCGCAGATTAGCCTCTATCAGTCGCAAAAGATTATATGATGGAATATTACATCCCCAAAGGCGATCGGCTGGTCTGTCAGCTTTGCGCCCACTACTGCAGCCTTAAAGAGGGTCAAAGCGGCCTGTGCGGCGTGAACCGCCGAAGCGGCGATAGGATCGAAAACCTCGTCTACGGCCATCCCTTCGCCTTACATGTAGACCCGATTGAAAAGAAGCCGCTCTATCATGTGTTGCCCGGAAGCAAGAGCTTTTCGCTCGGTACGGTAGGGTGCAATTTTCGCTGCCCTTTTTGTCAGAATTGGCAGATTTCGCAAAATCACACCATCGATGAGACGCGCTTCTTCTCTCCTGAGCAGATTGTCTCGATGGCGCTGGAGCGGGGCTGCTCTAGCATCGCCTACACCTACAACGAACCGACCGTCTTCTACCCCTATGCGCATGACATCGCAGAGCTGGCCAAAGCGCAGGGCTTGCGCAACCTGATGATCACCAACGGCTTTGAGTCGGATGAGACGATTGCGGATATGCGCACCCTCTTTGACGCCGCCAACGTAGACTTTAAATCCTTCAATCCGCGCTACTACAAAAAAGAGCTTGGCGGCGATCTTGAGCGCGTCAAACACACCCTGATTGCGATGAAGCAAGCAGGGATTTGGGTGGAGGTGACCACCCTGATCGTCCCCTCACACAACGACTCGGATGAGGAGCTTCGCGCCATCGCCCGCTTTATCGCCGATGAGCTGGGCGCGCAGACGCCGTGGCACGTCAGCGCCTTTCATCCCGATTACAAGGTTCTGGACATTCACGCGACCCCGCAAGCGACGATCGAGCGTGCGCAGGCAATCGCCAAAGCTGCGGGACTGCACTACTGCTATGGGGGCAATACGGCTATGGCGCAGCAGACGCACTGCAGCGCGTGCGGTACGCTGCTGATCGAAAGGCACGGGATGCGTACCGTTCTCAATACGCTTGAGAAGGGGCGGTGTCCGCACTGCCATAAAGCGCTTGAAGGAGTTTTTGATGACTAGACGCGAAGCCGCCGTGCGCGGCACCTTTTATCCGCAGAGCTGCGCGGCACTGAGCGCGCGGATCTTGCAGTTTGATGCAGAGGCTACGCCGCCGCCTGAGCTGCCGTTTGCACCCCGAGCCGTGGTGGTGCCCCATGCAGGTTACATGTACAGCGGTTATACGGCGGCTATGGTCTACCGTACCGCTGCGCATCAAGCAGAGATAGAGCGGGTCATCGTGATCGGGCCGAGCCACCGTGTCGCGCTTCGCGGGGCTTCGGCGGCTTTGTTTGACGCTTATGAGACCCCGTGCGGAGATCTGCAGATGGATGTGGATTATACACACTCGCTGCAGGAGGGCCATGCGTGGCTGGGCTTTGCACCCGAGGCGCACCATGAGCACTCCACCGAGGTGCAGATACCGCTGATCGCGCACTACCTGCCGCAGGTGAAGGCGGTGGAGATCGTCTACGGTTCGGCGGTTCGCGCGCAGCTCGCGGTGCTGATGACGCAGATCCTTCAAGACCCCGCAAATCTGCTGGTGATCAGTACCGATCTGAGCCATTTTTATACTTTGCAAGAGGCCAACAGGCTTGATCACTTCTGCCTTGAGGCGGTTGCGCGGATGGAGCCGAAGCTGCTCGATCATGGGTGTGAGGCGTGCGGTATCATGGGGCTTGGTGCGCTTTTGGAGGTCGGATCGGCTCTTGGATATGCCAGCCGTATCATCGATTACCGCACCAGCGCCGACGCCTCGCACGATCCCTATAGGGTGGTCGGTTATCTCAGCGCCGTGCTGGGCTAACGTGAGGGCTTACGCTACAATGACGAACTTTTTAGCAGGATTAAAGCCGTGAAACTCTCCGAAGATGGCCACAAAGAGGCGCTTGCGCTCTCATATCAACAGCTCAACGTCTCTTTGCTGGCCATTGTTCTGAATGGTTTTTTTATCGGCGTCTTATTGTGGGACATTCCGCAGCGTCCTCTTCTGGTCGGCTGGATCGTCCTGCTTTTTGCGATATCGCTTTGGCGTTTGGGGCTCTATCTGGAGTACCGCAAAGATCCGCAGCGGCGCAGTGTGCGCATGTGGGAGCGTCTCTTTCTGGTTGGGGTGGTGCTCTCTGGCTTAATGTGGGGCAGTGCGGGGTTCTTGCTCTTCGATGCTGAAGATCCGCTGCATCAGGCGGTGCTGATCGTAGTGCTTTCGGGCATGAGCGCAGGTTCGATCAGTAGCCTTGCGGCACACCTAAAGGCGGTGCGTATCTTT
Organism: Campylobacterales bacterium; assembly: GCA_016938735.1. Taxonomy (GTDB): domain Bacteria; phylum Campylobacterota; class Campylobacteria; order Campylobacterales; family Sulfurimonadaceae; genus JAFGUB01. The sequence continues at coordinate 99,160 of JAFGUB010000037.1, read as the reverse complement.
ATCGTGCTGGCGATGACGCCGCTACTGCTGCGTTTGATGCTGGAGGCTCAGGGGTACTACTGGGTACTCTCCTTTTTTGTGGCGCTCTTTATCCTGATGCTTTTGGTGATGGCCCGACGCATCTACCGTACCTATGTCGATCTGACCGAGACGCGCCGACTTTACGAGCGCGAGCGCAAAGAGCTGCACCTCTCTCAGGAGCGCTCGAGCACCATGGTGTCGCAAGCACCCGTTGGAATTTTCTTTTATGATCCGTCGCTGCGCATTGTCGAGGTGAATGCGGAGTTGTGTACTATTTTGGGTACGCCAGAGTCCTATCTTATCGGTTTGCCGCTCTTGAAGCTATCTGATCAGCGGGTTGTGCCTGTCATCATCAAAGCCATCGATGGCGAAGAGGGAAATTACGAGGGGGAGTATCAGACGCAATATCTTAACCGACAGCTTTTTATTCACCTGCGCACCGCTCCGCTGCTCGATCTGGAGCGGCAAGTGATTGGAGGCATCGGTATCGTCAACGATGTGACGGAGCGCTTTGAATTCATTCGTCAAATCGAGTATCAAGCACGCCACGATACCCTCACCGACACCCCCAACCGCACCATGCTCATCGAGCGGATCAATCAGGAGATGGTGCGCTTCTTTAGAGAGCGCATCCTTTTTGGGGTGCTTTTTTTGGATCTGGACAACTTCAAAACCATCAACGACTCGCTGGGCCATACCGTCGGCGACGCTTTGCTGTGCGAAGTCGCTTTGCGCCTCAAGCACACCCTGGATGAGCGCGATATGCTCGCACGCATCGGCGGAGACGAGTTTGTGATCGTCTTGCCCCATCTGGGCAGAAACCGCCACGATGCGCTGGAGCGGATGGAGCGCGCCGCGCAGAGTATTCACGCCGCCTTTGGCGAAGATGTTGAAATCGACGGCCGCTTTTTGAGCGTTTCGACCAGTATCGGCATGGTGTTGATGCATGAGAGCGAAGAGCGGGTGGACGATCTGCTCAAGCATGCCGACACGGCGATGTATCAGGCCAAACGTGACGGCAAGGGGATGAGCCGCCTCTATCAAGAGCAGATGGATTTCCGCATCCGAAGGCTCATGGTCATTGAAAATGCGCTGCGTCCGGCCATCAAGCAGGGCGCTTTGCAGCTCTATTATCAGCCCATCATCGAGATAGCGACGGGTGAGATTGTCGCCGCCGAAGCACTGCTGCGCTGGAACCACAGCGAGCTTGGGTTTATTGCTCCTTTGGAGATGATCGCCGTGGCTGAGGAGAGCGGTCTGATTGTGGAGCTGGGGCGTTGGGTGCTTGAGGAGGCGATCCGACAGTTTATGCAGTGGCGCGGCCAAACGCCGATTCGACGCATCGCGGTTAATGTGAGCAGCAAGCAGTTTGGGAGTCCCGACTTTGTCTCCGATGTCTTTATGCTGCTGGAACGCTATGCTATGCCCAGCGGCGCTTTGGAGCTGGAGCTGACCGAGTCGGTGGTGATCAGCGATGTCGATGAAGTGGCCGCCAAAATGCATGCCTTGCGCGAACACGGTGTCGGTCTGTCCATCGATGACTTCGGTACGGGCTACTCTTCGCTCTCTTATCTCAAAAAACTCCCCTTTAGCACCCTCAAAATCGACCGCTCCTTCACGCAGGATCTGGTGATCGACGAAGATGACCGCGAACTGGTCAGCACCATCATTACCATTGCTGAAAACTTTGGCCTTGAAGTGGTTGCTGAGGGGGTCGAGCAGCATGATCAGCTCGATTTTCTGCGTCAGCGTTCATGCGAATATTATCAGGGCTATCTCTGCAGCAGACCGCTGGAGGTACAGGATTTCGAGCGTCTGATGGCGCACCATCGAGGCGTTTGCGGAGGGCATTCATGATCAAAGCATGGCTGCTTTTGGTGGCCTGCTATCCCTTGCTTTGGGGCGACGCTGCGCTGGAACGCGCGATCGGGCGCATGGTGATCGTCGGTTTTGACGCGCTGAGTCTGGAGCGCAATGCGACGCTTTTAGCGCAGATCAAGCGCTACGATCTGGGCGGCGTGATCTTGTTTGACCGCGATTACCGTGACCGAACCCGCCCCAAAAACGTCCGCGATCCCCAGCAGCTCCAAGCGCTCTGTAGCATACTGCATGAGGCCTCGAAGGGGCGGATGTTCATTATGATCGATCAGGAGGGGGGCAGGGTCGAGCGGCTCAAAGCGCGTGACGGGTTTGTGCATACCCCCTCGGCGGCGCAGATGGCGGCGCTTCCGGTTCAAGAGGCGCGTGCGCACTACGATGTGATGGCCGCGATGCTGCGCGAAGCGGGCATCACCCTCAACGCCGCGCCCGTTGTCGATCTTGCCGTCAACCCCGATAATCCCGTGATCGCCAAGCTGGAGCGCGCTTACAGCAGTGACCCTGTCAAGGTTGGCCGCTACGCGACGGCGATGCTTGACGCCATGAGCGACAAGGGGGTCGTAGGGGTGCTCAAGCACTTTCCGGGGCACGGCTCTTCACGCGGCGATTCGCACGAAGGGTTTGTAGATGTGACGCAGACGTGGACGCCCCAAGAGCTTGAACCCTACGCCGCGCTGATTCAATCCGGCAAAGCGCAGGCGATCATGAGTGCGCACGTCTTCAACCGCACCCTCGATCCGGACGTTCCCGCAACCCTCTCGTACAAGATCAATACGCAGCTACTGCGTCACAAGCTCGGATTTAAAGGGGTGCTCATCAGCGACGATCTGCAGATGAAGGCGATCAGCGCGCACTACAGCCTCAAAGAGAGCCTAAGGCGCGCGATCAACTCCGGCGTGGACATGCTGCTGTTCGGGAATCAACTGGCGTATACGCCGCTGCCTTTGATCATCGAGACGATCAAGGAGCTGATCGAGGATAAAGAGGTGCCGCGCGAACGGATCGAAGAGGCCAACCGCCGTATCGAAGCCTTACATGTACATCGCACCATTCGCTTATTGCCGATTGATTTCGGGCCGGAGCGTGAAGCGCTGAGCAGAGCCTACATCAAGGCGCACTACGGCTTACATGTAGAGGATGCCCGCATTGAACCGCGTATGATCGTCATCCACTGGACGGCCACCAAGAGCCTTGAAGAGGCGTACGCGCGGCTCAAGCCTGAGCGGCTTTTAAAAGACCGCGGCGACATTGCCGCCTCGGGCGCACTGAATGTTTCGGCCCATTTTCTGGTGGATCGAGACGGCACGATCTATCGGCTGATGGATGAGCGCACCATGGCACGCCATGTCATCGGGCTCAACTACCACGCGATCGGCATCGAAAACGTCGGCGGTGAAGGGAACGAAAAAGAGGATCTCACCCCCGCCCAGCTTGAGACCAATGCGCGTCTGGTTGGCTATCTCCAATCGCGCTTTGAAGGGATCGAGTATCTTATAGGGCATCACGAGTATCAGCAGTGGCGCGACAGCCCGCTGTGGCTGGAGAGGGATCAAGCCTACATCACACATAAACGCGACCCCGGCGACGCCTTTATGCGTGATCTGCGCTCAAAGACGGCGCATCTAGGGCTTAGATCGCGTTACAGATAAGGCTTAAAGCGCTTGAAGTAGCGCTGTATTAGGCTTTTTCGCAGCTTTTGCTTAAAAATGTGAATATGTTTAAACTGCTTGCAGATAAAATAGCTTTCAAGTTCACTCAAATTTGTGTTTTGAATCGATAAAGGAGATCCTTTGCCGTTGTATCAATCTGTCAGTCAAGCTGATTGCGTCTGCATTCAAGGAGAGCGTCAAAGTGCTGTATTGGCCCTGGTGGAATATCTGCTTGAATCAATAAATATGCGTGCACAGCTTTTAACCGGCTATTCGAGGGAGTATTTTAAAAAGGTGATTACGGCCAAAGAGATGGAGCGTCTGCATGAACGTGTTGAACTGCTTGCTCTGGCTGCTAATTGGAAAGAGAAAAAACATTTGTACGGCTATGCGTTCATGTATGAGGATCTAAAGCGGATGATCAACACTTCATCTGAGCCGATTATCGTGATCCACAGTCTTGGAGATTTTTTTGAACTGCATGACGGCAATGAGGTCGAAGCCTTTATCGATACCTTAATCCGCTTGTGCAAAAGCGCTCAAAAAAAGCTTCTGTTTACAATCGATATCGAACAAAATTTTTCTAAAAGTATTTTGAAAGCCTTTCATCACCATATCGATTTGGATCTACATGTACGCACAAGCAACAGCGGTGTTTCAACGCTTGACATCCTTTTTTCGATTCAACCTCTTGGATTCAAGAGCCTTTCCTTTGCCCTACTACCGCAGGGCATCTACCGATGCGAACCTCTCGATGAAGCTTCACAAGAGGCGCAAAAGCCGAAATTTTGGCATGTCGTGCTGGCCGGAGATGATACTGAAAACCTAGACCGCATCGCTTATCTTTTTGATTCGGCACTATTCAAGGTCGAGCGCGTCGAAGCCAATCTTTCGCTCATTCTTTCGCGTCTGATCAGCAATCCTGATCTTCTTGTCTTTGCAACCAAAGAGAGCGCTTTGGATGCCGGTCGCTTTGAGTTATGTCGATCGGTTCAAGAGCAAAAGTTCAAAACACAGATCATTTATGTGACCGGAAAGTCCTTTATTCGACATTCGGATCGACGCTTGGCCAATGCCAGCCGTTGTCACGATCTGTTTGAGCGTGATTTCAATTTTGAAGCGTTGATCACCTCCGTTGAACGCTTTTTGCGCGATCCTTTCTATTCACGACGACTGGACGCCATCGTGCCGAATGTGACGGTGATGGATCAAGAGCGTTTTGCACAATACAAACAAGCGTGTCTTGAAGCCCGTGTCTTTTTTGTGTGCATTAACTATCAAGCCGCAGCGATTGATGCAGATCGGATGGCTTCCGTTCTCAAGCGTCCCGGCGATGTATACTGTTTTGTAGCACATGAGGAGCGATTGACGCTGATGCTTTTGAACATGACGGTCGCACATAGCAATGTCATTGTGGAGCATATGCGTCAAATTGATTCTTCGCTTAGTCTTCTTGGCATGGAGGAAGCTGTTGCGCCGGATGCTTAAAAGTGCCCTATTGCTTCTATCGCTTTTGAACGGCATCGGCGCAGTGTATGCAATAGAGTATGATGTGGCTGAGTGGGAGGCAAATATTAAGGCTAATCCTACAGACTACCGGTCGATGCTGCTTTTGGGACGCTATTATCTTGAGAGAGACGATCTCAATCAAAGCCGTCACTATCTTCAAGAAGCCCAAAAGATTATGCCTGAAGCTTCTGAGGCTAAGCTGCTAAGCCTTCGGTTAAGTAAGTATGAAGAAGAGCATCAGATGCTTCACACCTTCGGATTGCTCCCCTCTGATCCCGTGGATCGTTTCGAAGCTAAACTGCAAGAGCTGAGCTTTCAAGCGCGTCATCAAGAGCGAAACATATTGCTGAACTATCTTTTGGCCCATGAGCAGCGCTTAAGCGATGAGATACGCATGCATGGAGTTTCGGTGATGCTTGAGGAGGGCAAAATACACCAAGCTCGTATGCTTTTTGAGGGGCTGAAAAGCAAACGCAGCGCTGAGCGCTTTGATCTTATCGAAGCCAAGCTTTGCGCACAAGAGCAGAATTATCTCTGCGCGGCTGAGGCTTATGGGCGTCTTTTTGAACGTCAAGGCGTCGAACAAGACCGTCTTTTGGCGGCGCAGATGTATCTGGATGCCCAAAAAGAAGAAGAGGCGGCTCATCTACTTGAAGCCTATGAGGGTAGTGCTAGATTGGAAACCAAACGAGAAGCGCTTTTGTCGCGTTTAGAGCAACTACGCACACAAAAGCTTGAAGCCTATCGTGCCGCTTATGAGGCGCAAAGCGATTTAGCTCATCTGCGCACGCTGTGTGACGCGCTCCATCAACGCAAACAATATCAACACGCTTTAGAGTACTTAAACAAACATGAACAACGGTTCGGTACTTCGCAAGAGCTTGAGCTTTACAGAGCAGATTTGGCTTTTTGGAATGCCGACAGTGCTGAAGCGATCACGCACTATGAGCGCATACGTGAGAAAGATGCGCAGACCTGGCTGAAGCTCGGAAGACTCTACAGTTGGCAAGGTGCGTTTGCACAAGCGCATGACGCTTTGGACCGTATCGAGTCTCTTGATCCCTTTGCGCAGCTCTATTACGATGTGCAGCGGGCCCGTGCGTATGTGTGGCTGTGGAGTGGTGACTATGATCGCGCCCGCGCCCGCTTTGAAGCACTCAAAGAGCAGTTTCCAAACGACACGGAGCTGGCTCAGGCCTTACAAGAGGCCCGCAGTCGATCCTCTTCAAAAGAGCCGATTCAAACAGGCAGTTCAGCGCTTCATAAAGCACTCTCACTCTATGAAAAAGGTGCTTATGCGCAAAGCGTGCCGCTTTTTGAATCCGACCTAGGCTTGGTGCAGTCAACAGATACCATCGCTCAAAAATATGCCTACGCGCTTCAACAAAGCGGCGCTCATGAGAAGGCAGCAAAGGTTTATACCGCTTTGTATGATGCGTCACCCCAAAACCGTTCATTAGCGTACCATGCGGCGTACAATCTCTATCAATCAGCCCAATATACGGAAGCTGCGCTTCGCTTTGAGCAGATCATCAACAGCGAAGAGGCGCAAGATAGCCCCTTATTTGCGCTGCGTCACAGCGATTTGGCCTTGATGTACGCGCACACATTGTTTGAAACAAGCCGCTTCGATGAGGCGGAGAAGTTGTACTTTTCGCTGCTGTATCAACAAGAGCAAACCCTAGCGCTTGGGCCCTTACATGTAAGGCTGCTGGAGTCGTGGAAAGCGAGTTGGCAGGCGCGTCGTTTGGATCACTATGCGTCTCATTACCTCAAACCTGCCCCTGCCTGGATCGAGCAAAAAAAGCAGTTATTTGCACAAAACCGCTCTATCAAAGTGGACGTTGTAGCACCTAGGATCATCTCGCAAGATCTGAGCCTCAATCGTTTTACACTGCGTTTTTGGCAGGAGTACCGTGCATTACAGCGTACCGACAGCGGATTTAAAGAACTTGTGCTTGTCTGTGACGCGACAGCGTGTGTGATAGAACACGAGAGTTGGTATGCACTAGAGGCCAAGCGCACCCCTATCGTTGCCGCGGCTTTAGAGGGGATCAGGCGTCTTGGTCGTGCAAAGACGCAGATAAGCGTCACGCAAAATGAGGCCCAAACGGTCGTCCCGCCTCAAGAGGTGCCGATCAATTTATACCGCGAAGATCCGATTGCCCGAAGGGCGAACGAACTTGAAGCATTGAGCACCCCCGTGCAAGATGCCGCGCCGCTTCAAGTCTCCCAGCCAACTACTGCCCAAGTGCAACCGAATACCCTTAAGCATCCTGTGGATTTAGGTTTAAATGCGCAATACTACGCCGACAGCGATGCACTGTCGTTTCAAAGCGGCGATGTGATGGGGCGCGTCAACGTGTATGATCCGCTCAAGCTGATCGTAGGTGTGGGGCTGTTTAAACTGCAAAAGAAACGCTTTGGACAAACAGAATGGATTGAAGGCATTATGGGGCATATCGGGTTGGAGTATGGCTCATGGAGCGGAGGCTTGATACTTGATAGCTATCAAGAGCGCAACGCGTATGGCCCTTATGTGGGCTATCACGGCGTTTATGACGGATTTTTAGACGGTTTAGGACCCATCCGCAATACCTACAACGTCAAGCTCTATCAACGAAATCTTTATGCGAGTAAATACACACTCGCCGCACTTGACAAAGGGATCGAAAAATATGCCCTGCGTCTGAGCAATACGATCGATTGGATCGGCACGGGCACGCTGTGGGGTGCGTTAGAATGGGCCTACATCAATGACGACAACTATCTTTTTAATGTGATGTTTGATTGGCGTTTCGTGCAGATGCATGGGCGATACCTCGATACGGACGTGATGTTTTCGGGATGGTATGAACGTCTTAGCGGCAGCAGTCGCGACTACTATACGCCTAAAGGCGACGATGCGCATTTTTTGCTCTTTAAGCCCGCTTATCGACTCGGTAGTGATCTCTCCTTGGCAGCTACATTGGGCTTTGGCCTATCGATGCGTTACGAGCAGTGGATGGCACGCTATGGCCTACACCTGCAATCGGCTATTGGGGCTCCTTTTAAATTCAAGGCAGGTTGTGTGCGTAACGAGCCGATAGATGAGGTACACGGTATGGGTGCCATCGGGTATGATTACACCGATTGTGTGTTGAACTTATTGTACCGTTGGTAAGGAGCTAAGCGTGTGGATTGTCCCTTTGATGCTGCTGCTTGCCGTCATGGGTATCTACGCGGTTTTCAATCTACTCGATATCTATCTTATTTTTGATACATGGTTGGTCAAATTCGGCGTTATCGTACTTTTCGTGATGTCGCTGATTATCATCACCAGATATCTCTTTTTGATCCTCTTTTCAATGCTTAAAACCATTCAAAAAAGCTCCGATGCGAAGCAAGGAGGGCTATACGATCACTCTGAACATAGGGTCTCTATTATCGTTCCGGCATTTAATGAGGAGAATGTCATTGTCTCCTCGGTGAGCTCATTGATGCGACAAAGCTACCGAAATCTTGAGATCATCGTTGTTGACGACGGCTCTAAAGATCGAACGTATAAAAGGGCGAAGTCGTTAGAGTTTGAAGGGAGCGAACGCTCGTTGCGGGTACTGAGTAAACCCAACGGAGGTAAGGCAAGGGCGATCAATTTTGGCATGGAACATGCGACCGGCGATTTGATCATGGTGGTGGACGCAGACTCTGCGTTGTCGATCAACGCCGTCGAGTTGATGGTTCCCTATTTTGACGATGCTGAGGTCGCCGCCGTGGCCGGATCGGTCTATGTCAGTAATCGAGACAATACCCTCACCCGTTTACAGGCCCTAGAGTATATCGAGGGGCTCAACATGGTTCGCAACGGGCAGGCTTTTTTAAAGTTGGTCAACATAGTCCCCGGACCCATCGGGGTCTTTCGCAAAGAGGCCGTCATGGCTGTGGGAGGGTATGACAGCGACACATTTGCCGAAGATTGCGATCTAACGCTCAAGCTGATCGAGAGAGGGCACAAGATTGAGTTTGAACCGGATGCCTTAGCGATCACTGAAGCGCCTGAGCAGCTGCTTGATCTCATCAAGCAGCGCTATCGCTGGACGAGAGGCATTTTGCAATCAATACGCAAGCACAGCGGTTACCTCTGGAGACCGCGCCAGAACCGCTCTATGAGCTTCGTCTTGTGGTACATGCTCTTTGAGTCGATATTTTGGCCTTTTTTTGACGTGTGGGGGAATCTCTTTTTTCTCTATCTCGCGGTCAAATCTGGAGCGAGTAGCTTTATCTTCTATTGGTGGATCCTCTACACCGTGATGGATATCGCCGGAGCACTTTACTGTTTGATGATCACGCGTGAACCTCTGCATCTGGCTTGGTATGCCGTGTTGTATCGGCTTTATTTCATTACGGTCATCAATATTTCTAAAATCTTCGCAACTATGGAAGAGTGGCTGCAGCTCGATATGACATGGGGCAAGCTCGATCGCAAGGGAAAAATTTAATAAAGGTAAACAATGGATTTTATTGCTTTTATGTCGATGATCATTTTGGTGATTTCGCTGATGACGCTGGTGTTTGGTGTTATTGCCTATTTTCTTTACAAAGCGCGGGAAAAGAACCGCAAAAAAAAGCAGATTTCTTACGAGGATGTACTCCATGAGCACGGAAAAGATTATCTCTTCTTCGAGTAAGCGAAGCCGCATTCCCGGCACCTACGCCGTTGGAGCGCTGATCACTACCTTCATCTTACTTTTGGGAAGCAGTTGGGTGGTGTTTCAAATTTTCCAAAACTTTCAATCTTCTTTTGCGTTGACGCCGTTGAGCGAAAAGCGCAGTGTGGTGCTTTTGCGTTCAGAAGAGAGTATGCAGCAGTATCGAAACTATGGGATGGATCCGCAAGCATACTCACAGCGTCTGCAAAACATTGCCGCGCGCATCCAAGAGATGGGCTACGACGTGCGTTTCATCAAGGAGTCAGAACTACCGCTGCTGGGCCGTAATGAGATGCTGTTGGTGCTTGACGCAGTCTATCTGTCGCGCCGAAGCTTGGAGCAAATCAATACGTTTATCAGCAATGGCGGTTTTATGTTTTTTAACTTCAATTACGCCTTTAACAGTGATGAGGGGTACGTAGGTGCCGGTTCGATTGAGGCGCTGACCTCATTGCGCTATGTCGGAGACCTGCCCAAGCCGCGCACGTCAGATGAGGTGCCGTTCATCGTCAACCGTTTGCTCTCTCCGCTGGCTGCCCAGTTGAATCCCGGAAAACGTGCATTGTTGAGCCATTACGATCCCATTCCTTTGTTTGATACACAAGAGCATCATCCAGATCTATTTTTGACCAATTGGGCGTTAAACTCCCCCCATCAATCACCACTTAAAACTCTGCTACCCGAACATGCCGGGGCGGGATGGCATGGCAGCTATGGTCAGGGCAATTGGGTTTATGTCTCTTTTCCGTCCTATCTTTTTACCGAAAAAGGGGAGCAAGAGCCCATATTTACAGAGCTGTTGCGGGGGGTTTTACTTTATGGAGCGCACGAGATTACCGTGCGAGCCTATCCGTACCTTGACCGACACAGTGCGGTGTGGATTTCGCAAGATACCGAATACCGATTTGAACAGCTTGAGCAATTTATAGCGCTTTCGGCTGCTCAAAAGATTCCTGTAACCGCCTTTTGTATTGCAGCCGATGCACTGAAGTATCCGAGGTTGATGAAGCGGGCCAACAATGAACCGATGGTCGAGATCGGCTCACACAGTTACAGCCATCAATCCATGACGAGTCTATCTGAAGAGCGATTGCATCAAGAGATCATTAGGTCTAAAGAGGTGCTGACACAAATGAGCGGCGGCGCCGTCGTAACGGGTTTTCGTCCGCCTAGAGAGGAGCTCGATGCTGCGATGCATTCCAAGCTGCGTAGCGGAGGGTACACCTATGTGCTCAAACAGCTTGACGACACGATATATCCGCAAAAACGAGATGGATTGTTTGAAATCGGGCGACTCGGAACCGATGATTATCACTATACAGTTAGTTTGGAGTGGAGCGAGAGCGCTATTTTTGAAGCACTTCGGCGTGAAACCCGCTTCGTTACCGATCTTGACGGTATCTTCAACTTCGGTATCCACACCCATTTAATGGGTCTTGAAGGCAATATAGCGCTCGTTAAACGTTACATGGAGTACCTCAAATCGGATCAAAGATACCACCCCCTTAACGGGGATGGAATCGTTGAGCGGTTGAGGTTGAATGAAAAGATCGAGCTTTCGGCAAAAACAGCCGTTAAAAATCATCTCATCTACATCAAAAATCTTAACGACGAGCGGGTATTCAACTACACATTTCGGCTCTATTGGCCTAATGCCAAAGAGATTTTGGACGTTCGTTCGGAGATCATGGGGGCACAGGTGCATTACGTTACCAATCTTAAAGAGCGCTATACGGACATCATGGTGGTGATACTTGCGCCCCATGCCCAAATGACACTCGTAGCGCAATACCAAAAATGAAGTTTTGGTCGGTGTCGCTGCTGGGTACAGCACTTTGGGCAGCGTCTCCTTTTGTGGTAGGTGTGGGCGGATATGATCTATGCTACGCTCAAGGGCGCTACACCCACTTCATTCCTGCTACATGTAAGGGTGAACGACGCAATATCGGCGATGCTTTGGGTGCAGAACTTCCAAACGTGAACGCCGTAGCGATGTGGATTACCTCTGATTGGCAAGAGCAGTGGTATCCGGTAGAAGAGATCAACCAAAAGTTGCGCATCAAGGGCTATCTTCCCGTTTTTATGGTTTATTATTTCGCAGATGCCATCTCACCAAAACGTATCCGAGAAGATGCGCTGGCTTATCGTCACTATTTAGAACGCTTCGTGGCTTATCTACGCCGCATCGACGGGGAGAAGGTCGTGATACTGCATCCCGAATTTAATCAAAACGGCGTCGAGTCCGATCCTTATTTCAACGACTTTTTATTGCAAAGTCTCTCGCTGATACGTCAAGACGCGAAGGCAAAAGTAGGCTTTTGCGTCGGTGATTTCGGTCATTACGAACAAAGCGAAGATCCCTATAACTTTACCGCCTTTCATCGAAGCATTGAGCATGCGGTTGAAGCGTTCGACTTTATCGCATTTCAAGAGATGCGTGCTTTGACGCGCAACACCCGCGCCGCCATCAAACATACACCGCAGCGCTCCCTCGCTTTTGCGACTTATCTACATCAACGTTACCGAAAACCCACTTTTTTGGCGTATGCGGCCATCTCTAGTTATGGCGATGAGGCGTTGCAAGCAGAAGTGTATCAAGGCTACGCTCGACTGGTGCAGCAGATGAAGCAAGAGGCAAATTTGATCGGTTTGATCACCTTTCATCTGTATGACGTGAAGGGCCATGTAGGATATTTCAAAGAGGCAGAGTCGTATTTTGGACTCATTGACAGCCAGGGATCGAAGAAAAAGAGTGTGTCGTTTTTTCAAACGATCCGTTGAGGTTTACATATAATCGTCTGCTAAAGTTGTTGTAGCAATGCCAGCGTGAGCCGCACCCCTGCGCCCGTAGCGCCGTAGCTGTTGCAGTCCCACGCGCTCTCGGTATAGGCGGGGCCGGCGATGTCGAAGTGCAGCCACTTCTGCTTCATCTCTTCGCGGATAAAGTGATCGAGAAAGAGTCCCGCCGTAATGGCGCCGCCGTAGGGTTTGGAGCTGACGTTGCACACATCGGCGATCTCGCTTTTGATCAGCTTTTTAAGATGGCGGTTAAAAGGGAGCACTCCGACAAGTTCGCCGCTTTGATCGGCCGCTTGCAGCGCTGCGGCTTTGAGGCTCTCGCTGTGCCCCATCACCCCTGAAGTGTAGGGCCCAAGGGCGACCACGCAGGCCCCTGTGAGCGTGGCGTAGTCAAAGAGGTAATCGGCCTGAACCTGACTTTGGGCATAATCAAGCACGTCGGCCAGCACCAAGCGCCCCTCGGCGTCGGTGTTGCGCACCTCGATGCTTTTGCCGCTGCGCGCGCGCAAAACGTCGTCGGGTTTGTAGCTGTTGGCATCCACCATATTTTCAGCCACTCCGATAAAGCCGTGTACTTCGATGGGTAGACCGAGCTCGCTCACCGCTTTTAAAATCCCCAACACCGCGCAGGCTCCGGCCTTGTCCATCTTCATCGTCACCATGCTCGCGGCGGGTTTGAGGCTTAGACCGCCGCTGTCGTAGGTGAGCCCCTTGCCCACCAGCGTGATCACCTTGGTCGGATTTTGCGGGGTGTAGGCGAGGTGGATGAGGCGCGGTTGATGGCACGACGCGCGCCCTACGGCGAGCATTGCCATCATCTTCTCCGCGTCCAGTGCGGCTTCATCCAGAACCGTACATGTAAGGTCGTTGCGCTCGGCTAAGTCGCGCGCCGCCTGGGCTAGGGCTTCGGGGTAGATCTCCTCAGGCGTGGCATTGACCAGATCGCGGGTGTAGTTGGTGGCCTCCGCGACGATGCGGGCTGCTTCAAAGCGGCTCTTCATCGCATCGTAAGGCTCCAGCACTCCTTCGTGCGAGGTGCTGGCAAAGACCACTTCGCGGATGGCGCATTCGCTCTTCTCGCTTTTGTAGCGCTCAAAGCGGTAGCCACCCAGCACGACCCCTTCCACCAGAGCCGCGATCCGCTCAAGGCCGAAACCCTCAAATTTGACGCGCGGGGTTTGTAACTTCCATAGCGTACGAATCGCCGTAGTGGCCGCTTGACGCAGTGCATCGTTGCTAAAATCCTCAACCCCGCAAAAGAGTAGACCGCGCTCCAGCAGCAAGCAGCTCTCTTCACTCTTACCTTTGAAGCCGAAGCGCTCCAGTAGCGCACGCTCTTCAAGCGCTTCTAGCATGGAGCTATCCACCATGCGCACCGCGATATCGGCGTGAATATTGGCAAATACGTTGTTTTCTAAAATCAGTTTCATACACACTACTCTTTAATCAAAATGTAAAATCGATTTGGCCTGAATCATATCTTTGTCCCCACGGCCCGAGAGGTTGACGATAAGGGTTTTGCCCTTGATATCCTCAAGCTTTTTCAGATACGCCACCGCGTGCGCCGTCTCAAACGCCGGGATGATCCCCTCGCTTCTGGAGAGCCACACAAAAGCCTCCATCGCCTCATCGTCGGTGATGTGGCCGTAGCGTACGGTTCCGTTGTCTTTGTGAAAGGCGTGTTCCGGTCCGATACCCGGATAATCCAGCCCCGCCGATATGGAGTGCGCCTCAAGAATCTGCCCCTCATCGTTTTGAAGCAGATAGCTCATCTGACCGTGCAGCACGCCCGGAGAGCCTTTAAGCAGCGACGCGCCGTGTTTGTCGGTCTCGACGCCCAAACCGCCCGCTTCGATGCCGATACATGTAACGCCCTCATCTTCCAAAAAGTGCTGAAAGGTGCCGATGGCATTACTGCCGCCGCCGATACATGCCAGCACATAATCGGGCAAGCGCCCGGTTTTCTCCAAAATCTGCGCTCTGGCCTCATAGCCGATGATCGCCTGAAAATCGCGCACCATCAGCGGATAGGGGTGCGGCCCCGCGACGGTGCCGATGATATAGAAGGTGTCGCGTGCATGGGTGACCCAGTGGCGGATGGCGTCGTTCATGGCGTCTTTGAGGGTTTTGCTGCCACTTTCTACGGCGTGCACTTTGGCGCCCAGCAGCTTCATGCGAAAGACGTTGAGCTCTTGGCGCGCGACATCTTTGGCGCCCATAAAGATCTCACACTCCAGCCCCATGAGCGCCGCAATGGTGGCGGTGGCCACACCGTGCTGACCCGCGCCCGTTTCGGCGATCACCTTTTTTTTGCCCAGACGTTTGGCCATCAGCCCTTGGGCGATGACGTTGTTGACCTTGTGCGCACCCGTGTGGTTGAGGTCTTCACGCTTGAGGTAGATATGGGCTTCAAGCTCGTTTGAGAGGTTGGCAGCATAGTAGAGCGGGGAGGGGCGGCCGACGTAGTCGCGGTGGTAGCCGTCCACCTCAGCCCAAAACTGCTCATCAAAACGCAGCTGCTTGTAGGCTTCATCGAGTTCTAGCAAAACGGGCATTAGGGTTTCAGGCACGTAGCGGCCGCCGAAGATGCCAAAATGGCCATTGGTGTCGGGGTCGAAGCGGGAGGGTTTGGGGATGTACATCACTCCACTCCTATCACGCGGTAAACACTGGTCAGCTCGGCCAGTTTGCGCTGGCCATCCAGAAAATCAAGCCCCAGCACGAAGCACGCCTCGACGCAGAGGCCGCCGCTTTTTTGGATCAGATTGGCGGCCGCGTAGGCGGTGCCGCCCGTAGCGATCAGATCATCCACCAGCAGCACTCTGGCGTTTGGCGTCCCGTCAAAGGCGTCGATATGGATCTCCACTTCATCAAAGCCGTACTCGAGCGAGTATTTTTCGCTCACGGTCGTATAGGGAAGTTTGCCCTTTTTGCGTACGGGCACAAAACCCACCCCCAGCATCTGCGCCAGTGCCGCGCCGAAGATAAAGCCGCGCGCGTCAATCCCTGCGACGTAGTCAAGCCCGTAGCCGCCGTAGCGGTGGGCGAGGTGGTCCATCAAGGTAGCGAAGGCAACTTTATCGCCAAGCAAGGTGGTGATGTCTTTAAAAATAATTCCCGGCTTGGGAAAATCGGGCACATCCCGAATGGCAGAGGTGATAATATGGCGGTCTTGTTCACTTAGATTCACGGTAAATCCTTTTTTAAAGAAGTGCGTCGATGCGCGCTTCGAGGTCTTTGATTTTGGTTTGTAAACGATCGGTTTCGATGCGGTGTTTGGAGTTGCGCTGCTTGAGCATCTTGATCTCTTCACGCTGTTTGTTAAGCTCATCGGTCAAAATGTCCACGTTGCCCAGCGCACGCTGCAGTTGTACCTGATACTTGCGGATCAGAATCTCCGCTTCATGCAAGGTGAGCTTCATCATCTCATTGCTGCGCTGCTCTTTGGCCGTGATCGATTTGAAATAGAACATCTTGATGAATAAAAAAATCGCGATGATCGCAAGAACCGTCAGCAGCGACCATTCCCAAAACATCTTTTTAGCCTTCGATCGCTTCGATTTTGGCCACCCGTCCGCAATGACGGCCGCCTTCAAAGCCAGAACTAAGCCACGCATCAATGATCGACTCGGCGACCCCTTGGCCCACGATACGTTCACCGAAGCAGAGCACATTGGCGTCGTTGTGCATCCGCGCCATCTGGGCGGTGTAGGCGTCGTGGCAAAGTGCGGCGCGGATACCGTGGTGCCGGTTGGCGGCCATGCTCATACCGATGCCCGAACCGCAGATCAGCACCCCTTGCGTGCCCGGCTCGGCAAGCACGCTTTGGCACACTTTGATGGCAAAATCGGGGTAATCGACCCGCTCTTTATCAAACGGTCCCAGATCGACCACTTCGTGTCCTTTGCTCTCAAGCAGCTTACATGTAAAGTTTTTCAGATCAATTCCGGCGTGGTCGGTGGCGACGTAAAATTTCATTTTTTTCCTTGTTATGAGAGTAAAAGGCGTAATACGGCCTGTATCGGTGCGATGAGCACATAGTCTTTGATGGGGGTCAGCAGTACGATGAGCACAATGACCATTCCGTAGGGCTCGGCTTTGTAGAAAAAATCGGCGACGGCGTTGAGGCGCATTTTGAGGGAGAGAAACATCAAAAAGTGCGCACCGTCGAACTGCGGAATGGGCAGCAGGTTGAAGACCGCCAAGATGACGTTGATCAGCAGTAATTTCAGCAGCAGCAGATAAAAAAAGGCGTAGGCAATACCATCACCCTCCGCAGGCTGCGACAGCCCCAGCAGCAGCACCGATACGAAAGCTGCGAGCACAAAGTTGTAGGCGATACCGGCTAAGCTTACCTGCATGGCGGCGTTGTAGCCGCCGCGATCGATGACGGTGCGGGTGTTGATGGGAACAGGTTTGGCCCAGCCAAAGAGCATTCCGCCGCCTGCGCCCAAAAGCATCGGAATGAAATACATCAGCGCCGGCACCAACAGAGAGCCGACGGGATCGATATGGCTGATGGGGTTGATGGTGAGGCGTCCGGCGTTTTTGGCGGTAGTATCGCCGTATTTGTAGGCGACCCAGCCGTGCATGATCTCATGCCCGATGATGGCGACCAGCAGCGCCAGTATGGAAGTGGCGAGTTCCAGCGGATCAATAGATGGCATGATCGTCTTTGTCGTGTTTGAGCCGCTCTTCTATCGCCAGATCGAGGTGCTTAGGCTGCTCTAAATCGGCAGGGGTTTTGCCCATGCGGTCCCAACGGATCTCCCAGTTGTCATCCATACTAAAGTAGATAAACCACGGCGTCCCTTCGATGAGGCCATAAGGCACGGTACCCCAAAAACGGCTGTCATTGGAGTGGTCGCGGTTGTCGCCCATCATAAAATACTCCCCTTCGGGAACGCGAATCGGCGCCATGTTAAAGAGCGGAGCGGGGTAGTGACCGTTGTTGGTGATCTTCTCGTCGTGATGGATCCCGGGATGCGCTTTCATGTACGGATTTTTAATCCAAAGACGATTAGCAAACTCCATGATCTCGAACCCTTCATAGTGCTCTTTGACATAGTCGTTGCCCTCTTTGGGGTGGAGGTAGAGATCTTTGTTGAGCACAAAAAGCTCATCGCCCGGTGTGCCCACGCAGCGTTTGACGTAGTGAAGCTGCTGGTTTTGGGGATAACGGAAGATGACGATATCGCCGCGTTTGGGGGTGTCGCCGTCAAGGATGTGTCCGTCGGTGCCGGGAATCAGCGGAATCTCCAAAAAAGGAATGTGCGGGGTGGGGATGCCGTAGGCAAACTTTTTAGCAAAGAGGTGATCGCCGATCAGCAGCGAATCTTTCATCGAACCGCTGGGAATGCGAAACGCTTGTGCGACGAAAAAGATGATAAAGAGCACGATAATAATCGTACCCGTCCAGGAGTTGGAGAAGCGGTAGAGCTTGAGTGAGTAGTCGATGGCTTTTTGTTTCATTTGCTCTCGTTGGCGTTATTTTGGGCGGCTTTTAGGGTGTTGGCCAGTAGCATGGCGATGGTCATAGGGCCGACGCCGCCGGGAACGGGGGTGATGTAGCTGCATTTGGGGCTAACGGCGGGGTAATCGACGTCGCCGACCAGTCGTCCGTCTTCGGCACGGTTGATGCCGATATCGACCACCACGCACCCCTCTTTGACCATATCGTCGCGGATTAGGTTGATGACACCTGTGCCTACAAAGATCATGTCGGCACTACATGTATGCTTTTTCAGATCATCCGTGAAGATGTGGCAGATCTCTACCGTGGCACCGGCGTTGAGCAGCAGCGCGGCCATCGGTTTGCCGACGATATTCGAAGCCCCAACGACGCAGCAGTTTTTGCCTTTGACATCAATGTCGTAGGCCTCAAGCAGGCGCATCACGCCCAGCGGCGTGCAGGGGACGAAGCCCTCAAGTCCGGTGCTGAGTCTTCCGACGTTGTAGGGGTGAAAGCCGTCTACGTCTTTGTGCGGCGCGACGAGTTCGAGCAGCCTAGTGGTGTCAATCTGCTTGGGCAGGGGGAGCTGGATGAGGATACCATCAATGTTGGGGTTGTCGTTCATCATCTCGATGGTCTTCTCGATGGCGCTTTGGGAGATATCTTCGGGCATTTCGTGGGTCACCGAGTAGAAGCCCACACGGTCACACGCCTTTTTTTTCATTCCGACGTAGGCTGCGCTGGCGGGGTCGTGGCCCACAAGGATGACCGCCAGACCCGGAACCCTACCGCTTTGGGTTTTGAGTGCTTTGGTTTGCTGTGGCACCTCCGATTCGATCCGTGCGGAGAGGCTTTTACCGTCTAGTATCTGCATTCATTTTCCAACAATAATTTTTTGGCTATGATACCGACACTTAGTTAAAAGAGAGCCAAAAAAGGGGCGTCGTGGGGTGGTTGTGGGTCATTTGTTTGTGGGCGGCGCTGCAAGGCAGCGAAGACTTTATCACCAAAGACGAATACGCCAAACAGCTCTACTACAATCCGCGCGGGATTAGTTGCGCCGAGTGCCATGGAGCAAAAGGCGAAGGACGTAGCATCGCCCGCTACAAGCACAAAAACGAGGTGAGAACCTTTGCGGCTCCTGCGATCAATAATGTCGATTTTGCCTCTTTTCAAAAAGCGCTCAATGAGCGCAAGCGGGGAATGCCGCGCTACTTTCTCACCGATAACGAGATCAGAACCCTCTATTACTATCTGCAGCAGCGTCAAGGAGGCAAAAAATGAGAGAAGAGCGGATCATTGAGATCGAACAGCTTTGTGATGAGGGTGCCTGGAGTGAGGCCGATGCGCGTTTAAGTGGGGCGCGGCGCAGTTTGAATCAGGACAACAGCTTTCGCTCTGCTTTGATGCTTTCGCCCCAGCAGATCAAACATCTGCTCAAAATCCCGCGTCTTGAGGCCGAGTGTATTATGCTCAACCTCGAAGACGGAGTCAGCGAAGCGCTCAAGCCCAAAGCGCTGCGACTTTGCGCCGCAGTCCTAAGCGAACTGCCTACATGTAAACAAAAACTCGTCGTGCGGGTCAATGCGCTTGATGAGGGGGGCGAAGCGGAGATACGCTACCTTAACCGCTTCATGCCCGATGCGATCCGCATCCCCAAAGTCCGCTCGGTGCAGGATGTGCAGCGTGCGCTTGAGCTGGTGGAGGCGCCCATCGGGCTGCATCTCTCCATTGAGACCAAAGAGGCGTGGCTGGCGCTAAGTACGCTTAGAATCGATGAGCGGGTGGAGGTGATGTATCTGGGCATACTCGATCTCTTTGCCGATTTGCATCTGCCGCAGTCGCTCATTACCCCGAACAATCCTGCGATGCACTATCTGCTGTCGCACTTTTTGCTTACATGTAAGGCAATGGGGGTGAAGCCGGTCTCTTTTGTGGTTCAAGAGTACCGCAATGAAGCGCTCTTCGCGCAGTGGCTGGAGCTGGAACGCTCAATGGGTTTTGAATCCAAGGGGTGTATCGCGCCCGCGCAGGTGGTCTTGGTGCATCACTATTTTGGATGCGATAGCGAAGCGCTGCGTCGTGCCCAATCGATTATCGCACTGTTTGAGCAGCATGCGGCGTTGGGTGTCAGCGGATTTGTCGATGAGCGTTACGGCTTTATCGATGAGCCGATTTATAAAGGGGCGCTCTCGATGGTGCGTACATGTAAGGAGAATCGATGAGGCGAATAGGGCTCTATTGGATAGCGATTGTGCTGTTACAGGGGTGTGCGCAGAAGGTGAGCATCCGTGCGCTTGAACCCGCAGCCGTCGATCGCGCCGCGATGATCAAGACGGTAGTGGTAAGCCGCTTCGGCAGCGACAGCGTCGATTTAAGCGGCAAGATCGAGGTGGCGCTCAGCCGTCAAAAGGTGGAGGGTGAACCCTTTTTTAGGGTGTTGGGGCGTAAAGACCTTGAAACGATCTTGCAAGAGCAGCGCTATCAGCACAGCGGCTTGATGGATCCTTCCACGGCGGTCGAGGCGGGGCGGCTGATCGGTGCGCAGGCGATCATCTCTGGTACACTCTCGCGGCCCAGCCTTCAAGACACTACCTACTATGAAAAACGCAGCGAATGTATCGATAAAGGGTGCAACAAGATGCGCAACTACGAGGTGCGTTGCACCAAGCGCGTCTCGGCGCTCTCGGCGCAAATCCGTATGGTGGATGTGAGAGAGGGCGACATCATCTACGGCGAAACCCTCAGCCGAAGCGGTGAGTGGAGTCAATGCATGGATGAATCCGCTGCGCTTCCCTCCAAAGAGATGGCCGCGCAGCAGTTTGCGCAGGAGATCGCTCAAACGTTTGTCGCTAAACTCACCCCTTCATACCGCATTTTTGAGGTGGAGCTGCTTGAATCGCCCGATTTGGATTACAGCAGTGCGCAAAAAAAACTGCATCAAGACGCCCTTGCCTACATCGAGCACGGGCGCTATGATCGGGCACAGGAGCTGCTAAGCGATCTGATCGAGAGCACGATGCGCCGCAGCTACGTCGCTTTTTATAACTTAGGCGTAGTCAAAGAGGCGCAAGGGGCGTATGATGAGGCCAAAAGCTACTACATCCAAGCAGATCGTCTTTCCGGTAGGCCTATAGAGCAGATTAGCGTGGCAGTGCTGCGCATCGATCGGGTAATCGAAAACCGACACAAAACGCTCAGCCAAATGGAGCGCTAAGTGGCGCAATGGTTGCTGCTGACACTGTTGCTGCTGGGCGGATGCGCCACTAAAGAGCGCATCGAAGCCCCGATCAAAGCACTGCCGCAGTGGTACACCTCACCGCCTCTTTCGGATGTGCGCGCGCTCTATGCGGTCGGCGAAGGTGCCGACAGAGAGGCTGCGGTTGCCGATGCCCTAGGTCAGATTCGATCGATGCTGGGTGTGCGTGTCGCTTCTCGTTTTGAGAGTGTCTCAAGCGAGCGTCAGGGCACTGTTAGCGATTATCAAAAAGAGACACGATCCGAAATCTCAAGCGTTGCCGCCGCGCTTACCATCGCTCATTATGAGGTCGTCGAGGTCTATGAGCACTCGTTTCGCTCGGTGATGGTACTGCTGCGCTCTAGGCGTGCGGATCTGGTTGCGGGTTTTGAGAGAGAGATCGAAGCGGCGCTAGAGGGACTTGAGCAGACGATGCAAACCCCCACGCTAGAAGCGCTGATCGCACTTAAAATGCGTCATGCGGATTTTGAGACGCAGTTTGGGGAACTGCTAACGGCGCTCTCGACGCTTAAAGCAAACGATTCGGCGCAGCGATACAAAGAGCGCTATGATGCGATGCGTGCACGGATCGAACATTTTCAAGAACATTTCTCTTTTGCCTTGAGTGCTCAAGACGCGGCGCTTTCAAGCGTGGTGCGTTCTGCTCTGAGCCAAAAAGGGTATCGTATAGAAGCCGTGCATCCAAGCCATACCATCCGTCTTCACGCCGACTATGAGCGTACGCAAGCCTATGGCTTTTACATTGTGAGGGCGCGTCTTGAGCTGCAAACTTTAGACAGCGACGCAAAGCTGCTGCGCAGCAATACCGTGGCACTGATCGCGCAAAATGCTCAGAGTGAAGGCTCTGCGATGCAAGAAATCGCCCAAAAGTTAAGCCAAAAAATCGAAGCAGAGGGGATTGAAACCCTTATTGGGTGGCAATAGAGCGCTATTAGTGTAACGCATCGCTGCGTCGATGCACCGGATGATAGGGGCCAAAAGGAAGGGCTTGCAGCATCCGTGCATTGGCTTTGTGGGCATAAGAGACGTAATCGGCCATCGCACTGTTAATGGCAGTGGCAACGACCGTAGCGAGTAATCCCGCGAAACCGTCGCCGCCATCAACGGTTAGATCGACGACGACTTTGCCGCCGTAGTTCCATAGCCGCTCACGGGTCTTGGTGGAGAGAATCTCTGCCGAAACGGATACGCTCATAGTTGACGCGATCACGCCGTAATGCAGATCCCACTCGTGAATGTGGGTGTACATGACGGCGTCAGCACCGAAGTACTTTTGAAGCTTTGCGGGATCGAGGGTGTAGAGCAGTTCGGTGTCATAGACCCCCTCTTGTTTCATCACCTCAGCGACCAGTTCTACGGGAAAGACGTAGTATCCATAAAGCCCCAGAGGGGTTTCGATGGTCGTCATGTAGTGCCCCTTGGCTTCGGCGTCGGTGGTTTCATTGATCGGCGGCAGTACCAGCAGGGCCATGGGCGCTTCATCCAGCATCGGCGGCTTGGGGGGCGGTGTCGGTTTTGCGCACCCCGCAAAGAGCAGCAGCGCGGATGCGATCAGGAAGCTAGTGCGCTTCATGGGACTCCTTGGCATCGATCTGTGCAATCAGACGATCCATAAACTGCGTCGCTTCGGGATAGATTGCTTTCTCTTGCAAAAACTGCGCTTTGGCTGACGCCAACGCCCCTTGTTGCAGATACATGTAACCCAAATGGGCATGAATCCCCGGAGGTACCCGCATAGAGGCGCTTTGCGGTGCGCGATCGATGATCCGCTGCAGCGTCTTCATCAACTCCTCCGCACTTTGCGGGGAGGGATTTTTTTTGAAATCATAGTAGCGCGCCGAGTAGTCTTCGTAGTGATAGAGCGGTTTGGGGCCTTCACTGCAGCCAAAGAGCAGCAGCAAAAGAGGCAAAAAAACAAGAAGCCTACGCATCAATGAACAGCGATCTCTTTGGCGATTCCGTCGCCCAGATAGAGCTCGCGTTCGATGATCACTACGCCGTCTCGAATGACCTTCACGCGGTGTTTGCCGGTGCTGACGCGGTAGCGGTGGTCGCGCCCCGCTTCGATGACAAAAGGCTCGGAGTCATCAACGACGACGGTGGCACCTTTGACGTTGCCGCTAAAAAAGAGGTAGGCTTTGGCGTCGCCCGAGACGACGCCCTCTTTGTAGCCGCAGCCGGCGAGTAACAACAAAGCGGTCAAAATAGAGATGATGGCATTCACGGATCAATCCTTTTTGGGTTGGATGTAGAGGGTAGAGAGGCTGTTTTTATCAATCACGCCCTCTTTGAGGCTACAGAGCGAGACTTCGTTGGCCGGAGTGTCGCCGATGGTGGCTACCACTTCAAGCGTAGCGACTTTTTTGCCCGGAAGGGTGATCATCATGTTGGTTTGGGGGTTTTTGACCTGCTTGCCTTCGGTAAAGACCTCAAAGAGCGCTCCGCTGCGGATGTTCTGGCTTTTGCCACCGGAGATCATGTATTGACCCTCTTCAAAGCCCAGAATGTAGCCGCGCCACGGTTTTTCGAGCATATTTTCGATGATGTTGGAGGCCAGATCACTGATGGCGGCATCGATCGCTTTGTCGTTGAGCTGTGCATCGTAGCTTGCCTTTTCACCGACGCCCATGACGGTGCCTGCTTCGCTAAAGGCGCTTCCCTTGCCCTCTTCAGAATAGATGATCTCGCCGGTGGTGACATCCACGATACGGATATGTACTTTGGCGGAGACCTCCTGTTTTTTGACGCGGCTAAAGAGTCCTACTTCGCTGTTCTCTTTGCGCCCGAATTCGGTGATAGAGCCTAAAATAAGATAATCGGCGCTGGTGCGGATGGCGCTGTTACCGCCGAGCGCGAGCTCTTTTTCAATCTTGTCGAGATCGGAGCGCTCGAGCAAAATGAACTTTCCGGTTTCAAAGAGTTTGGCGGAGAGGATGTCCATCGCTTGCTTGCCGATGCGCTCGCCGTTTTGATCGACAAAGAAGCTCTGACCGTAGCGGGTTTCGTTGCTAAAGCGACCGATGGCCACCTTGCGCTTGAGCCCCGATGGTCGGTCGGCGGCGGCTTGCGCCGCGGCGATGGTCTTGCTGGTTTGGTTCTCTTGGGGGATTTCGTGGGTCTGCTGTTTGGACATCGTAGCACAGCCGCTGATAAGCAACAAACTTAGTGTGGGTGTAAACATATGAAAAACTGTCATGTTTAGGCCTTCAGTAGAGAGTGTGCCATTCTAACGACAAAAAGCTTTACATGTAAAGAGATCGGCCCGAAGGCCGAGGAGGGTTTAATAGCGGTAGCGAATGGAGAGGCGAACGTTTTGAGCGCTGTCAAGCACGTTGAATGTTTCGCTTTCAGGGCTTTCCCAGTAGCAGATTGTATTGGCTGCGTAGTCATGCTTGATATAGGTGTAACGTAGCTGCGCTGTAAGATTACGCCCTGCAACAGGAATGTTCCAGTAGGCTTCATAAGCGCTGCCGCGTGTGGCGATTTTGGAGCCGATGAGGGTATCTTCGGCCCAAGTCATCGGCGCCCAGTATTTGCTGCCGTAGTTGTACTCAAGCCCGATGCGGCCACCATCAAAAATCATATCGGGGAAGGTGGCGCCGACCCAGTAGCTGCTGCCCATCTCATCATCTTCAGAGCCTGACATGGTGTAACCCTCATCAGGGCTGGTCATGCTCATAGCGACGGAAGCAAAAAGGGTGGTATCGGCGAGAAAATCGTTCTCTTCGCTTAGCCCGTCGATCTGATAGGAGAGGGCGGAGAGCTGCGTGGTGCCGGCGCCCGCTTTTTTGATTTTGTTGGCAATCTGCGTCCCTTTGGAGTTGAGGATGATCGAGTGCTGCGCCATCAGGTTGTGCTGACCGTCGTAGTACAGTGCCATCGGCAAGACGATAAAATCGACCGGCTCGTCATCTTTGTTGGCACGCGTCGTGTCGTAGATGTAGGGGGTGGCACCATAGGTGTAGTTGACCGGATCGTGTGCGCGGCCATAGACCGTTTTGAGGTAGGCGCCGTCCCACAAAACGCCGGAGAGATCGAATTTGAGCATCGCACCGTCTACCTCCATGTTGGTGATGTGTGCGAGCGGAGAGCCGGGCTCTTTTTCATCTTCGCGGTGGTTGGCTAGAAAGCCGTTTGCGGCAGGTCGGCGACCGATGCTAAGGCTCATAGGGACGGCGCTCTCTTGGGCAAACGTGTAGACAAAAGTGGCGTTGCGGATGCGAAATACCGCGTCATCCGGGCGTGAAACGCCGCGCCAATCGACGTTTTGGAACTCCTCCGTTCCTGCTATTTTATTGCCGCCCCACGTTTTGTACATCGCAACCTCTCCAAAGAAGGTGAGGTTTTCTAAAGGCATCGCACTCATCCCGAGCCACATGCGGTTGGTGAACACAGCGGGTACACTGCGACCGTCGCGACCATAGAGCGCTTTGCCCTCGTCGTTGTATTTGTAGTCAAGGTTTTCATAAG
This sequence comes from Campylobacterales bacterium, assembly GCA_016938735.1. GTDB lineage: Bacteria > Campylobacterota > Campylobacteria > Campylobacterales > Sulfurimonadaceae > JAFGUB01. Next base: position 73,435 of record JAFGUB010000037.1, on the reverse strand, counting down.
CAGCGCGAAAATCGATGCTCCACTTGATGTTGTCGCCGCCTGTTTTGGTCTTGATTTCAGTCAGTGATCCCGTGAGTCTCTTTTGATCTTTTTGTAGTTTTTGAACCTGCTTGCTCAGTGCTTCCACCTGCTTTTGCAACTCTTCGTTAGCCGACAATGCGGCACCTGTGATCAGCAGCGACGCCGCCAGTGATAATCGTAAAAACATTCAGTCTCCTTATGAAAAATATAATTTTAGTTATATAGTTATAAATAATATATTAGATTAGCATATTTAAAGATAGTTTTTTTATCCCAGTTACGATTTGCTACATATAGGCCTTATGGAGAAATTAAAAATAGTTGCCATACAATGGCCGTTATCGTCATATACCAAGGAAACGTGATGTTCCTCTTTTCTCCTATCAAACATGCTCTGCGGACGGTGCCTATTCGTTACCGTCTTGCCTACGTCTCCGCGCTTGCGATCGTCATCGCACTGCTCTTGACCCTGTATGCTTTTCTGACGTTCGATGGTGTCGAGACGCGTTATCACAAGTTTATGGAGGGGAGTAATCGAGGTTATTTGCTCACCTTGCAGATTGAGCGGGATCTCAACTTCATCTCCCGCACCACCCGCGATATTATGCTCAGCGGCCAAAAAGAGCCTGATCTGCAAAAGATCCAAAAGCGCATTGATGCCATTGCTTCCGCCTTTAAGGCGATCGAATCCGCCGCAACCGATACCAAAGAGCGCTCTTTGGTGGAGCAGGCCCATGTGCAGACAGGGCGATTCATCGAGAGTGCTTTTGCGATGATGCGTGACGCCAAACCCGATGAGATATCAAGCGGTAGTCTTTATCAGCGTTACAAACAGGATTTGACACCTTTGGCTAACGCCTCAAGAGATACCTTTGCCAAAGTGATCGCGCTTAAAGAGCGCGATTTGGAAGGCTCTATGCAAAAGATGGATGCTACGCTGGATGAGGGCAAGCTTTTTGTGCTAATTGTTGGTATTTTCGGTGCACTTTTTGTAGGTTTTTTTACGCTGGCTGTCTCTTTGTCGATCAACTCTACCCTCGGGCGTTTTCGGGATATTTTGGTCGAAGTCTCTCAAGGTCTTTTTGATGATACCCGCATCGATCTGCCCAAAAGCGGCTCTCTGCACGATATGGGCGGGGCGTTGCAACGGCTTATTGCGCAGATCGAGCACTTTATTCGTGAAATCAATGTTTCGATTTCCAAAGCTTCCGGCGGCGATTTTTCGCACGCGATGGATATTGAATCGATGCACGGCGCCTTTGTGTAGGCGGGCAGACTCATCGGTTCAAGTATCGATGAGATGCGTGCGCAAGAGGATAAGAAGCAGCGCGACGCGCTGAATACAAAGCTTTCGACGCTAAATACCGGCGTAATGGAGTCGATGGGGGTCATTCAATCGGATCTGCTCAAAAATATCAGCGATCTTAAGGAGATCACCGCTGCGACCGTCTCGGCTTCCGAGCTATCGCAAAGCAGCAGCGACAAGATTGCCGATGTGGTCAGCCGCCTAGAGAGCTTGACGCAGCAGGTGGCGCTCAACAACGAGGCGATTGATAATCTCTCGCGCCAAACGGACGAGGTGAACTCCATCATCACCCTGATCACCGACATTGCCGATCAGACCAATCTGCTCGCGCTCAACGCCGCGATCGAGGCGGCGCGCGCCGGAGAGCATGGACGGGGCTTCGCGGTGGTGGCCGACGAGGTGAGAAAGCTGGCCGATCGAACCCACAAAGCGACGCAGGAGATCGCCATCTCCATCAAAACCCTACAGCAGGAGATGGGTACCATCCAAGAGAGCGCGACCGCCATGAACGCAGTGGTGTATGAAGCCGGAGAGACCATCGGCGGATTCGAGCGCACCCTCATCGCACTGCGCGACAATGCCTCCGCCATCGTCAAACGCTCGTATGGAATGGAGAACAGCGTCTTTGTGGTGCTGGCGAAGATTGATCATATTCTGTATAAATCTCGCGCCTATAGCTGCGTCATGCAAAATGACGTTTCGGTGCGTGAACAGACGGTGCTTGAGTGTCGTTTGGGGCAGTGGTTCGGCGGGGAAGGGAAGCAGCGCTTCGGCGCTACCGGTGCCTTTGGACGGCTGCATGAACCGCATGAGATCGTCCACCGCAACGCCAATATCAACATCGCGCTCGTCCAAGCCAAGAAGCTCGGCAGCGGCGAGGATATCATCAAGCATGGAGAGAGCGTCATAGAGCACTTCGGTACGATGGAGAAAGCAAGCGCCCTTCTCTTTGAAACGATGGATATGATGCTCCAAGAGAGCCGTAAAAACGCCTAAGCCGCCCCTGGCTATAATAACGCTTTAGCATTACATGTAAAGGTTGTTATGAGTTTTCACACCATGGGTTTGCATCCCGACTTGCTCAGCTCACTTGAGGCGATCGGTTTTGTAGAACCTACCCCAGTGCAGCGCGCGGTGATCCCCGCGATTCTCAAAGGGCGCGACATCTTCGCCACCTCCAAGACGGGTTCGGGTAAAAGTGCTGCCTTTTTGCTGCCGCTGCTCTCCTCTTTGTTGCGCCACCGCGACGAGAGCCTCTTCTTACATGTAAAGGCGCTCATCGTGGTGCCCACCCGTGAACTGGCAAGGCAGCTTTTAGAACATGCCCGTACACTTGCCGGTGACACCCCGTTTCGTATCGAAGCGGTTTACGGAGGGGTCAATATCGATCCGCAGGTGCAGATGCTTCGTGATGGCTGTGAACTGCTCATCGCCACCACGGGACGGCTAAATGACCTACTCAAACTCAAAGCGCTGGTGCTCAGCCGCGTGCAGACACTCGTCCTCGATGAAGCCGATACGATGCTTGATATGGGCTTTTTGGAGGAGATCAAAACCATCGTCGATACTTTGACGGCGCGTCAGCAAACCTTGCTCTTCTCGGCGACCCACAGCGGCAAGGTGAAGCATTTCGGTGAGCAGATTCTGCGCAACCCGCTGCGCATCGATGTGGACGAAGTGGGCGGTGCGGCCGATCAGATCGATCAAAAAGCCTACCTTGTTGACAGCGATCGCAAGCTTGAGCTGCTCCCCTTTCTGATCGGAACGCGCAATTTTGAACAGGTGCTGGTTTTTACCTCCACGCGTGCCCAAGCCGACGCCATCGCTTTGGAACTTGAAGCAAGCGGCCTAAGCAGTGCCGTCATCCACGGCGAAAAGACGCACGGTGCGCGCGCCAGAGCGCTTGAAGCGTTTCGGGAGAACAAGGTGCGCGTTTTGGTGGCTACCGATATCGCGGCGCGGGGCATTGACATCGAGCAGCTTCCCTGCGTGATCAACTTCGATATGCCCCAAAGCCCAGAAGACTACATCCACCGCATCGGTCGCACGGGCAGGGCAGGTGCGCAAGGCGAGGCGATTTCGCTGGTGAGCGTGGATGAGGACGCCATGCTGCTGGCCATCGAGCGGCTCATGCGCCGCCGCATTCCCAAAGAGCCTTTTGTGGGGTATGAGCGCAAGGTCGTGCACACCAAGATGGTGGCCAAAAGCAAGTTTGACGAGAGCAAAGGCAGAACCAAAGGGGCCTTTGGCAAGCGCTCATCGGCCAAGACGACCGCCAAAAAAAAGCTAACCAAGCGCGATTTTCGCTACGGTCCAAGCCAAAAAGAGAAGTAGGTGAGGAACTTACCGCCGCTTCAAGATTCTTCCGCTACACTCCATGCGCACAATTACATGTAAGGTCAAGCTTATTTTAAAGATCAGTCCCTCCATCCGCGATCTCGACCACAGCGACATCAGCGACAACCTCTATTACTACAACTACAATATCAAGCATCTTTTATCGCTCAAAAAAAAGGGGATTGCCCCTGATGATCCCCATTTTCTCAGCAGCTACCGTTCGTTTGAGGGGGAGGTGTTTGAGAATTACGTTTACGAAAAGCTCCTGCGCTACGCCATCGCACACAGCGACGTGGAGGTCTTCATCCTCAAAGGGCCGCACAAAAAGAGCACCGCCGCTCTGCCCAACACCCTCTCGGTCAACGCCAAAGGCCAGATCGTCTACCGCAACCGCTCCAAAGAGATCGGCGAGTTCGATGCGCTGATCGTGACGACCAACGAGATCTACTTCGTCGAAATGACGCTGGTCAAGTCGGTCACCAACCTCAAACGCCGTCTGCGCAAAAAGCGCGCACTGCTGCAGACCATCTTTCCCAAGCACGACATCAAGGCGCTCATCGTCCTCAACGACGGCGCGACGGGGATCAAGCAATTGCCCGATTACTGCGTGGTGTGGGTCACCAAACCGTATGACGCGATGCCTATTTTCGAGCATCTCTCAAGTGTGGAGAAGAGCCGCTTGCGCCCCTTTGAGCGCTTTGATCACCATAAGCTCGGCAACACTTCGCGGCTGCAGATCGAGAGCTTCAACTACTACGGCACGCTCGCGTGGATCTTCAAAAAGCTGCGCTCCGGTAAAGCGCTGCTCAACATGGGCTTTCTCACCTCCAAAACGGTGACACGCTATGTTGATCTTTTTACCAAGATCTACATCGGCTACATGGATGCCGCAGAGTTTAAGCGGATGGTTCCGGCTTATGAGGGGCCGATCAGCGAGCGGGTGATCGTCTCGATTGAAAAGGAGCACACCAACGAGCTGCTGCTCACCTACTTCATGGCCCACACCCGCAAAAACCTCGACAAAGTCAACCTTCAAGGCGGCGAGATCAAGGTGATTAAGAAAGACCCCTTCGGGATTTCGGTCACCGAAGTGGCGCACATGGATCGACAGATGGATGAATCGCATAAGTTTTCATCACGCGACATCGATCAGATCGAGCATATTTTAGGCGAGCATAACGCCAAATTGGTATAATTTCACAAATTTTTTAAGGACGTAAAAGCATGGGAAGAGCGTTTGAATATCGTCGCGCCGCAAAAGAGAAACGCTGGGGGAATATGTCTCGAGTATTCCCAAAGCTGGGCAAAATCATCACGATGGCCGCCAAAGAGGGCGGAACCGATCCCGATATGAACCCCAAATTGCGTCTGGCCATCATGACCGCCAAAGCGCAGAACATGCCCAAAGACAACATCGAAGCGGCGATCAAACGCGCCAGCGGCAAAGATGCTGCCGATATCGCCGAATTGAACTACGAGGGCAAAGGTCCTTTTGGCGTCCTCTTTTTTGTCGAAACCACTACTGACAACGGCACCCGCACCGTTGCGAATGTCCGCAGCTACTTTAGTAAATCAGGCGGCGAACTGCTCAAAAACGGCTCGCTTGAGTTTATGTTCACCCGTAAAGCGGTTTTTGAGTTTGATAAGCCTGAAGGAGCGGATCTGGAGGAGCTGGAGCTCTCCCTCATCGATTTTGGTCTTGAGAGCATCGAAGAGAATGAGGGAACGGTCTACGTATACGGCGACTACACGGAGTTCGGCGCCCTTTCGCGCGGCTGTGAGGAGCTGGGCATAGAGGTGAAAAAAGCCGCCCTTCAGCGCATCCCCAACACCACCATCAGCCTGAGTGAAGAGCAGATGGTTGAGGTGGAGAAGTTGATCGACAAACTCGAAGAAGACGACGACGTCCAGCAGGTCTTCACCAACATCGAATAAGCGTTACATGTAAGCCTTACATGTAAGGCTAGTACCCCTGCAGATAGTACCCCACCCGATACCGTATCAGTGTTTTTTGCGACGGTCGCGGATAGCGGCTGTAGGCGTACTCGATAGTCTCTTTGGTAGTCTCATCAAGAATGTAAAAACCGCTGCGTTCTATGAATTTCAGATCAGAGATATCGCCGTTAGGATGCAGATAGAACTCAACGATGTTGTGTCGGTTGACGCGCAGATTTTGGGGGATATTGACGCTTCCGACGCGGTTGAGCACCTCTTGAGTGATGCGCCGCATGATCTCCTGATTGTCTAAAATATACTTCTGCTCCCCTTCACTCAGCTTGCCGAACTCATCTCCGTAAAGCTCCTTCACGTCGCCGCTGATACGGCTTTCGCGCGCCGTTTGTTTGGGTTGCTCCTGTTCTTTTGGGGATGGCTTTGAGAGGCGATCATAGAGGCTTGGCTCTTTTTTTGGCGTGCTGGGTAGGGGAAGCTGCTTCTCTTTTGGTGGCAGCGGTGCCGTTTTGGGCGCTTTGGGTTCCGCTCTCTCTTGGTCTTGGTTAATGGGCTGCGTGGGAATGGGCTCTTTAGGTGGTGCAACAAAGTGCTCTTTGCTAACCTCTTTGAGCTGCTTGCCTTTAGGCAGGGGCGGCGCTATGGGCGAGGGGGCTACGGGTTTGTGCTCAAAGGACTCTTTGGCCGCTTTGGGCTGCTCTTTGAGCGACACTTTGATCCGCTGAGGCTCTTTGGGCGGAGATTTTGGCGTCAGCGCAAGCTGCTGCACTGCGATCCAAAAGAGCGCAAGCAAGAGTAGATGAAAGAGCAGGGCGATCAAAAAAGCGGCGCTCGAGCGACTCATGGGTTCCTTTACATGTAAGGCCGGAATTATAGCCAAAGGGGGTTAATGTGCTTTGGCTATAATGGCACCAAAAATTGAGGAACGATTCATGAATACTACCGCATCCCAAGCGGCTTTTGAAGCCGCGCAGCAGCTTATTCCCGGCGGCGTCAACTCGCCTGTTCGCGCTTTTAAAAGTGTCGGCGGCACGCCGCTCTTTATCGCCAAAGGGGAGGGCGGTTATCTGATCGATATCGACGGTAACCGCTACGTCGATTATGTGCAGAGCTGGGGGCCGCTGCTATTTGGGCATCGAGACGAGAGCATCGAAGCGGCGGTGATTGAAGCCGTCAGAAACGGTCTGAGTTTCGGTGCGCCCACACTGGCTGAGACAGAGCTGGCTAAAGAGGTCGTGGGGCTGTTTGATTCGATGGATAAGGTGCGCTTTGTGAGCAGCGGTACCGAAGCGGTGATGAGCGCGATCCGGTTGGCGCGCGGCTTTACCGGACGTGACGACATCATCAAGTTCGAGGGGTGCTACCACGGCCACAGCGACGCGCTTCTGGTTCAAGCGGGTTCGGGCGCGGCTACCTTCGGCAACCCCAGCTCCCCCGGCGTACCTGCCGACTTTACCAAACACACCCTGTTGGCCAAATACAACGACATCGAAAGTGTCAAGCGCTGCTTTGAGCAAAGCTCCGGTGTTGCTTGTGTGATCATTGAACCGATTGCGGGCAATATGGGGCTGGTGCCTGCGACCAAGGAGTTTTTGGCGGAACTGCGTAGCCTTTGCGACGCACACGGAGCGCTGCTGATTTACGATGAAGTGATGAGCGGTTTTCGCGCGTCACTGTATGGCGCGGAGAGCATCACCGGCACCAAACCTGATCTGATTACTTTGGGCAAGGTGATCGGCGGCGGTATGCCCGTGGGTGCCTTTGGCGGTCGCCGCGAGATCATGGCGCAGCTCTCGCCTGAAGGGCCGGTCTATCAAGCCGGAACCCTCAGCGGCAATCCCGTAGCCATGGCGGCAGGTCTGGCGGCGATTAAAAAGCTCAAAGCCCACGCGCCCGTGCTCGCTACCCTTGAAGCACGCGCACGCCGTCTGGTTGAGGGGATGAAAACGGCGGCAGAGGCCAACGGTATCGCCTTACATGTAGACGTACGCGGATCGATGTTCGGCTTCTTCTTCAATGACGCACCGGTGATGAATTTTGACGACGCCCTGCGCAGCGATACGGCGCGTTTTGCCGCGTTTCACCGTGGAATGCTCGAAGAGGGCTTCTATTTCGCCTGTTCGCAGTTCGAGACGGGCTTCATCTCCACGGCTACGACCGATGCGATGATCGAAGCGACCATCGAAGCCAGCGCACGCGTCTTTGGACGGCTCCATGGCTGAAGAGCAAAAACCGAGGCTTAAGCCCATTATCGAAGGAGCGGAGAGCCTCTCTTTAGGTATCTCTATGGTGGTGGCCGTACTGATCGGTGTGGGGATCGGATTGGGGCTGCGCCATCTCACCGGCATCGGCTGGCTGCTGTGGGTCGGGGTCTTTATCGGTCTCGCGGCGGCTTTTTTAAATGTCTACAAAGCCTACTCCAAACAGTACAAAGAGTTTGAAAAGCTGGCCAAAGATCCGCGCTACAACCACCAAAAATATCTTGATGATGAAGATGAGGACGATGCGACACGTTAAAGGAGTGCTGATCGTTCAGGCGTTGATGCTGCTCTTGTTGCTGGAAGGTCTCTCGGTCTATCTCAATTTCCAGATCGGTTGGATCAGCAGTTTTGTGGTTTTGCTAGGATCAATGTACAGCTACCGTAAACTGGTCGCGCAGCGCGTGGCAGAGCATGAAGCGCACGATGCACGTGACGTCATCGATCAGATCGAAGATCCTCACGGGCTTTATGACGAACCTTCAGATGAAGAGCGTGATATTGCAGAGGTGCTTAAAGAGGAGAAGGCAAAACTCAAAGCTCAGAGGGTGGCAGGATTCAAAACGGGGGCTCCCGCTTTGGTATCGCTCTATCGGCTTGTACCTTACGGACTGCTGGTGGTAGGCTTTATAGGCCTTCGCAACAACGGGATATTGGCCCTTGCGCCCTATATGCTTGGTTTGGGCGTAGGTATTTTAAGTGCGCTGCTGCTGGGTAAAGCGCTCTTTATTCGGTCACAATCGGAATATTGATCGTGACGCGATCCTCTTTAAACTCGATAAAGAGATGGTTCTCATCGGCGAGCATCTGAATCTCGCCGGAGTAGCGCGGATTGAGCTTGGCGGCGCTCACTTCGAGTGAGAAGATCGCATATTTAATCCCCTCAAACCGAACATGTTCACCTACGCGAAAATAAATTTTGAAGTAGATCTCGCGGTTCTCCTGCATAGAGAGGATGATCTTGTTGATCATCTTGATAAAGGCATCCGCCTGCAGGCGAATTTCGGGTAGAGTAGGGTCGAACTCCTTTTTAAAGACTATCGAATTGCCGATGGAGTTGGAGCTGATACACAGATCGATGATGGTGTAGACGTTGATCTTATCGCCGTGCTCTTTGGGTTTGGAGAATTTAAATGAAGGCATCTGATAGAGCCGGATGCCGATAAACTCCTCATCTTCATACCCTACGGTGATGCCGAAGAACTTGTAGCGTCCGTACTCCAGATCCATAAAGGTGGTATGAAAGCCAAAGGAGTTGCTGGCGTAGGTGATGGCCAGATCATAGAGCGCTTTGGCATCAACGCTGCCCAGCAAAAATTGCGCTTCGGCATTGAGCGAGACTACCTTGGCCGAAGCGTTAAAGAGAATAAACGGATTGTAGTCATACTCAATCCACTGCTGCTCGAAGGTCATTATTCCTCGATGTAGTTTTTAAGTTTGCGCCCGACTTTGGGATGTTTGAGCTTTTTGATGGCGCTACTCTCGATTTGACGTACCCGTTCACGGGTGACGTTGAGCTCTTTTCCGATCTCTTCAAGCGTGCGGTCACTCTCATCATCCATAATCCCAAAACGCATCTTGATGACCGCTTTTTCACGCTCGTTGAGCTGCTCAAGCACCTGCTCGATTTGGATTTTCAGATCGTCTTTAAGAATCGCATCAGAGGGAGAGAGGGAGGTTTTATCCTCAATAAAGTCTCCAAAGCGACCATCCTCTTCATTGCCGATGGGTGCTTCAAGCGAGATCGGCTCTTTGGTGATTTTAATCACGTTTTTGACCTTCTCGGCTGAGAGCCCCACCTCTTCGGCAATAATCTCCACACTAGGTTCGCGGCCATGCTCTTGGAGGTATTTGCGCATGATCTTGTTGATGCGGTTGATGGTTTCGATCATATGGATCGGAATACGGATCGTTCTGGCCTGATCCGCGATGGCGCGGCTGATCGCCTGACGGATCCACCACGTCGCGTAGGTGGAGAATTTGAAGCCTTTGTGGTACTCAAACTTATCGACCGCTTTCATCAGGCCGATATTGCCCTCTTGGATCAGATCCAAAAAGGGCAGACCGCGGTTGGTGTAGCGCTTGGCAATCGAAACCACCAGACGAAGGTTGGATTTAGCCATACGGGTTTTAGCCATTTCGGAGATGCTTTTACCGCGTTTGATCTGCTCTAAGATTACATGTAACTTATCGGGTTCCATATTAAAGCTGCTTTTGGATGCCTCTTTGGTTTGGATCAGCTTTTTGATCTCCATATAGGTACTCACCATCGTCGCTTCGGGCACTTTAAGGGCAATCTGCTCTTTGGTCAGATCGGTGATCTGTTTGATGATCTCTGTGTGATTTTTGCGCAGGGTATCATTAAAAAGGGGCAGTTTGTATTCAAGACGACGCAGCTCTTTATCGAAACCTTCATCACTTTTAAGCGCTGTCTCCATCGAACGCACCAATTCGTTGATGAGTTTTGAGGTTGGTCCCAGATCGAGCAGCTTCTCGCGCAGTACCAATTTTTTAAAGGTCATGTTCATAAAATAGGTCAGCGACTCTTCGGTCATCTCCGTCTGCTCAAAAAAGGCGGGATCGGCCTTTTCGGTCACTTTGAGCCACTCTTTTTTGGCTTTTTCGAGCGCCTTGAAGCTTTCAATTACCTTATCGACCCGCTTTCGGTCTTTGGCGCTTTGAACCTTCTCTACACCCTCTTCGCTTTCGTCCTCGCTCTCGTTATCGCTCTCATCATCACTTTCACTGTCATCGTCTTTTTCGTCTTCAAAACTTTTAAAGAGCTCTTTAACGCGACGTTCACGGTTGATAAGCGGGTCTTTGTAGTCCAAAATGAAGTCGATAAGGTAAGGAACGGAGCAGATCGCATCGATGATGATGCCTTCGCCTAATTCGATCTTTTTAGAGATCTCAATCTCCTCTTCTTTGCTGAGCAGCGGAATTTGACCCATTTCGCGAAGATACATCCGCACGGGAGAGTCTGAGCGTGACCACTCCATGAGTTCGTGTTTTTGCAAAATATCGAAATCTTCGGCATCGCTTTCATCCAACAGTTTTTGCTGTGCGACACGTTTAGCTTCGGCTTCTTGAATGTTGAGAAGTTTCGCGTGCTCAGAAGCAGTATAGAGGCATCGATCATACTTTTGCACGAGCTTGAGCACGGCTTTGATCTGGGTCTGTGTCGGCTGCTTGTCGAATTTGGAGACGACCGACTCATAAGTGAGACAGTTTTCCGATTTGTGCTCACTGAAGAGCTTTTCAAGGGTCTTGTTGAGATCTTTGGAGGTCATATTGGGGAGGTACTCCGCTTCGTAGGGGGATGGGATGAACAGGTGCTTTTTATGATTTTAAAAGAAGTGGATTATACCGAAATATTTTAAAATATTGCTTAGGTGTACCAAAATAACCAATGGAAGGCTTTTCTTGGGATTGGAACACCAATTGCTTTTATACTCCAAATCAATATCCGGAGGCGTGATATGCAAAGCGGATACTACTCGGCAGCCGGCGGTATGGTGACGCAGTTTAACCGGCTTGATGTGGTGGCAAACAATTTAGCCAATACCAATACGCTGGGTTTTAAAAGCGACAACGTCATCGTCGGCGACTTTTTGCGTCTATACAAAACAGCGCGTGACGAACTCCCTTTGGAGAATCAGACGGTTGAGGGGGCGCAGTTTTACAACCGTGCAATGGACCGCGTGCCGCAGATTACGGAGCGCTACACCGATTTTCGTTTGGGTAATCTGGCCAAAACGGACAACACCTTCGATTTTGCATTAGGCGGCAGCGGTCACTTTTTTGTCGTCAATACTCCACAGGGGATACGCCTCACGCAAGACGGCTCGTTCAAGCTAAATGATGACGGCGTGCTCGTGACCAAAGAGGGGTTTGAAGTGCTCTCCAATGATGGATTTGAAGCCAAAAGTACCATCCGCTTCAATAATGAAGACGCCATTGTCGAAACCGATAAAAACGGACAGTTTTACATCAGCATTCCCGGAAATGCGCAGCTCGTCGCCGGCAGCAAACTGATGATCGTACGTCCCGAAACCCTGCAAAATCTGGTCAAAGAGGGTGCCAACCTCTATAAACCCGAATCACTCGAAATCTTACATGTAAGCGAAGAGAGCGGCTTGGTGCTTCAAGGATTTGTCGAAAAAAGCAACGTCAATCCGATCAACGAGATGGTCGCCATGATCGAAGCCAACCGCTTGGTGGGCATGTACCAAAAAGCGATGGATTCACAAATGAACGACATGAACAAAGACGCCGTAGAAAAACTCTCCAAAAAAGGATAAGCCATGATGCAGTCACTCTATACCAGCTCCACCGGAATGCTGGGGATGCAAACCCAAATCGACACCACCGCCAACAACATCGCCAACGTCAATACCATAGGGTATAAAAAATCCCGCGCGGAGTTTGCCGACTTGATGTATCGGGTGATGGAGTATGCAGGCACTTCGACCAGCGATACCACCAAATCACCTACCGGTATCGAAGTGGGTCTTGGGGTACGGCCTACCGCGATCAACAAGATCTTCTCCGCCGGAAGCCTCAAGCAGACCGATAACGACCTCGACATTGCGATTACCGGACGCGGCTTTTTCAAGCTTGAACTGCCTGACGGTACAGAAGTTTACAGCCGCAACGGTGCTTTTAAACGCGATGAAAACGGTACTTTGGTCAACTCTGACGGCTACCGCTTGGTACCTGAAATCGTGATTCCCGAAGATGCCACCTACATCAGCATCGGCACCGACGGTATCGTGACCGTCACTCAGCCGGGGCAGGCGCAGGCCACGCAGATCGGGCAGGTGCTCACGACCAACTTCATCAACCCTGCGGGCTTGCACGCGATGGGAGACAACCTTTTTGTGGAGACCGACAGCTCAGGCCAGCCCGTAGACGGTACGCCCGGCGTAGACGGTCTTGGGCTGCTGCGTCAGGGTTTTGTAGAGCTGAGTAACGTCCAATTGGTGGTGGAGCTGACCGACCTGATCACGGGACAGCGGGCGTATGACGCCAACTCAAAAGTGATCACCACCAGTGATGAAATGCTGCAAACCACCAACGGACTCAAGCGCTAATAGGCGCTGATTCTCTTTAGCTCCCTCGCATCTTCCTTTAGCTATAATCCCGCAAATTCATTCCGGCGCAGCGCTGGAATTTAGGATGATTTTTATGCACAAAATTGAAGGAAACGTCTGGAATTTCGGTAAGGATATCGACACCGATCTGATCATCGCCGCCAGATATCTCAACACCTCCGATCCCAAAGAGCTGGCCAAACATGTCATGGAAGATGCCGACCCTAGCTTTGTCTCCAAAATGCAACCAGGCGACATCATTGTCGCCGATGAAAACTTCGGCTGCGGCTCTTCACGCGAACACGCCCCCATCGCTCTCAAAGCCGCCGGAGTCGCTGCCGTCGTCGCCCCCACTTTTGCGCGTATTTTTTACCGCAATGCTTTTAATATGGGCCTGCCGATTTTTGAGCTGCCGCAAAGTTTGGAGATTAAAGAGGGGGAGCGCATCCGCATCGACATGGAAGCGGGCACGATTGAGAATCTCAGCAGCGGCAAAAGCTACCGCTTCACCCCGATTCCCGAATTTATGCAAGCACTGCTTGGTGCCGGCGGTCTGATGAACTACGCCAAAGATGAAATTGCAGCTCAAGGATAAATGATGAAAAAATACTCTATTGCCCTTATTAAGGGAGACGGTATCGGCCCTGAAATCATCGATGAAGCAGTCAAGGTGCTTGACGCCGTGGCGGCGAGCGAAGCGTTTGATTTCTCCTACGAAGAGTTTTTGATGGGCGGATGCGCTTATGATCTCACCGGTGATCCGCTGCCGCAAGAGACGATCGACGGAGCGTTTCGCAGCGACGCGGTGCTTTTTGGTGCCATCGGAGGGCAAAAATGGGACAACCTGCCGCGCGAAAAACGCCCTGAAAGCGGTCTGCTTCGCTTTAGAAAAGAGCTGGGCGTTTTTGCCAACTTGCGCCCCGCAGTCGTTTATGACGAGCTTGTTAATGCCAGTTCACTCAAACCCTCCGTGGTGCAAGGGGTGGATTTGATGGTGGTACGGGAGCTGATCGGCGGTATCTATTTTGGCGAACCCAAAGGACGTGAAGGTGATCGTGCGTTCAATACGATGGTGTATGCACGCTATGAGATCGAACGCATTGCCCACGTCGCCTTCAAAATCGCTATGGAGCGCGATAAACGCGTCTGCTCGGTCGATAAGGCCAACGTACTCGATGTGAGCCAGCTTTGGCGCGAAGTGGTCGAAGAGGTGGCCAAAGAGTATCCCGAAGTGAGTCTCTCGCACATGTATGTCGATAATGCCGCCATGCAGCTCATCCGCGATCCAAGACAGTTTGACGTGATCCTGACGGGCAATATTTTCGGAGATATCCTTAGCGACGAAGCGAGTATGCTCTCAGGCTCCATCGGGCTGCTTCCCTCGGCTTCCGTAGGCAACAAAATCGGTGTGTATGAGCCCATCCACGGCTCCGCGCCCGATATTGCCGGGCAGGGCATCGCCAATCCTATCGCTACCATCTCCAGCGCCTCGATGATGCTGCGCTACGCACTGGGTGAAACCAAAGCCGCCGATCGCATCGACGCCGCGATCAAAAAAGCCCTCTCTGAAGGCTACCGCACCAAAGATATCGCCGATTTTGATGCGAAAGAGATCTGTTCGACCAATGAGATGGGTTCCATTATCGCCAACTATGCGGCTAAATGCAAACGCTAACGCTAGCTAATATTTATGAGCTTCAGGGCCTCAAAGAGGAGGCTTTGGAGATCTACAAAGAGGTGCTTTCCCGTGAACCCTCCAATAGCGAAGCCAAAATCGCGATTCGTCGTCTCAGCGGAATGCGCCGCAAGTTTTTGGGCGTCAATAAAGAGATGAAAGATTTTTTTATCCGCATGGAAGATGAGATCGAATATATAGAATTTGAAAGATGGTTGCTTAAAATATGGAACTAAAAGATGTGATCCTCTCTACACTTGCCGAAATGGACGCAGCCATTGTTAAAAACCAAAATTTGTCCGATCACGTCAAGCAGCCATCCGCACCGCAGGTTCCGACGGAACCGTACGTAAGTGAACATGAAAGTGTTCACGGCGACGAGTCGCGCTTTTTGGAGAATCTTCGGGAGCGTTTGTTGGTTCTTTTTGAAGGATTTCAGTCGCCTAACAATAAAAATATTGAAGCGAAGGTAGATTTAACGCTCAATTTTCTTGAGTATCTGCTCTCTACCATTGACACCAGAATAGAAAAGATCAAAACATGAATCCAACTCCTACACAGTACCGTATCCTGATTGACTGCAGAGATGAAAAGGGTCTTGTCTTTAAAGTCTCGAATATCTTTTTCAATTACGATCTGAACATGCTCTCTAATAATGAATTTGTTGATCGCGAAAACAACCGCTTTTTTATGCGTAGTGAAGTGATCGGTGTGATCGACGGAGAGAAACTTTATTCCGACTTGATCGCTGTACTGCCCGATAATGCGGTTGTGAATGTCATTGAGCCGCAAAAAAAACGCATTGTTTTGATGGTAACCAAAGAGACCCATGCGCTCGGCGATCTGCTGATCCGCTATATAGACGGAGAATTGGATGCAGAAATATTAGCCGTCGTCTCCAACTACGATCTGCTGGAGCCTCTGGTGCGCAAGTTTGATATTCCGTTCGTGACCGTATCGCATGAGGGTCTAAGCCGCTCAGATCATGAACAAAGGGTACTTGAAGCACTCGAAGCACTCGGGCCTATCGACTATGTCGTTTTGGCAAAATATATGCGTATTCTGACTCCTGAGTTTGTGTCGCGCTATGAACACCGGATCATCAACATTCACCACTCTTTTTTGCCCGCATTCATCGGGGCTAACCCTTATAAACAAGCCTATGAGCGGGGTGTCAAGATCATCGGAGCGACTGCGCACTTTGTCAACAATAACCTTGACGAAGGTCCGATCATTGCCCAGGAGATCATCCCCGTAGATCACGCCTATAGCTGGAAAGATATGCAGCGCTCCGGCCGCGATGTCGAGAAGATCGTTCTTTCTCGCGCACTCAAGCTGGCGCTTGAAGATCGTATCTTTGTTTATGCCAATAAAACGGTCATATTTTAGTGTTTCACATCGTTTTGGTCCATCCGCAAATCCCCAACAATACGGGAAGCATCGGTCGGCTTTGCGTCAATACGGGTAGCACTTTGCATCTGATTCGCCCTTTGGGATTTGATCTTTCGGAGAAGGCCTTGCGTCGCGCAGGGCTCGACTATTGGCACAAGCTAAGCGTCAAGGTTTATGACTCCATCGACGATTTTTTTGCGGCGCATCCGCAGAGTGAGCGCTTCTTCTTTGCGACAACCAAAACGCAAGCTCCCTATTTTGAGCGGACATTTCAAAGTGGAGACTACCTCTTTTTCGGAAGCGAAACAGCAGGTATTCCCGCTGAAATTCTAGAGCGCTACAATCATCGGTGCATGACGATTCCCATGAGCAAAGAAGGGCGCAGCCTCAATCTTGCCGTCAGTTGCGGCATCATTTTATATGAAGCCATACGTCAAAATTTCCAGACCTATAAGGAACTCATGTGAATCCCGTTGTTGATACCTTGATGCTTGTACTGCTGATCATGCTGCTTATTTATCTTATGCGCGGTTATCATCTCAAAAAGATGCACGAGCGGGAAGAAGATGAAAAGCAATAGTCTTACATGTAAGCATTTACGTGTAAGCTAACACTACAGCAACCGCTCAGCCCATAGTTCCAGAATCTGCTCAAAACGTTCCATCCAAGAGTGTGCTTTGTGGATTACCCGTACCATTGTCTCTCCTCCTCTTTTGTTTGGCTAATCGTAAAGGTTTTTAAGAAAAACACCTATTTTTATTGCAAAATGCAATATAATTTATATTCATTATGGCTTTTTCATACTATATTGAAAATCAAATCGGAGCTTTGACATGAAAACTCTTTTTGAAATTGTCGAACAGATCAAAGACGTTGTCTGCGAAGAGTTTCCGGGCAAGAAGGTCTTTGACAAGGATGTCGCCTCATTGCTGGGAATTTCTCAAATGAATTTTGCAACGATGAAAAAGCGCAACAAGATTCCGTTTCACGAACTTTTGGACTTTTGCGCCAGACGCTCTATCGCCATCAACTGGCTGCTTTACGGTCAAGCCCCGGAGAGCCTGATTGAACCCACCAACCGCTTTTACAGGGTACGCTATTTCACTGCCGTCAACGCATCGGCCGGCGGCGGTGCGGAAAATGATGATGAAGTAAGTGAGCCGTTGATGCTCGAAGCGGGCTTTGTCGCCCTGCTGGGGGGCGAGCAGGAGCTGCGCCATATTGAAGCGATCAACGTCAGCGGCGATTCGATGGAGCCTCTGTTTCAGCACGGCGACATCGTATTTATCAATCGTTCCAAACAAGATATCGGGCGGGGCGGCGTTTTTACCATCAATACCGAGCATGGCCTCTTTATCAAGCGCATTCAAAAGCGAATCGATGGTAGAATCGATATTATTTCAGACAATAAAGACTACCCGCTGCATACGGCGCATCCTAGCGAAGTGCAGATTATCGGGCGGGTGGTCGGTCGTTTTGGAGGGGTTGTATAAAAAAGAGCATCTTGTACCGTCTGATCGTCTTAGCGATGTTAGGGTTTTTAAGTGGTTGTGCCTACACGGCCAAAAAGGTAGAAGTGCCTGACGATTTGATTCGTCTGCCGCAAAGTTTTGAAGCCTATACGTCCGCGTATCGATCTGACAAAGAAGAGGGTGTGGTCCCATCAACCTTGAAGCTCAAGTGGTTCGAACCTTGGCGGTACACGCAAGCGCCGCAAGGCTTGGATGCCATTATGTGGCCCTATCGAAGCTATCAAAAAGGGGTCATCTACGGTCCTGTCTTGCAACCTTTAGGACCGGAGTGGTTTGAACAGATGCGTCGTCTCTCCGACTTTGATGCTTTTGATACACTGCGTGCTTACGGCATGACGGTACGTTCATCGGATCTAAGGAATTTTCCTACCCACGATCCCCTCTTTCGCGATCCCAAAGAGGCGGGAGAGGGGTTCCCTTTTGACTACAATCAAAACAGCGGCGTTCATGCCAATGAACCTCTCTATCTCTCTCATTACAGCCAAGACGGAGATTGGATCTACGTCTTTACCGCTTACGCTTCAGGATGGTTACATGTAAGCGATATCGCCTTGGTAGGCCCGACACAGAAAAAGTATTGGGAAGGTCTCTCTCAATTGTATATTACACAAGAGGATTATCCGCTCAAAGAGGCGAGCGGCGGACGCTATCTGTTGCACAGTAGCATCGGCACGATGCTTCCGATCCACCGTGAAATACAACCCGGACGTATAGAGCTTTTGACGGCCCAAAGAGAGAGTGACGGCAGTGCCCGTTTTGTGCCTGCCGTCGCCCCTTCTACCATTGGCGCGCAACAGCCGCTTCCTATGGATGCGAAACATCTAAACATGATAGGCAATCAGTTGCTTCAAGAGCAGTATGGCTGGGGTGGCTTGCTGGGGCGTCGGGACTGCTCTTCGATGCTGCGCGACTATTTTGCCGCTTTTGGTCTATGGCTACCGCGCAACTCTTTGGAGCAATCGCGTATTGGAAAGGTCATCGTACTCAAGGGGCTTTCCGATGAGGAGAAGTTACGGCGTATACGCGAAGAGGCACACCCCTTTAAGACACTTTTGTACAAGCCCGGTCACGTCATGCTCTATTTGGGGGTGTACAATAATGAAGTGATCGTTTTTCATGATACATGGGGGATTAAAACACGAAAAAATACACTTGAAGGGAGATATATTGTCGGCAAAAGCATCATCTCAACATTTCAGTTAGGGAACAACTTAAGCGATTATAATCCAAATGGGAGACTGCTTTTGCACCTTGAAAGCATGAATATCGTGACGCTTACGCCTTAGTGTCCAGCAGAGAGCCGAGCATCTCATCAGCCGTTTTGATTACAGAAGCGTTGCTTTGAACGCTTTTTTCGATCATCATCTGATCGGTAAGCTCTTTGCTTAGATCGGTTTGGGATGGGTCACGACCGGCTTGTGCGACGCGCTGCGCACTCTGGTTCATCGCATATTGACTGTTTTGAATGGAAGAGAGATTGGATGAGATCGTCATAATGGACTCCTTGAAAGCCCATTATAGCCCGATTCGGCAAAAAAGAAACGGAAAAAAGATTAGTGAAGCTCGGCGTTCAGCTTCACTTCACGTGTCGATCTACCGGCCGTGATTTCACCGTTGGTAGAGCTTTGGCGGAAGTGTAGGCCGTTGAGTCCTGCAAGGGCCGCACCCTTGAAGATCTCCCCGCTTAAAGAGGCTTCAGGATTGGCCAGAGCGATCTTGGCGAGCTGATCAGGCGCAATGCGCACTTTGGTTCCCGCCAAAATCGCCACACCAGCATCAATGATACATCCATCGCCCAGCGGAATACCGCAAACCGAGTTGGCCCCAAGCAGACAGTTTTTGCCGATGCTGATCGGATTACCGTCCGTACCGCTGAGTACGCCTAGAATCGAGGCGCCTCCGCCGACATCCGAGCCGTCGCCCACGATGGCAGAGCTGGAGATGCGCCCCTCTACCATACTCACGCCGGTCGTACCTGCATTGAAGTTAATGTAGCTGGCTCCGGGCATAACCGTCGTGCCTGCGTGCAGTTGGGCACCGAAACGTACCTTTGAAGCGTCAAGGATGCGGGTATTGTCGGCAGGAATAATGTGCTGCAAGAAACGGGGGAATTTATCGACAAAATCGATATGCGGGTATTCGCCCGATAGCTTGAGATCGATCTCGTATTCACGCAGCCACGCCAGCTCAATCGGCTTACCGCCCGACCATGCTACGTTGGGCAGAGCACCGAAGGCACCGTTGAGATTGATGCTGCGCAGCGCTACTTTGGCCAGCGAGAGGGCGTAGAGCTTGAGATAGGTCGCCTCGACGCTCTGGCACGGCGCATCATTAAAGATAAAGACCACGCGAAACTCACCCTCACGCATCCCCTCTTCTTTGATTTGACGATAGAGCGTTGAAACCACTTGAATATTTCGGTGCGCATCGCCGTACGCTTCATCGGCATAAGGAGTAAAGGCATTGAGACAGCTTTGCAAAAAGGCAAGATTCACATGGGCGATCACTTCGTTGGCGTTAAAGTCGATCATGACACCTTGCTCTTGAAGGGCTGCAATGAAGATGGCGGCACTTCCGAAGTTTTCGTTCCAGTTGACGACCGGGAATGTGGCCTGCAGCGCCTTGTCGCTGTTGAGTTGTCCCAAATCGATGCGGCAGATACCAAACGCGAGCGGATCTTTGTACCCCTGAGCACTCTTGATGGAGGCTACCTTTTGTTTGAACCCCTCGGCGGTTTCGATCATTTCCATTATAGTCCTTCTGATTGATTTGCGAAATTTTAACATACGGTGCGCTTAAAGCCTCGGTTCACTTACATGTAAGGGGGTGTGTTTGAAGTCCAAGCTGTTATACTAAGTCAAACAGTCAAAAGGCGAGACAATAATGGAAGAGTGGCTCAAGTTGCTAGAGCACAACGATCGAATCGGTATCAAGCGCTATCTTGAGGGAGGTGCTGATGTGAATGCCGCGAATGAGCATGAAGAGTCTGTTTTGGCTTTGGCGCTTAAGATGCATTGTGACGAAGAGGTGATCGATCTGTTGATCCAAAACGGTGCCAATCTGGATGATTTTGATGAAGAGGGGGTGGGTATTTTTGATTATGCGATCACCTATAATGCCCCCAAACTTTTTGGACAACTCCTCTCATCGGGCATCGATGTCAACAAAACGATGCGGCGCAGCCGTTTTACCCCGCTTATGGCAGCCGTTTGCTACTCCAGAGTCGAGATGGCGCGGCAACTGCTAGAGGCCGGAGCCGATCCGCAGGCGCGTGATCACAAAGGCTTCAGCGCCGCTGATTTTGCCAGAAAAATGCGTAAAAGCGCGATGATGCAGTTGCTAGAGCGCTATGAAAGCGCTTAGCGTCGGTAGGGGATATGGAGCATTTTGAGTTTTGCCTCAAACAGCCCCAGCGCCGCTTCCACCTCTTGGGCGTCGCTTCCCGAGACGGAGATCTCCACTTGTGGTTTTTGCGGGTTTAAAATGGGAAGCGATGAGAGCTCCAGATGCGGAGGAATCGAGCGCATTACGTCGATCAGGGTGTTTTCGCTGGTATCGGCCAGCAAGGTAGCGCGGTAGGTGGGCGTGGATGCGACCGGGTAGAAGCGATCAAGCGCCTCTTCTACCATCGGGTGCGCCATCTGCGGAAAGCCGGGCATAAAAAAATAGCGCTCTTGCAGATAAAACCCCGACATATTATTCACAACATTATGCAGCAAGCCGGCCTCTTTGGGCAGATCGGCCATCAAGACGCGATGCGGAAAGGCCGCTTCTGCGAAGCGCTCGACAATGGATGCGCGAAAAGCTGGGTGCGCATAGAGCACTCCGTCGCCAAAGACTTTTGAAGCGACGGCGCGGGTGAGATCATCAGGGGTGGAGCCGATGCCGCCAAAGCTAAACATTACGGCCTTGGGATCATTTTTGATCATCGTATAGAGCGTCGTCATGAGCGCTTCGTCATCTTTGATCGTACATGTAAAGAAGAGGGTGTGGCCACGGCGCAAAAGTGCGTCGCGGATAAAAGCGAAATGCTTGTCCTCACGTCTGGCGTTGAGTATCTCAGAGCCGATAATGACAGCGTAAAAGTGTGGCGACTCCAAGTGTTTGCTCCTTAGCGCAGCTGCTCGGTGATCGCTTTTTCGACGGTATCGATGCTTTGCGTGCCGTCGATACGAATGTATTTCAAAGAGGCAAGGCTCTGCGAGAGGTTGTGGTAGTAATCAACCAACGGCTGCGTCTGATCATGATACACCCGCAGGCGATCAAGAACGATGGCCTCTTGATCGTCGGCGCGCTGCACCAGTGCTTCGCCCGTCTCATCGTCGATCCCTTCGACCTTGGGCGGGTTGAAGCGTACATGATAGGTGCGGCCCGAAGCAAGGTGGACGCGACGCCCCGACATACGCTCGACGATCACCTCATCGGGAACGTCGATTTCAATCACCGCATCGATAGAGACACCCGCCTCTTTGAGTGCGTCAGCTTGCGGTACGGTGCGTGGAAAGCCATCCAGCAAAAAGCCGTTGCGGCAGTCTTCCTGCGCGATGCGCTCTTTGACCAGACCGATGATGATCTCATCGGTCACCAGCTTTCCCTCATCCATAAACGATTTGGCCAGTACGCCCAGTTCACTGCCCGCTTTGATCGCGGCGCGCAGCATGTCGCCGGTGGAGATTTGCGGGATCTCAAATGCCTTGGTCAAAAATTGCGCCTGTGTCCCTTTGCCGGCGCCGGGTGCGCCCAACAAGATGATGTTCATAGTTACTCCTTGGTTTTTAAAATGGTATGAATCAACTGCTCCATTGCATCGACGATCTGCTCGATAGAGCGCTCTGCATCGACGGTATGGAGTAGCCCTTTTTGGGTGTAGAAGGTTCTGATCGCTTCGAGCGGTTCGGTGTAGATGCGCATACGGTTGTTGAAGACTTCAAGGCGGTCATCAGAGCCCCGCGCGCGTCCAAGTACCCGCTCGCACGCCGTCTCTTCGCTCACGGCAACCTCGATGACGCCGCGCAAAACGATCTCTGCGTCCGTGCGTAGATGCCCATCAAGCGCCTCCATCTGCTCAATCGAGCGCGGATAGCCGTCAAATAAAATCACCTCACTCGAAGCATTTTTGATGGCATTAACGATGGTATCGATGGCAATGTCGATCGGCACGATCAAGCCTTTGCTGATAAAGCTGTCAATACGCGCCCCCAAAGCGCTGCCGCTGCTGACTTCGGCGCGCAGTAGATCGCCCGTTGAGTAGTGCGCCATCTGCTCGCTATGACGCTGTGCAATCAGTTGTGCATCGGTGGTTTTCCCCGACCCCGGGGCACCGATAATCAAAAAGAGCTGCTTCATTGCGCCGATTTTTGCTCGCGCAGACGAATATGCAGTTCACGTAATTGAGTCAGCTCGACAGGGCTAGGCGCGTCGGTCATGATACATGAGGCTTTTTGGGTTTTAGGAAAGGCAATAACGTCGCGGATCGACTCTTTTTTGGAGAGCAGCATCATAAAGCGGTCAAAACCGATGGCAAAGCCGCCGTGCGGCGGTGCGCCGAATTTGAGTGCATCGAGCAAGAAACCGAACTTCGCGCGCGCTTCATCCTCTTCGATACCCAGGAGTTTGAAGATCTGCTCTTGCAACGCCTCTTTGTGGATACGGATCGAGCCGCCGCCAAGTTCGGTGCCGTTAAGCACGATGTCGTAGGCAATAGACTCGATATCCTCGATATGCTCATGGTTGAGATCACGCGGCATGGTGAAGGGGTGGTGCAGGGCTTTGACGCGCCCCTCTTCGATCTCGAACATCGGGAAGTCTACTACCCATACAAACTCAAAGCGGTCTTTGTCGATCAGATTCATCTTTTCATGTTCGGCGATAAAGATACGGAAGCGTCCCATATAATCCCACACCGTCTTTTTGTCTCCGGCACCGAAAAAGACGACGTCGCCGACTTGCATCCCTGTGCGTTCGATGAGCAGTTGTAGATCTTCAGGGCTAAAGAACTTCTCCAGCGGCCCTTTGAGTCCATCCTCTTTCATCTGAAAATAGCCCAGACCCTTGGCGCCGAATTTGCGCACATAATCTTCAAAACTCTTCATCTCACGCTTAGAAAATACTAGATCGGCCCCCGGCACGCGCAGTGCTTTGATACGGTTCATCTTGGGATTGGCGGCGATGGCGGTAAAGATCTCGTTGGTGCAGCGTGCGAAGATGTCAATCACGTCCACCATCTTCAGCTCATAGCGCAGATCGGGCTTGTCTGAACCGTACCACTCCATCGCGTCGGAGTATTTGATACGGTTGAAGGGAGGGTTGATCTCGTGTCCGGCGGCAGCGAACATCCCTTTGATCAGCTCTTCGGCCACACCGATGACATCCTCTTGATCACAAAAGCTCATCTCTACGTCGATCTGGGTAAATTCAGGCTGGCGGTCGGCGCGTAGATCTTCATCGCGGAAACATTTGGCAATCTGGAAATAGCGGTCAAATCCACCCACCATCAAGAGCTGTTTGAAGAGCTGCGGAGACTGGGGCAGGGCGTAAAACTCCCCTTCATGTACACGACTGGGAACGAGGTAGTCGCGCGCACCCTCGGGCGTGGACTTGGTCAAAATAGGGGTCTCAACCTCCAAAAAGCCCAGATTATCGAGTGTGTTACGCGCAGCGATGGCGGCTTTGGATCGAAGTTTAAACGTTTCATAAGAAGAGGGGTTACGTAGATCCAAGTAGCGATAGCGCAAGCGGGTCTCTTCGCCGACGTTATTATCACCGATCACGAAGGGAACCGGCTCGGAGCGGTTTTCGATAATCAGCTCATGTACCACCACTTCGATGGCTCCGGTTTTAAGACGGGGATTGATGAGCCCCTCACCGCGCGCGCGCACGGTGCCTTTGGCGATCAGGACAAATTCGTCGCGCACGTCGTTGGCGACCTTGTGCGCCTGGACGCTGTCGGCCGGATCGTTGACCAGCTGGATCAAGCCCGACTTGTCGCGCAGGTCTATAAATATAATACCGCCGTGATCGCGGTGACTGTTGGCCCACCCGCACAAGATGACCTCTTGGCCGATGTGGCGCTCACTCAGTTCGGTACAGTAGTGACTTCTCAATCGTGAATCCTCACAAAAAATGTTTCCGCGATTATACTCAAGGGGAGCTTGGGCTTTGCTAAGTGCCTTACATGTAAGGGGGTGTCTATAAAGTTGGTTATAATGACGCCAAACCAAAGAGCGGGGTTGATACTTTGAAATTAACCAATATTAAAAAAATCGGCGTCGTTTTACGCCCCTCTACGCCGGAACTCAAAAATATGTTCTATCAGGTCAAAGCACTGTTTGAAACACATGGTGTTGAAGTGTTTATTGACCACATCAGCGGCGGTATGATCGGAGTACTCGGGCAAAAATTTGATATTCTTTGCCAAAACTGCGACATGCTGCTGGCTATCGGCGGAGACGGAACCCTGATCTCAACCGTTCGTCGTTCGTGTGCCTACAAGATGCCGGTCCTAGGTGTACATGCGGGAAAGCTCGGTTTTTTGGCTGATTTGGATCTGTCCGGCTTAGAAGCGTTTATCCCAAAGCTTATTGACGGCGAATACCGTATTGAAGAGCGCTCCATGCTTGAGGCGTCGATTATGAGTTGCGATAAGACCACCCGCCTGATTGCCTTTAACGACATTGTCCTCACTCGACCCTCTATCGCTAAAATGATCCACCTACAGACCAAGGTAGACGGCAAAGCATTTAACACCTATTTCGGCGACGGCGTCATCATCTCCACCCCGACGGGTTCAACCGCTTATAACCTCTCCGCAGGCGGGCCGGTGCTCTTTCCCCATACTCAGGTTTTTGCACTTACCCCCATCAGCCCCCATTCGCTCACCCAACGCCCCGTGGTACTTCCGGGACACTTCGAGATCGAGGTGAGTACTTCAGAACAGAGTGCTTTGGTCATTGTTGACGGGCAGGATTTGTATGAGTTTGGCGAGGGTGATCGCATCTTGATCAAGCTCGCCGAAACGTCAGCAAGACTGGTGCATACACCTGATTTTAACTACTTTGATGTCCTGAAGGGCAAGCTCGGTTGGGGTGAGTAGTGCTGGAGCGTTTCTATCTGAAAGATTTACTGAGTTTTAAAGAGGCGGAGCTCGAATTTTCAAAAGGGCTGATTGTCTTTACAGGTCCTAGTGGTAGCGGAAAATCGGTGCTGATGGAGTCCATTTTGGCCTCTTTGGGGCTTGGGGAACCCAGAGCTGCGCTGTGTGAGCTTGGGGTGTCGTGGCGGTTCGATGAGGAGCGTCACGGCATCATCAACGAATCGCCCAATATTCTGCGCCATCTCAAAAAGGAGAAGGTGCGCTATTTCATCAACGGCCAAAGCTTTTCAAGACGTGCCGTAGCGGCTATTGCCGCCGAGCATGTGAAGCATCTCTCCTTGCGCGACGACAGCGATTTTGAGCGCGGACGTCTGCTTTTGCTGCTTGATCGGTTTGCGCAAGCGCTCGATAGCGATCATGCGGGGCACACTCAAGCGCTTTCAGAGACCTTTGGTGCCTACGCCAAAACCAAAAAGGAGCTTGAAGCCCTCGAAGAGGAGGAACGCCGCGTGAGTGAACTCAAGGCGTTCGCGGTGTTTGAGATTGAGCGAATCGACGCGCTCAAACCCAAAATAGGCGAAGACGAGCATTTGATGGAGGTTAAAAAAGCCCTCTCCAGACGCGAAAAGATCCTGAGTGCGATTGCAAATGCCGAACGCATTTTCGAGCTTGAATCCAGCGTTGGAACCGTATTGGATCTACTGGAGATCGACAGCGGTTTTTTTGATGATGCGATGAACACGCTGCGCAGCCATCTTGACAATGGAGCCGCGCGCATGCAGGAGCTTGAAGAGATGGATGTCGAGTCCATTTTAGACCGCCTTGAAGCGCTCGCCGAGCTCAAGCGCCGTTATGGCTCCATCGAAGAAGCCATTGCTTACAGAGAGCGTAAGCGCTTGGAACTCGAACGCTACGCCCGGATTGAATCGACCAAAGATCACCTTAAATCGGAGTATCAGGCATTACATGTACGCCTTGAGCAGCTTGCCGATACGGTAAGCGCGGGGCGCGAAAAAGCGCTCTCGGCGTTTGAAGCGCGTTTGGGCTTTTATCTGCGTGCACTCTATCTGCGTAGCGCAACCCTCTCTTTGGCGAAAGTTGCGGTCGATGCGCTGGGTCAGGATCTGTTGGAGCTGAAGATAGAGCAGACGCAGCTTTCCTCGCTTAGCGCTGGGGAGTACAACCGAATGCGCTTAGCAGTGTTGGCCATCTGGGCGGAGGGGATCGAGCACGATGAGGGGGTATTGTTGCTTGATGAGATCGATGCCAATTTGAGTGGTGAAGAGTCGATGAGCGTCGCAAGGGTGCTTAGGTCGCTCAGCCGCATTTATCAGATTTTCGTCATCTCTCATCAGCCGCAACTCACTTCAATGGGAACCCAACATTTTTTGATTACCAGAGAGGATGAAAGCAGGGTACGGATGCTTGACGAAGCCGGACGGATCGAAGAGATCGCCCGAATGATCAGTGGCGACACCGTCACCAAAGAAGCGCGGCTTTTTGCCAAAGATCTGCTGCGCAGTGCCAAGGAGTAGCATGATCATTGATACCCATATCCACCTTGAAGACGAGCGTTATGTGGAAGATTTCGAAGCTGTTTTGGCACGTGCCCGCGCAGTCGGGGTGACGCAGTTTGTGCTGCCCGGAGCCGATCCCAAAACGCTTGAACGCGCAGTAGCGCTCTGCGAAGCGCACGAGGGACTCTATTTTGCTCTGGGGGTACATCCTTACGATATGGAGGCGTTCGCGTCGTTTTCGTTTGAGCCGCTCATCCGTCATCCCAAATGCGTCGCCATCGGAGAGTGCGGTCTGGACTACTACCGCCTAGAGGGGAGCGACGCCCAAAAGCAAGAGGAGAAGGCGCGCCAGCACGCGGTGTTTCGTGCCCAAATCCGCACGGCCATCGCTTATCAAAAGCCGCTGATCGTGCATATCCGCGATGCCAGCCATGATGCCAAAACCATTTTGCTAGAGGAGGGGGCCGAAGCGGTCGGCGGCGTGCTGCACTGCTACAACGCCGATGCGGAGTTGCTGATGCTGGCGAAGTCGGGTTTTTATTTCGGCATCGGCGGGGTGGTGACCTTTAAAAATGCCAGAAAGTTGCTGGAGGTGCTGCCAAAGATCCCCAAAGATCGGCTCCTCATCGAAACCGACGGCCCTTATCTCACCCCGCATCCGCACCGAGGCGAGCGTAATGAACCCGCCTATTGTACGCTTGTGGCACAAAAGATGGCCGAACTGCTTGAGTGCGAACCCGGCGAGATCGAAGCGACGACAACAGCCAATGCCCAAAAACTCTTCAGGATATAAAGCTGTTTTTCGATAAAATAGAGCCCTTCAAGAAAGCGATCACCAAGGGAGTTACATGCGCATAGTTCTTCTCTTGCTGCTTTTGATGTGCGGTGCGCACGCCGTTTTAACCTTTGAGAATAACAACCGACGCGAGAGTGTCGTCCTCAAGAGTTTTGATATATCGCCGGAGTTTTTGGCCGATAGGGTGCTACGACAAACCATCGCGCACTACAAAAGCACCTATGCGCACGAGCACTTCTTTAAAGCGATGGATGACGCTTACATCTACATTCCCATGATCAAAGAGGTGCTCTCTAGATCCGCGTTGCCTGCCGAATTTATTTTTTTGGCCATGGCGGAATCGAACTTTTCACTGAAAGCCTTTTCGGATAAAAGGGCTTCGGGATTATGGCAGTTCATCTCTGAAACGGCTCAGTACAACGGACTACGTATTGACAATTACGTCGATGAGCGACGCGATCTGGTCAAATCGACTGAGGCTGCGGTACGCTACCTTGAAGCTCTGCACGCGAAATTCGGCAAATGGTATCTTGCCGCGCTGGCGTACAACTGCGGCGAGGGACGGCTCAGACGCGCCATCGAGCTGGCCCAAAGTGACGATCTGTCGGTTCTGGTGGACAGCCAAAAGCGCTATCTTCCCAAAGAGACCCGACTGTACATCCGCAAAATTCTCGCATTGGCACTGATCGGCAATGACGAAAATTATCTGATCGCCCACGAATACGACTTTTTGCTCAATCGTGCGAGCGCCTTCTCCATCGCTCCGGTCGAAATAGCCGGTGGCGAACGCTTAAGCCGCGTTGCCAAGGTGCTCCGGCTACCGATCAAGGAGCTCGAACGTTACAACCGTCACCTTAAATATGATTTTGTACCGCCGGAGGAGAAGGGGTACACTATCTATATTCCCTATGCCAAACTGGCCGATTTCAAGCGTGACTACAAGAGTGAGCCGTTGCGCGATGTCTATATGGTCCACACCGTCAAAAAGGGAGAGACCCTCGCTAAAATCGGGCGTCAATACAAGATCGATTATCGGAAGATCGTTGATTTCAACCATCTCTCCGGCACTATTTTGTCCTTGGGGCAGCGTTTGATTATACCGGTGGATAAACCTGCGCAGGAGCGCGAATCGAAATATATCGTACGCGCCGGAGACACCTTGGCGTCAATCGCCAAGCATTTTGATCTGACTATCGCCAAACTTAAAGCGATGAACAATCTCAAAGATTCGTTGATTCGGATCGGAGACCGCTTACATGTATACGACTAGTATCGTATTGATAACGCTGCTGCTTTTTGCCGGATGCAGCACGCGAACGCAAGAGGGCTATTTGAATCAGGGTAAAGTTACGGCCCAACCCACTTTAGACGGTGCTGCGCCTACTCCTTCGGATAAGGATCGCCTTCATCCTACTATGCGGCCTTACACCGTTCACGGCAAGCGCTACTACCCTACTATCGTGCATGTCGGAGAGGAGTTTCACGGCAGGGCGAGCTGGTACGGCCCCGATTTTCACGGCAAAAAGACCTCCAATGGAGAGACCTATGACATGCACGCGATGACCGCTGCGCACAAGACGCTACCGATGAACACCGTGGTGCGGGTAACGCATAAAGAGAATGGCCGCAGTATTATCGTACGCATCAACGACCGCGGCCCCTTCGTCGATAGCCGCATTATCGACCTCTCCAAAAAAGGGGCAAGTGAGCTCGATATGATCCGCACCGGAACCGCTCCGGTCAGACTGGAAGTGCTCGGTTTCGAAGCCAAAGGCAGCCGCAGCATCTCGCCGATCGAAACCCTCAAGCAAGGGCCAAAAGAGCAGGTTTCAGGTATCTTTTCGGTCCAAGTGGGCGCTTTTGTACGGATCGAAGGGGCGATGGCGACACGCGAAAAGTACCACAATATGCAGGGCTACAGCGCGGTTATCAAAGATTCGCAATATGAAAAAGGGCGAATTTTCCGCGTCTACGTGACAGGATTCAAAAGTGATGCGGAAGCCCGCGACTTTATTGCAAACAACGGCTTGCAACACGCATTTATCGTTATGGAGTAGAAGATGAAGAGATTAGAGCGCACCACTAAAGAGACCGCTATCGTCGTAGAGCTGGGGCTTTACGGCAGTGGCAAGAGCAGTATTGCAACCGGCGTCGGTTTTTTCGATCATATGCTGGAGAGCTTTAGTAAACACGCGCAGATCGATCTGAACGTTACATGTAAGGGTGATACCCACATTGATGATCACCACAGTGTCGAGGATGTAGGTATCGTGATCGGCCAACTGCTGCGCCAAAGCATCTACCCGATTGAAAAGGTAGAGCGCTTCGGCAATGCCGTGATCGTGATGGACGAGGCGGCGGTAGCGTGCGATTTGGATCTGAGCAACCGTCCTTACTTGCACTACGAAGTGGCGGTTGAGGGAAAAGTGGGACGTTTTGATACGGAACTGGCCGAGGAGTTTTTCAAAGCCTTGGTACAAAATGCGGGCATCAGCGCCCATATCGTCATGCAGCGCGGCAAAAATAAACATCATATCGTCGAAGCCTCGTTTAAAGCCTTTGCGGTAGCGCTGCGTCGTGCGCTCTCACCCAATGAGCGCTCCGGTATTCCCAGTACCAAGGGGATCTTGTGATCAAGATGCTGGTGCTCGACGTAGACGGCTGTATGACCGATGGACGGATCATCTACGGCAACGACGGCAACGAAACCAAAAGCTTTGACGTTAAAGACGGATTGGCGATTCGAAGCTGGCTGATGCTGGGGCATGAGGCGATGATCATTACGGGGCGTCGCTCTGAACTGGTGAGCCGCCGCGCGGCGGAGCTGGGGATCACTTTGCTCTTTCAAGGGGTCAAAGACAAAGCGGCGCTGCTGCGTGAGCACTGCGACCGTCATGGTTTGCAGCCCGAAGAAGTTGCCGCTATCGGCGACGATCTGAATGATTATGAGATGTTGCGCTTTGTGGGACACGCTTTCATCCCTTCTGATGCGGCGCGGCAGATGCAAGCGCTTGAGCATACATGCCTGCAACACGGCGGCGGACGCGGCGCCGTACGCGAGATGATCGAGATGCTGATCGCACATAACGGTGAAGAGGCGGCCTTTATGGCCCTTTGGACGTCGCACGCGTGAACATCAACCTTTTTTTAACCCTCCTTTTGGGGCTGCTCATCGGTGTCTACCTCTTTTTCAAGCCCACGCAACAGATGGCGGGAGCACCGATCGAGGTTGCGCAGCTTAGCCTTAAAGAGTTTACGCTCTATGAGCTCGGGTTTGAGCGTTTGGTGCGTATGCTTCAAGGCAGCGCCGCAGAGCGTTTTGAGGATCACTACGAGATTCAGGATCTTCATGTTGCCGATCGTTCGGGTGGTTTGGAGCAAGAGCTACGATCTCGCTACGGACGCTATGCAAACGACGTCGTGTGGCTCGAGGGAGGGGTGGCGTATGCACGTGCTGACGGTATGGCGTTTCACTCAGAAGAGGCAAGCTATGATATCAACCGAAGTTTGGTACAAACCGTAGGAGCGTTTAGGGTGAATATGCAAGAGAACGTGATAGAGGGAGAGCGTCTCTACCTCAATACCAAAGAGCGCTTTATGAGCGCCTCTTCAATCAAGGCCCATTACCTACAGGAGTTACCGTGAGAGTTTGGATGACCATGATGGTGCTTGCAAATTTACTTTATGCGGAGGCGCTTAAGGTGGTGGCTGAGCAGTTTCAAGCTGATGAAACGACCGGTATTACGCTCTTTTCGGGAAATGTTCAAATCAGCAGAGGTAGCGATGAAATCAATGCCTCAGAGGTACGTATTCGCCTCGATGAAAAGCGTCAACCCATTGAGTATTGGGCGGATGGAAACGTCTCGTTTCATATCACCGCTGAGGCCAATGGGACGTATAGCGGTACAGCTCAGCACGCTCACTTTATCCCCTCGGAGCAGGCATACCGCTTTAACGGCGATGTTGAGCTACTGCAACTTGATCAGAAAAAACGGATCATCGGCGAAGAGGTCTTTGTGAATCTCTCCAAAGGCAGTGCCATGGCCGTTGGTAAGGCCAAGCGGCCTGTTATTATGACTTTTGAGCTGGAGGAGCGCCTTGATTGAGATTATCGACGCCGTGTTCGAGCTTTCTGCGCCCGATATTACCAAGGTTCCCCACAGTGAACAGTGTGATGAAGTCGCTTTTTTGGCACGCTCCAATACCGGAAAAAGCTCACTGCTCAACACCCTCACCAAACGCAAAAGTCTGGCCAAAGTCTCAGCGACACCCGGTAAAACCCAGCTCATCAACTACTACGGCGTCACCTTTTTGGATCGGGAAAACGCGCAGAAGCGTCAGGCCCGCTTTGTGGATCTGCCCGGTTTTGGATATGCCAAAGTCTCAAAATCGATCAAATCGGATTGGAACAAAAACCTCACCGCCTTTATCGAACAGCGTAAGCAGATCAGACTCTTTGTGCATCTGATCGACGCGCGCCATCCGGATCTCGAGATCGACCACTCCGTACGCGACTTTTTGGCCGCTATCCAAACGCCCGCACAAGAGACGATAGTGGTCTTTACAAAAATTGACAAGCTCACTCAAAAAGAGCTCTCCTTGCTTCGCAAAGCCCATCCCCAAGCATTGTTAATCTCAAACCTTAGCAAGCGTGGTATCGAGACGCTGACGCAACATGTCTATCACACCCTCTTTCCAAAGGAAAACCATGAGTGAGATCACCTACCGCAAGGCCTTTTTATCTGATATTAAAGCGATGCAGGCGTTGGTGATGCCTGAAGTACACAGCGGAATGATCCTAATGCGCAGCGACGATGAACTGGCCACCAATATCCGCTCCTACACGCTGGCTTTTGAAGGCGATACGCTGGTCGGCTTTACTGCCTTACATGTACACACCCCCAAGTTGGCGGAGATTCGCTCTTTGGTAGTGATAGAGCGTCTACGCGGCAGGGGTATCGGTTCGGAGTTGGTAACGCACGCGCTTGAAGAGGCGGCCAGACTGGGGCTTAAAGAGGTGCTCACGCTCACCTATAGGCAACACTTTTTTGAGCAGCTTGGTTTTCATGAGATCCCCAAAGAGTCGATCCCGGAACACAAAATATGGGCGGATTGTATCAAATGCAAGCACTTTCCGGTATGCAACGAAATCGCGCTGATCAAAAGCGTCTGATTCCGCTTTGGGCGTTGCCGCTTTTTGTGGTGTACGCGTCGCTTAGCAGCATCTATCTGCTCATACCACCGTTATTTGGCATTTTGTTTCTCTTATACGTGCGCGCCGTCGCCCAAAAACGGTTGATTGATATCGTGCTCATTGCTGCCATGCTGATCGTTTTTGAGGCAGAAAAGGGGTATCTGTTTGCCTCTTCACTGCTTTGTTTCGTACTGCTGGAGCGCTTTGTTGTACCGCTTTTAAAGCAATATATTGACTGTGAACCCTGCCGTTTGCTGATACAGATCGCTCTGGCCTATGTCGGTTACGCGCTGCTCATGCTGCTGCTATCGCAGATTTTCGTCTTTGAGATGCCCTCAGTCGATTGGCGTCTTGCCTATTACGTCCTTATAGAATTCGCTTTAGCCGCACTGATATGAGAATTCGTCTTTTAGTCGCATTGTTTGGACTAATTTGGCTTGCGCTGCTGGTGCGCGTCTTTTATTTGGCGGTGCAGTCCAACAGCTATTACGACGCACTCTCTGAGAGAAATACGATCAAGACTGATCTGATTTTGCCGATACGTGGCAATATTTTTGATCGAAACCACACGCCTGTAGCCATCAATAAACTCGGCTTTAAAATCGTCCTTTCACCCCATTTGAGCCGTCAAAAAGAGTTTTTGCGCTCCGAGTTGGAGACTCTTGTGGGCTATCTGCCTTCACTTGATGCCCAAAAAATGTTTGAGCGCTACGTCAAAAAAGATTCCGACTACAACCACTATCCCATTAGCGTAGCCGATTTTATTTCGCATGAAGAGATCATGCCTCTTTTTGCCTATATCAACCTGCATGAACACATTAAGATTTTGCCTGCGTCGCAGCGCTACTATCCTTACGGCAAAAGTGCTGCGCACATGATCGGCTATGTTTCGCGTGCGACTCTTAAAGAGGTGCAAGAAGATCCTTTGCTCAAACAGATCGGCTTCGTGGGCAAAAGCGGTATCGAAAAATCGTACAACCAATTTTTAGAAGGTGAGCCCGGAGAGCGGGTTGTCAAGGTGAGTGCCTACAACGAAGAGATTGAGCAGATCAGCACCACGGCACCTCAAGAGAACCGCAATTTGACGCTTAGTCTTGATATGCGTTTGCAGCAAGATATCGCCTCAATGATGCAGAATCAAGCCGGCGCGGTCGTGGTGATGGATACACAAGGGCGCATTGTCGCCGCCGGCAGTTACCCGGAATATGATCTCAACGCCTTTGCCACAGGCATCAATCAAGAGGCGTGGCGGACGCTGATTAACGACATCGACACCCCTTTTACCAACAAAATCACTAATGGCCTCTATCCTCCCGGCTCAGTCATCAAAACCGGACTAGGGCTCATCTATATCACTACCGAACTCAAACCCTGGAGCCAGTTTTTCTGTAGTGGTTCAATGGAGCTTGGCAATCGAAATTTCCGCTGCTGGAAAAATACGGGGCATGGCACAACCGATCTGAATAAAGCGATCAGAGAGAGTTGTGATGACTACTTCTACAAAGGGAGCATTAAAATCGGAATTGACGTGATGAGTGCGCATCTGCAGCGCTATGGCTTGGGTCAGAAAACGAATATCGACGTCCCCAACGAGTTCATCGGCACGGTCCCCAGCCGCGAATGGAAGCGCAAGCGCTACAAACAGCCTTGGTATATCGGCGAGACGCTCAATACCTCTATCGGTCAGGGCTCTTTTCTTGTCACGCCCATACAAATAACCCAATTCACTGCCCTCATGGCAACAGGGGTGTTACTCACTCCTAAGGTGGGCTACGCAATGAACGGCGAGACAATTGCGACCGAGTCTAAAGAGGTACTGACTGTACAAGAAAAGGCCGAACTGCCGCGCATCCGCAAAGCGATGTATGAGGTGTGTAACCACCCCTCGGGTACGGCCACCAGATACATCGACGCCAAAATAAAGCTCGCCGGAAAGACCGGTACGGCACAGGTAGTAGGAATCTCGCAAGAGACGAAACAGCGGCTTAAAGAGCATGAGATGACCTACTATCAACGCTCCCATGCGTGGCTCTCCACCTATGGACCCTATGAAAATCCTCAATTTATCGTAACCGTTCTGATCGAACACGGTGGACACGGTGGAGCGGCTGCCGGAGGAATCACCTCAAGGATCTTTGACAAACTGCTCGAATACGGTTATATCAAAGAGTAGCAAGGCTGTTTTGGATGAGCAGCCCCAGCAGTATGAGCAGCAAAACGCCGCCCGCGCGATGATAGAGTCGGTTGGCTAAAATCAGAGTCAAACAGAGCGCGGCAGCACCCATCAGTGCGAGATCGAAGGCGCTTGAAACAAGGTTTACATGTAGAGGCGCCACGAGCGCCGCACTGCCAAGCACCATGGAGAGGTTGGCGACATTAGAGCCGATAATGTTGCCGATACTCATATCGGCGTTACCTTTACGGATGGCGGCAACGGAGACAACCAGCTCCGGCAGCGAGGTGCCAAAAGCGATCAAAACGATGCCGATCATCCACTCGCTCACCCCGAACAATCGGGCGATATTTGATCCGCTCTCAACGACAAAATGCGCACCCCCAATGGTCAATGCGAAGCCTGCAAGGAGTAGTACAACGCTTTTGAGCCAGTTAAAGCG
This sequence comes from Campylobacterales bacterium, assembly GCA_016938735.1. Classification (GTDB taxonomy): domain Bacteria; phylum Campylobacterota; class Campylobacteria; order Campylobacterales; family Sulfurimonadaceae; genus JAFGUB01. Next base: position 37,657 of record JAFGUB010000037.1, on the reverse strand, counting down.
CGCTCTTTGCATCACTTCGTCATATTCGATCACGCTTTTTGAGCCGCCAAAGAGAAAAAAGAGGTACGCCGCCATCATCGACAGCAGCAGCAGCGCGTCAAAGCGTCCAATGCGCCCATCGAAGATCATGAGGCCAAAAAGTAGAGGCGGAATCAAAACCCAAGCACTGTCATTAGCAAAGAGATCACGCTCCGGTTCAAGCCGGCGCGAGAACAAAAAAACGATACCCAAAATGAGCGCGATATTCATAAAGTTGCTGCCTACGACATTGGCGAGGGCCATCTCGCTTTTTCCTTGCGCGCTTGCAATCACCGAAGCGGCCATCTCCGGCAGCGAAGTGCCAAAAGCCACCAGCGTTGCGCCGATCACGAAGTGCGGAATATCGAAATGCAGGGCGATGCGTTCGGATTCGTCGATCACGAAGTCGGCACCGTAGATGAGCGATGCCATTGCGGCGATAAAAATGATAATATCCATTCAAGCCTCCATCGTACGCACAATTAGGCTTTGAGGCAGGGCGTATTTTCGGATCAGCGCCTCCTCTTTTTGGCGCATCTCGCCGTTGTCGCACTCATGATCATAGCCCAGTAGATGCAGCAGGCCGTGGATGTAGAGCAGGGCGAACTCCTCTTGTGGGCTATGGCCATGCTCCAGCGCCGCCTTGCGTACATAGTCGTCGCTGATGACGATGCTGCCCAGCGGACGCCTTCTGCCCTTGTCGGCACTGGGAAAACTAAGCACGTCGGTGGGGGCGTCGATACCGCGAAAAGAGCGGTTGAGCTGCGCAATAGCGTCGTTACATGTAAGCACCAGTTCGACGCTGCGGGGAGTCAGATCGCTGCTAAGGCGTTCAAGCAGCCCTAACGAATAGTGTGACTCCGTTTCGTTATGAAAATCGATTGTCACTCTTTTACCTCCTTAGTGATGCTGTAGTGATCGGCAATCGTGCCGTTGTGGTCGATAAAGTAGCCTTCAAGTCGTGTCGGCGTCACCTCCAGCAGCAGTGAACCCAGCCGTCCGAAGCTTGTCTGCATGACGGGGTGGTTGTAGGGGTTTTTGCCCGTTTTGGAAGAGGAGCCGACGATGTTGTAGATCGTGCCGTCCTGGGGTGCTTTGACGCTGCTTTTGACAAAGTGGTGCGTCTCGTCGGAACGGTGATGCACTTTAGGGTCAAACCGATCAGAGGTCTCGTAATGACCGGCAATGAGGCGGGAGCGCTCGTAGCCGTGCGAGTGGCCCGAGAGCACCAGATCGACCCCGTAGCGCTCAAGGATGGGCATAATGTGTTCGCGGGCGTTGACCATACGAAACCAGCTGTCATACCGGCTATCGGAGTCATGACTGCCCTTGGAGTAGGGGGGATGGTGCAGCACGGCGATGATCCAAGGCTTGTTTACTTTGGAGAGATCCTCATGCAGCCAGCGTGCCATCTTTCCATCCGCGCTCATATCCCCTTCGTGCGAATCGAGCATCACGATGTGGACGTTTCCGCTCTCAAGGGCGTAAAACTTCTCGCTCTTCGAGGGCGCACCCCCCGCTTCGGCCTCTGTGGGCATCTCAAAAATATCATCAAAAGCCCAGCGTCTGGCGTCGTGGTTGCCGTTGACCGCCCATGGAGTGTGGGTCTTTAGTGTCGGAGCGTAGGGGGTAAAGAGGGCTTTGTTAAACTGCTTTTGGGTGCCGCTGCTGTAGGCATTATCACCCAGCAAGAGCCATAGATCGAGCTTTTGATCGCCTAAAAAGCGCATCATCTGCCCGTAAACCGCCTCCTGATCCTTACCCGCCTTGCCCGAATCGCCGATCGCCCAGATGCGCTGCACCTCCTGCGGGCTTACATGTAAGGTTTCAAAAAAGCGCTCTTCATTATCGATGCCCATTGATGGAGAGTGGACGGTGTACATGTAACGCGTGGCGGGAGTGAGCCCATCGATAGCGACGCGGTGATAGCGTGTCGGTGCACTGTCGCACACTTCGCGCGATTCAAGCCGTACGCAGCCGATCTCCGCTTCGGGGCTTTGCCACTTAAAGAGGACGCTTGTAGCGGTCTGCATCTGCATGTAGGGGGCACGCTCCAAAAAGAGGGTGCTGTCATAATAAACGATACCGAAGCGTCCAAGAGCATAAAGCAGAGCGCCGATGATGAGGGTGATGAGGATCGGTCGTAGTTTTTTCATGGCGTCATTGTAGCCAAAGAGGGTCATGTCAGCTTACATGTACTAGACTTTCGGCAAAAAAAGCGAAGGTAGATCATGGCACAAAAAGCGCTTTGCATCATGAGCGGCGGGATGGATTCGACCCTTGCGGCCTACATGATGCGCCAAAAGGGGTATGCGATTGTCGCGGTGCATTTCAACTACGGCCAGCGCACGCAGCATAAAGAGCTGGAGTGTTTTCGCGCCCTCTGCGGTACGCTAGAGGTCGCGTCGCGCTATGAGATTGATCTGCCCTTTTTCACCCAAATCGGTGCTTCAGCGCTTACCGACCGCTCCATCGAGGTGCCCACGCAGGGGATAGAGCCGGGGGTTCCGATCACCTACGTGCCCTTTCGTAACGGCATTTTTCTCTCCATTGCAACGGCCATTGCCGAAAAAGAGGGGGCCGAAGCGATCGCGATCGGCGTGGTGGAGGAGGACAGCAGCGGCTATCCCGATTGCCGCGAAGCCTACATCGAAGCGATGGAGCGCGCCATCAACCTCGGCACCAAAGAGCAAACGCGGCTGCGCATCGAGACCCCTTTGGTGCATCTGAGCAAAGAGCAGATCGTCTTGAAGGCCATCGAATACGACGTACCGCTGCATCTGACCTGGAGCTGCTATCAAAACGAAGAGCGTGCCTGCGGCGTTTGTGACAGTTGCCGCTTGCGTCTAAGAGGTTTTGAGCGGGCCAAAACCATCGATCCGATTGCGTACATGTAATGATCGAGCACCCCTTTGATCCGATCATTGATGAGGCTTCCAAAGTGCTGATTCTAGGCTCTTTTCCCAGTATCGCCTCTTTTGAGACGGGGTTTTACTACGGCCATCCGCGCAACCACTTCTGGAAGCTGATGGAGGCACTTTTTGAAGAGCGGCTTGAGAGCGTTGAGCAAAAGCGCGATTTTTTGCACCGTCGCCGTATCGCATTATGGGATGTTTTTGGCATCGTACGCCGCAAAGAGGGCAACTCCAGCGACGCCAACCTCACCCACGCCGCGCCCAACCCCATCGACGTACTGCTGCGGCGCTATGAGGGGATCGAAGAGGTTTTTTGCAATGGTACAAGCGCTTACAACGCATGGACGCGGCACTTTAGCGCTTTACATGTAAGTAGCCACAAGCTCCCCTCCAGCTCCGCCGCCAATGCGGCCATGAGTTTTGCACAGAAGCTGGAGCACTACCGTATCATCAAGGAGCGGCTTGAAGCGCTTTGAGTATGAGGAGGTCACGGTCGAGGTGACGATCAACCGGCGCAACCGCAACAGCTATCTGCGCATCGGCAGCGACGGGCTTGTACGGCTGAGCACCCCGCTGGGCTTTGAGCAGGCGCAAAGGCTGATCCAGGAAAAAATGGCATGGATTCGCAAGAAAAAAGCGGCCATGACGCCCGCAGCGCCAAGCGACCCTTCGGTGCTGTGGCTGGATGGCCGCACCCTCTCGCTCGAAGCGATCCCTGAACTTCAAAACGCCCCAAAGTCGCTTGAACGTGAGGCGATGATTGAGCGCTTCTATCTCGAACGCGCCAGAGCCCTGCTGCCTGTGGAACTCGAAGCGCTCAGTCAAGCGACGGGGCTTTATCCAAGTGAACTGAGGTTGCGCCGGCTCAAGCGCCAGTGGGGCAACTGCAACACCAAAGGGCGCATTACCCTCAACACCCACCTGCTCAAGCTGCGCCCCGAGCTGCGCCGCTACGTCATCGCACATGAGCTCTGCCACCTACGCCACATGAACCATTCACGCGCCTTTTATGAGCTCTTGCACGGCTTGATTCCCGAAGGGGCGATGTTGCGCCGGGAACTGCGCCAAACTAGGCTATAATCACACGATATCACATAAGGAGTTGAATTAATGAGGACTTTAATCCTGCTGGCCGCTTCGGCGCTACTGGTCGCAGCTTCGGAATTTACGGTGGTCTTTGAGACGATGCAGTGCAACGGTGATCGAGGCTTTGCCAGTGTCGCTATGGAAAATGTTTCAAAAATCGAGAGCGGATCGTGCGTCAATCCAAACGATGCCAAACAGAAACTGCGCCAAATGTTGGTGAAAAATGAGAGAGGAAGTTATGACACCTTCTCGCTAACCCAAGAGGCAGCTGAAGATGTCATGGTGCAGATCAGAGCGTATAACAAAGCGCGGCTTGAGAATCTGCAAAAAGCCAATACGCTGATCATCTCCAAGTAGGCGTGAGCCTACTTGAGCGGCAGTACGCTCATCCCTTTGGCAATTGCGTTGCCGCCGGTAATGATGTCGGCGTAGGCGATCTTCTCTTTGACACTGCTCACCTTCACGCTGCCCACAACGCTCATGTCTACATCGAGTACTTCGCCGGTGTCGGGATCGACTAACTCTTCGACGTTACCCACATTGAAGGTGGTGCCCACTTTGACCCCTTCGCGCTCGCCTCTGTTGATGATGACACTTTTACCTTTGACCATCATCACCGAGCCTTCCCAAGCGATACGGTCAAGCTGGCTGATCATAAAGGTCAGAGCTTTGCCTACCGCGTCTTGCGCGGCCTGTCCTACGTTGTCGGCATCTTCGCCCCCAAAACCGCCTGTGAGACCGCCCAGTTTGGAGCCGTGATAGCCTAGTCGGAAGCCGCGTTTGCCCGACTCTCCGATCACGCTTTTAGAAGCGACGACCTGACCGGTCTGACTGTCGATCATGTAGATGGTGAAATTGATCTCCGCCGAGCCGGTATCGCCGCCGACGGAAACACCCATAAAGTTGAGCCCGCCCTCTTTACTGCCGGTCTCCTGCACATGGGTGATAGAGCCGCGCAGCAGCAGTTGCGCTGGAGTCATACGCCCCATTTTGGCTGTTTTCTTGCCTCCTGCGGTGCGCCCTGCGGCGTTGAAGTCCTGCTCTTGCATCGCCGCTTTGCGCATCTCATCATCACCGAGTGTGATAAACCAGCCTGATTGATTGAGCATATCAGTCATGATGGTGGCCATCCCATCGCCAATGCTCCACTTGCCGCTCCAGCCCGCTTCGTTGTCGAACTTGGTCACGGTGACACTGTATTTAAGCGTGCCCTCAGGTGGTGCGGGAATGTCGTAGTCATCCGCGTGAAGCGAAACCAGTAATACCAATAAAAGAGTAAAAAGAGAACGCATGTAAACCTCCTAAATTTTACACACGATAACGAATTTGACTTGAAATTATCGAATGTTTAGAAAGTTTTTAAGGCTAACTTCGCTCCAAGCTTTGGAATCGTCCAGATAGTGCTGCGCATGATCGCGGATGCGGGCGAAATCTGCATTTTGATCTCCCAAGCGCCGCAGCACAACGGATAGCGCCTTTTTGCCCGCTTCAATCACATCGCTTGGATAGGAGGCAATCTGCACACCAAGATTTTTAAGCTCTTTCAGGGCTGTGATATCGCGGGCGTGAAACTCAGTCGTCATAGTTGCGTTAAGATCATTGGCCGCCATCTCGATGATGGCTTGATGCTCATCTGAGAGCTTCTCCCACGTGCGTTTGTTAAAGGTCAGCTCGAGGATACTTCCGGGCTCATGCCACCCCGCGTAGTAGTAAGGCGCCACTTTGTAAAAGCCCATTTTCAGATCAAGAAAGGGGCCGACCCACTCTGTTGCATCGATCACGCCGCGCTCAAGCGAGGTGTAGATCTCTCCGGCGCTCAGCAAAACGGGATTGACGCCAAGCTCCGAAAAAAGTTCTCCGCCAAGACCGGGGATGCGCATTTTCAACCCCCGCAGATCATCGAGTGAATGGATCGGTTTGCGAAACCAACCGCCCATCTGGATGTTGGTATTGCCTCCAACAAAGGGGTAGAGGTTGTGCTGTGCATAGAGTTCGCGCCACAACTCCAGCCCTCCACCAAAGAAGATCCATGAATTGATCTCTTCAGCGGTAAAGCCAAAAGGGATACCGCTAAACAGTGAAAAGGCGCTGTTCTTGCCTTTCCAATAGTAAGGACCCGAATGAAAACAGTCGATTTGTCCGCTTGACGCGGCGTCAAAGACGGCCAGAGCGGGGATGAGCGTATCTTTAGGAAAGAGTTTAATCTCCAGCGTTCCGCCGCTGGCACGCGAGACCATTTGGACGAAGCGCTCGACGCCTGTGCCCATAATCAGAAAACCGGCAGGCCAACTGGTGGCGAGCTTGAGCGTCACCTTTTGGTTGCGGTTGATATTGACTCCTTGGGTGGCAGCCTGTTTGAGCTCGTGCTGTTTGCGTTCATCAATCGCCTGACGACCGCTGCTGTTGCATCCTTGGGCGATCAGCGCTGTCGAGAGGGTGGCTCCCGCTTGAAAAAAGGCTCTACGATCCATCATTACTCCTCAAACAATTTTTGCTGATTTCGCATGGGCAGACGCTGCCGCTCCAAAATGCTAGGCTTTTCGCCTGCGACAAGGGCGAAATGGTAGTGCTCACGGTGCAGTGACTCAAGCAACCTTTCGGTAGTGTCATACCAAATAATATCATTACTTTGTTGAGACACTAGCGCTCCTCGCGGTAGGCAATAACGCACCTTGGCCCAGGGCGACTTTGAAGCAATAAAGTCCATCTGTCGTGGTATCAAAGAGCAATCAGGCTCAAAAATAAGCACCCGATCGCTGCTGCCAAACTCTTTAATCTGCAGCGCCGCATTGACAAATAGTGGCTGAAAGTGGCCAAAATGGGTAAAGGGACGAATTTTATAACCGATACCCCGCTCATGCAGCAACTGCAATAGGGCCTCAAGTTCTGGAATAAAGAGCGGTGAGAGGAGCTGACGCTCAAAATAGCGTTCGCGGTAGATAAAGGAGCACTCAAACAGGGTCTGTTCCAGCAGCGTGATCGGCTCAAGCCCCTCTAGGTTCAGAGCAGAGACATCGATAAAGAGGTCGCTGCGGATCTCTTGGTCGCTAAAGAGCAGCGTTGCTCCTTGGGGTGCTCCCATCAAACGATCGAAGTTTTCATGCAAGGAGCCTTCAAGCACAAGGCAGTTGCCCTCTAGGTGCAACTGCTTGGCGACATGAAGGGTGATGCGGTTACATGTAAAGGCGTAGAGCTCTTTATCCAGCAGAACAAATCGCATCAGGCGCATCAGCGCGGCGTATATGTCTTCTACCTCAATCCACGCAGTATCGTCGTTGATTGGCGTGATATGTCGCTCAAAAAGCACACCGTACGCGCCGTTTTCAAGCGCAAGCGGTACATCGTAGGGGTTGAGTGCGACAAAAAGCGCACCGCGTTTAACCCGCTTGGGATCAATAACGATGCCATCAAAGGTTGAGACGGTGGGATTGCTGCGCAGTACGCCGTGGGTGAGGCCGATGACGTTATGCAGATGCACTTAGCGAATCGGCGTGCCGACGGTTTTGGGGCTTTCGGGTCGGATGAGGCAGAGTCCGCGCTCATCTTTGGCTGCCAGCAGCATCCCCTCCGAGAGCATCCCCATCAACTTGGCAGGTTTGAGGTTGGCTACGACGCACACCTGTGTCCCTACCAGCGCTTCGGGTGCGTAAAACTCCCGAATCCCGGCAATGATCTGGCGCGGCGCGGCGTCGCCGACATCGACTTGAAGCTTGAGCAATCGGTCGCTTTTGGGGACGATCTCGGCCTCAAGCACCTGACCGATGCGCAAAGAGACGGCAAAAAACTGTTCAACAGTGATGACCCCCTCGACGCTTTTGGTTTCGGGCTGCATTTTTTTGCTCTCTTGAACCGCAACCGCCTCGCCGCCGCCGTGAAGCACCTTGGGCGCTTCGGCAATCAGCGGCGCTTCCACGCGCGGAAAGAGCGGGGGAATCACTTCAATCGTGAAGGGTTCGAGCAGCGCATCTTCGCCAATGAGGCGTACAAAGTGCTGCGGCGATATCTCAAAGCCCAGTGCGCGGGCGATGGTTTGGGTGGTGTGGGGCATGACGCCGTGTAGCAGCAAGGAGGCTTTGGCGAGAATGTTGGCCACCAGCGCGACGGTGGCGAGCGCCTCATCGAGGCGCCCCTCTTTGACCTTCGCCCAGGGGGCATGCTCTTCAATCGCCTTGTTGCCGATGGCAAAGAGCCGCCAGAGCTCTTCGAGGTAGCGGTGAATCTGCAACTCGCTCCAGTACGCCTCCAGACTCTCTATAATGCGCCGCATATCGGCGAGTTCTTTGGCGTGGTAGGTGCTTACATGTAAGGAGTCGATACGATATTCTGAGTACTTGCCGCTCATCCCGATAATGCGATTGAGCAGGTTGCCCAGATCGTTTGAGAGATCGGAGTTGATGCGGTCGATAAAGGCGCGCTGCGAGAAGTCGCCGTCTTGTCCAAAAGGGACTTCACGCATCATAAAATAGCGCAGATTCTCCACGCCGTACGCCTCAGAGACCTCTTTGGGATGGATGACGTTGCCCTTGGATTTGCTCATCTTCTCCCCATCGCGCGTCCACCAGCCGTGCGCACCGATATGGCGGGGTAACTCAAGATCCAGACTCATCAAAAAAGCCGGCCAATAGATCGCGTGAAAGCGCAAAATATCTTTGCCCACAAGCTGCACGCTCGCCGGCCAGAACTTCATCAGCGCTTCGTTTTGACCATATCCCAGCGCGGTGACGTAGTTGAGCAGGGCATCGAGCCAGACGTACATAACATGTTTGGGATCATTCAGACTTTGCGGTATCGGCACGCCCCAGGTAAAGCTGGTGCGGGTGACAGAGAGGTCTTGTAAGCCGCCGCGCACAAAGTTGATCACCTCGTTGCGGCGTGATTTTGGGAGGATAAAATCGGGGTGGGCGTCGTAGTACTCCAGCAGCTTTTGCTCGTAAGCGCTGAGACGAAAAAAGTAGCTTTCCTCTTTGACCACGCTGGTGCTGCGGCCGCAGTCGGGGCAGCATCCGCCATCAAGCAGTTGGCTCTCGGGAAAGAAGGCTTCGCAGCTCACACAGTAGTTGCCCTCGTAAAAATCCTTGTAGATATCACCGCGCGCAAACATCACTTCAAAGGCGTGTTGCACCCCTTTTTTATGGGCCGCATCGGTGGTGCGGATAAACTGATCGTAACTAATATTAAAATCGTCCCACAGATTTTTAAACGTGGCGCTGATGGCATCGGCAAAGGTCTGCGTCTCCTGGCCGTTCTTTTTAGCCGATTCTTCGATCTTTTGACCGTGTTCATCGGTGCCTGTGAGAAAGTAGGTTTCGCTGCCGCGCAGTCTAGCATGACGCGCGAGCGCGTCGGCGATGAAGGTAGTGTAGGCGTGGCCGATGTGGGCTTCGCCATTAACGTAATAGATGGGCGTGGTGATGTAGGTGCTCATGTGATAGTGACGTAGTCCTTTTTAAAATTCAAATCCGCCGCTGTCCCCTTTGGACATGCTGTTATAAACGGCGCTCACATAACTTTTGCGCACGTCACAGCCGATGAACGCGTCGCAACGGCTGCAACTCTGGAGCTGCTTTGCCTCTTGACAGGCTTGAAGCTTACGCAGCTCCTCGTCAAGCGCGCGCTCAAATCGGTCATCCAAGACCGCAGACATCGCGCTTGACCTTCTCGATTTCGTAGCGGCTGCCAAGGTAGCACGAGGTGGCTTCGTGCGGATCGTTGCAGCTTAGATCCAAAATGCGCGTCCCCTGTTCATCGATGGCGATACCGCCGGCAAGTTCATAAACAAAGGCGAAGGGGAAGACTTCAAAGAGCTTGCGCAGCTTGCCGCCGGGTTTGTCGGTGGTGCCGGGATAGCTAAAGAGTCCGCCCCCTTTAAGCAGGATCTGATGCAAATCAGGCACCATACCGCCGGAGTAGCGCAGGCGGTACCCCTCGCTAAAGAGCGACTCGATGAGTGATTTGTGTTTGACAGACCAACCCTGCTGGGTGGCACCCGGAGCGTTGAGCTTGCCTTTGTCTTGCAAGCGGATCTGCTCAAGCTCTTTGAAGCGGCCGTGACGGTAGATGTAGTGGCGCACGTTGTTATGATACGCCGTGACCATCTCGGTGCGCGGTCCATACACTACATAGACCGCCGCAATCAGCTTCTGTGCGCTCCACTCACCGTCGTAGATCCCGAAGATCGAACCCACACTCAGATTTACATCGATAAGGCTGGAGCCATCGAGCGGATCGTAAGCAATAAAGAGCTCACCAGAAGCATTAAGCTCTTCAGCCTCCTCTTTCTCTTCCGAAGCGATCGCTTTGATGAGCGGCACCTTGGAGAACTCTTCGGCAATGATCAGGTCGCTCAGAATATCAAGCTTGAGTTGAATGTCTCCCGATTGGTTGGACTGCGCCGCATAATCGGTATCCTCATTGGTGATCGCTTCGCGAATACGTAGAGCCGATCGTTCGATCGCCTCAAAAACGGGTGCTAATGTACGCATCTATACCTCCTTGGCATGTTGAAATATCCACTCGATCACGGCTGCTTCGTCGTTGAGATCAAGCACGCTTACATGTAATGGCACCGTGTATTGTTCGAGTGCCACGCTCTCATCAACCGCCAATGCGTCCATGTAGGGAAAATACTCTTCATCGATTTTTCCCCGAAAGATGCTGATACGCGGCAGAGGCAAATTTTTGAGCCCCTCAACCAGCAGCACATCAAAGGCGCTAAGCATCGCAATAATCTCTTCCAGACTCTGCTGACGCTGAGAGAAGTAGGTGGTACGTCTAGGTGAGGTGACCACTACTTCAGCCCCTGTATCACTAAAGCGGTAGCTGTCTTTGCCCGGAACGTCGAAGCGTGCTTTGTCCTTGGGGTCGTTTTTGATTATTGCGACCTGTAAGCCATGATCATGGATCAACTTACGTGCGACTTTTAGAATCAGCGTCGTTTTGCCGCTGTTAGAAGGTCCGGTAAAGGCGACGGCGCGTCGTGGTTGCAATCTGGCGGCCTTGATAAAAGATGGATAGATTATATTGAAACGGTCATTAATAGGTTCTTACATGTAAGCAAGTTATAATGAGCCAAATCAATCAAAAGGTTCACCGTGCGTCTTCTTTCGCTCTGCGTTTTTACCCTTGTACTGCTGAGTGGCTGCGCCCGTACCACCGCATTTGATCTTTTTCGAATGGACAAGGTGCATGAACGCGCGGTAGACAATATGCAAACCGGCACCATCGTGCGATCATTCGAGACTGAAGCGATCCTCTCGGCGATCTACCTCAACCCTGTCTATCCCGAAAAGTACAGCGACGGCGAGTATTTCTACATCGCGCTCTATACCCGCGAAAACGTGCGGCTTTACTTCAAAAGCGGTCTCAATAACAAAAAGTATACCTTTACATGTAACGGAGAAGAGCCGGTCGAGACCACTGAACTCAAAACGGATGACGAACTCCGGCTGCTTATGCCCATCAACAACGAGTGGAACCGCTACTACCTCGTCAAGTTTGCCCCCCAGCACTTGACGATGCTTGATTTGCTGCTCGAAAACGATCAGTCCGGCTTGGTTCATTTAAGCTATCACAAAGATCTCGAATAGAGACCTTTTCGCCAAACATCTCTTTGTAGATCACGTAGTTGGCGAGCACCTTTTTGCCGTACTCGCGGCTCTCGGAGTTGAGCATCAGCTCCATACTCATAAAAGGTTCATAATCGCCTTTGCTAAATGCACCGCTTTGCAGATGGTTACGCAAAAATCCAAACCCACCGTTGTAGCTGTAGGCGATGAAGAGCGGATGGTAGTAGGTCTCCTTGAGCCATGCCAGATGCTCTGAAGCATAATCCAGATTGCGCTCAGGATCAAACATCGCCTCTAACGCGTCAAGCGGCTCTTTGCGTTTTTTGGCGATGTCGCGCGATAAAAATGGCATCAGCTGCATCAATCCCATCGCATAGGATGAAGAGAGGGCAGAGGGGATAAAGCGGCTCTCTTGGCGCATCAGCGCATAGATCATCGCCTGCATGTCTGGATCAAGATGGTTGATATGTTCACGATAAGGGGTCAAAAACCCCTGCTGCTTGAAGCGTGTCTCCCGCTCAAAGATAAATGAAGCTACGCCGATTAGGCTCGGTGCGCTGTAGTGTTCGCGCAGCGCCTCAAGACGTTCGATCGGCGTCGCGCGGATCTGATCGAGAATGGCGTTCCAGACAAAAGGGTCGGTAATGTCCTCGGAGCGTTGTGTTTGGCTTACATGTAAGGAGGTGTAGTAATTGCCCCGCTCTATTTTGCCCAGCAGTTCGCGCGCATAGAGGGTGTATAGATTGATATCGAAACTCTCATCCAGCCGTTGCAACAGCGTTTTATCGCCTGTGACGAGATAGCGCCAGAAGAGTGCTTTGTCTTTATCGGCCTGATAATAGGACTTAACATAAGCGGCGTCGAAATGCTCCAATGCACGTTGCTTGCGCTCAAAACGCAGTGCGTTGAGACCCAGATAAAAGTGCATGGGTGCGTCAACATGCTCGTTCATGTTTACATGTAAGAGGGAAGAGGCCATACGGCTTAGTTTAGGATTCATCACCCCTTGCAGTACAAAGGTTGAAAATCCCTCATGCCTTGAGAGATTGCCGATCTCCTTGGCGCTGTAGGGACGGTTGAAATTGGCATCGCGGTAGTCGCTTCCGGCGCGTGTAAAGAGCAGCAGCAAGGTTTGCGGATCAATCAGATTAGCCACTTTTTTGCCGCGCATCGCCCTCATCCAGCGCAGACGCCGATGATCTTTTTCACTCTCGATAAGCGCTTCGCGCTGCGCAGGTTCAAGCTGACTGAATTTATAAGGTGTCAGCGCCAAAGCGCGGCAATCCTCTTGACGCAGCGTGAGGATCTTTTGCGGCGGCGTCGTGAGGCAGTTTGAAACATAGCGGATCTCGGGTTCTTTGCCCTTTTGGGCGTAACGGTGCAGATCGTTGAGGGTCACGCCGGAGATTTGATAAAAGGCTGCTTGGGCCTCTTTGGCGGTAATGTTTTGATCGAAGAATTGCCAGATCAGAAAGTTTTTTGCATGTCCTGATGGCTTAGAGGCGATCTGCTCGAGCGTCACCCCCATCAACTGCGATGCGAGCGCAAGGATAGCAAGAGAGCGCATCATAAGGTTTGGGCTAAATTATTGATCAGGCTGACAAAGAGTACGTCAATCACCTGCAGCGCTATGATGATGATTAGAGGCGAGAGATCGATACCGTTATAGACACTGGGTATATGCCGACGCACCAAAGCATAGACGGGCGCGGTAAGACGGTGCAGCAGTTGCACGATAGGGTTATAGGGATCGGGGCGCACCCAGCTTAGCAGCGCGGCGATGATCACCACCCACATGTAAAGGTTGATGAGGCTATGGACGATGTTGCCAAGCCCTAAAATGATATCACCGATCATTTCACAATCTCCCCAAGGTAGTCTTTGAGCATCGGATAGATATCCGCAAGCTCCGGCCCGTGTTCCGCGCCGCTAAGTAACAGGCGCAGAGGCTTGAACAAGAGCTTGCCTTTAAGTCCGGTCTGCACCATCAGATGGTTTTTAAACGCATCGTAGGTCTCGCAATAAGGGGCTTGCATGATCGCTTCACGCAGCAGCGCAGCAGGTTCGGCAAACTCCCCTTCGATTACCTTGGGCGCAAATACGGCAGCGAGTTTTTCACGCAGCTCTTTGAGCGTCGAAGCCTCATCCAGATAGACCTTGGCCAGTGCGCCCACGGCGTCGTCGGCAAATCCGACGTAGCGTGAAAGCTCTTTGTTCTCCATCATCTTCAGATGGGCTTTATTGATAAAGCGCAGCTTGTCCAGATCAAAGCGCGCCGGAGCTTTGGAGACGTGATCGAGCCTAAACCACTCGATCGCCTCTTGGATCGTAAAGATTTCGGTAGGGGCTTTGTTGCCCATCAAGATCAGGTAGTTGGCGATGGCCTGTGGCAAAAACCCCTCTTCAAGCATCCACTTGACGCTTGAAGCGTTATCGCGCTTGCTCATTTTGCGCCCCTCTTCACCTAAAATGATGGGCAGATGGGCATACTCGATCGTTTTGTCATAACCCAGTGCTTCGCGGATCGCCATCTGTTTGGGCGTGTTGCTGACATGGTCTTCGCCGCGAATCACCAGCGAGATGTCGCCAAGCATATCATCCACCGCGCAAGCAAAATTGTAGGTAGGGAACTTGTCGGCGCGCATAATGATAAAGCTGTCGATATCATCGGGTTCAAAACGGCTATCCCCTTTGATGATGTCATGCACCTCGATGGCGTGATCGGGTTTTTTAAGCCGCACCACGAAGGGATTAGGGTTGTCGATGGTCTCGGCGTCGCTTAGATCCGTACAGGTACCGTCATAGCGGTAAGGCAGCTTTGCAGCAATAGCGGCTTCGCGCTTTTCATCGAGCGTTTCTGGGGTACAAAAACAGTTAAATGCCTTTTTGTTTTGCAGCAGTTGCAGCGCCATAGCACGGTGAAATTTGAGATTGTTGCTTTGGTAGATCAGTTCACCGTATTCGATCCCAAACAGATGCAAAATGCCGATGATCTCTTGATCTTTGCCCGGAATGTTGCGCTCTTTGTCGGTATCTTCGATACGAATCAGCAGCGGTTCATTACGCTGTTTGGAAAGGATGTAATTAAAAAGTGCGACACGCAGATTGCCGATGTGCATATCACCCGTCGGAGAGGGTGCAAAACGTAGCATTTTGGTTCCTGAAATGGTTTTTTGCAATCATAGCAGAGGAATCTTAAGTGCCAAAGCCAAGCTGAAGCTTACAAGCACTACGCTTATAGGCGTAGAGCCTGACGATGTAACCCAAAGTCATCCTCAGGTGTAACCGTCTCGTAAGCGTGTTACAGTATATTTTTCAACTACTGAATCAAGGAGCACACATGGCCATTAAAGCAGCAATTAACGGAACAGGACGCATCGGCATGATCGCCGCAAAAATTATCGCTACACGCGAAGATATCGAACTGGTAGCCATCAACACCACGTCCGCACCAGACATGCTTGAGTACCTTTTTAAGTACGACAGCGTACACAGTGGCATCGACGCCAAGGTCATTGATGAGAAAACCATCATGATCGCTGGCAAAGAAGTAGCCCTCTTTAGCAGCCGCGACCCCAAAGAGATTGATTTTGGCGCTGTCGGGGCTGAAGTGGTTATTGAATGCACGGGTGCATTTTTGACAACGGAGAAGTGCCAAGCATACCTCAAGAACGGGGTAAAAAAGGTGATCATGTCCGCACCGGCCAAAGACGACACGCCAACTTATGTACTCAACATCAACACCGACAGCTACAAAGGCGAAGCGATCATCTCCAACGCCAGTTGTACTACCAACTGCCTTGCCCCCGTCTGCAAAGTCCTTGACGACGCGTTTGGAATTGAAAACGGTTTGATGACCACCATTCACTCTTATACCAACGATCAGAATATTCTCGACGTGAAGCACAAAGCAGATAAACGCCGCGCCCGCGCCGCTGCGATTAATATGATTCCCACAACTACGGGTGCCGCCAAGGCGATCGGCCTGGTTATGCCCCACCTCAAAGGCAAGCTCAACGGATATGCCATGCGCGTACCCACGCCCAATGTCTCCGTTGTAGACCTCACCGCCACTTTGAAAAAAGAAGTTACCAAAGATGAAGTCAACGCCGTTTTTGCCGCAGCAGCGGAAGGTGTCTTTAAAGGCTATATCGAGATCGACAACGACAAGCGGGTATCGAGCGACTTTATCGGCTCCGCATACAGCTCCACCTTTGTGCCCGATATGACCAGTGTGGTAGATGGTAACGTTGTCAAAGTTTTGGCATGGTACGACAACGAATGGGGATACACCAGCCGTCTGATCGATATGGCTGTTTTTGTAGGTAACCGATAATGCAACGCCGCTACAACACCCAGCAGATCTGTTTCGAGCAGGAGTTCTCGCTCGACGGTCTTGATGAAGCATTGCAGCAGCAAGCTTTTGAAGTGATGCAAGAGGAACGTCAAAGCGGTCGGATCGGCTATTATGATCTGCCGCGCAACAGTGCACAGATGGTCTATGATGCCGCTTCGAGACTCCACAAGCTTGAGAGTAAATTCTCCAAATCGATTCAAACCATCGTTGTGATTGGGATTGGCGGTTCATCGCTAGGCATCAAAGCAATTGACACTCTTTTGCATCCGGCGCTTCGAGAACAAAAAGAGATCGTCTATCTTGAGAACTCGGATCCCGTGGAGTTAAGCTACGCTCTTGAGAGAATCCATAAAGGGCGTTCGCTTTTTTTCCTGATCTCTAAATCGGGCGGCACCATTGAGACCATTTCGATCTTTAAAATGATGCTGACACACTTCAACATCCATCTCGATGGTGCCGATAAAGAGCGTTTTTTCATCATTACCGATGAAGGTTCGATTTTATCGCAATTTGCTAAGCAGTACGGACTCAATGAGTTTAACATCCCTGAGAACGTCGGCGGACGCTTTTCTGTTCTGAGCGCCGTAGGAGTGCTTCCGCTCTTGGCAGCAGGTTTTAACGTGCCTAAAATCCTAGACGGTGCCAGCAGCATGATCGAGCGCTTCTTTGCGGGGCAGGAGATGCACGTTTTACAAAAAGCCGCCTTTATGACCACCCACAAAGAGCACTATCCTATCAATGTCCTCTTTGGCTACTCCAACCTCTTTGAGCAGCTTGGCAAATGGTTCGTGCAGCTCTGGGCAGAGTCGCTTGGAAAGGTTGATGCACAGGGCAATCGTGTCGGCTTGACGCCAATCGGTCTGACCGGAGCCGTGGATCAGCACTCCTTTTTGCAGCTCATCATCGAAGGGCCGCGCAACAAGACCGTCACTTTTATGAAGATTGACAACTTTGAAAACGGCTTGATGATCCCGGATATCTCGCTGAAATTTCTTGAAAAGACGAATTTTGCCAACAGCCTACCGTTTAACACCCTGATCAATGCCCAGTGTGACGCGACCAAAGAGAGTCTCCTGCAGTGTGACGTTCCGGTGGACACCATTACGCTGGCGCGTATTGATGAAGAGACGGTAGGGGCAATTTTGGCCTATTTCGAGCTGCTCACGTCAGCAGCAGGCGCCATGATGCACATTAATACCTACGATCAGCCGGGTGTCGAACTCGGCAAAGTGATCCTGCAAAAGCGATTCGCTAAATAGCGATCGCGTACATGTAAGCCCATAAAGGAGAGTAATGTCGCTGTTTAGCTACGACATCAACGAGCACTATCAAACCCGAGTCGCCTACTTTTCCATGGAATTTGCCATTGATCAGCCGCTTAAAATCTATTCCGGCGGCCTTGGCTTTTTGGCCGGATCGCATATGCGCAGTGTCTATGACCTGAAGCAATACACTATCGGTATCGGTATTCTTTGGAGCTTTGGTTATTACGATCAAGGACGCAACGAAGACCGTACCCTTAGCGTGCAGTTTCTGCGTAAGCACTACTACTTTTTGCAAGAGCTTGACGTCAATGTCCACGTCACCATCCACGGTAACGCCGTCAAAGTCAAAGCCTATTTTCTCTCTAGCGAAGTGTTCGGCACCGCACCGATGATTTTGCTCTCTACCGATTGTGACGAAAACGACTTTTTGGCCCGTACTATCACCCATAAGCTCTACGACAACAACGAACGCACCCGCGTCGCTCAAGAGATCGTTTTGGGGATCGGCGGTACCAAAGTGCTTGAAGCACTCGGAGAGACGATTGACATCTATCATCTCAACGAAGGGCATGCCCTCCCGCTCGCCTTTGAGCTCTATCGTCGTTTCGGATCACTAGACGAAGTGAAGAAGCACTTGGTCTTCACTACCCATACACCCGAAAAAGCGGGTAACGAAGAGCACAACATCTACTTTTTGCACGAGATGGGCTTCTTTGCCGGTATACCACTCGATGAGGTGCGTACACGCATGGGCTATGAGCACGAGGATCAATTCTCGCTCACTGTCGGTGCACTGCGCTGTGCCAAAATCACCAACGCAGTCTCCAAAATTCATGGCACTGTTGCCAATGAAATGTGGGCGCATATCGACAACCGTTGCGAGATCATTTCAATCACCAACGCCCAAAACCGCCGATACTGGAGCGACAAGACCATCATCCGCGCCATGGAAGAGCATGAGGATTATGAGCTTACCGCCCGTAAAAAACACCTCAAGCATCTGCTCTTCTCCGAAGTAGCCAATCAAACCGGAAAGATGTTCGATCCTGAAGTGCTCACGATCGTCTGGGCCAGACGTTTTGCGGAGTACAAACGCCCTAATCTGTTGGTACGCGATCTCGAACGCTATGAAGAGCTTATCACCCGAACCGACAAGCCGATTCAGGTGATTTGGGCAGGTAAACCCTATCCGTTTGACTATGGCGCCATCGCCATTTTCAATGAGCTGATCAAACTGGGTCACCGTTTCAAAAGCATGGCCATCTTGACCGGATATGAGCTTGGTTTGTCCAAAATGCTCAAACAGGGGTGTGATGTTTGGCTCAACACCCCGCGCATTACCCGTGAAGCAAGCGGTACGAGCGGTATGACGGCATGTATGAACGGCGCCATTCACTTCTCGATTAACGACGGATGGCACCCCGAATTTGAGATG
The DNA here is from genome assembly GCA_016938735.1 of Campylobacterales bacterium. Classification (GTDB taxonomy): domain Bacteria; phylum Campylobacterota; class Campylobacteria; order Campylobacterales; family Sulfurimonadaceae; genus JAFGUB01. Next base: position 19,016 of record JAFGUB010000037.1, on the reverse strand, counting down.
CACGGTAAAAATTGCTTCACTATTCCCGAAGTTGATCATCGTCTGCCCATTAGCGAACAAGACCGTATCGACCATGCCAATATGATGAGCATACTCGAAGATGAAGTGATTCCAACCTACTACGACCGACCCAAAGCGTGGACGGCAATGATGAAAAACGCCATTAGTAGCGTACAGACGCAGTTTGACTCGGGCCGTATGGTGCACGAGTATTATGAATTGATGTATAAATCTCAGGAGCCACAATGACCTCTAATATTGCATCTATGCAAGCCGTCAAAAGTCTTCGCTCTATTGATGTCAGCGGTAAAAAAGTGCTGATCCGTGTCGATTTTAACGTTCCCGTGGATGAACACGGCAACATCACCGACGACCGTCGCATCCGCGCGGCGCTGCCGACGATTAACCACTGCATCGATAACAACGCCTGCTCCATTACGCTGGTGTCGCACTTTGGAGACCCTAAAACCCCAAACGATCCCAAATTCTCTTTACGCCTCATCGTCAAACGGTTGGAGCGTCTACTCCAGCGTAAGGTGGAGTTTGTTGAGAATTTTGAAAACTCCAAAGATGAGATTGCCGCATGTTCACTAGAGCGCGTATTTTTACTTGAGAATATCCGCTTCTATCCGGGAGAGAAGAAGAACGATTCCGAGCTCTCCCGCAAGCTCGCTTCAATTTGCGACGTTTACGTTAACGACGCCTTCGGCGCCTCCCACCGCAAACACGCCTCCACCTACGGCGTCGCGGAGTTTGTCCCCGTAAAGGTGGCCGGCTTTTTGATGATGCGCGAAATCGAAGCCTTTGCCAAGGCGCTCGAAAGTCCGGTGCGCCCCATTGCATTGGTGGTCGGAGGGGCTAAAATCTCCTCCAAAATCACTCTGCTTAAAAGTGTACTGGGCAAAGTGGACAAACTCATTATCGGCGGCGCCATGAGCAACACCTTCTTGCAGGCGTTGGGGTACGACATGAAAGCGTCACGCTTTGAACCCGACTTTATCGAGACGGCCAAAGAGGTGCTTGCGGAGGCCAAAGAGCGCGGGGTCAAAGTCTATCTGCCCGTCGATGTGGTGATTACCGACAACGTCGAATCCCCTGTGGATGTTAAGGTAGTGCCCGCTCAAGACGTCATGGACGGCTATAAAGCGGTCGATATCGGCCCAGCGAGCGTAAAGCTTTTTAGCGAAGCGATTGCACTTTCTAACACCATCATCTGGAACGGACCGATGGGTATTTTCGAGATCGATAAATTCTCCAAAGGCACCTTTAAAATCGCTAATGCGATTGCGGAGTGTTACGCCTATACCATCGTCGGAGGCGGTGACACGGCCGATGCAGTCGATCGGGCAGGGGAGGCGGACAACTTTAGCTTCATCTCCACCGGAGGCGGTGCCAGTCTAGAGCTACTTGAAGGCAAAATTCTGCCTGGTTTTGAAAATCTCGACAAAGCGGAGAGAGCATAATGGCACTGGCGATCATGTGTTCAGGCGGGGATGCACCGGGAATGAACCCCGCCATCAAAAAATTCGTCGATTACGTCTACAAGCGTGGCGAACGCCCCTATTTGATCTATGATGGCCTAGAAGGGATGATCGATAATAAAATCAAACAAGCTACCCACAGAGATGTCGTAGGCATTATCCACAACGGCGGTACCATCATTCGCTCTTCAAGATCGAAACGTTTTTTTGACTACGATTTCCGGCTCAAGGCTTATGAGAATCTGCAAATGCACGGTATCACCGCCTTGGTCATTCTTGGTGGAGACGGTTCGTTTCGTGCGCTTAATCAGTTTTCGAAGGATTTCGATATCAATTTTGTAGGAATTCCGACGACCATCGACAACGATATCTACGGTACAGAGTATTGTCTAGGTGTTGATACCGCACTCAATGTGATCCGCGACGCCCTTGACAAGATTCGTGATACCGCCTCCTCGTTTAACCGTGCCTTTTTGGTGGAGGTCATGGGGCGCGATTGCGGCTACCTGGCCATTGTCTCGTCGATGATCAGTGGTGCGGAGATCTGTGTTATTCCCGAAAAACCTTTCGAGCGTGAAAGAATCGAAGAAAAACTCAAAAAAGAGGTTGCTGCGGGACGCAACTATATTTTGGCTATTATTGCTGAAGGAGCCAAGCAGACCAATGAAGTGTATCAGTGGCTCCAAGATAGTATCGGGCTAGATACCCGGGTCAGTATCCTAGGACATATCCAGCGCGGTGGAAACCCGACGGTGTATGATAGAATGATGGCGTTTGATTTTACCGTGACGGCGGTTGATCATCTTTTGACCCATAACGATTCCAACAAGGTGGTCGTCTTTCAAAAAGGCGACTTCAAGCTCATGGAGATCGAAGAGGTGGTTGGGAACCGCTATACGCTTCCACAACACTTTCTCGACGCGCTTCATCTGCTAGATCAATCTTAAAACAGGAGGCACATTATGATCAAGATCAAAGTAAACGGCAACAAGGCATGGGTAACCTTCACGGTACATCCCGAACAAGCAGAAGCGGTAGCGATTTGCGGCGAATGGAATGAGTGGCAAGATGAGCCGATGAAAATGAAAAAAAACGGTGAATATTCCGTAACAAAAATCTTGCCCGTAGAGTCCGAATACCAATTCGGTTACCGTATTGATGAATGCATCTGGCAGTGCGACGATACGACCCCTTGCGTCCCGTCCCCCTTCGGATCGCAAAATAGCCTCCTGAAACTCTAGTTTTATATCTCTTTTAAGGACACCGCTATACAATGACTTTATCACTCATGTGATGAAGTCGTCATACATAAGTACATGTAACGATTTCATTACATGTAACACCACATTTCTCGTTGGAGTATTTTTATGAAAGCAGTCGTTATGGCAGGCGGGTTTGGAACCCGTATTCAGCCTCTTACCCATTCTCGTCCCAAGCCTATGTTGCCTATCGTCAATCGACCCATGATGGAACACACCATGATGACGCTCAAGAGGTTGGGGATCTCGGAATTTATTGTGCTGCTCTACTTCAAGCCCGATGTCATCATGGACTACTTCAAAGACGGCAGTGATTTTGGTATGAAAATTACCTATGTCATTCCCGACGACGACTACGGAACGGCCGGCGCGGTCAAAAAGGCTCAAGAGCATATCGGCGATGAGAACTTTATCATCATCAGCGGCGACCTTGTGACGGATTTTGATTTCCAAAAGATTTTCGATTTTCATGCCTCTCGTAAAGCCAAGCTCTCTATTGGTCTGACTTCAGTAGAAAACCCGTTGCAGTTTGGCGTGGTCATTGCCAATGAGGAGTGCATTATTGAGAAGTTTCTTGAAAAGCCGAGCTGGGGAGAGGTCTTTAGTGATACCATCAACACCGGTATCTATATCATAGAACCCGAAATTCTAAACTACATTCCCGAGGGCGAAAATTACGACTTCGCCAAAGACCTCTTTCCCAATTTGATGAAACGAGGCATTGATCTGATGGGCTTCAACTTAGAGGGTTACTGGCGGGATGTCGGCAATCCCGAAAGTTACCGCGACGTCTATGAAGATCTCTTGGGCGGTCAGGTCAATTTTACGATCCCCGGTACCGCACAGCGTCATGCAGAGGGGACGCTCTACAGCGACAATCCCTACAAGCTTGATAAGAGTGTTGAGATTGTAGGAACTGTAGTGCTCGGAGAGAATGTTCACATTGGTCACGACGTGAAGCTGAGCAATGTTGTTATCGGCGACAATGCCGTTATCGAGAAAGGGTGTGTGATCCGCAACAGCGTGATCTGGCACGATACGAAAGTAGGCAAAAACACCAAACTCGACCACTGCGTCATCTGTAATCACAATATCATCGGTAAAAACGTCACCGCAAAAGCGGGCATGATCCTCGCTGAAGGGTGTGAGATCGGAGAGCTGGCCACCATAGAACAAGATGTCACCATCTGGCCCGATAAGAAGATCGAAGCCGCCTCGATCGTTAGCAATAACATTGTTTGGGGAAGCCGCTATAAAAATTCGATCTTTGAAAACGGTACCGTGACCGGAAAGAGCAACGTCGAACTCTCTTGCGAAATGGCCACCAAACTTGCAGAAGCCTTTGCCGCGCAACTCCCCGTAGGTTCGCGCGTAGTTGTCGGGCGTGACTACGATAAGAGTTCACGCATGCTTAAGCGCGCCTTTTTAGGCGGATTGCTTTCTGCCGGTGTCAATGCACTTGATCTTAAAAGCACGCCTCCTTCGGTCTTGCGCTACACTCTGGCCAACGACAAAAATCTGGTCGCCGGCGCCCATTTCAAACGGGACATCAACGACCCGACCAGCTCTCAGATTACGCTCTTCAATGAAGAGGCGATTCGTATCGACTCCGCAAGTGCCCAAAAGATTGAGAAGGCCTTTTTTACCGAAAAGTTCCGCCGCGTCGATTATTCACGCATCGGCGAGATTCACGAAACGATGCACAATAAAGAGTGCCTCAACTACAAGCAGGCCATTGAAGGCAAAATCGATCAAAATATTATCAAATGCGGCGGCTTTAAAGTTGCGGTTGATTTGATGCACGGAGGTGTCGCTGATATCTTCCCTAATATTCTTAATGATCTTGGGATCGAAAATGTGATCCTTAATGCCTACAACGACGAGCAAAAGCTTGCCAATGTCCCCGTACTTGAAAAGCGCTCCCAAACGAACGTAGCACGCATTGTCACGGGGCTTGATTACGATATGGGGATTATGATCTATCCTAACGCGCAGCGGCTGATTCTTGTCACCGACGAAGGAGAGATACTCGATAAGATCAAGGGATTAATGACCGTACTGCATCTGCTCAACCTGGAAGCCAAAGAGCGAAAACTAAGGGTCTTTTTGCCGACATGGGCACCTGATATTATCACCTTTGATAATCTTGAAATTGAACGGGGTAAATACTCCAACTTCAAAGCTTCAAAACTCAAAGAGTATACGTTGATCGCTACTGTTGATGGCAACTTCGCCTTTACTGAATTTGGTGTCACACGCGATGCGATGTATGCCAGTCTCAAAATCATGGAGCTCACCAGTTGCCACAACGTCAAACTCTCCGAGCTTGCCAAAAAGATCGAATCGTTTTATTATCAAAGTCTTCAGCTCTCTTGTAAACAGGCGCTTAAAGGCAAGATGATGCGCAAGTTCCTTGAAGACGCCAAAGGCAAGCGCTCCTCTTCGGCAGATGGAGTCAAAATCTGGAACAGTGATACCGATTGGATTTTGATGATTCCCGATCAGTACAGCGACCATCTTAACATCTATATTCAAGCCAAAGACGAAGACTCCGGCGTTGCTCTCTACGAGCACTACAAGGCGAAGATCACCGAATGGTCGCAAGCGTGAAGGCGGTCGTGTGAATCTAGCATTCATCTGGCATATGCATCAGCCCGATTACCGAAACAAGTCGGGCATCATGCAGATGCCTTGGGTCTTTTTGCACGCGCTCAAAGACTACTACGACATGCCGTGGATGCTCTCGCGCCACGAACATCTCAAAGCAACCTTCAACATCACTCCACCGCTCATTGAACAGCTTGCCCTTTATTACGACGAACCCGCCAGATACGACTATTTTCTTTCACTCTGGTTGCGACATCCTGAAACCTTGAGTGAAAAAGAGCGTCAGTGGATGGTCAAAATCTGCAAAAGTCCCCCTTTTGACACGATGGTCGCACCGCTTCCCACCTATGCCAGACGCTATAAAAAAGAGCAACTTGACGACCGTGATCTGTTTGATCTTCAGGTGCTTTTTATGCTCTCTTGGTGCGGTGTCTATCTCAGACAGCACGATGAAACCGTCGCGGCGCTGATCGAAAAAGGGGAGTTTTTCAGCACCTCCGACAAAGAGGCGCTGCTCTCATCGCTTGCACGGTTTGTGCGCGGTATCTTCGACTACTATGCCAAGCTACACGCCGAGGGGCGCATCGCCATCTCGACTACACCGCTCAACCACCCGATCTTGCCTCTGTTAATGGATATGAACAATGCTAAAGCGGCCAACCCCTCTACCGACATACCCAAGCAGCATATCCCTCTGGAAGCAGATGCCAAAGAGCAGGTGATACGGGCTCAAGCGATGTTTCGTCAGACTTTTGGCTATGACGCTTTGGGCTTTTGGCCTGCAGAGGGTGCAGTCGATCCCAAAAGCGTTGCCTTGTTACATGAGCTTGGTGTTTCGTGGATCGCCACCGATGAGGCCATTTTATTTCGCTCTTTGGGACACTCCAGGCGCGATGAGCTTTACCACACCTATAACTATCGCGGCATGTATATGGGGTTTCGCGACCACGGGCTGAGCGATCTGGTCGGCTTTACCTATCGCTTTTGGGAAGCACGAAAGGCTGCAGATCACTTTATGGGCGCTTTGCACCCCATTCAAAAAAATAATCCCGAAGCGACGGTCTTCGTGATTTTGGATGGCGAGAATGCGTGGGAGTATTACCACAACAATGCTTTTGACTTTTTTGACGCCCTCTATCGAGACATTTCCAACACTTCATGGTGCCATACTGTCCACATGGATGAGCTCATCAAAGGCTCCGCGAGACCGCTGGAGCGTTTGGCGGCGGGAAGCTGGATTCACGGTGAATTTAATACCTGGGTCGGCCACCACGAAAAAACACGCGGTTGGGAACTCATTTTTATGGCCAAGCGCGACTATGAACACCACAAAAGCGATCTGAGTGCGGCTCAAAGCGAAGCGATTACGGCGCACTTTTTGGCCGCTGAGTGTTCTGATTGGTTTTGGTGGTACGGAGATGACCACTATACCGATTTCGGCGCTGAGTTTGATGCGCTGTTCCGATCTCATCTGATTGATATTTACGATCTCATGGGGATTGCTGCGCCATCAGATCTCTTTGAACCGATCATCAAAAATAAGAGCGCTCAGGACTTCTGGCTCAAACCCCAATCGCCTATTTCGCCCTCGATCAACGGTCGGCATGATACCTTTTTTGAGTGGGTCGGCTGCGGTGTACTGGATGAGACGAAACTCTTCTCCACTATGGATAAAGTGCGCGGTCCCATACACAAAATCTATTATGGTCAAGATCATCTGCATCTCTACTTCGCTTTTGAAGCTGAGATGCAAAATCTTTGCGGTAACGATTCACTACGCATCATCATCGAGCCTACAGGCTTTGACGAACATGTTAAGCTTCATGGGGAGTACAGTTTTGAGGCGTTGGATATCAAAATTGCTTGTGACCGCTGGCTGGAGATGCGGCTGGACGTTTCGCGTCTTGAAGAGCTCCGTCTCCAGATTCGCTTTGAGCTTTTCTCAGGTATGCAAGTGGTACAGACCCTACCGGGTTTTGGAGAACTCGAGATCGATCTTTCGAGTGATTACAGTGAAAACTGGTTTGTTTAGGAGCAATTGATGAAAACAGTATCCCTACTTTTGGGTATCCACATGCATCAGCCGGTGGACAATTTCGGCGACGCCGTCGATGAGGCCATCGCCAAATGTTACGGTCCGTTTTTCCGCACGATGGTGCGCTACAGTGACTTCAAGTTTGCCGTGCACTGTAGCGGATGGCTCTTTGATCAGATCCGCCTCAAGCATCCCGATATTTTTGCCGACATGGCAGCGTTGACACACAAGGGGGCGATTGAATGGATCAGCGCAGGCTACTATGAACCCGTTCTAAGCGCCATCCCTTCACGCGACCGCCGTGCCCAGATCAAAAAGCTCAACGACACCATCGAAACCCATTTAGGCGTCAAACCGACGGGGCTTTGGCTCACCGAGCGGGTGTGGGAATCAGCGCTTGTGCCTGATTTACATGTAAGCGAAATTGAGTACGCCGTGGTGGATGACTACCATTTTCTTAGTAGCGGATTTGAGCCTTCGCGTATGGACGGATACTACCGCACAGAGGAGGGTGGACATCCGCTCGCGCTCTTTCCGATCTCTCAGGCGCTGCGCTACGCATTACCGTTTTTTAGCGTTGAACGCTCGGTCAATACGGTGCTGGAATGCGCGCGTAACGACGACTCGGCAGCCATTATTTTCGATGACGCTGAAAAGTTCGGCCTTTGGCCCAAAACCCATGAATGGGTTTATGAAAAAAAGTGGCTTGAGGGCTTCGTCGAAGCGATCTTGAGCCATCCTCAGATCGTCACCAGACATTATGGCGAATACCTACGTACCAACCGCTCACGCGGTGTCGCCTATCTCAACAACACCTCTTACTTTGAGATGGGAGAGTGGAGTCTACACCCCAAGCAGACTTTGGCACTCGAAGCGCTCAAGCAGCAGGTGGGGTCGGAGTATTTTGAAAAGATGGGGGTCTGCTTTATCAAAGGGGGGATCTGGAAAAACTTCTTTGTCAAATACCACGAGAGCAACTACCTGCACAAGCGGATGCTCGGTATGAGTCTGGAGCAGGAACGCTTTGATGAGTCTACACTTGAATCACTCTACAAACTTCAGACCAACGACGTCTTTTGGCATGGGGTATTTGGTGGTCTCTACCTACCCAACTTGCGTGACAACGCTTACCGCTATTTGCTAGAGATCGAACGCGCACACACTACGGAGCGTACCCAATTTCTCTACAGCGATATCGATATGGACGGATTTGATGAGTTTAAGATGCTCACCTCGGAGCTTTGTGTGGTCACAAGTGCTAAGTGGGGCGCACAGATGATAGAGTTCGGATCGCTTCAGAGTCTCTTCAATTGGCAAAACACCCTGATGCGCCGCGAAGAGGCTTACCACGACAAGATTCTCAATCCCTCGGCCCACCGCGCCCACGGCGAGGCCAAAGAGGATGAGATCAGCACCATCCATCACGCCGCTGAAGCAGTGGATGAGGCACTCAAAGCGGCGCTCATCTTCGACTGGCACCCCAAACACTCCTTCGTCGATCACTTCAGCGACGCTCCTTTTACGCTCGAAGGGGTACGTCACGCCAATTTCCGCGAAGTCGGAGACTTCGCCAACCAACCCTTTATCTTTGATCTCAAATCACACTGCTTCAAGCGCCAAGGCGGGATCTACCACTATGGCAGCCATCCCACCACCGTTCAAAAGAGTTATAAGGCTGATCGCAATGCCCTAGAGCTGGAGTTTGCCTGCAAAAGCGACTACACCCACCCGCTGCATTACGGTATGGAGTTCAACTTCCATTTCGCCCATCCGCACCTTGTCACCTTCAACGGCCGACTCATCGGCGAAGGGCTTGAGCTAAATGCACTCTCGTCTTTAGAGATCTTTGATGAGTTTACGCAGCAGCACATCAAGTTTACATGTAACGCCTCGTTCGATCTGCGCGCCGTGGTGCTGCATACCGTTTCCCAAAGCGAAAGCGGCTTTGATCTGGTGGCGCAACAGGTCTGTTTTGTACTTGGCTTTTCTTTTGCCGCTTCGCTTGCGCTGAGTGTGCGTTTGGAGGTTGATTGTGTCTGAAATTAGGCTGGACCGCATCCGCAACCAATACATCCTCATCGCCCCTGAGCGTCTGCATCGTCCCGACACCCACAGACCGCCGCGTGTAAGGGCAGGGGGGTATCGATGCCCTTTTTGCGAAGGCAACGAAGCGCTTACTCCTCCCGAGATCTTCGCGCTGCGCGACAATGCCGCCAATGCAGCGGGTTGGAAGATGCGTGTCGTTCCCAACCTCTACAAAGCGGTGCAGGTGGAGCTTGAAGACCGTTCCAAGCGCGATGGGATGTTTGAATCCATTCCCGGCGTGGGTGCGCATGAGGTGGTGATCGACTCTCCCTGTCATGACTGCAATCTGCATCAGCTTGACAAATCGGCCATCGAAAACTGGCTTCGTACCCTTATGCGACGGATTGATGACCTACGCAACGACAAGCGGCTGATCTATATCAGCATCTTCAAAAATCACGGTGCCAATGCGGGTGCGACGCAAGAACACCCTCACACCCAGATTTTGGCCTTACCCGTCATGCCCCGCGAAGAGCTGGAGTTTTTGGCGCGCAATCATGGCTACTACCGCCGTCACGGACGCGGAAAGATTCACGATATCATCGACGGCGAGCTGAAAGAGAAGGTACGCATCATTGAGGAGATCGGCTGTTTTGTCGCTTTTTGTCCCTATGCCAGCCACTTTCCCTTTGAGGTAATGATCACGCCAAGACGGCGTAACATCATTTCGCTGAGTGAATGCCACCGCGACGATATTGCCGAACTCTCTGCGCTTTTGCGCAGCGTTTTTATCAAGCTCTCGCATCAGCTCGGCGATTTCGATTACAACCTCTATATCTCTCAAGCGCCGCTCAACGCCAATTTCGAAAATGAAGAGTATCTGCCCCACTTGCATAAGAACTACCGTTTTACGATCCGCATCACGCCGCGCATCTACCGCATCGGCGGTTTTGAGATTGCCACACAGATGGCCATCAATCCCGTCGCACCCGAAGAGTGCGCGTCGCTGCTGAATATGCGAGAATAAGCATGAACATTCTGTTTGCAAGCGCGGAGGTCAGACCCTATGCCAAAACCGGCGGTTTAGCCGATGTAGGTGCCTCTTTGCCCTCAGCGCTGCAACACGCAGGTGTCGCTATTAGCACTGTCATGCCACTTTACGGTTTTATGCACGAAACTTTCAAAACGACACCAGAATTCACGCGCTCGTTACGTGTCGCTTGGTTCGCATTTGAAGCCCGTTTTTATCGCCATGGAGCGCTCTATATGGTCGAAGCGCCGCTGCTGGGAGAGACTGAAGCGCTCTATGGCAACGAGCACGGAGACTACCCGAATAACGATCTGCGCTTTGCGATCTTCGCCGAAGCCGTTATCGCTCTGGCCGAGCATCTAGGCTCCGATCTGATCCACTGCAATGACTGGCATACGGGGCTCATCCCTTTTTGGCTAAAAGTTCGCGCCTTGTCGATCCGCTCTGTTTTCACCATCCACAGTCTTGCCTATCAAGGGCTTTTTGAGGCATCGTCCCTGTATCGGTTGGGGATCGATCCGAACTATTTTCACCATGAGGCGTTGGAGTTTTACGGCAGGCTCAGCTTTATGAAGGCGGGTCTGGGTTTTGCCGACGCCATTACTACCGTCAGCCCAAGCTACGCCCAAGAGATCCTCACCCCGCAATTCGGCTGCGGTCTTGAAGGCTTTTTAATCCGCCACAGCGCCAAACTGCACGGTATCCTCAACGGAATTGAAACCGACTTCTTCGACCCCGCAACCGACCCCGCCATCGCCCTACGCTACAGGACACACGATCCCCTCACACGCCGCCACAACAAAGAGGCGATTTTACAAGAAGCGAGACTCCATGACGCCGATCGTCCGCTGATTGCGATGATAGGCCGTCCCGTCGCCCAAAAGGGATTTGATCTTCTGCTCTCCTCTATGGAAGGACTACTCTCAAGGCCGATCAATTTGCTGGTGATGACGGGATGCGAGAGCGAATATTGCGCAGGGCTCGCGTACTGGAGCGAGCGGCATGACAACTTCACCTTCTGTGTGGGCTATGACGAGGAGAAATCCCACCGCATCTACGCCGGATGCGACTTTTTGCTGATGCCTTCGCGCTTCGAGCCCTGCGGGCTCAATCAGATGATCGCCATGCGTTATGGTGCCATCCCGATCGTGCACGCCGTCGGCGGTCTGCGCGACACCGTGCACGAAGAGACGCCGCTGCGCTGCGGTGCAGGTGTGCGCTTCAATGCCCCCACGAGCGACGCGCTTGTCGGGGGCGTTGACCGGGCTTTAGCACTCTCTCAAACCCAGCGCGACGAGATCATATCGTTTAATATGTCTTGCGACTTCTCTTTCAAAAAAAGCGCACAAACCTATATCAACCTCTACCGCAACGTACTTTCAAAGGAGTAACATGCACAAAGATCCGCTCAATATCCTCTTCGCCGCCGCAGAGGTGGTCCCTTTTGCCAAAACCGGAGGTTTGGCCGACGTCTCCGGAGCACTGCCCAAGGCGCTCTCTGCTCTGGGACACAAGGTCGTCGTGGTGATGCCGCGCTACTATCAGATCGACAAATCGAAGCTCGAGCTGCTCGAAGGGGCCATGGGGGTGAGCATGGGGCCGATGGGCGAACTATGGTGCGCCGTCTACACCACCAAAATTCCCGGCAGCGACGTCGATATCTATTTCATCGATTACGAACAGTTTTATGGCCGCAAAGGGCTGTATGACGACCATGGCCGCGCTTATGGCGACAACGACAATCGCTTTATCTTTCTCTCTAAAGCCGCGTTCATGCTTTGCCAAAAAATCGGCTTCGAGCCTGACGTGATCCACGCCAACGACTGGCACACGGCCGCTATGCCGCTGCTTTCAAATACCCGCTACGTTCACCACTTCGGCAACGCGGCTACGGTGCTCACCATTCACAACCTCCAGCATCAGGGGGTCTTTTTCAAAGGGTGCATCGATGTGATGGAGGTGGGATGGGAGCACTTCAACCCTGCGGCGTTCGAGAGTATGGACAGCCTCAACATGCTCAAAGGGGGCATCGCCTGCGCCGATGCGGTTACGACCGTCTCCGCGCGCTATGCCCAAGAGATCCAAACGCCGGAGTTCGGTTTTGGGCTGCAACACCACATTGCCGCGCACAGCCACAAGCTCTTTGGCATCCTCAACGGTGTCGATTACGACGAATGGAACCCCTCCATCGATCCGCACATCAGTCAGACTTTTGACGTCGATACGCTCGAAGGAAAGCTTACATGTAAGCACGCCCTGCAAAAACGTTTCGGTCTGGAGAAGCGCGACCATACGCCGCTCATCGGCTTTGTGGGGCGCTTTGCGGAGCAAAAGGGGATCGGCATGATCGCCGGAGCCATCGAAGGGCTGCTGCAGCTCGATCTACAGGTGGTGATGCTCGGCGCCGGAGAGAAGTGGGCAGAGCACTACTTCAGCCAGATCGCCGCGCATCATCCCGGAAAATTCGGCTTACATGTAGGCTACTCCGACGCACTGGCACACCAGATCGAAGCGGGCTGCGACCTCTTTTTGATGCCCTCGCTTTTTGAGCCCTGCGGCCTCAACCAGATCTACAGCCTGCGCTACGGCACCCTGCCCATCGTGCGCGCCACGGGCGGCTTGGACGATACAATCGAAAACTTCGACGCGCAAAGCGGACGGGGCAACGGCTTCAAGTTTGACCACGCCACCAACGAAGCACTCTACTACACCGTCCGCTGGGCGGTCGAAACCTACCACAACCACCGCGATGCCTTTGAAGCGATGCAGCGCAACGCCATGCAGATGCACTTCAGTTGGGCTGACGCCGCTGAGCGCTATATCGACGTCTACCGCTACGCTCTGGCCAAACGCCGCGTCGCGCAATTTACCAAGGAGCTCTAAATGCACCACCCCATCCACTACGACGTCACCCTTTTTGGGGAGCTTGATGTCTATCTCTTCCGCGAAGGAACGCACACGCGCCTTTATAACTGTCTCGGCGCCCATCCGCTGATCCGCAATGACCAAGACGGCACGCTCTTTAGCGTCTGGGCGCCCAATGCCAAAGCGGTAAGCGTACGCGGCGATTTTAACCGCTACGATATTTACAGCCATCCGCTTAAAGCCCGCGAAGACGGCTCAGGTATTTGGGAAGGCTTCATCGAAGGGGTAAACCCCGGTATGACCTACAAATACCACATCACCACCGATACGCCAAACGCCAATCCCGACAAAGCCGACCCCTACGCCTTCTGGGCCGAAGAGGCGCCGGCCTCGGCTTCGCGCGTCGCCACACTGGATCTGCATCAGTGGCAGGATCAGGAGTGGATGGCCACGCGCGCCGCGCGCAACAGCCACAAAGCCCCCGTGAGCATCTACGAGATGCATCTAGGCTCATGGCGACGCAAGGTCGAAGAGCACAACCGCTTTTTGACCTACGCCGAAACAGCCAAAGAGTTGGCACACTATCTGGTACAGACAGGCTTCACCCACGTCGAGTTGCTGCCCGTCACGGAGCATCCCTTTGAAGGTTCTTGGGGCTATCAATGCAACGGCTACTTCGCTCCAACCGCACGTTACGGCACACCTGAAGAGTTTATGGCTTTTGTGGACACCATGCACACTCACGGTATCGGCGTGATCCTTGACTGGGTGCCCTCGCATTTTGTGACCGACGGGCACGGGCTGATGAACTTTGACGGCAGTTGTCTCTTTGAGCACAAAGACCCGCGCCAGGGCTACCACCCCGAATGGAGCAGCGCCATCTTCAACTACGGGCGCAACGAAGTGCGCGCCTTTTTGATCAGCTCGGCAATGTTTTGGCTGGAAAAATACCATATCGACGGTATCCGCGTCGATGCGGTCGCCTCCATGCTCTATCTCAACTACGCCCGAAAAGAGGGCGAATGGGTGCCCAACCGCTATGGCGGCAACCACAACCTCGAAGCCATCGAGTTCCTCAAACAGCTCAACACGAGCCTCTATGAGACGCACAACGACATCATGACCTTCGCCGAGGAGTCCACCGCCTATGCGATGGTAAGCCGTCCGGTCGATGTGGGCGGACTGGGCTTTGGCTTCAAATGGAACATGGGCTGGATGCATGACAGCCTCAAATACATGAAGCTCGATCCCTATTACAGACAGCACCACCACCATGAGCTAACCTTTAGTTTTGTGTACATGTACAACGAAAACTACTGCCTGCCGCTAAGCCACGACGAAGTGGTCCACATGAAAGGCTCGCTCATCAACAAAATGCCCGGCGATCACAACCAAAAGTTCGCCAATCTGCGTGCGCTCTATGCGTACATGTACGCCCATCCGGGCAAAAAGCTGCTCTTTATGGGCGGCGAAATCGCGCAGTTTGCAGAGTGGAACTATCAGCGCAGCCTGGATTGGCACCTGCTCGAATACCCGCTGCACGCAGGTATGCTGCGCCTTGTTGCCGCGCTTAACGCCCTTTACCGCGCCGAACCCGCGCTGCACCAAAACGACACGGAGCCACAGGGCTTCGAGTGGATCGATGAGAACGACTTTCAAGCCAACGTCATCAGCTTTATCCGCAAAGGCGACGCGGCGCAAGAGCAGGTGATCGTGGTGTGTAACTTCTCCGACAAAACCCACGAGGGCTACCCCATCGGCCTCAGCGAAGCGGGCAGCTACGTCGAAATATTCAACTCTCAAAACCATGAATTTGAAGGGTGGGGCATCGGCAATCCTCAGCCGCTGCACACACAAGAGAAAGAGCAACACGGCAGAGCCTACACGCTCACGCTCACCCTACCGCCACTGGGTGTGGTTTACCTCAAAAAGAGCGCTGCACACGGTGATGGACGCTAAGGCGCCGATCCACTCCCACCGCTTCGACGAAGGCAACCCCGCCGCAGAGCGGCGCGTTCGTTTGGCCGTATGGCTCACGCTTGCTACTATGATTGTCGAGATCGTTGCGGGGTGGTACTACGGCTCGATGGCGCTGCTGGCCGATGGCTGGCACATGGGCACCCACGCGCTCGCGCTTGGACTCTCGGCGCTGGCGTATCTGCTCTCTCGCCGCTACACGGATGATCCGCGCTTCGCCTTTGGCACCTGGAAGATCGAGGTGCTCTCAAGCTACACCAGCGCACTGCTGCTGGGCGTGGTGGCGCTTGGCATGTTCTATCACTCCGCCCTTCGACTGATCGAACCTGTGGCGATCCGTTTTGACGAAGCGATGGTCGTCGCGGTGATCGGGCTGGCGGTCAATCTGGTGTGTGCATGGCTGCTACACGATCATCACCATCATGACCACGACGATCATCATCATACGCACGACCACCACCACGACCTCAATCTGCGCTCGGCCTATCTACATGTACTCGCCGACGCCGCCACGTCGCTACTGGCCATCATCGCGCTCGCTGCGGGCAAAATCTGGGGTGCGGTGTGGCTCGATCCGCTCATGGGGATCGTCGGCGGGCTGCTCATCAGCATCTGGGCGCTCGGCCTGCTGCGCCAAAGCGCCACAGTGCTGCTCGATGCCCACATGAACGACCCCGTCACGCAAGAGATCCGCGACACCCTGGCGCAGTGCGCCCCAAATGCCCTCATCACCGACCTGCACGTCTGGCGGGTAGGCAAGGGCAAATACGCGGTGATCGTGGCGCTTCAAAGTCCCGGCGCACTCAAGGCCCAAACCATCCGCGACGCCCTTGGCATCCATGAAGAGCTGGTGCATATCACCGTGGAGATCAATCAGCCATAATTGGAGTTCTTCGCGTTTTTATATCTCTTTTCGTTAAAATAGCCCATCTCTTCCCAAGGGCACCGCATGTTCCACCCCAAAACCCTCCAAGCCGCCCTCAAAGCCCAAGACAGCGCGCGGCTCCTGCCGCGCTATGAAGCCTTCAAGCACTACCAATCCAAACAAAACGCCATCAGAGCGCTCAAAGAGGAGCAGTATCAAGAGGGGTTTTTGCGCGACCTCTTCGTCGCGGCTCTGGGCTACACCCTCTCTCCCGATGCGAACGCCAACCTCTTGCGCGAAGAGAAAAACGAGCAAGACGCCCAAAAGGCCGATGGTGCAATCACCCTAGAGGGCAAGATCGTCGCGCTCATCGAGCTCAAAGACACGAGCACGCGGGATTTTGAACGTGCCAAGATACGCGGCGGCAAAAGCCCCATCGAGCAGCTTTTTGGCTATCTTAGCGCCCACACGCACGCACGCTACGCGATACTCAGCAACTTTGAAAAGCTGCGCTTGTACATTGACAAAAAGACGGAGTTTGAGGAGTTTGATCTTTTTTCGATTGGTTTTGCGGAGTTTAAGCGGCTGCATCTGCTGCTGAGCCTTGAGAGCCTTACATGTAGCCTTCCGCTCCAGCTCAAGAAGCAAAGCGCCGAGGCTGAGGCGCAGATCACCAAGGCGCTCTATCGTGACTACGCCGATTTTCGCCGCGCGCTTTTTGAAGATATCGTTACATGTAACCCTACGCATGAGCCCAAAACCCTGCTACGCCTCACCCAAAAGCTGGTGGATCGCATCGTCTTTATCCTCTTTGCCGAAGATACGCTCTTACTGCGCAAAAACACCATCCGCGAAATCCGCGAGCGCCACAGCGGCGACATTCACGGCCTTGGCATGTACGACTACTACAAAATCTACTTCGCCGCCATCGACACGGGGCATGAAAAGCTTGCCATCAAGCGCTACAACGGCGGCCTTTTTGCCCACGACGCGCTGCTCGATAGCCTCATCATCAGCGATGATCGGCTTGATATGAGTGCGCAGCGCCTCAGCGACTACGACTTTGCTTCTGATGTCTCCATCGATATTTTGGGGCATATCTTTGAGCAGTCTCTGAGCGACTTGGAGGAGATGAACGCCGCCATCGAAGGCAATAGCTTTGATGCCAAAGCTTCCAAGCGCAAAAAAGAGGGGGTCTTTTACACTCCGGGCTACATCACGCGCTACATTGTCGAAAACACGCTGGGCAGCCTCTGCGAAGAGAAGCGCCGCACACTCGGCATCGACTCGCAGATCACCGCGCCCAAACACCGCACCAAGCTGCTCAAAGCCGAAGCGACCACGCTGCAAGCCCTGCAAGCGTACCGCACATGGCTCTATGGCCTGCGCATCTGCGATCCCGCCTGCGGCAGCGGCGCGTTTCTCAATCAAGCACTCGCTTTTCTCATCGCGGAGCACACCCGCGTGCAGGCGCAGATTTTGCTCTTTGGCGACCTCACCGCGCACGAGGAGATCGAAAAGACCATCCTGGAGCACAACCTCTACGGCGTCGATCTCAATGAAGACGCCTGCGAAATCGCGCGGCTCTCCCTCTGGCTCTCCACCGCCAGAGCTGGACGGGAGCTGACCAAACTCTCAGACAAGATCAAAAGCGGCAACTCGCTCATCAGCGACCCTGTCGTCGATGAGCACGCCTTTGACTGGGAGGCGGAGTTTCCCGAAGTTTTTCAAAACGGCGGCTTCGACATCATCGTGGGCAACCCGCCGTATGTGCGACAGGAGCTCTTACATGTAGGGCACAAAGAGTACTTCAAAACCCGCTACGCCACCTACCACGGCGCGGCGGATTTGTATATCTTTTTTGTGGAAAAGGGCTACAGCCTGCTGCGCGATGGGGGCAAATTCGGCTACATCTTCCCCAACAAATGGATGCGCTCCGGCTACGGCGAGGCGTTACGCGCGTGGCTAGGAGACAAACGCATCGAAGAGATCATCGACTTTGGCGATTTGCGGGTTTTTGAAGAGGCCACCACCTATCCGCTCATCCTCACGCTGCACAAAGGCGCAGCGCCCGGCACCTTTCGCAGTCTGCAGATGAACACGCTGGAGTTTGGCGACCTACGCAGCTTTGTCAGGGAGCACCACACGCTCAGCGACCAAAATGCCTTACATGTAAAGGGCTGGACGCTGGGCGATGGCCGCACCCAAGCGCTGCTGGAAAAGATAGAGCAAAGCGGCGTGCGCTTGGGGGAATATGTGCAGGGGGAGATTTATCGCGGCGTGCTCACGGGACTCAACGAAGCCTTCGTGATCGACGCACCGACACGCGCGCGGCTGATCGATGAGGATGCCGCGAGCGCGCAGATCATCAAACCCTTTTTGGCGGGGCGGGATATTAAGCGGTATGAGACGCCGGAGGCGCAAAACTATCTGATCTTCACCCGCAGAGGCATCAACATCGACGCATACCCCGCCGTCAAAGCGCATCTGGAGCAGTACAAAGAGCGGCTGATGCCCAAGCCCAAGGGGTTTAGCGGTACGTGGAACGGGCGAAAAGAGGGCAGTTATGAGTGGTATGAGCTTCAAGATACCGTGGGGTATTGGGAGGCGTTTGAGAGGCCGAAGATTTTATATCAAGAAATCGCAACATTTTCAGCATTTACTTATGAAGAAAATTGCTTTTTTGCTAACAATAAAGTATTCATTTTACCCAATGCATCTTTGTTTTTGTTGGGAATCCTAAATTCAAAAGTTGTTTGGTTTTTTCTAGGAATGACTGCGAGTAATACCAAACCAAAAAACGGCCTATAAATTTCCATTAATACCATTCCACTGCTCCAGAATCCAATCATAACCAGCGAGTTGCTTCATG
>JAFGUB010000036.1 GCA_016938735.1 Campylobacterales bacterium | reverse complement strand
TCTTCCGCCTCTAGCCATCTATGGATTCCTTGATACATTTATGATTTTTGATCGTTTCTTTGTACCAAGAAGTGTAGCCAGATCACATTTGTCGGCGGGCCTTATCTAGAGCAGTTTGAACAGAGCTTTGCGACTTATCATAACAGCCGCTTTTGTATCGGAGTGGGCAATGGAACCGATGCACTTGAAATTGCTTTGTGGGCATTGAATTTACCGGAAGGATCTGAAGTGATCGTTCCGGCAAATAGTTTTATTGCTACCAGTGAAGCGGTCGGTAGAAATCGATTGAAGGTCGTCTTTGCCGATATTCAGAGTGATTATACGATTGATCCCCAGAGCGTTAAGGCACGGATCAGCTCAAAAACTTCGGCGATTATTCCTGTACATCTTTATGGTCATCCTTGTGATATGGATGCCATTATGGAACTCGCGGCAAGCTACGGCCTACGTGTGGTGGAGGATTGCGCCCAAGCCCACGGCGCGATGTATGACGGACAAAAAGTCGGCACTTTTGGTGATGCCGGAACATTCAGTTTTTATCCGGGGAAAAATCTAGGTGCTTTTGGCGATGGAGGCGCAATCATTACCAATAATGCGTCGCTGGTAGAACGGTGCCGTATGATGGCTAATCATGGGCGCTTCGGTCCAAGAGATCATCTCTTGGAGGGACGCAACAGCCGTCTTGATGGCCTGCAGGCAGCGATTTTGAACGTAAAACTGAGCTATCTTGATGGTTGGATTGAACAACGTCAGCGCATCGCCTCGATCTACAATAGTCATTTAGACCCCAAGCGCTACGCACTTCCTGTTGTGTCTGATAGAGTGCGACATGTCTGGCATCTTTATGTGATTCGCCATCCACAACGCGACAAGTTGATGCATTATCTACGGGATAAAGGGGTTGCGTGTGGCATACACTATCCTATCGCACTGCCTAAGCTCGCAGCTTATGCGGAGCATCGGAGTTCTTGTACGCGTTTTGTAGCGTGCCAACAAGACGTATCGTTGCTTTCGTTACCTATAGGGGAGCATTTGGAAGGAGATGCAATGGCGTATATGCTTGAAGCGCTCCAACACTTTGAGGCGTAATATCAATCGGAGTGCGCCACTGAGTAGTGCTTTGATACTGTATGTTGAAGAAGAGGCGATCTGCCTAAAGACGAGTGGCTCATCTGAGTTACATTTCAATCATTTGCAGACTCAATGGGTCACCAATTTGTAAATTCATGACGACCTTTTTGCCCAGCACTTCATGGAGATATTTGGGGTGTAGTCCATAGCCTGGGCGTATGGATCGGATATGCTCTAAGGTGAGTGCTTCACCTTTGCGAATAGGGCGGCTGATGTAGAGGCTACGGGCGAATTGACGCCCTTGAATGGCATCTGTGTCGTTGTTGTAGGTCACTGCTCCTAGCAGCTTTTCGCACTCCCGTACGGCCCGTACCATCTGTGTAAACTCCCCTTCATCAAGTGAAAACGCGGCGTCGGGTCCGCCGATAGAGCGATCCAAAATAAAGTGCTTCTCGATCATCTTGGCTCCCAGTGTCACCGCAGCGATGGGGGCGGTGATGCCAAGGGTGTGATCCGAAAAACCGGCGATCACCCCAAAGCGCGCAGGCATATCGGCAATCGTGCGTAGATTGGCCTCTTTAAGCGGGGCAGGATAGGCAGAGGTGCACTGCAACAACACGATATCCTCATTACCCTCATTGCGGCAGATCGCCACCGCATCTTCGATCTCTGCAAGCGTAGCGATACCAGTGGAGATGATGATGGGTTTTTTCTTTGAAGCGATGGTGCGTAGCAATTCATAATCGGTGATCTCGAAGCTCGCCACCTTGTAGGCGGGGGGATCGAATGTTTCTAAAAAATCAACCGCACTCTTGTCAAAGGGAGTGGAGAAACAGAGGAGTCCCGCTTCGTGCGCCGTTTCAAAGAGCGTTTGGTGCCATGCCCAGGGCGTGTGCGCCTCTTCATAAAGGGCGTAGAGCGTGCGCTCGTCCCACAAGGTACCGCCCTTGACGATAAAATCCTCTTTGTCGCAGCGAAGCGTAAGGGTGTCGGCGGTGTAGGTCTGCAGCTTGATGGCATCGGCTCCGGCGCGGGCGGCTGCACGGATGCTCTCTTGGGCGATTTCGAGACTGTGTCCGTGGTTGGCGGAGAGTTCGGCGATAATAAAGGTATGGTTTGAGTCAAGGTCAAATGGGCCGATTTTCATAAGCTGCGCTCCATAATCAAAATCTCTTGCTCCCTATATCGGCTCTTTTCGCGCAGCTCAAAGCCAAACCGTGCATAAAGGTTTTGGGCGCGAAGATTGGAGGCCAACACTTCGGCGCGTAGTGTATGCCACTCTTGCATAAGGGCATAGTCGATGATTGATTGCATCAGTACCGCTCCCACACCGTGTTGCGTGGGGTTGGCGTAGAGGCCGATGAGGGCGCTTTGGGCGCGGATATCGGTAAAGTCGATCACTCCTATGGGGGTATCGTCTTCAAAAATTAAAAAATAGCGTTTCGTCGCCTCGCTGCGCAGACGCAAGATAAAGGCTTCGTGCTCTTGCGCACTGATCTCATGGGTTGTGTACATGTAAGTTCGCACCCGCTCGTCGTTGCGCCATTGCCGCACCAAATCACGCTCCGAGGTGCTAAGATCGGTAAAGTTTTTTAAATTCATCTTCGCTCCAGCGCTCCAGCACCTTATACCCCTGCGACCGCAAATAGCGCACCAGATCGCTTTGGTTCTCGGCGCTTTGAACGGCGATAAAATCAAGCCCTATAAAGAGCACCTCATGGACGATCACGCTAGGGGTAACGACGGCGCGGCGGCTTTGGTGCATCAGACGCGGCACATCGGGGCTGTTTACATGTAAAGCGATGTCGGACTGATTCGCTACCAAGCGTTGCAGATGCTCGAGATGGGCGTTGGCCGAGGTGGTGAGTACGCATACATGTAAGCCTTGCGGCAGTGCTTTGAGAATTTTTTGGGTCAATCCCACTGTGTCGGCTCCGCCCATAGCGATGAGCAGATCATAGATCTTTTGGCGCTTTTGGCCTTTTTCAACTATAAATGAGTGTCGAATCAGCGGTTTGCCGCACTCTAGTAGACATTCAGAGGGCACCAAACCCATATAGCGCTTTGGGTCGGCTCCGAGATTTGGATTGATGAGCAGGTCGCACGCATGCGGCGCGTAGGTGTCGTCTAAAACGGTGATATGGACTCCGCAGGCCTCTTTGATTGTCTGCTCAAACGCAGCATCGATGCCGTAATGATCGATAACAAGGCGGCTTACATGTAAGCGTTTGAGACACTCAATCAGCGTTTGGGGGGAGTGGTCTTGAAGTAGTTCGACCGGATAGGGGATGAGCTCAAAGCGGCTCTCTTCTAGGTTCAAGCAGGCAAAACGTATCTCGCCTTCGAGTGATTCGGCTAGGGCGATGGAGCGCATGATATGTCCCAAGCCCAGAGTGCTTGAGCTGTCGGCGCGAATAAGCGTCATCGAAGCGCTTTAAAAAAGAGCTCTGCCCGTTCCCAATCCTCGGGGGTGTCGAGGTCGTGATCGAGGTATCGGGGAATAATAATGGCGGTTGAATGGGGCGCAAAGATCGGTTTTCCCTCCAGCCACGCACCCGCTCTTCCCCAATAAAACTGCCCTACGTCGTGATAGGCTTTGGGTAGATCTTGGCTGCGTATCGCGAAGTGTTCGGGCCAAAACATCTCGACGTTGCCTGTTTCATCCAGTCTCACTGAGCGTTGGATCGGAAAACCAAAATCGACGACGGGGAAGCAGTAGGATTTTTGCGCATTAATGAGTTTGCGATATGCCTCGCGCAGATCGTTTGGACGCAAAAAGGGGGCGGTGGCATAGATACAGCAGACTGCTTGGGCGTGCTCTGCCTCCAGCGCCTCAATCGCGTGAGCAATGACGGGAATGGTTGGGGTGTGGTCGTTGCTGAGCGCTTGAGGGCGCATAAAAGGAACCTCGGCGCCCAGACTTTTGGCTGTATCTGCGATCTCCTCATTGTCGGTGCTGACCACAATGCGATCAAAAAGAGCGCATGCGCGCGCCGCTTCGATGCTATAGGCGATCATCGGCTTGCCGAAGAAGGGTTTGATGTTTTTGCGCGGAATCCGTTTGCTGCCGCCGCGCGCGGGGATGATGGCAATCTTCAAAAACTACATCCCCGATAGCTATAGGCGTCTATCACTTCTAGCACCGTATCCGCCACATAGGCGGCTTCGGCGTCGCTCATGCCATGATGGCAGGGGATGGAGAGCTCGCTGCGGTAAAAATCTTCGCTCACAGGGTAGCGCTGCTCACCGAATTGTTTAACGTAAAAACTGTTTTTGTAGATGGGCTTGTAGTGGACTTGTACGCCCAGCCCTTTTTGCTGCAGTGCGGCGAAGATATCCTCTTTGGGGCAGTGCAGTTCGGGGCGCAGCAGCAGCGCGTAGAGGTGGCGTGATGAGGTACAGCCCTCGGGAATTTTGATGGTATCAAAGAGTTTGTGGCCGCTAAAGCGCATGTCGTAATAATCGGCGATGGCGTTGCGGCGCGCCACAAAGGGATCCAACCGTGCAAGCTGGCTGCGGCCCAGAGCGGCGGCGAACTCGGTGAGTCGGTAGTTGTAGCCAAGGGTGCTCATATCGGCGTTCCAAAACTGTTTTTTGACCACGCCGTGCGAGCGGATCAGGCGTAGTTTTTGGGCGAAGGTGTCGTTATCGGTGACGACTGCGCCCCCTTCTCCGGTCGTGATGGGCTTGATGGCATGAAAGCTGAAGATGCTCATATCGGCGCTCGCCCCCACTTTGACCCCCTTACATGTAGCCCCCAGCGCGTGGGAAGCGTCGTCGATGACGAGCAGATGGTGGCGCCGCGCGATCGCTTTGATGGCGTCCATCGCCACCGGTTTGCCCGCAAAATCGACCGGGACGATGGCCTTTGTGCGCGGGGTGATGAGCGCTTCGATGCGGGTTTCATCGATATTGCCGTCCAGCCGTACGTCACAAAAAACGGGTTTGGCCCCTAGCGCGACGGCCATGTTACATGTAGCTACAAAGCTGATGGGAGTGGTGATGATTTCATCGCCCTCGCCTAACCCGGCGGTGAGGTAAGCCGCGTGTAGCGCAGAGGTGGCGGAGTTGAAAGCGATAGCGTGCTTGATGCCGACATATTCGGCGAGCGTGGTTTCAAAGCGTGAGACTTCTTCGCCCTGAGTAAGGTGGCTGGAGCGCAAAACGCGCACGACCTCGGCGATATCTTCCTCGCCGATGCTCTGGGTGGAGTAGGGGATCATCGCTCCTCCATACGGCTTTGTGCGATCTTGGCGAGTAGCTCATCGCTGCCTAGCCAACAGTCGTTGTTTTGGGAGTTGTACTCAAAGTCAAAGGGTACGCCTACCCCCTTTTCTCCAAGCGTGTTCATGCTGTAGTCTACTTTTTGTGTGAACTGAATCGAGGGCATGATGACGTAATGATCGTTAAATTCGAGGGTGAGGTGTGAATCGTCTCTGGGGCACATGACTTCATGTAGTTTTTCGCCGGGTCGGATGCCGATGATCTTGTGCGGTATGCCCGGTGCCATGGCCGTAGCCACATCGACGATCTTCATGGAGGGGATTTTGGGAATAAAGATTTCGCCGCCGTGCATACGCGCGAAGTTTTTAAGCACAAAATCGACCCCCTCTTGTAAGGTGATCCAAAAGCGGGTCATGGCGGCATCGGTGATGGGGATTTCATGTGCCCCTTCGCGGATCAATTTTTGAAAAAAGGGAATCACCGAGCCGCGTGAACCCATGACGTTGCCATAGCGTACAACACTGTAGCGGATCTCCTTGCCGCCCGTGATATTGTTAGCAGCGACGAAAAGTTTATCTGATGCGAGCTTGGTTGCACCGTAGAGGTTGATAGGGTTGGCGGCTTTGTCGGTAGAGAGGGCAATGACTTTGCGCACGCTGCCGCTGCGCAAGCAGGCATCGATCACATTTTGGGCTCCCATAATGTTCGTTTTGATGGCTTCCATGGGGTTATACTCGGCGATGGGAACATGTTTGAGTGCAGCAGCATGCACGACAAAGTCTACGCCGTTCATTGCTTTTTCAAGGCGGGGCAGATCGCGTACGTCACCTATAAAATAGCGCATGCAAGGATCAAAGAAGCGCTGCATCATCTCATATTGCTTCAGTTCGTCGCGCGAATAAACGATCACTTTCTTCGGTTGATAACGCTTGAGAATGGTTTGAATAAATTGCCTACCAAAACTTCCTGATCCGCCGGTTATAAGAATGGTTTTTTGGTTAAACATAGGCACACTTTCAACAGCTTTGCGCTACTTCAAGCAAAAATCATGCCATTAATTAGCGTTGAGCTGTGCTTGGATCATATTGTTCAATACGGAAAATTGGTTGTTCAATTTGCTGATAATGGCATCATATTGGACAAATTGAGCAGTCATCGCATCATAACGTGCCGTTAGCAGTTCTACGGTGCGGGTATAGTTGTTTTGCAGTGATTTGAGGTCCGTTGTAAGACCGTCGCTCATGGTTTTAAATGAACCGCTGCTGCTGTTGGTGTAGGCATTAAGCGTGGTGTCAAGATCATCAAAAATGCCGTTGACATAGACCGCATTTCCAAAAGAGTCAATCTTGGTTTCTCCGCTGAAAAAGAGCTGTGCGGCTTCAGGGTCGCTGTTGAATCTATCGTAAAAAGAAGAACTTTTGTAACTCATCACACCGGATTGATTCAGCTCGATACCAAACTGGGTGAGGGCAAAGCCGCTGTCGCTAAAGGTGGTGAGGATTTTATTGATGTCACGGCGGATACCGTTGATGAAGCTGTCGCCGTTGAAGATACCTATAGTGCCCGCTTCTTGATCCGATGTTGTCATTTTTTGGAGCTGCTCCATCAGTGCGTTGTAGCTAGAGGCGAAGGTTTCTAGTTCATCGGATATGACATCTTTGTCCTGTGTGATCGAAATGTTGGTATTTTGGGCGTCTTGAAGCAGATTGATGGTGACACCTGCGATGATGTCGTCGATGGTGTTCGAGCTGCGGGTAAGCGTGATGCCGTTGTATTTGAAGGTGGCGTCTTTGGCATCTTGGATCACGTTTTGCGTACCCTCCGTGTTGGATGTGGCTCCGTTGATATAGCTGCCACCGATGAGCCCTGCGTTGAGTCCGCTACCCGCTGAGACGACATCGGAGGTGCTGATGACTTGATCCTTGCTCGTCGGTGTATTGGAGAGCACCAAGCGAAAATCATTCGTGCCATACTCGACGATACTGGCTGTAACAGATGCATTGATAGCAGTGTCATTGTTGATGCTATCGACGAGTTCTTGTAAAGTTGTCGTCTCGTCATAGGCGTAGTCGTAATCACTGCCTCCGATAGAGATTCTAAAAAAGCCTTCGCTATCAGGGGTTCCATCGGTTGCTACGGTTGCATTTTTGCTTGTAAAAGCAGTGTTGGTAGTGTAGGCATCAGAAAGCAAAGAAGCGTTGACGAATCCAGACAGGTCGGTGAGTAAGGGCGCATCATTCTGTGAACCGCTTTTGGATGTTAGCACCAGACGGAAGTCATCACTGCCGTATTTGACTACAGAGGCATAAATGGCATCGTTGATCGATTGGTTATCATTGATGGACTGTGCCAAATCTGATAGGGTTGTGGTGGCGGTGTAATCAAGCACAGCAGTTGTGTCGCCGATGGTGAGTGCCATGCTACCGCTACCGGTTGAAACGGTGGCGTCAGCGCTTGTAAAACTTCCCGACGCGACTGTATCAGAGAGTAGTTGAGAGGCAGAGATGTTGCCTCCAAGGTCGCCGATACTGATAGTCTGATCTTTACCGGTTTCTTTCGTTGAGAGAATAAGGCTGTAGGCATTGCTGTCGGTTTGGAGGATAGAAGCGACAACGGCATCTCCGGCATTTTCATTGATAGCATCGCGAAGACCTTCAAGCGTCATACTGCTAGTATAAGTAATTTGGTGATCATAGCCACCGATATTGAGATTGAGCGTACCGTTACCGCTTGCAAAGGTGGACTCTTTGGCGCTGAAGCCGGCAGCTTCAAGGACATTGGACCTCGCCAAAGATGTGTCGCTGATACGAAAAGATTGTGTTGCAACACCCTGTTCGGCACTGACTTCTATGCCGTCGGTATTACCGTTAACGCTGCGATTGGCGAAAATGGTATCATCAGCAAGGGCGGAGGCGCTCGCTTTGAAGGTGCTCATGAGGCTATCGAGCAGATCGAGCGCTTCGCTTTTTTGTTTGTTCAGCGCGATCTTGTTGTCGATCGGGGTGACGGTGAGCTTCTCGTCGTTGGCTTTGAGCTTTTCGATAATGTCGGCGGTGAGGACACCTGAGCCGATACCGAGTGAATTGATGGTTCCAGCCATAATCGATCCTTTGGAATTTGCTTACATGTAGTATCGGCTAAGAGGGGCTTTTCTTTACGATCCCAAAACGCTGAGACCGGATGGTCAGCTCCGTCACCACAGCACCGCTGCGAAGATTCAGGATCGATTCCAGAGCGTCGGCGATATCTTCGGCGAGCAGTGCTCCGCCGTCCGGCCCAAAACGCAGCGCGTCGAAAAACGGTGTGTCGGTCATATCGGGGTTGATGGTCACCACCGCTACGCCACTTTTGCGCAGCTCCTCAAAAAGGCTCATGCCAAAGGCGCGCAGCCCCGCTTTGGTGGCGCTATAGAGTGCGGCGAATTTGCTGTGGCGCGTCGCTTCGATGGAGGTGATATTGATGATCGCTCCGCCGCTGCGCTTAAGCGGACGCAACAGGGCGTTGCACAGCAGCATGGGGGCCGTGAGGTTGAGCGCGACCATCTGGACAATGAGCGCAGGGGTGAGCTCTTCGTGCGGCTCAAAGCGCCCGAATCCCGCCGCGTTGACGAACAGCGTGATGTCATTATAACGCTCCTGCAGCTGTGTACATGTCAGGTTGGTTTGCGCAAAATCGCTCAGATCGCAAGGGAGCGCTTCAAAATCTGGATGCGCCAAATCCCTACATGTAACGCTTCGGCTGATGCCGACCACTCTATAGCCCATCTGCAGCAGACGCGCCGCGATGGCTCTGCCGATGCCGCTGCGGGCTCCGGTCACTACGGCTGTTGCCATAAACGAATCCTTTGGGGTTCAAGATAACGCGCGGCGTGTTCATGCAGGCTGCTTAAAATACGCTGCTCGGTTTCAAGCGGATAGAGCGCCATACCCTCACGCACTTCGTAAGGATAAAAAGGCAGATCGCTTCGGCGCAGGCTTTTGAGCCGACGCAGATGCTGCGCACTCATTCGAAAGGTGCCAAGGGTGAGTGAGTAGAGCGCCTCCGGGCTTACATGTAAGAAGAGTTCATCGATGAGCGCGCCATACAGCGCGTCACATCCCTCCACATCGAGCACCGGATCGATACAGACGCGCACGCGCCAGCCCAGCTCCAGCGCCCGCACAATGGCGCGTAGACGCGCGGCGAGCGATGGGGTGTCGTGTTCATAGCGCTCAATCACGCTTTGGGGTGAGAGCGTCCATGCCAGCACGACGCGATCCAGCGGTTCGAGATCGTCGATGGCGCGGATATTGGCGCTTTTGGTGCGGATCTCCAGATGCAGCTGCGCCTGCGTGCGGGCAAATTCGATCCATGCGCGGCTTTGGAGCGCCAATGATTCAAGTGCGAGGGTGTCGGTGTCATAAGAGATGGCTACCAGCGTGGGACGCCCCAAATAGGGCAGCAGGGCGTCAAAAAAGTCTTCGGTATTGACAAAAAGGACGATATTGGCTGAGTTATAGAGCCCCTGCAGGTAGCAGTAGTCGCAATCATATACGCAGCCGAGCATCCCCGCCGTATAAAAAAAGTGCTCAAACCCGAAGCCGTCGGAGTAAAAAGAGCCTTCGTACATGTAAGGCGCCTCTTTGTGCGCCAGAATCAGCTTTTTACTGCGCTCTTGGAGGTCATAATTTTGGCCTCTACGGTTAAACAGATCTTTGTAGTGCTCGATGATGATGACCTGAGCGCCTGTTAGCCGCGCCATGATCCGCTTCGTCTGCGGGAGTTCTAGCACGCGTCGCTCAATGTAGAGGTGGGAGAAGCGCTCAAAGGGCGCGGATGATGGCGTCAAAGCGGGCTCCTCGCTCTTTTTTATGCGTTACATGTAAGGGTTCAAAACAGAGTTTCGGAAGCGCACCGCCGCCGCGCAGACGGTAGCGGTGCAGGGCGTCGTCGAGTTTGTGGCTCTGGGTTTTGGTGAAGCCTCTTTTGAGCTGCGCGATGGCCGCTTGCTCCTCAGCGCTAAAGAGCGCTTTGGGGGTGATGAAGCGCTCCAGATTGTCGGCATACTCCAGCAGCGCTTGCGCATGCGCACCGATCATCACCGTCGCCTCCTCTTTGGATACGCGCTGGGGTTCAAAATGATCCGAAACCACTTTAGCAAAGAGCATCTGATGCACCCCCATAAAACGCGACGCGGTTTTGAAGACGGCGTGCGCTTCCATGTCACAGGGGTGCGATAGCGGCGTGCATTGAGGCTCAAGCACACTCTCAAGGCTACACTCCTCCCATGCATGGCGCAGCAGCATATCAGGGTAGTAGTCGTGCTGGCCCTTACATGTAAGCTTGTGCGCGATCATCAGCGTGCCGATGGCATATGCCTGCGGCGCGGCGGCGATACCCACATTGACCAGCACGTCGTTTGCTTGCGGCGGTCTATGCCCCAGCAGCGCGCTGGTAGCGATTAGGGCGTTGTCGTGGCCCGATCCCGTAACGGCGATCAGCGCAGTGTCGTGGGTGTAGAGGCCAAAAGGGAGTACGTCGCTTAGGGTGGCTTTGAGCAGATCGATAAAGGGGCGCGTTTCGGCGGGGAGGGCTGCGATGAGGTAGATCATGACGAAAGTTTAGCGTATGTTCAAGGCTTTTTTATCGTCGTAGTGCTACACTGAAAATACCAGAAACAAAAAAGTTGTAGTCATGCAGAAGAAGAATAGTCGATTTTTGATCATTTTGGCACTTGTGTTTATTGTGGGCACTGGCGTGTTTGCGGTGGTGCTCTATGAGCGCAGCATCGCGTATGCTAAGGTGCAAAACGAGCGGCATCTGCATGAGATTTTGATGCGTCAAAAGGCGCTGCACAAATATGTCGAAGAGACGCTCAAACCCGTTATCTACACGCTCAAAGCCGAGGGTAAGCTCTATGAGGAGTTTTTCGACCCCAAGGTGCTCTCCTTTACCTATATTGCCCGAAGTATTCACGCCAATCTCAACACGCTGCAGCAATCCGATCAATCAAAAAGAGTCTTTGCGGAGGGGGAGCTCTATTATAAGTTGGCGACCGACAATCCGCGCAACGAACGCAACCGCGCTACCCCTAAAGAGGAGCTAATTCTCAACCGTTTTCGCCGCGGCGAGATCGATGCGTACAGCGAAGTGATCGAAGAGAAAGGACATCGTTACATCTATCATGCCATCGCCGTTGAACCCAACGTTGCATCGTGTATGCGTTGCCACTCCACGCCCGATGTGGCCCCAAAGGAGATGGTAGCGATGTATGGCAGTGAAAAAGGCTTTGGCGAAGCGGTCGGTAATATCCGCGCCATCATCTCGCTCAAGGTTCCTTTTGATCACGAGCTGGGCGAGGCGATGTGGCTTTTTCGTCTGACGGTGGGGGCTTTGGCGCTCTTTTTGACACCGCTGTATGGGGTGATCTTCTTTTTTGTACGCCGTTTAGATCGTCAAGAACAGATCATTCGCTCGTACAATGAAACCTTGCAGTCTGAAGCGGAGCACGATCCGCTCACCGATGTTTACAATCGCCGCAGTTTTGAGCGAACGCTGCAACATCTTTGCGGACGTGAGGCTTTTGTGTTGGCCATCTTCGATATCGACCACTTCAAAAAGGTCAACGACACCTATGGTCACCCTTTGGGCGATACGATTTTAAAGGAACTCACGGCGTTAGTACGCGATCAGATACGTGTAGATGATTGTCTGTACCGCATCGGCGGTGAGGAGTTTGCGATTGTCTCGACGGGTCAGGGGATAGAGAGTGTCGAAAAGTTGTTCGGGCGACTCTATAAAGCCATCGAGTCATACCGGTTTAGCCATGATTTGCGCATCACGATCAGTACGGGGATCGCTGCCGCCGGAATCAACGAGCAACCCACTGCGTTGATGCAGCGCGCGGATGAGGCACTTTATGCGGCCAAAGCGGCAGGGCGCGCATGCATCGTGGTCGGTACGTGAAAGGTCTCTTGGTAACACAACTGCGGTTGTGGTGGTGTAAACGCAATTTTTTGCTATAATGCCACTCCTCTTAAGCGCTGAGGGCAGAGTCTGCCTTGAGCGCTTCCCTTTAGACCTGTGCAATAGCACGAGGAGACACCGGGTCAGGATGGGAACATAGCAGCCCACCTTTTCGCGTTATGTGCCGCAGGTATCTGGAGGGGAGTCTCTCTCTTTTTTTAATCTTCCCTGTATTTTGATATTCCGCACGGCTGATTGGCAGGCACGGGATGGTCTTGTAAATAACGCAAATCTTCGAGTGTCTGTTTGAGCACCTTCTGTTCACGCAGCAAGGATAACATGGCGGCATCTTTTTGGGTCATGGAGCGCGAGGTGTCGCGCAGCAGCTGCTCGACTTCGGCGTTGAGGTCGGCAAGGGCGTTTTGAATATGGTCAATGGGTCTCATGGTGCGATTATAGCGTCCAAGACTTTGAGCTTACATGTAAGGATTGTGATGCATCCGTTTTGTCTCTCGTTTTTAAGCGTTGCACTCTCAAGCGTCGATGAATCGGGCGCTCCGCAGGGCTCGTACGCACCCTTTGTTTATGATGATGGGGTATTTTACATCTACATTAGCGATATTGCCGCTCATGCACGCAACCTAAAACGCCTGCCCAAAGTCGGTTTACTGTTTGCAGAAGATGAGGCAGTCTGCACCAACATCTTCGCACGCAAACGCATGAGTTTTCAGTGCGACGTACGGCGTATCGAGCGTGAAAGCGCGCGCTTTGATCGGGTGCTGGGGCTGTTTGAGGGGCGGTTTGATGCGGCGTTGGTTCGGCAGTTGCGTTCAATGATCGATTTTCAGCTCTATGCCCTGCGCCCCTACAGCGGCGAGGCGGTCTTCGGTTTTGGCGGTGCGAAGATGGATCAGCTCATCCCCAGACGTGGGGCGCATTCAGTCAAAAAGTGAGGGCTGAAGCGCTTTAAGCCGAAAGCTTTTACGGTGAATGGGGCAGTAGCCGTATTTTTGAATCATGCTTACATGTAAGGCGGTGCCGTAGCCTTTGTGGCTTTTAAAGTCGTAGTGGGGGTAGAGCGCATCCATCTGCGCCATCTCCCGATCGCGCGTCACTTTTGCCAGAATCGACGCGGCGCTCACCTGCGCCACCTCGGCGTCGGCCTTGATCTGCGTGCGCAGCCCCTGCGCGCCGAAGGTGCTATTGCCGTCAAAGAGAAAATCGGCGGGAGCAAGGGCGTGCATGATCTGCTCAAGTCCCTGACGCAGGCAGCGCGAGATCCCTATCTCATCAATTTGTGATGCATCAAAGCGGACGATGTGGTAGCGTGCGCTATGGATTATCTGTTCATAGAGGGCTTCGCGCCGCCGTTCGCTCAGTTTTTTTGAATCGTTAAGCCCCTCAATCGGCGCATTCAAGATCACTCCGGCCATCATCAAAGGCCCGGCTATTGGGCCGCGCCCCGCTTCATCGATACCGCACAACGGACTCATTCATGCTCCTCTTCTAATGTAATGGCCCACTCCCCAAAGGGGATCATCTCTACCTGCACCATAGGGTGTTGCAGGCTCCCCTCCGATCCGACGCTTACGATCTGCACGCTGTCCACCCCGTTCGCGGCGATAAAACCCTCGATGGTTTCGATGCGCTTAAAGAGCAGATCTTCGGTGCCAAAAGGCATACACAGCACGATGCGGCGCTGATGCGGCAGGTAAAAATCGACCCCTTCGCCGTAGTAGAGGGTGATGCCGCGCTTGAGTATCTCCAAAAAGACGAGATGCTCAAAAAGGCGTCCGAAGTGTTTTTGGGTACTGAGCGCATGTTTAAGCGCGATATCACAAAGGTAGAACTTTTTGGTGGCGTTGAGATAGCCGAATTTGGGCAGTTCGAAGACGTAACGCTTGGCGATGAGATCGGCGAGCGTTTTGTAGAGCATATCTTTGGAGACGCGGCGTTGATGCCTCAGCCGCTCATAAAGGGTAAAAGCGGAGGTTTTCAGGGCGCTGTTTTTGGCCAGAAGGATCAAAATGTCCAGTTCGAGCGGGCTGAGACGCAGTTGCAGTATCTGCTGCAGATAGAGAGCGCGCGCTTCGGCAGGGAGGGTGTGCATGATAGGGTAGCCGCCGAGTTGGAGGTAGTGGTTGAACACGGTGGAGTCGTATTTGGGCTCATAGGCCAAAAACTCCTCGTAATCGAGCGGCACGAGTCGAAGCAGGGGTAGCCCCGGCAGCGCAAAAGGGCGCTCGCCCGAGACAATCAGCTGTTTGTGCGGAGGCAGAGTGATCGTTTCGCGGTAGTTATCAAGTGCGAGAATATCGATATCGTGGCGGGCGCAAAAAGAGCCCACCAGCTTGCTTAGCTGCTCATCGTCGATACGTAGATCGCGACAGTCGATATAGAGGTAACTCCCTTTTTTACATGTAGAGAGGTAGTGCTTGATGAGGGCGGTTTTGCCGCAGAGCGCTACGCCGATAATCTGCAATGACCCCGACTCGATCGTCGCCTTGCGGTCGATGAAACGACTGACATGTACGCTCTGCTTATAATAATCATCAAGAAGCGCTTCCATACCAAACCCCGCCTTTCGAAATATCAAAGTGTAGCATTTCCTTCCAAAACGGAAACAAAAAAATAGCTATTCGTGCTAAAACCCCCAAAAACCCTTGAATCTTACGCGCCCAATAGGTATAATCCCTCTCCCTTTATATGTTCAGGCCAAGGTCTGACGAGTTCTTTATAAGGAAGAAAAATGGAAAAGATTCGTTTGAAACTGAGAGCGTACGACCATCGAGTTCTCGATCGTTCCGTCGCTTCGATTGTTGAAGCTGTAAAGCGTACCGGTGCGGAAATCCGCGGGCCGATCCCTTTGCCAACCAAGATTCGCAAATATACGGTACTCAAATCCGTTCACGTCAATAAAGATTCTCGTGAGCAGTTCGAAATCCGTATGCATGCCCGTCTGATCGATATCGTTTCGGCTACGCCTGAAACGGTTGATTCTCTGATGAAACTGGATCTTGCCCCGGAAGTGGACGTCGAAGTCCGCTCTATGGATAAGTAAGGAGTACATGTAATGGAATATATTGTTGAAAAAATCGGCATGAGCCGAACCGTCAGCGTTCCGTCCAAGCCTGTCACCCTGCTTAAAGTCATTGAGACTAAAGTGTGCGAAGTCAAAGACGGTACCGCGGTCGTAGCTTACAGCCAGGGTAAAAACAAGAACAAATCGATCGAAGGTCAGCAAAAGAAATATGCGCTTCCTTCTGATTTCAACTGTTTTGCTACCCTCGAAGTAGCCAACAGCGAAGCCGGTGATCTTGACCTTGCCCCTTTGGCCTCCGCTCAGGTGGTTAAAGCGGTGTTTAACACCAAAGGTCGCGGTTTTACCGGTGTTATGAAGCGCTGGAACTTCCAGGGCGGTCCTGCAGCCCACGGTCACCGTTTCCACCGCACCAGCGGTTCGATCGGTAACCGCGAATGGCCGGGTAAAGTCCAAAAAGGACGCAAAATGTCAGGTCAGTACGGTAACGAGCAAGTCACCGTCAAGAACAGTGTTCTCTCATTTGACGCAGAGAACGGCGTACTCGTATTGGTGGGATCCATTCCCGGGCCAAACGGTGCACAAGGCAGAGTAAAGGTAGTGAAATAATGAGCGCGATTGTATTAAACAACCAATTTGAAAAAGCCTCCGAGCTCGCGCTTCCGGAGAGTTTCGAGGGGATTAACGCCCACAATCTCTACCTTTATGTCAAGTCTTATCAAGCCGGCCTTCGTTCCGATACGGCTTCTGCCAAAACCCGCGCATTCGTCAGCGGCGGCGGCAAAAAGCCTTGGGCACAAAAAGGTCGAGGCGGCGCACGCGCCGGTTCACGCCGTTCACCCGTATGGGTTGGCGGTGCCGTAGTTCACGGTCCAAACACAGGCCGTAACTATGATCAGAAGATCAACAAAAAGCAAAAGAAGCTGGCGCTGAAATTCGCACTCGATGAGCATGCGAAAAACGGCTCACTCTTTATCGTCGACAGCATTACCGTTGAGTCGGGCAAAACCAAAGACGCGCAGATGATCTTCGATAAGATCGGTGCACGCGATGCGGTGTTCGTCAAATCGGTACTGGATGAGAAAACATACCTTGCATTCCGCAATATCGCGAAGAGCTACGTGATCGAAGAGAACGAGCTTAATGCCTACGTCGCAGCGGCGTATCGCGCCATCGTGATTGAAAAAGCGGTTTGGGAAAACCTGACAGGAAAGGCGTAAGATGGCAGATATCACAGACATCAAATCAATCGTGTATACAGAGAAGACTCTGGGTCTTCAAGAAGACGGCGTGATTGTTGTTCAGACAGCACCGCGCATGACCAAAACAGGTCTCAAAGAGGTGTTTCGTGAGTATTTCGGGATCGTTCCGACCCGTATCAACTCACTCAACCAAAACGGAAAAATAAAGCGTTTCCGTGGTGTAGCCGGCAAGCAGAACGATTTCAAAAAGTTCTACGTTACCTTGCCTGAGGGTGCACAAATCGAAAGCTTGGCGGTGTAATCATGGCAATTAAAACCTATAGACCTATTACACCGAGTCGTCGTTTTATGACCAATATCGACAACTCGGATATTACGGCAAAAGCGTCCGTACGCTCACTGCTGGTCAATATTCCAGCCAAAGCGGGTCGTAACAACAACGGCCGCATCACGTCACGTCACAAAGAGGCAGGCGCGAAAAAACTTTACCGTATCATCGATTTCAAACGCGACAAATTCGGTATCGTCGGTACTGTAGCCGCCATCGAGTACGATCCGTACCGTAACTGCCGCATCGCGCTGATCAACTATCCTGACGGAGAAAAGCGTTACATTCTTCAGCCTAAAGGGCTTGAAGTTGGGGACAAAGTAGAGTCTGCCGAAGCAGGTCTTGACATCAAGACCGGCAACGCGATGAAGCTCAAAAACATCCCTGTGGGTACCATTGTGCACAATATCGAACTCAAACCCGGCAAAGGCGGCCAAATGGTACGCGCTGCCGGCGGTTCAGCTCAGATTATGGGACGTGATGGCAAGTATGTCTCTTTGCGCCTTCCCTCTTCCGAGATGCGTCTTGTGCTGGGTGAATGTATGGCAACTGTCGGTACCGTCGGTAACGAAGAGTACATCAACATCGTTATCGGTAAAGCAGGACGTGCACGTCACATGGGTATCCGTCCTCAGACCCGTGGTTCTGCGATGAACCCGATTGACCACCCGCACGGTGGTGGTGAAGGTAAGACCAACTCAGGACGTCACCCTGTGACACCATGGGGTCAACCGACCAAAGGCGGCAAGACACGTCATAAGAAAGCGAGTGACAAGCTCATTATCACCCGCCGTAAATCTAATCCGAAGAGGTAGTTAAATGGCTAGATCAGTAAAAAAAGGTCCATTTGTTGATGAGCATTTGATGAAGAAAGTGCTTGCTGCCAAAGAGGCAAAAAGCAACAAACCCATTAAAACATGGTCACGCCGTTCTACGGTTCTTCCGGAGATGATCGGTCTGACCCTCAATGTTCACAACGGACGTCAGTTCGTTCCGGTATATGTCACCGAAAATCACATCGGCTACAAGCTGGGTGAATTCGCACCGACACGTACCTTTAAGGGCCACAAAGGCTCAGTTCAGAAGAAGGTAGGGTAACGATGGCAAGAGCACTCCTTAAATACAGCCGCGTCTCTCCCATTAAATCTCGCCTGATCGCTCGCGAGATTCAGGGAATGAACGCAGAAGAGGCGCTTGTCGCGCTTGAGTTCACGCCAAATAAAGCAGCTAAGATTATCGCGAAAGTGGTAGCCTCTGCCGTGGCCAACAGCGGTGAAGACGCTTCAGATTGCGTCATTACCTCATGCCGTGTGGATGCCGGCCCGGTGCTGAAGCGCTTTATGCCTAAAGCACGCGGTATGGCACATCCGATCCGTAAACCGACGGCACACATTTTAGTAGAAGTGGAGGGCAAATAGTCATGGGTCACAAAGTCAATCCAATCGGCCTTCGCCTCGGTATTAACCGTAACTGGGAGAGTCGTTGGTACCCCAACTTTAAAAACGCCCCCGTCGCACTGGGTGAAGACTACAAAATTCGTAAGTATCTTAAAAAAGAGCTCTACTATGCGGGTGTCAGCAACGTCATCATCGAGCGCACCGCCAAGCGTCTGCGCGTTACCATCGTGGCTGCGCGTCCGGGTATCATCATCGGTAAGAAGGGTTCAGATATTGAAAAACTCAAATCTGCGCTTCAAAACCTGATCGGTAAGCCGGTTGCAGTCAACATCAAAGAAGAGAAGAAAGCGCAAGCCGCCGCTCAACTTGTGGCAGAAAACGTGGGCACTCAGCTTGAACGCCGCGTAGCGTTTCGCCGCGCGATGAAAAAAGTGATGCAGGGTGCGCAGCGTTCCGGTGCCAAAGGGATCAAGATCTCTGTGGCCGGCCGTCTGGGCGGTGCCGAAATCGCCCGTACCGAGTGGTATCTTGAAGGGCGTGTGCCGCTTCATACGCTCCGTGCCAAAATCGATTACGGTTTTGCGGAAGCCCACACTACCTATGGTGTGATCGGGATCAAAGTTTGGATCTTTAAAGGTGAAGTACTCACCAAAGGCATCCAGGCTGAACCTAAAGAAGAAAAACGCGAACCGCGTGAGCAGCGCGAGCGCAGCCGTGGTCCAAAACGCGGCGGTAAACGCGAAGAAAGAGAGGGTGAATAATCATGTTGATGCCCAAAAGAATGAAATTTCGTAAGTACATGAAAGGCCGAAACCGAGGCAATGCCCGCAGCGGTTTTAGCCTTGCATTCGGTGATATCGCACTCAAAGCGGTAGAAGCTGGTCGCATTACGTCACGCCAGATCGAAGCGGCACGTATCACATCTACGCGTCACATTAAGCGTCAGGGTAAAGTCTGGATCCGGGTATTCCCCGATAAGCCACTGACTGCCAAGCCGCTTGAAGTACGTATGGGTAAAGGTAAAGGTGCCATTGAGAAGTGGGTCATGAACATCAAGCCCGGTCGTATTGTTTTTGAAATGGGCGGAGTACCTGAAGAGTTGGCGCGCGAAGCCCTCACTTTGGCGATGCACAAACTGCCGTTCAAAACCAAAATCGTCACAAAGGAGATGAGCAATGAAATATACTGAGTTGTCAGATAAAAGTGCCGCTGATCTTCAGGCGATGCTCAAGGCTAAAAAAACTGAGCTTTTTACCATGAAGATCAAACAGAAAATGATGCAGCTGACCAATACGTCGGAGTTGCGCGCGGTCAAAAAAGAGATTGCACGCATTAACACCGCCATCAGCGCAATGAAATAAAGGGAGGCGTCTGTGAGCAAACGTGAAATTCAAGGCAGTGTGGTCAAGATTGCCGGAGATAAAACAGCGACGATCCAAGTTGAGCGTCGTGTTATGCACCCCAAGTATCATAAAACGGTTAAACGCTTTAAGAAATACATGGTGCATGATGAAAATAACCAACTTAAAGTTGGGGATGTCGTTATCGCGGTAGAGTGCCGCCCAATGTCAAAAAATAAATCTTTTGAGCTCAAGAGTGTGGTAACAGGAGGTGAATCGTGATCCAAAGTTTTACTCGTCTGAATGTTGCTGATAACACCGGAGCAAAAGAGCTGATGTGTATCAAGGTTCTTGGTGGTTCCAAGCGCCGCTATGCAACGGTAGGTGATGTTATTGTTGCTTCCGTTAAAAAGGCTATTCCTACCGGCAAGATCAAAAAAGGTCAAGTCGTGAAGGCGGTTATTGTCCGTACCAAAAAAGAGGTACACCGCGAGAATGGATCGGTGATCCGTTTTGACGACAACGCCGCAGTCGTACTTGATAATAAGAGAGAGCCTGTTGGTACACGTATTTTTGGACCCGTATCGCGTGAAGTGCGCTATGCCGGCTTCATGAAGATCGTTTCTCTTGCACCGGAGGTTGTGTGATGGCAAAATTTAAGTTTAAAAAAGGCGATACGGTTGAAGTAATCGCGGGCGATGACAAAGGCGTAAAAGCAGAAGTGCTTGCCGTCATGCCGAAGAACAACAAGGTCGTCGTTAAGGGCGTCAAAACCGTAAAAAAAGCAATCAAGCCAACCGAGCAGAATCCTCAGGGTGGCTTTGAGAACAAAGAGATGCCGATTGATGCATCCAATGTTCGTAAAGTGGAGGCGTAACGATGGCACGACTGAAAGAGAAATATCTCGCACTCAAGCCCCAGCTCAAAGCGCAGCTTGAGATTAAAAACGAGATGCAAATTCCTAAACTCGACAAGATTATGATCTCTGTCGGTGCCGGTTTTGCAATGAAAGATAACAAGCTAATGCAAAATATTCAAGACACCATCAGCCTGATCGCCGGTCAGCGTGCCATGGTGATCAATGCGCGCAAATCTGTAGCAGGCTTTAAAGTACGTGAAGGGATGCCGGTTGGTGTCAAAGTGACGTTGCGCGGTGAAAATATGTACAACTTCCTTGACAAACTGATCTCGATCGCACTTCCGCGCGTGAAAGACTTCCGCGGTGTACCCCGCAACGGTTTTGACGGTCAAGGGAACTACAACTTCGGCTTGAACGAGCAGTTGATTTTCCCGGAAGTATCTTATGATTCAATCATGCAGATTCATGGTATGAATATTACGATCGTAACGACCACCACCAGCGACAAAGAGGGCTTTGCACTGCTTGAAGCTCTGGGTATGCCGTTTAGCAAAGGGAGCAAATAATGGCCAAGAAGTCTATGATCGCGAAAGCGAACCGTACTCCTAAGTTTAAAGTACGCGGTTATACACGTTGTCAGATCTGCGGTCGCCCGCACTCTGTACTGCGTGATTTTGGTATTTGTCGCGTTTGCTTCCGCAAGATGGCAAACGAGGGGTTGATCCCGGGCGTTAGAAAGTCAAGCTGGTAAGCCTGAAACTCCTAACTGTTAGATAAGGAAAAAGAATGATTAATGATT
Source organism: Campylobacterales bacterium (assembly GCA_016938735.1). Taxonomy (GTDB): domain Bacteria; phylum Campylobacterota; class Campylobacteria; order Campylobacterales; family Sulfurimonadaceae; genus JAFGUB01. The sequence goes on along the minus strand of JAFGUB010000036.1, from coordinate 50,097 downwards.
TGATCGCTGACTCTTTGACACGTATTCGCAATGCTGCGATGCGTCGTCTTGACGTCACGACACTACTGCACTCCAATGCCGTAGAAGCGGTTGTCGCCATTTTGGCAGAAAAAGGTTATGTCGATAGTTTCAATGTTGTCGAAGACGGCAATAAAAAAACCATCAATGTTGTGCTTAAGTACGATGATAAAGGTCGTACCGTTATTAATGAGATGAAGCGCGTATCAAAGCCAGGTCGCCGTGTGTACCGCGGTAAGGATGAGATCAAACGCTTCAAAAACGGTTACGGCACCATTATCGTGTCCACTTCAAAAGGGGTTCTTCCCAACGACAAAGCATTCGAGCTTGGCGTCGGCGGCGAAGTCCTCTGTACAGTATGGTAAGGAGATAGCGTATGAGTCGTATCGGAAAAAAACCTATCGCAATTCCAACTGATGTGAAAGTGAGCCAAAACGTTAACGTTATCACTTTTGAAAAAGGTAAGCTCAAGCAAGAGCTTGACACCAGAGGCAACGTGGGTATCTCACTTGAGAACAATACCTTGACCTTTAGCGCCAATTCGACTTCCCAGCAAGACCGTGCGTTTTGGGGTACCTACCGCGCTTTGGCTTCGAATATCATTACGGGTCTTGTAAGTGGCTACAGCCGCCAGCTCGAGATCAACGGTGTCGGTTACCGCGCGGCGGTTCAGGGCAAAACCCTTAACCTTCAACTCGGTTATTCTCACGACATCAACTATGCACTGCCAGAGGGCGTAGAGGCTGTGGTGGAAAAAAACCTCATCACGCTTAAAAGCCATGACAAGCAAATGCTGGGCCAAGTAGCAGCCGAAGTGCGTGGATTCAGACCGCCTGAGCCGTACAAAGGCAAAGGTGTTAAATATGTAGAAGAGACTATCGTGCGTAAAGCCGGTAAGACTTCTAAGAAGTAAGGGGGGCTAAATGACAGCTAAAGAATTAAGAGCTAAATCAGCCGGTCGTCTTCGACGCAAAATGCGCATCCGCGCTAAAATTTCAGGCACCGCAGCGATGCCCCGTCTTTCCGTGTTTCGTTCGAACCGCTATTTGAGCGCACAAGCGATTGATGATACTCAGGCGGTAACGCTTGCAGCCATCAACTCTAAGGCGCTTGGTCTGAACGCCAACAAAGAGGGTGCGGTGAAACTTGCCGAGGCTTTTGCAAAAACCCTCAAAGAGAAGGGTCTAAGCGAGATCGTATTTGATCGTAACGGCTACCAGTATCATGGTGTCGTAGCGGCATTCGGCGACGCGCTTCGCGCCAACGAAATCAAGTTTTAGGAGCTTCGATGAGAAACATCAACAGAGAAGAGTTTGAAGAGTCGATTGTCAACATCGGACGCGTTACTAAGGTTGTTAAAGGCGGACGTCGCTTCCGCTTTACCGCGCTGGTGGTCGTAGGGGACAAAAAAGGAACCGTGGGCTACGGCTCAGGTAAAGCCAAAGAGGTACCCGATGCGATCAAAAAAGCGGTAGACAATGCGTTTAAAAACCTGACTACCGTCAATGTCAAAGGGACGACGATCGCTCATGATATCGAACACAAGTATAATGCAAGCCGCGTTTTGTTGAAACCGGCTTCTGAAGGTACCGGCGTGATCTCGGGCGGTGCGATGCGCCCCGTTCTGGAGCTTGCGGGTGTTCAGGATATTCTGACTAAGTCGCTTGGTTCCAACAATCCCAATACCGTGGTGCGTGCAACCATCGAAGCACTCTCACGCCTGAAAGGATAAATGATGGCACTAGAAAATTTGACACCTGCTGAGGGTTCAACCCATAAAACGAAGCGTATCGGTCGTGGTCAAGGCAGCGGCTGGGGTTCAACTGCCGGTCGCGGCGGTAAAGGCCAGACTCAGCGTTCGGGCTCTAAGCGCAAGCGAAACTTTGAAGGCGGCCAAACACCAATGGCGCGCCGTCTTCCAAAAATCGGCTTCACATCTCGTGTGGTCAAGCCCTATGTGATCAACGTAGAGCATCATGCGGTGGTTGCCGGTCTTGATGAGATTACCATGGATTCTATCCGTTCGGTTTACCGCTTGGCGAAATCGGTTAAAGCCGTGAAACTGGTCGGTGCATCAGCCAAAACGCTGGCATCGAAAATCAAAGATGACAATGTAACTACTACTGGCAACTAATGAATCAGCAACTGCTAAACAAGATCTTTATTACGATCGGGTTTCTGTTCATTTATCGGCTACTGGCCTATGTGCCGGTGCCGGGTGTCGATACGGCTGTTATAGCCGCCTTTTTTGATTCCCACGAAGCGGACGCTTTGGGTCTTTACAATATGTTCAGCGGAAATGCCGTCGAACGCCTCTCTATTATCTCTCTGGGTATCATGCCCTATATTACCGCATCGATTATCATGGAACTGCTTGCCGCGACATTCCCCAATTTGGGCCAAATGAAAAAAGAGCGCGATGGTATGGTCAAATACATGCAAATTATTCGCTATGCAACGATCGCGATTACCATCGTTCAGGCGATCGGCGTGAGCGTCGGGCTGCAGGGCATGACAGGCAAAGACGGTGGGAGCGCAATTTTGGTGGATCATAGCACCTTTTTGCTGGTTTCCGTAGTTTCCATGCTTGCGGGAACAATGCTACTCATGTGGATCGGTGAGCAGATTACGCAAAGCGGCATCGGTAACGGCATTTCGCTGATTATTTTCGCGGGGATCGTCTCTGCGATTCCCAGCGCCATTTCGCAGGCGGTGACGATGATCAACACCGGCGCTATGGGCTTTTTGACCCTTATCGCCATTTTGGGGCTGATTTTCGCTACGGTCTTTATCATCATCTATGTGGAGCTGGGCGAGCGCCGTGTCCCCGTCACCTATGCCAAGAAGACGATGATCCAAAACCAGAACAAGCGCGTGATGAACTATATTCCGATCAAAGTGAACCTATCAGGCGTCATTCCGGTTATCTTCGCTTCAGCGATCTTGATGTTTCCGATGACCGTACTTTCGGCCAGTACCAACCCCTATATTCAGGCGATCACCGATCTGCTCAATCCAAACGGCTATTTTTTTAATATCCTCACCTTCTTGTTTGTCGTCTTCTTTGCCTATTTTTATGCGTCGATCGTCTTCAACGCAAAAGATATTTCCGAGAACCTCAAACGACAGGGCGGGTTTATTCCAGGTGTACGTCCGGGTGCATCGACGGCGGAGTTTCTCAATGAGACCGCCAGCCGCTTGACCTTCACCGGTGCGATCTATCTGGGTCTTGTCGCCACGGTGCCGTTTATGATTATTAAAACAATGGGTGTTCCCTTCTTCTTTGGAGGAACCGCTGTTTTGATTGTGGTTCAAGTCGCACTGGATACCATGCGTAAAATCGAAGCTCAGATCTATATGAGCCGCTATCAGACGCTTAGCGCGGTAGGCCTCTAACGCATGGCCATTGCGCTACGCAAACCTGAAGAGATCACCAAACTTCGTGCCGCAAACCGTATCGTCGCCGGAGCGCTTGAGCTGCTTCGGCAGGAGACGCGTGTCGGTGCAAGCCTCAAAGAGCTTGACGCCATCGCCGAAAGCTACATTCGATCTCAGGGTGCCAAACCTTCCTTTAAAGGTCTCTACGGCTTTCCCAATGCAGTCTGCACCTCGCTTAATGAAGTGATTATCCACGGCATACCTTCTGATTATCGTCTGCAAGAGGGCGATATTATCGGGTACGACATCGGTACGGAATATCAGGGTTATTACGGTGACGCAGCCATTTCGATGCCTGTCGGTGCCATCTCTGCCGAGGACGAAGCCCTCATCGCTTGTGCCAGGGAGACGCTCTATTACGCCATAGACATCATTCGTGACGGTATGCGTTTTAAAGAGCTCTCACATGAGATTGAACGCTTCATTCGCGCACGCGGCTATGTACCGCTGCGCGGTTTTTGCGGGCACGGGATCGGCAGAAAGCCGCATGAAGAGCCGGAGATTCCCAACTATCTGGAGGGATCAAACCCAAAAGCGGGCCCGAAGATCAAAAACGGGATGGTTTTTTGTCTGGAGCCGATGATCTGCCAAAAAGAGTCCAAAGCGGTGATCCGCGAAAACGGTTGGGACGTGGTCAGTTCCGACGGTTTACGGGGATCTCATTATGAACACACGGTTGCCGTCATTAATGGCAGAGCTGAAATACTATCCATTGCATAGGAGCCAATATGTCCAAAGCTGATGTCATTGAAGTTGACGGAAAAATTATCGAAGCCCTGCCGAATGCGACATTTCGTGTAGAGCTTGAGAACAAGCATGTAATTCTTTGTCACATTGCCGGAAAGATGCGGATGCACTACATCAAAATTCTTCCCGGGGACAAAGTGAAGATCGAACTTACCCCTTACAGCCTCGATAAGGGGCGTATCACCTACCGCTACAAATAACTCTGCTACACTTACATGTACAACGTTACATGTAAGGCTATCCGATGAAACACACACTACTGATTATGCGTCACGCCAAGTCGTGTTGGGACGATCCCGCACTTCCCGATCAAGAACGACCGCTCAACAAACGAGGTGCCAAAGCCGCCCCTGAAATGGGTCGGCGTATTGCCAAACTGGGGCTGCGTTGGGATCAAATCATCACATCTCCAGCATTTCGCGCGCGTGCCACCGCTGAGGCGGTTGCCGATGCGATCGGGTATGAGAAGGAGCTGATCATTAGCGACGCACTCTATTTCGAAGGGGCGTTCGCCATCTGCGATCTGATACGCTCCATTGACGAGTCGCAAAAAAGGGTGATGATTTTTGGGCACAACCCCGATCTGCACGATCTTTTTGAGCGTCTCAGCGGTCAAAACCTTTTTAAATTCCCCACGGCGGCCTACGCCCTTTTTGAAAGTAAACGGCCCTGGGCGGAGTGCGACGGGTTTAAGCTACGCGACTACGATTACCCTAAATCTCAGCGATAGATATAAGCCGAACGCTTTTCTACTTCGAGTGCGGCTCCGACGTGTTCGCTCCAGCGGTGCAGGAGCTGATACTCCGCTTCGCTTTGATACTCCAGCTCGACACACTGCTTGGCACTGTTCCAGTGCATTGCCACAGGCGTGGCGACGATACGGTCAAGTTCCAGTTCAAGCCACTTCAGATCGACGATCTTCTGGGGATGGGTTTTGTACTGTTCAAATACATCAAGACTCACGGAGGGCTCCTTTAGGCGATATGCCGGGAGTAAAGCAAGGGCTATTCCACCTCGCGGTTGGTGAAATAAAGAATGCCCGCTCCGATGAGCAGCAGGATAAACATGATGAGCCAGACAAACATGTCCGCTCCGCCGACAGCCTGTATGATCCCTTCTAATCTATCTGGCTGGGTTTTCGGATTCATTTTCGGTGGATTCCATTCTCGCCGACGGTAATGGTTTCGGCATCGATAAGCTCTGTTAGCACACGTTTGAAGGCTTTACGGCTCATGCCAAAGACGCTTGTAATCGTATCGGGATCGGTTTTGTAGTTGTAAGGGAGAATACCGCGGTGCGCATCCAGCAAATCAAGCACCTTCTGGGCGTCGCTTGCGGTGCGCTTGGTGCCCATCGGCTGCAGCAATGCGTCGATGAGCCCGTCGTTGCGCACCTGTTTGACGTAGCCATCGATTTTGAGGCCCACGGCAATCGGTGTGAAGATTTCGTTGTGGTAGAGCATGCCCTCATAGCGGTCATTAACGATGGTTTTAAACCCCAGCGGCGTTTTGGCGATGACAAGCAGGGAGACAGGGGTGTTGGGATACATATGCGGAGCACGCTCAAGGTACGCGGAGATCTTCTCGATCCCGATCAGGCGATTGGTTTGGGGGTCTTCTACGACACGTAAAAAACGCTTTTCACCGATGCGCATCGGGGTTTTCTGGCGATTTTTAGGCACAAAGAGGTCTTTGGGCAGACCCCAATCTACAAAAGCGCCAAAATCGGCAACATCCACCACCTCAAAAAAGCCAAACTGATCGCGCATTGCCAGCGGATGCTGCGTGGTGGCGACGAGGCGGTCTTCGCTGTCGGTGTAGATAAAAACCTCAAGCTCTTGATCGAGCACCATGTCGTCGGTGACGTATTGGTTGGGTAAGAGTACGTCAGCGTCATCAGAGGCCATGAGATAGGCGCCCGGCGGCGCGAATCGGTCCAGTCTGAGTCGGTTGAGCGTCCCTAGCGTAATAGTTGAATCGATCATGGCTGCTCCTTGAAGAGCGTATTATAGTAGAGTTTACATGTAATGATCGAAGGCTTACCCCGAGGCTCAAACCCAAAGTTTTAATATCCCTCTCATAGGGGGTTGTCTACAATTTCGCTACTTTACATGTAAGGATCACCGATGCACGTCAAAGAGATTGATAGCGTCTGCACCTATTGCGGTGTCGGCTGCGATATCGTCGGTCTGGTTGAAAACAACGAAATCATTGAAATCACCGCTTCTGCAGACGGTTACGTCTCTCAGGGGAAGCTTTGTGTCAAAGGCAAATACGGTTTTGATTTTGTCGCCTCGGATGAACGCATCCGAGTGCCGCATATCAAACGTGACTTTTTAGCGCGCAACCCCCACATCGCCGCGCAGATCAGCGTTTAAGATCTGGATGAGACATGGCTTACATGTAGCGTCGATGACGCCGCCAAAGCCGCAGCGCTCAAGATGGGTGAAATCAAAGCACGCTACGGCGCGCACAGTCTCTGCTCCATCGGCGGGGCGCGCACCTCGTGCGAGAGTGCCTATCTTTTTCAAAAATATACCCGACATACCCTGGGCTCCCCTCACATCGACAACTGCGCGCGGGTTTGCCACAGCCCCAGCCTCAAAGGGATGCGCACCACCATCGGCGAGGGGGCGGCGACCAACCCCTACAACGACATCTACACTACCGAATTTATCCTCGTGATCGGAAGCAATACCACCGAAGCCCACCCCATCGTGGCCAACCGCATCATCGAAGCGGCGCAGCAGCATCACCACCTTGCCGTCATCGACGTGCGCGAGATCAAGCTGATGAAGTTTGCCAAGCATAAGGCGATTGTACCGCACGAAGCGAACCTGCTTATTCTCAATATGATGGCGTGGGTCATCATCGATGAGGAGCTCTACAACAAGGAGTTTATTGCCACGCGCACCAAGTGGTTTGAGGCGTACAAAGAGAAGATCCTCTCCGACCCTTATGCCAACCCCGCCTATTTCAAAGAGCTGGAGGGCTATGAGCACCTTGCCAAGCTCATTCCCAACATCGCCCGCGAATACGCCGTGAAAAACTCGATGATCTTCTGGGGGCTGGGGATTACCGAGCATATCGACGGCTCCTACGCCGTGATGGCCATCACCCACCTCGCGCTCCTGACGGGCAATGTGGGCAAAAACGGCGTGGGGCTGATGCCGCTGCGCGGACAAAACAACGTCCAAGGCGCGTGCGATATGGGCTGCTTGCCCTACTATGACCCCGACTATCAAGAGCCGATCGAAGAGGGGCTGATGACCCCGCAGCTTGTGGATGCGATGCTAGAGGGTAAGATCAAGTCGCTACACAATATGGGTGAGGATATTTTGCATATCCATCCTAATATCAACAAAATTGAAAAGGCGCTGGACAATCTGGAGCTCATCGTCGTTCAAGAGCTCTTTATGACCGATATCGCCCGCCGCGCCGATATCGTCATCGGGGTCAAATCGGCCTATGAGAAGACGGGGGTTTATGTCAATGCGATGCGCCGACTGCATCTGAGCCAACCGTTGGTACACAACGACCTCCCCGATGACTGGGAGGTGATCCAGAAAATCGATAACCTCCTAGGCGGCAGTTACGCCTACGCCGACAGCAAGGCGGTGTGGGACGAAGTGAGAGAGACGGCTCATCGGCGCTACAGCGGGGCGTCGTATCTGCGTCTGGAGCGCCACCGCAAGCGCGGCCTTCAGTGGCCGGTCTATAACGAGGATACCCCCGTGTTGCACCTGCTCGATTTTCGCACGAGTGACGGTCTGGGGGAGTTTCACTACCATCAATACGAAGAGCGCGGCATGATCCGGGAGCTGCGCGAAAAGCGCCTCAGCGGCTACCACCTCACCACCGGCCGCGCGCTACAGCACTACAACAACGCCGCCCAAACCAAACGCAGCGAGACGCTCAACAAGCGCTACGATGAGGATATTTTGCTGGTCAACGAAAACGATGCGGCTGATTTTGCAAGCGAGTTTGTTATTTTGCGCACCGAGTTTGGGGAGTCTGTACCGCTACGGGTGAAGTTCACCGACAAGGTGCAACCCAAAACCCTCTTCACCACCTTCCACCACTCCAGCTCGCGCATCAATGCACTCTTTGGTGATAAGTGCGACGAACTCATCATGACGGCGGCCTTTAAGTCGATCAAGGTTGAGGTGCTGCGCGCGTGAGCCGCGCCAAAGGCAATGATGCCGAACGCTTTACAAGTAAGCATCTCGAAGAGCAAGGCTTTACGATCCTTATATGTAACTACTACACCCGCTTTGGGGAGATCGACATCATTGCGCGAAGAGATGAAGTGCTGCACTTTATCGAGGTCAAAAGCGGCCTCGATTATGAGCGCGCAGTACAAAACATGACACCGCAAAAGATCGGGCGCATCCTCAAAAGCGTTGATGTCTACCTCAAACATCACGGCCTTGCATGTCACTATCAGATCGACGCCGCGATCGTGAGCGGCGGAAGCTGCACGCTGATCGAATCAATCACTTTGTAGGGCATTAAAAAAAATCGTTATCAGTCAGGGTAAAGAGTAGCGTGGTTATAATTTTGCGAATTCACTCCAAGGAATGCAGATGGGAAAATATCTAGAATTAACGGATGCCGATTTTGATGCAACAGTGGCTGAAGGCGTAACACTGGTCGATTTCTGGGCACCATGGTGCGGGCCCTGCCGTATGATCGCTCCGATCATCGAAGAGCTTGCAAACGATTTTGACGGTCGCGCTAAGATTGCGAAGGTCAATACCGATGAGCAGCAAAATATTGCTGTCAAATACGGCATTCGCTCTATCCCCACGCTTTTGATCTTCAAAAACGGTGAAGTTGCCGATCAGATGGTCGGTGCCGCTTCCAAGCAGGCGTACGCCTCTAAAATCGAAGCACTGCTCTAGTTTTATGAATATCCGACAAGGGAGAAGCCTCTTCTCCCTTTCGACGCTGCTTGCCTCTTTTTTTGGTGCCGCGATGATTGCCGGTGCATTTGCCTATTTCAACTACAAATTTTCAGAATATAAGTTCATCAATTTTAGCGAATGGATTTTTTATGAAAAGCGCGATCTCTTCACACCGCAGCAGGAGCGCTATATCGTGGTGTTTTACAGTTCAAATATGCAAGCGCATCTTGAGATGCTTCAAGTAGCAGAGTCACAAACGCCTATTCTGGCGATAGACTACTACCAGCAGAGCTTTGATGCGCATGATCAGGTTGTCTATCTTAAGGCCGGTACAAATACCCTTCTCTCCTTCATACAGCGCTTCAATATCTACCATGTGCCCAGTGTTTTCATTATCAAAAAAGTCAAAGACACTCTTTATAAACAAGATAGTATGATACGCAAACTTGATACGAACAAACTAAACTTAAAGGGTTTATAAATGCTCGATTGCGCAATTATCGGAGGGGGACCTGCGGGTCTAACTGCAGGATTGTACACAACCAGAGGCGGTCTTGCCAATGTGGTGATGTACGAAAAAGGGATGCCAGGCGGCCAGATCACGCAAAGCTCCGAGATTGAAAACTATCCGGGCGTGACCGGGGAGATCACGGGTATGGAGCTAATGATGCCTTGGCCTGAACAGTGTCAGCGCTTTGGTCTGAAGCATGAGATGGTTGAAGTCACCCGGGTGAGCAAAAGTGAATCGGGGCATTTTTTGATTCATAAACTTGATGGAACAACCGAAGAGGCGCTCAGCGTGATCGTCGGTACGGGCTCTACCCCAAAAAAAGCGGGTTTTGTCGGCGAGGAGACCTTCTTTGGGCGTGGTGTGAGCACCTGTGCCACCTGTGACGGTTTCTTTTACAAAGGCAAAGAGGTAGCGGTTGTCGGCGGTGGCGATACCGCATTGGAAGAGGCGCTTTATCTTGCCAAAATCTGTGCCAAGGTCTATCTGATTCACAGACGTGAGCAGTTTCGCGCCGCACCCAACACCATTGAGCGCGTCAAAAACAGCGGTAACATCGAGCTGGTATTAAATGCCGTACCTGAAGAGGTTTATGGCGATAAAATGGGCGTCACCGGGATTCGTGTGAAATTTCAAGACGGATCAACTAGAAACATAGACGTTCCCGGGGTCTTTACCTTTGTAGGTTATAACGTGAATAATGAAGTACTGAAACAAGATGACGGCAGCTTTCTTTGTGAAGTCAACGCATGGGGCGAAGTAGTGGTCGATATCTCGATGCGTACCAACGTGCATGGGCTCTTTGCGGTAGGCGATATGCGCATAGCTGCTCCAAAGCAGGTCGTATGTGCGGCCGGTGACGGTGCAACGGCAGCGTTGCAGGCGATTGCCTATGTTGATGAAATTCTTAACGGATAGTTGATGATCAGAGTCGGAGTATTCGGCGCTACGGGCCGCGTGGGAAAATTACTCATTGAAGATCTCAAGGGGGAGCCAAATCTTGCGCTCTCCGCAGTACATGTATATGATGATCTAGACTTCTCTCTGCCTCCTGGGGTGATTGCCACTTCTGAGATGCGCACCCTGATTCAAGCCAGCGATATCATTATTGACTTTACCACACCCGAAGCGACTCAGTCACTGCTTGAGGCAGCTTTAGAGCATCCAAAGGCAATCGTGATCGGTACGACGGGACTCAATTCACATCAGAGCAATCTATTGCGCCAAGCCAGCGAGTTGATGCCGATTCTCTATGCGACCAATATGTCTTTGGGTGTTGCCCTACTGAGCAAGTTGGTGCAAATCGCTTCACAAAGACTCAAGGGCTTTGATATTGAAATTGTCGAGCAACACCATCGCAATAAGATCGACGCTCCAAGCGGTACGGCGCTTACGCTGGCGGAGAGTGCGGCGCGGGGGAGAGGCTTGGATCTAGATAAAGTGCGCGTCAGCGGTCGTAATGGCAATATCGGCAAGCGCAGCAGCGACGAAATCGCAGTGATGGCACTGCGTGGAGGCGATATTGTCGGACGTCACACAGTCGGGTTTTACAATGATGGCGAATTTATAGAGCTTAACCACACGGCGACCAGTCGCAACACTTTTTCCAAAGGGGCTTTGCGCGCTGCAGAGTGGCTTTATGGTAAAGAGCCGGGTTTATACTCGATTGCCGATTCATTGGAACTGGAGTAAGTATGCAGCGAGAGTGGAACGAGGAGTGTGCCGTCGTAGGAATCTACGGCCACGACGAAGCTTCAAAGTTGGCCTATTTTTGTCTACATTCTCTACAGCATCGCGGTCAAGAAGCTGCAGGGATTAGCTCTAGCGACGGGGAAAAGCTTTACACTATCAAAGATCGCGGTCTGGTGACACGTGTTTTTAGCGAGCAGAAATTGGCAAAGCTCAAAGGAAGTGCGGCGATAGGGCACACGCGCTACTCTACGGCGGGGGATGACTCTATCTTAGATGCGCAGCCCGTCTTTGCACGTTATGATTTGGGTGAAATGTCCATTGTGCATAATGGCAATTTGACCAATGCGAAAAAGGTACGTCAAGAATTGATCAATCGCGGCGCTATTTTTCAGACCTTTATGGATACGGAAAATTTGATTCATCTCATCGCCAAAAGCGACGAGCATAAACTCGAAGATCGTATCGTCGATGCCGTCAAAAAACTCGAAGGCGCCTATTCGCTCATCTTTCTTAGCCGCACCAAGATGTTTGCGATGCGCGACGCTCACGGTTTTAGACCGCTTAGTCTCGGGCGTATCGGTGATGGCTATGTGGTGGCTTCGGAGACCTGTGCGTTTGATCTGATCGGCGCTAAATTTATCCGAGACGTTGAACCTGGAGAGATGCTCATTTTCGAAAAAGAGAAAGCTCTCAGATCGGTCAAAATTTTCGAGCCTACCCCTAAGCACTGTATTTTTGAATATGTCTATTTTGCCAGACCCGATTCTAACGTGTTTGGAAAAAATGTATATCAGATGCGTAAAAATATGGGCTATGAATTGGCCAAAGAGCGCCCGATTGACGCCGATATGGTGATCCCCGTGCCTGATGGCGGCGTGCCTGCGGCCATTGGATATTCGCAGCAAAGCGGTATTCCTTTTGAGATGGGCATTATGCGTAACCACTACATTGGGCGTACCTTTATCGAACCGACGCAGGAGATGCGGGATCTGAAGGTCAAAATGAAGCTCTCCCCGCTGCAAAGCATGATCGAGGGTAAACGCATCATCGTCATTGACGACTCCATTGTGCGGGGTACGACCAGCCGACGTATCGTGCGGATGCTTAAAGAGGCCGGTGCTGCGGAGGTGCACATGCGCATCTCTTCTCCACCAACGACCGATCCCTGTTATTATGGTGTCGACACACCTGATAAGGAGAAGTTGATCGCTGCTAATATGAGTGTGGAAGAGATCGCCCACTTTATTGAAGCCGATTCGCTTGCGTATCTAAGCAACGAAGGGTTGCTACGCAGTGTAGGCGGCGATGCCCATAACTACTGCACCGCCTGTTTCACGGGCGAGTATGTGGTCAATCCAGAGTAGGTGATGTGAAGCAGATCTACACCTTTGGGGGTTACCTCAAAGAGAAGTTTGGATGCCACGTTTATAAAGTGCCGGTCTCCATCTCCGGCTTTACCTGCCCTAATATCGATGGTACCGTCGCGAAAGGCGGTTGTACTTTTTGTGAAAATGATTCCTTTAGTCCTAGCCTTGATCGGGCCAAGCCGCTGAAAGGGTTTTATCTTAACCTTACAACTGCCGAAAATCCGAATTTAAAACAGCAACTATTACAACTGCAGCAGCAGTTTGAGGTGCTTAGCCGTAAAGCTACGACTGAGTACGGCGCAGAACGTTTTTTGGTCTATTTTCAATCCTTTACAAACACCTATGCTCCTTTTGAAACGCTCAAAGCGCTTTATGAACGTGCTTTGAGCTTTGAGGGGGTCGTCGGACTCAGCATCGGTACACGATCGGACAGCGTCAGCGATGAGGTGCTGAACTATCTTGCAGAACTTTCTAAGAAACATGAGATCTGGATTGAATTTGGTATTCAGTCCGTGTTCGATGAGACCCTGCAGCGGATCAATCGGGGGCATGACAGTGCCAACGTGCGGGAGTGGGTTGCGAAGGCGAAGGGGTATGGCCTGAATGTTTGCGGGCACCTGATTTTTGGCTTGCCGGGTGAAGATCGCTCCATGATGCTTGAAACGGCGCGACAAGCCTATGCCATGGGGATCGATTCGGTCAAGTACCATCCGCTTTATGTCGTCAAGCGCACCGCCTTGGCCAATGAGTATGCCAGAGGAGCGTTTGAGCCCATCAGCGAAGACGAATACATTGAGGTGCTGACGCAGGCGCTGCTGTTGAAGCCTTTACATGTAAGCGTACAGAGGGTAACGGCAGGCATTGACAACGATACGCTGATTGCACCCTCTTGGTGCCGCGACCGTAACGAACAGATCCGCAGTATCAATGCAGCGTTCAAAAAGGTCGGGTTAAAATATTAGTGGGCAAAGACTCTGGTGTAGTCTGCGGTGTGTTCAAAATAGGGGGGATAGGGCATGCGTACGCTAAAGGACTGCGCTTTACCTGGCTCTAAATCACTCGCGACAATAAAGGTGCGTATGATGGTCTGAGGCCGCTCTTTGCGCGCTGCTGCTTCACCTCCGCCAAAAAAGTCCCAAAAGCCGCTTGGCCTGTAGAAATTTCCTGCTTTGACGTTTCCTGTAACGTGTCCTCGATTGACGAGCTTGATCTCTAGCTTAACTTCACCGATAGTGTATTTTCCTGTATTATAAGCGTATCCACTGTACACAATCTCTTCATTCATCAACATGCGGGTATTTTTGAGGTTGCGAATTTCGGCGATTTTAGTGTATTTGTCGAGCGCCATAAAAAGAAAGCCGCTTAACATGACCATGACGACGACAGAGGTGAGTATCAGGGTAAGACGAACCGAGCTGCGCTTTTCGCGCATGGCCACAATCACGCTCAGAATAAACAGCAATACAACGATGGCTAAAACAAGATAGTGTAGTAATGTCATATGGGTAATCATCGGCAATCTGCTCCTAATGTGATGTTGTAATCTTTCTCATAATGAAATGCTTCAAAAAAAAGAGTGAATCCAACAGTCGCATTTTGCTCAATCGGGCCACTCAATACTATCGACTTTTTACGAAAAGGGTTGAGCTTAAAGAGGCTATCGATAATGGGATATCCACTGAGTTTGTAGGTGCCGGCATGGACGTGACAGGATGTAAATGGAAAGCGTGATGTGTTGGTGAGTGTGCCTTTGATCATCAGTGCATCAGTAAATTCCAAGGCGCGATGGTGGGTTAGGGCCAGCTCTTTATGAAAAAGCCATTGATGCATGTATCGGTAACCCAAGGTTGGCGCAAGGATTAAAATCAAAAAAGCAAAAAGCACCATGCTAAGCGCAGCACCAATGCGGTGGCGCAGCAAGATGGCTAGCAGTAAAAAGAGAATAAAAAGAGCGGCAGTAGCACCAAAAAGGAGGTAGTCATATAAGATCAGAGCGTCGATAAAGGCAATGATCTCTGCTTTCATGCCGGACGGGAACTCTTTTCGGCGATACCGCTCATGCCAAAACGTCTGGCGAGCTCTTGATTGATGCGGTCGGGAGCGATGTTCTTATAGCCCAGCGCGACCAGTACATGATAGGTCAGATCCGCCGCTTCGTAGATGATCTCAGATTCGTTGTTGTCTTTGAGGGCAAAGCAGAACTCACCGGCCTCTTCAACGACCTTTTTGAGAATCGCATTTTCACCCTTGCTGAAGAGTTTAGCCGTCCATGAGCTGTCGGGATCAGCATGTTTGCGCTCTTGAATGGTGTGATAGAGGGTATCGATGACTCCATAAATCGCAGCGGTCTCTACTTCAACGGCATGGGTATTCTCACCGCTTTGAAGCTCGGTAAAAAAACAGCTTTTGCGTCCCGTATGACACGCCACACCCTCTTGGCGCACCTTGAGTAGCAGGGTGTCTTGATCACAGTCAAGCAAGAAGTTTTCGATGTGCTGGATATGTCCGCTGCTCTCCCCTTTTTTCCATAAACGCTGCTTGGAGCGGGAGTAGTAGTGGGCCTCTTTGGTAGCCAAAGAGCGCTCTAATGCTTCACGGTTCATGTAGGCAAGCATCAGCACTTCGCTGCTGAGCGCATCCTGCGCGATCACGGGGATAAGCGGGGTACGCTGCCAATCGATACGGTCTAGTGGGTTGTCCATGAATGATCCTCAAACGTTATATGTAAAGTAGCAAAAGGCGTGCCAGCATCCGCAAAGGGGTGCCGGGCGAGGGTTTATTGGGCGGTTGAGACCCGTTTTTGAGGATCTTTGGTATCAACCCAGATATTGGGTGTGGAGCCTCCGGGGGTAAGAAAGATTTTGGCATCTTTATTGACCGAGAGTGCTTCGTTGAATTTGCCTTGTACTTCGATCTGTCTGAGTGTAAGCAGATTTGGTGTGAGTGATTCAGCAATGATTTTGTTGGCTTTGGACTGTGCGTCGGCTTCGATGGTGATAGCGGTTGCTTTACCTTCGGCTTCGATCTTGACCGCTTCGGCAAAACCTTGGGCTTCAGCGGCGCGGCGGAGTGCCTCTTGTTTGGCTTTTTCCACCTCTTGTTGGGCACGTTCGACTTGCTGTTTGGCGAGTTGGACTTGTTCGATTTGGTCTTTAACCTTCGGAGGAAGAACGATTTCACGCATCTGGACCGATTCGAGAATGGCCGGAGAGTTCTCTTGCTTCATGACGTTCTCACGGATTCCCTCTTCGATCTGGGTGGCGATGGTGTTGCGACGAATTGGAAGTGACTCGGCCTCATACTGACCAACGATGTTGCGCACAACGTCACGGACAACCGGATTGATGATCTTCTCTTCCCAGCTAAAGCCCCAAGTGGAAATGGTTTGCGCGGCAAACTGTGCATTAAGACGGTACTGAACGGTCAGTTCGATGGAGACCGGCAGACCGCGTTTGTCCAAAACCGTAATGGACGGCTTGACGCCGATCCCTTCCCCTAGGCCAGTACGCTCGATCTTATCGGCGTAGTTGATGATACGCACTTTGGTGTCAACTGTGTAGACTTTCTGAATTACGGGAATGATGAAGTGTAGGCCCGGAAGTAGGGCTTGCTGCTCATATTTACCGTTGGTGGAGAGAATCCCGCGCTCACCCTCTTCGATGATCTCAAAAGGTTTGGCCAGCACCAAAAAGAAGATGACGGTGACGATAAAGATGATCAGCGCCTGTTTGCCGCCACTGATATTGAGATCGATCTTGGGAGGTCTGGGCGCTTTGGGGCTAAAGCCCCCGCCACTGTTTTGATTTTCACTCTTCTTTTTATTGAAGTAGTCGTTCATATCCGATGCCATTACTGCTCCTGTATGTAGGTAAGGTAGTGTGCATAGTCGCTGTTGCGGCCAAACACAATGTCGAAATAGGCGCTTTGGAGACGCTCCGTAATAGGTCCGCGTGCACCGCAGCCGATGATGCGGGCATCGACTTCGCGTATTGGGGTGATCTCGGCGGCAGTGCCGGTGAGGAAGGCTTCGTCAGCAACATAGATCTCTTCACGAGTGATGCGGCGGCGCTCGACGGTGTAGCCCATCTTCTGTGCCATTTCGATGACGGTTTTTTGAGTGATCGATTCAAGAGTGTTGTCGTTGGGAGGGCTAATGAGTTTGCCATCGCGGACCATGAAGAAGCAGGCCCCACTCGCCTCGGCAACGTAACCTTGATCATCCAGCAGCAGGGCTTCGTCGTAGCCGCACTCGATCGCCTCAAATTTCGCCATCTGCGAGTTGAGGTAGTTGGCGGTGGATTTGGCTTTGCCCATATTGGAGGTATTGGCAGGGCGTGTCATGGAGGCGATTTTGAGCCGAATGCCGCGACGCAGCCCCTCCTCACCCAGATAAGCGCCCCACTCCCACGCGGCCAGCACGGTCTCAACCGGGGCGTTTTTGTGATAAACCCCCATAACGCCGTAGCCTAAAAAAGCAAAAGGACGAAGGTAGACGTTGTCACCGCTGAAGTTGTTGCGGCGTAGCAGCTCGACTTGCGCCTGGTTGAGCTCTTCGACGCTGTAGGGGATGTTGATCAGGGTCATTTTGGCCGATTCGATCAGGCGTTTGGTGTGATCATTAAGACGAAAGATCGCGTAACCGCGATCGGTTTTGTAAGCCTTGGTTCCTTCAATGACTCCGTTGCCGTAGTGAATGGTGTGAGAGAGGACATGTACCTTGGCATCGTTCCATGCGACAAATTCGCCGTTCATCCAGATAAATTGGGCTGCATCCATGTGTGAAAAACTCGCTGTGAGAAAATTTGGCGTATCTTATCAAAGTTGTGGTTTAGGAATGGTTAGAGGCTTACATGTAGAGGTTTACATGTAAGCAAAAGGCTTAGGCATGATCGGGTGTGTTGATCATCCAGATGGAGAAGAGGTCGATGTAGTCCCAAAAGGATTTGATGTATTCGGGATCGACCCCCTCCGCTTCGAGCTTGGGCAGCAGTACGGTGTAAAACTCCAGCCAGCGCTCTCTGGCGTGCGCGTCGATGCGAAAGGGGGCATGGCGGCCTACCATCTGCGGTTCGCCGCGCGTCTGTTTGAAGTAGTCGGGGCCGCCGCAGATCTGGATGAAAAAGTCGGCAGCGTGTTTTTTGGCAGCTTCGAAATCCTCTTCGTCGAGGACGGGAAAGAGAAAAGCGATGTCGCTGTGTCGAATCATCTCATAATGATCGTGCACCAAGCGGCGGAATCGCTCCTCGCCGACTTGCAGATAAAAACCGGGGTGCGGCTTGGTCACGGGCGGGCGAACGCCTAAAGCGCCTGAGGTTATGGTGAGGGTGAGCATAAGATGCCTTTGTTGTTTTTTGGGACGATTGTACAAAAGAGCAGCGCAGATTTTGCTAAATTGGCTATCATTTTACGAGAAAAGTGACGAAGGATAACGAATGGAAGCAATGATCTACTTCGGCTCGCAGTGCGCGACCAAGGAAATGAAGAGCGAACGCCGCAGCCCCTACAGCGGCGAGGTAGTTTCTCGCGCTCCGGTATGTGACGCGCAAGATGCCCACAAAGCGCTTGAGATCGCAAAGCGCGCCGCCCTTACATGTAAGCAAAGTACCCTCTCGCAGCGCTGCGACTGGCTGCTGGATGTGGCGAAGAAACTTGAGGAGATACGCGAGGCGATGGCGCGGATCATCACCGACGAGGTGGGTAAGCCGATCGCTTTTGCGCGTATCGAGGTGGACCGCTGTATCGAGACGTTACGCCTGAGCGCCGAGACGATGCGCACGATGCACGGCGAGACGATCAATACCGACGCGATGCCCAGCGGCCGTAAGACGCTTGCCTTTTTTAGGCGTGAACCGGTCGGGGTGGTGGTAGCAATCACCCCCTTTAACTTTCCGCTGAACTTGGCCGCGCACAAGCTCGCACCGGCTCTGGTTGCGGGCAATGCCGTGGTGCTCAAGCCTACGCCTGAAGCGCCGCTGACGGCCTACACCTTTGCGACGCTCTTTATCGAAAGTCGCTACGCCATCCCCGATGCGCTTAGTCTTCTTTATGGTGATGCGGAGGTGGGTTCGGCGTTGGTCTCTAGTGATATTCCGCGCGTGGTCAGTTTTACGGGTTCAGTCGGCGTAGGGCAGATCATCACCAAAACAGCCGGTATTAAAAAGGTGTCGCTCGAACTCGGCGGCAACGCGGCCACCTACGTCGATGCGAGTGCCGATCTGGCCTACGCCGCGCAGCGTTGCGCTTTGGGGGCCTTTGTCAATTCGGGGCAGGTCTGCATCTCTTTGCAGCGTATCTACGTCGATGCGGCGGTCTATGATGATTTTAGCGCACTTATGGCCGAAGAGACACGCAAGCTCAAAGTCGGTTCGCCGTATGAGGATGAGACCTTTATGGGGCCGCTTATCAACGACGTCTCGGCGCAGCGCGCCGAAGCATGGGTGCAAAGCGCCATCGAGGAGGGGGCGAGGCCGCTGCTGGAGGTGCGCAGAGAGGGGCGGATGTTCTATCCTTGCGTGATGGCCGATGTGAACGACACGATGAAGATCGTTTGTGAGGAGGTCTTCGCGCCGATCGTGAGTCTGGTGCGGGTAGCGGGCTTTGATGAAGCGGTAGGCAAAATGAACGCTGCACCCTATGGCCTACAGTTTTCGATTTTTACCCAAAACCTTGCCCTCACCAAACGCGCCATCGAGGAGCTGGATGCGGGCGGCGTGGTGATCAACGACATGCCGACCCTGCGTTTTGACATCCAGCCTTACGGCGGAGTGAAGCTTAGCGGTATCGGACGCGAAGGGCCGCGTTTTGCCATCGAGGAGATGAGTGAGCTTAAATCGATCATCATCACCTAAGCGTTTTGGTATAGTTGCACCCAAAAAGGAGAGAGTATGCTAGAGATCGGAACCGTGGCACCGGAATTTTGCCTGAACAATCAAGACGATGTAGAGATCTGTCTGCGCGATCTACGCGGTAAGTGGATTGTGCTCTATTTTTACCCCAAAGACTCAACCCCCGGATGTACCACCGAAGCGTGCGACTTCACCGAAGCGATGAGCGATTTTGAATCGCAGGGCGCGGTTATTTTGGGCGTGAGCGCCGATTCGACCAAGCGCCACCGCGCCTTTATCGAAAAACAGAATCTGGGGATTACGCTGCTGAGTGATGAAAGCACGCAGATGATGCAAAGCTACGGTGTATGGGCGATGAAGAAGAACTACGGCAAAGAGTATATGGGCATCGTACGCTCTACATGTATCATCGATCCGCAAGGCGTCATTCGCGCAATATGGAGCAATGTCAAAGTCAAAGGCCACGTCGCGGCGGTCGCCTCAGAGCTGGAGAAGCTGCGCGGCGCTTAAGCGCGTCTGGTAAGTGCCATGGCTCCGGTGACTACCGCGCAGGCACCCAGAAGCGACTGGGTCGAGGGAATGAGGCCGTCGATAAGATAGACAAAAAGCAGGGTCCATAGCGGAATGAACGCTGCAAGCGCACTGAGTTTGGTTACCGAAATGTAGTGTAGCGCCTCGACCCAAAGCAGCTTGGCAAGTACGAAGATGAGCGTGGCGTTGAGGAGCAAAAAGCCGAGTGCTTTGGGGTGCTCAAGCGGATTGACGGGCGATTCGAAAGCAAATGCCGCGACGGCGAGAAAGGGCAGGGCTATGAGGTTGCGTGCGCTCATGACGCTGAGGCCCGAGACTCTGGCTCTGGCACGTTTTTGGTAGTAGTTGGCCAGCGGCGCGATGGCGGCGGAGGCCAGGATGATCAGATCGCCAGGATTGAAGCGCCACGACTGCGGCAGCAGCACGACGATGGCTCCGATCCCCATCAGCGCAGCGCCCGTAAGATGCAGCGCGCGCATCCGCTCCTGACCGAAGAAGTTAAAATAGAGATACGAAAAAAAGAGCTGTAGCACCATAATCACCGAAGCGTTGGCGGCGGTGGTGTAGCGAAGACCGATAAAAATCCCCAAAAAGAGCAGTGCAATAAAGAGCGAGGTGAGCAGTAGATCGCGGTGCACGGCGGGATCAAACATCTCGCGCAGCAGGCCGTAGCGCCATTGCAAAAGTAAAAAGAGCAGCGTAGAGAGTGCGATAGTGTATCCATAAGCGGTAACCGCGCCGTAAGCCTGAATCGTATAGATCGAGAAGATCGGAAAAAACCCTTCGAGCGCGGAGAGTGAAAAGGCGTAGAGTTCGCCTTTGCGTTCATGCGGATGCGTGGTGTTCATAGGCCCTTTTGTGTGCGTCGATAAAAGCTTCAAACGAGTGCTTGATGTTGAAGTGACGCATGTTATCCCAACCGTTTTGCGCGAGGCGTTCACGCCTTTGCGGATCGAGCAGCAGCTCTTCAAGCGTTTCGACCCACGCGCCAGTGTCGTTACCGCGCACGATGACGCCTCCGTGATGCCCATTATAACCCACGATGCTTTGAGGACCGCCTTGGTCGGAGACGACGCATGCCAAGGCGCACGCCTGCGCCTCCATCACAACCTGCCCTAGGGTGTCAGTAATTGAAGGGAACACAAAAAGATCGCTTGAGGCGTAGAGGCTGCTCAGCAGCGCATTGTCGCGGATGCCTCCGAGGAAGTGGACCTTGCGCGATGATGCCATCGCCTGATAATGCTCGATCAATTTGCCCTCACCAACGAGTAATAAGCGTGCGTCAAATTCAGGGTGTTCACGTAAAAAAGCCTCCCATACCCGCATCAGAAAAGGGATGTTTTTCTCCTTGGAGATGCGTCCGACGTAGAGCAGGTAGTGCTGTGCCTTGGGGATGTTGAGGCGCTCAAATACGGCGCGGTCTTTACGGCTTGGGGTAAAGCGTTCCAGATTGGTGCCCGCACGTAAAATAGAGCTGCGTGAAGGGTCAATGCCGATGGAGTGCTCCATGATGTCGAGGTAGTGGCTTGAGCGGCTAAAAACGTGGGAGAAGCCTGCATAAAAGCGGCGCATAACTCCATCGGTGATTTTTTTGAGCAAACCGGAGCCGGTTTGATCCAGTATGTAGGCCGGAAAGTCGGTGTGGTAGGTACCTAGCGTAGGGATGCGGTAGTGCTTGGCGATGCGGTTGGCGATGAAGCCAATTGGCCCGGGCGTGGATACATGTAAGAGATCAGGTTCGAGTGAGAGCAGCTTTTCTTCGATTTTGGAGCGTGAAGCAAAGGCGAGGTCAAGTTCGCTGTAAAAAGGCATTTGGGTACGAAAGATCGGTTTGATATTGTGAATGTTGCGCGCTTTTGGGCATTGCTTTGCCGTAGAAGTGACGACATGCAGGTCGATATCAAAGTGCAGTGAAAGCTCCGCCATATCTTGAATAAAACGCGAAACGCCGTTGAGATCGCCCAGCGTGTCGGTGCAGATGACGATGCGCATAAGACTCCTGTTTTTGGCAGGATCGTAACGTAGCTGTGACACGAATTGATTACTGCGGTGATGCACTGTTACATGTAGGCACTTTTAAGGATCATTGAAGTATCCATTAAGGATTTTTTTATTATCATTCCAACGTTTTATTTCTGAAAAATCTCGAAATAAAAGTTTCGCGGCACTTCGACTCAAAAACCGGTGCGGCCCGGATCAACCATATCCGACGCTGTTGAGCGATGCCCTAATGAACCGGGATTTATGACAAGGACTACCACCTATGGTAACAATGAAAGACCTTCTTGAGTGCGGTGTGCACTTCGGACACCAAACACGTCGCTGGAATCCAAAGATGAAAAAATACATCTTCGGCGTCCGCAAAAATATCTACATCATCGACCTCCAAAAAACCCTACGCTACTTCCGTAACACCTATCAAATCGTGGTAGATGCGGCTGTTGAAGGGCAGACCATGCTGTTCGTTGGGACCAAAAAACAAGCACGCGTAGCGATTCGCCAAGCGGCTGAGTCTTGCGGTATGCCTTATGTAGACAACCGCTGGCTCGGCGGAATGCTGACCAACTACGGCACCATCCAAAAATCGATCCGCAAACTCGAAGTGATCGAGCAGATGGAAGAGAACGGGCAGATCAAACTCCTCACCAAAAAAGAGGGTTTGATGCTTTCACGCCAAAAAGAGAAGCTTCAAGCCTATCTCGGCGGTATCCGCCATATGAAAAAATTGCCTGACATGATGTTTGTCATCGATGCCGTTAAAGAGCATATCGCAGTTACGGAAGCGCGCAACCTCGGTATCAAAGTTGTAGCTCCTTTGGATACAAACTGTGACCCGGATGTGATAGACTATCCGATCCCGGGCAACGACGATGCGATTCGCTCGATCCAACTCTTTTGTAAAGAGATGGCTGAGGCGATGAACGAAGGTAAAGCGCTTGCCGGTGACGGTGCGACCGAAAGCGTCGCTTCTGAGAGCATGGAAGAGCAGATGGCAGCGATGGACGATGAGTCTATCGAAATAGTAGAAGAAACAACAGAGGAAGAATAATCATGGCAGTAACGGCAGAAGATGTAAAGAAACTGCGTCAGGCAACTGATGCGCCGATGATGGATTGTAAAAAAGCCCTCACCGAGTGTGACGGCGATTACGACAAAGCGGTTGAGTGGCTCAAACAGCGCGGTATCGCACAGGCGGCCAAAAAAGCCGACCGTGTTGCGGCTGAAGGTCTTTTGGGAATCAAGGTTTCCGATACATTCGCTTCTGCCTCACTGGTCGAAGTCAACTCCGAAACTGATTTTGTCGCTAAAAATGATGGCTTTATCGGGCTTGTGAGTAACACCGCATTACAAATTTTCAGCAGCGGCGTCAGCACGATTGCCGAGCTGCACGAATCTGCTTTTGAGAGCGGCAAGTTCTCCGAGTACTTCACGCAGACCGTTGCCAAAATCGGCGAAAAGATTGAAGTACGCCGGTTTGTCACCCTTAATGCGGCGCAGCACGGTGTGGTCAACGGATATGTTCACTCCAACGGTCGCGTAGGCGTTTTGGTGGCTGCGCAGTGCGACAGCGACAAAACTGCTCAGGCGATGGCTACAACGCTTAAAAACGTAGCGATGCACGCTGCGGCGATGAAGCCCAAAACACTGCGCTATCAAGATTTCGATCCGGCGTATGTGGCTGCAGAGACGGCTGGACGCATCGAAGCGATCAAAAAAGAGAACGAAGAGCGTGCGCGTCTTAAAAAGCCGCTGCTTGGCGAACCCAAATATGTCTCTATGATGCAATTGACGCCGGAAGTTTTGGCTGAAGCGGAAAACGAGATTAAAGAGGAGCTCAAAGCCGAAGGCAAGCCTGAGAAGATCTGGGACAAGATTATCCCCGGTAAAATCGAGCGCTTTATTGCCGACAACACGACGCTGGACAAACAGCTTGCCCTTTTGGATCAAGTCTATGTTCTTGACGACAGCATGAATGTCGCTCAGGCGGTTGCCGCAGAAGCCAAAAAGCATGGCGGAACGGCTGAAATCGTTGAATTCGTCCTTTTTGAAGTGGGCGAAGGTATCGAGAAAAAAGTGGACGACTTCGCCGCCGAAGTTGCCGCACAAATGGCGTAAGGGTTCTCCCTTACCCGCGCTACACCCCTTTAAGCCAACCCCCTCTATAATGTCGCTATGACACTACTTGAAGCCTCCAAGATCAGCCACCGTTTTGATTATCCCCTTTTTGATGACATCGATTTACGTTTGGATGCTGGTGAATCGCTCTGTATTATCGGCGTCAGTGGCAGCGGGAAATCGACACTATTGCATATCCTTTCGACACTATTGATGCCGCAGTCGGGGCAGGTGCGGATTTTGGGCCAAAGCGTGGGTGGTCTTGATAATCGAGCGTTAGTGGCGCTGCGTCGGGATGTATTGGGGCTCATCTTTCAGGCGCACTATCTTTTTAAGGGCTTTAGCGCTTATGAGAATCTTGAGGTTGCGGCGCTGCTCGGAGGCAAAACGATTGAGCCGGAGCTGATCGAGAAGCTGGGGATCGCACAGGTGATCCGGCAGAAGGTCACAGAGCTCTCCGGCGGGCAGCAGCAGCGCGTCTCTATCGCGCGGGTTTTGACCAAACAGCCCAAAATCATCTTTGCCGATGAGCCCACCGGCAATCTTGACCATGCCACGGCAGCCGAGGTGATGGAGCTCTTTTTAAGCTACCTACAAGAGCGCGACGCGGGGATGGTGCTGGTGACACATGATGAGTCGATTGCCTATCGTTGCGACCGTGTCTACCGTCTTGAGGAGCGTCGGCTGGTGCGCTGTCAATAGCCGATGAACTGGGCATCGCTCTTTCAATATGACAGCGTAGTGGCATTTTTGTTGCTCTTTATTCGTTTTAGTGCCCTCTTCGCTACGGTGCCGATCTTTTCGCATACCAGTATTCCGATGAGCGTCAAATCGGCGTTGGCGTTCTTCTTTACGGTCGTTTTTTACGCTTCTATGCCGCCGCTGGCCATCGAGATCAGCGTGGTTTCTCTTTTTATTGCGATCTTGGGGGAGATCCTTTTTGGAATGGTCGTAGGACTGATTTTACTACTGGCGTATAATACCATCACCTTTGCCGGGGGGCAGATATCGTTTGTCATGGGCTTTACGCTGGCTTCCGCTATTGATCCTCAATCTGGGGTGTCCATGCCGATCATTAGTCAGTTTCTGTCGCTGATAGCGCTCATGGTGCTCTTTTCGCTGGATATGCATCACTGGATCTTGCTCTTTGTGGATACGTCGCTTTCAAAGATACCGCTTGGTGGTTTTATGATGGCACCGTCGCTTTTTGAATACCTGCTGGAGTCTGCATCAAGGATGTTTCTTGTGGGATTCATGATCGCCTTTCCCATTATCGCCCTCTCTTGGCTCTCAGACGTTATTTTTGGGATGCTGATGAAGACCATGCCACAGTTCAATTTGCTGGTCATCGGCTTCCCGATCAAGATAGCCATTTCGTTGATTGTGCTGATTGTGACCCTCGCATCGACCGTGCTTATTTTACAAGAAGAGATGCGTTTGGCGTTTAATGCGCTGACCTTACTCTTCTAAATAGGGATGGCTCCGAAGCAGACGCTCATCAATAAGACAGTTCTGAATTGTTTGCTTACATGTAAGCACCCCCGTTGTGGTGTTAAAGGCGGTTTTGCTTAGCGGTGCGGGCAGGGTGCAGACGATTGTCGTATCAATACAAATGATGGTATCGGAGAGCGTTTGGGTTGTAGTATGAAGAGAAACGGTTGAAAAGAGCGTCAGGGGGCTGATACTCGAGGGCTGTGTGACGAAGAGCTCTATTTGTGTCCCTTTTGCGGCAGCTTTGCGTAATGCCTCTTTGAGTGGGTAGCCTTCTATTTGAAGAGTGACGATGAGGACTTTTTGGCGCGCTTTGATGATGGATTGACACAGATGATGCAATGCGGCATCCGACTCCTGCGGCAGGGGCCAAACTGCGCCAGAGCCAAGCTCTAAAAAGAGAAAAAACAGCAACAGAAGCGGTTTCATCATTTAACATCTTTTTAGTTACAATGGTAGCAACTTAAGCGAATGGCTGCAAGGGGGATGATCCGATGAGGGTGCTTCTGTTCAATGAAAATCCGGTAGTGACAAAGCTGGTGACGCTCAGTGCTCAAAAAGCGGGGCACACGCTCCAGCTCAGCAAAGACGCATCTTTACAGGAAGCTGCGTCATACGATCTGCTGATTGTTGACGATGCGCTTTACAATGAGCAGAACATGGCGCTTCTGGAGAAAAAACTGCAGGTAGGCCAAAAACTTCTGATGGCCAATCGTGGCGTGGCGCAACCCGAGACGTTTGATTATCTTATTTATAAACCTTTTTTGCCTACGGACTTGGTGGAGCTGCTTGCTTCGATTGCTGCTGCTGTGTCGCATGCGCCAAGCCATAAGGCACATGTGGCCGAAGATGCAAACAGCCATGATGCACTTGAGAGTCTTGATGATTTTGATGGATTAGATGGCTTGGATCATCTTGCCGAACTTGAAGATGAGGACCTTGTGCTTGAAGGCTTTGATTTGGATCAGATCGAGGCAGACGAGAGCCCTACGCTTGATCTTGACGGTCTCCAAGGCGATGATGAAGAGGTTTTTGAAGAGCTGCTTGACGATGCGGCATCCTCAGAAGGAGTGCTTGACAGGGATGAAGTCGCCGAGCTGCAAAGTCTGCTGGAAGACACGGAATTATCATCCGAGGAGGAGATTGAAGTTGAGGGGCTGGATGATATTGACGGTTTGAGTGAAGAAGTTGCGGTGTTAGACTCAGAACCGAAAGAGGAACTTGAAGCGCTTAGCGAAATCGATGAGGGTATGGACCTCTCTGAGTTTGAAGATTTTGAATCTGTAGAGGACGAGAACAAAGAGCTTGAATTTGAGCCTCTAGCGGACTTCGAGGCATCGGCTGCTTTGGATGAGGAGCTTGGCGAAGCAGATTTGTTGGATGATGAAGCCATATTGGGTTCGCTTGAAGCATCAATCGAAGATCTAACTATGGATGAGCTGGATGTCAGTGCATTTGAGGGTCTTGATGAGGAGATATCCAAAGCGGTTTCGGATTTAGGTGAAGACGAGATGGCGCTGGAGCTTGATGATGAGATGCTTGAGGCACTTGATTTGGACGAAGTTGTAGAGGCGGCAGAACAAGAAGAAGCCTGTCTGGACGAGATTTCCGATTTAGATATGCTCGATGAGCAAAGCCTCAAACGCGCACTAGGTGAATCCGTTGAGCTTGAAGATGGGCCTGTTGTCGTTGAACCCGTACAAAATGTCAAGCGTGAAGAGCCGAAAGCGGCCAACACGGATGGGGTTGAGGCGCTTAAAGCACTTTTAAAAGCGCTAGAACAGCAAGATGTGGCTAGAGCACTTAAAGGAATGAACATCACTGTGAATATTTCATTTGGAGCGACAGAGTGAATTTTGATACGGGGGCCATTTTGGTGCTCTCCGGGCCAAGCGGTGCCGGGAAGAGTTCGTTGATTGAAAAGATCAAAAAAGAGATTGAACCCTACTATTTTTCGGTTTCTACCACAACCAGGCCGATGCGACCCGGAGAAATTGAGGGAGTGCACTATCACTTTGTCAGTGAGGAGCAATTTAAAGCGGATATGGAGGCGGATCTCTTTTTGGAACATGCCGTTGTGCATGGTAACTATTACGGTACTTCGCTCAAGCCTGTCAAGCAGGCGCTTGCTGAACGGAGGCTTGTGATTTTTGATATCGATGTACAAGGGCATGACGCAGTGAAGCGCCGCATGGGGGATTTGACTACTTCCGTCTTTATCACGACACCCAATTTGGCCGAGTTGGAGCGCCGGCTGCATTCTAGGGCTACCGACTCTGATGAGATTATCGAGAAGCGGATCAAAATGGCCAAGCGGGAGATACAGCGTGTCAGTGAATTTGATTTTTTGCTCATCAACGACGATCTTGAACGTGCTTCCAAGCATCTGATCCGCATTGCCAAAGCGGCGCGAATGAAGATTCCTTCTGAACAGATCAGCGAATTTGTGCGCCAGTGGGAAGAGGGAAGTGCTACATTCGCCTGTTAAACCGCTAAGGGCGGTTACAGCAAAGCGGCGATATACTGCGTGACTAATTTTTACATGTAAGGAAGCGGAATCATGGGTATGCCTAGCGGAACCGAACTGCTGATTATTTTAGGAATCGTTATATTGCTTTTTGGCGGAAAAAAGATCCCGGAGCTTGCCAAAGGCATTGGACAGGGGATCAAAAATTTCAAGAAGTCTGTTAAAGATGATGACGCCGACGAGGTCGTTGCCACCGATGCACCCAAGAAAGTTGACGCTCCGGTTCAAGACATAGCAGCGGTTAAACCCTCAGAAACTTCCAAGCAAGCCTAAGCCTTGAAACAGCGTGTAAGCGCGCTGCTGCGCGAACGATTTGAACGCGATGTCGTCCTTGAAAAACCCAAGGATCGTTCTTTTGGACACTTCTCAACACCTATTGCTTTTGCGCTCTCAAAAGAGCTACGAAAATCGCCGATGCTCATAGCCGAAGAGCTTGCCGGTGCGTTTGGCCAAAGTGATATCTTTTGTGCTGTTGAGTCGGTCAAAGGCTATATTAACTTTCGTCTCTCTGAGTCTTTTTTAAGTCAGTATGCCACATGGGCGCTAGAGCACCCAGAGGAGTTTGGGCGCGGTAGCAAGCAAGAGCGGGTTTTGCTTGAGTTCGTCAGCGCCAATCCCACCGGTCCTTTGCATATCGGACATGCCAGAGGCGCTGTATACGGCGATACTCTTTTGCGCTTGGGCCGCCATTTGGGCTATGACATCACCGCCGAATATTACGTCAATGATGCGGGTAATCAGATTGATCTGCTCGCACTCTCTTTGCAGCTTGAAGGCCGCAGTAGCGTATTGCACGAAAAGGTGGAATTTCCAGAAAAGTTTTATCGCGGTGAGTATCTCACTGAATTGGCCAAAGAGGCGGCCAAGCAGTTTGGCCGCGAGATTTTTACTGATGATGAACGCGGCAACGAACTGGCGCTTTGGGCAAAGGATCGTGTTTTGGAGATGATCGTCGCCGATCTGCGCGATGTGAATATCCACTTCGATACCTTTGTTAGCGAAGCTTCGCTTTATGAGCGTTGGGAGCGTGTGCTTGAGAAGCTGGGTGAAGGCGCTTTTATAGACGATGAGAAGGTGTGGCTGCGCTCAAGCGCACACGGCGATGAAAAAGACCGTGTCGTTGTCAGAGAAGACGGGCGCGCAACCTATCTTGCGGGTGACATCATCTATCACAACCAGAAGTTTGAGCGCGGCTATGCTCGCTACATCAATATCTGGGGTGCGGATCATCACGGCTATATCGCGCGTGTAAAAGCAGCCGTGCGTTTTTTGGGATACGACGCTGACAGGCTAGAGATTCTGCTCTCACAAATGGTCAGTCTGCTGAAAGACGGCGAGCCCTACAAGATGAGCAAACGTGCCGGTAATGTTATCTTGATGAGTGACGTCACACAAGAGATCGGTGCTGATGCTTTGCGCTTTATGTTCGCAAGCAAAAAGAGCGATACCGCTTTGGAGTTTGACGTAGAAGCACTCAAACGTGAGGATAGCTCCAACCCGATCTATTATATCAACTATGCCCATGCGCGTATTTGTACTATTGTTGAGAAGAGCGCACTTTCGCGTGATGAAATCATGGCGGCCCCTCTTGAGGGGCTGAATGAAGATGCGGATGCGCTGCTTTTTGAGGCGCTTTTGCTACCTGAAGTGATTGAAGACGCATTTGAGTCTCGTCAAGTGCAGAAGCTTCCGGAGTATCTCAAAGTGCTTTCGGCACGTCTACACAAGTTTTACTACGACTACCGCATCATCGGAGAAGCCGATGAAGCAAAATTGCTTAAACTGTTTTTGATGGTTGCCTTATCTATCAAAACGGGTCTTTCACTGATGGGAATCGCGGCAAAAGAGAAGATGTAAACACGTGAAGTGCTTCACGTTTTACGATTTTCTCACCTCTTTGATAGCGCGCAGCAACAGCTCAAAGCCCTCTTTGCTTGAGCGCTCTACCTCTTTAAGTGCTTTAAGTCCCTCTTTGCCGTTACCGCCATTTGTGAATATATCAGCAACCTTGGCAAGCCCTTTGTGTACGTTTTCGTGGTGAGACGAGACGCTGTTGATCGCACTTTGGTTTTTGCCTAGAAGCTTGGTAACGTGTTCGCTGAACCAGCGTCCAAAGCGGCAGCTGGTGTGGTCTTGGATAGAAACCTTTTGCTTGTAGAGGGCTGCTTTATAGCCTTGCAGTTTAAGATTGATATGGTCAATCTTGCCGTTGCTGATGCTGATCTCATTGGTAACATTGAGTGTTTGGTTGAGAATAGCTTGGGTATTCTCATTGACGTAACTAATGTTGGACTGAAAGGCATCAAGCACCTGCATCACATTGGAAGAGAGCTCTGAGAAGCTTTCGCTCACTTCGGTCATGGTGGTAGAGCTTTGCTTCAGTCCACTGATGTTCACTTCGACTTCCTGAGTGGCCTTTTGGGTGCGTTCTGCGAGTTTACGCACTTCATCGGCGACTACCGCGAAGCCGCGTCCGTGTTCGCCTGCGCGCGCTGCTTCGATAGCAGCGTTGAGGGCGAGCAGATTGGTCTGATCGGAGATGTCTTTGATGAGGTTAATGATCTGAGCAATCGAAATAACGCTTTCGTTGAGTGAGGAGGCGTCTGATTGGAGTGTACTGCTCATTTGTTGGATCTCGTCTATGGAGCCGACAACGCTGCTCGTTTGTTGGCCTAAGGTCTCCATCCGATTGAAGGTTTTGTTGTTAAGATCGTTGATAGAAGCGAGCATCTGCAGGTTCTCTTCAACAGTTCCTTGCAAAAAGTGCATACCATCTTCGTAACTATCAATCAGCAGCTCTAAAATCTCTGTGCTTGCTGATGCACTTTGAGCCTCTTTGAGTGTGGTGATCTGTTGCTCTTTTCGTGAGAGCTCTTCTTTGAGAAATTTTAGCTCCTCTTCAAGCTTCTGATTGCTTTTTGCAAGATCCTGATTCTCCTGATTGAGCCGGTCGATTTTTTTGCTGTTGAACATCTGGATCCTTTGATATGGGTGAGGGGGCGCCGTGCTTGTTAGCCTAGCAGGCGGCTCATCTGCTCTTGCAGGAGCGAAGTTTGGTGTACTTGAGTCATGGTGGCAATGCTGATTTTTAGCTCTTCGTTTTTAAAGTCGTTGATGCTTTTTGCCAGATCGGCATCTTCAAGTTGGCTACGTGCGGCAGTGGAACTGAGCATATTTTGCTGGAGTGCCGCTATAGAGCTTTGCATGGCGTTCGTATTGCTTCCGATATCGCTTTGAACACGGCTTAGCTGATCGTTAAAGGCGCTAATGCTCTCTGGGTTGCTAATCTCGAGCGCCGTGGTGTCTAGTGATCCGAGCGAGGCGTTGACGCTACCTTTAGAAGTTTCAAGCGTGATCGAAGCGCCAAATAGTGCTTGCCCGCCGTATGTGGTTGCGTTGATGCCATCACGCATGGTTTGTGCGGTGGCGTTGAAATTCTCTTGAAGCATGGAACGCTCAGCACTGCCAAGTGAAGCACTGTTATAGCGCACACTCATAGCGGCGAGTTCGGCACTTTGCACAGATAAATTGGTGCTTGCGCCTCCGGCGATCTGCATCATCGAGATTCCGTCGTTTAAGTTCATCAGCCCCGAGCCCATTGCCGAGACTTCAGAAGCGATGCGGTCCGCGATGGTGGAAGAGGCGCTGCTCGCCAGACGCTCTTGCGTACCGGTAGCAATCATCTCAAGAACTTTATCGCTCTTTTGGCGGCTTTGATCCAAAGCGTAATTACTTGTTGTAGAGGGATTGATTTTCATGACCGATCCTTTGTGTTGAGTCTTACTGATAGCATAGCCCAATATCTTTAAAAGATTGTTTACGGATCGCTTTAGCTATAATTTCACCCCGTCTCCTCATCGCTTAACGGGATAAAGCAGGGCCCTCCTAAGGCCTAGCTAGAGGTTCAAGTCCTCTTGAGGAGACCACTCTTGGCGCTTACATGTAACCTCCGTATCGCTATAATCCCTCTCTTGAACCACTTGAGTCGTAAAGGATCCCTATGCCGGTAAAGGTTGCCGCAGTTCAGATGAAAATGGAAGCAGAGTTTGCCCATAATGTCGCCAAAGCCGAAGCGATGGTGCGTAAAGCCGCAGCTGCCGGGGCACAGATCATTTTGCTGCCTGAGCTTTTTGAAGGGTACTATTTTTGCAAAGATAAAGACGAGCGTTACTTCGCATGGGCGCGCGAACGAGAAGATAATCCGCTGATTGCCCACTTCTCGAAACTGGCAAAGGAGCTATCGGTGGTGCTACCGCTGAGCTACTTTGAAAAGAGCGCTACGCGCTATTTCAATTCGTTGGTGGTCATCGATGCCGACGGAACGGTGCTGCAAAACTACCGTAAAACCCATATCCCCGATGGGCCAGGATATGAAGAAAAGTTTTATTTTGAGCCGGGCGACACGGGCTTCCAAGTATGGCATACCGCTTACGGGTGTATCGGGGTGGGGATCTGCTGGGATCAGTGGTTTCCCGAAACGGCCAGATCGCTGGTGTTGATGGGGGCGCAACTGCTCTTTTATCCTACGGCGATCGGCAGTGAACCCGAGATCGGCGTGGATTCATGCGCGCATTGGCAACGGGTGCAGATGGGTCATGCGGCGGCCAATACCATTCCCGTCATTGCCGCCAATCGTTACGGTATCGAGGAGGGCGAGAGCTGCACGCTCACCTTTTACGGCTCATCCTTTATTACCGACTACAGCGGTGAGAAAGTTGCCGAGGCCCCCAGAGAGGGCGATGCGCTGATCTATGCGACCTTTGATCTTGAAGGACTCGAACAGATGCGCCACTATTGGGGGCTGCTGCGGGACCGCAGACCCGAAACTTATGGCCTGATCTCTCAGACGGCTCGGTAGGGGCCAAATTGCTTGGAGGGTGCCATAATTGGAACCTTTCTTGCTTTTTCATGTCAAACCTCACGATAAAGGGATGGCATGGAAGTGGTGTTGCAGAACAATCTGATCCTCATCCGCACCTCTTTTGAGTCGCTTCACGCGCCGTGGATCGAGGCGTTTCTGAGCGCGCAGGCGCATGACATTCTCTTCTTACCACGCGCGATGCTGCTCTTTTACAACGACGCGCTGGAGGGGGATCGCCGCCGATTCATAGACGCGCTGAGCGATCATTATGCTACAGAGCATCTCTTCTCCGCCGCGTTTTACCGTCGCTCGCTGATGCGCTATCTGCGTAAACCGATCAAAATCGAGGTGACCTCTTGCGAGGAGCTCTGCTCCGTCGGCGTTGAACTGAGTGCCAAAAGTGCGCAGCGTGTCGTAGCATCGGTGGCACGTCCAAACCCGTGGGTGGTGCTCTTTTTAAGGTCGCAGCTAGAAGAGTTTGTACTAGAGTGCAGCCCCACGACACTGCTGTTGGATATGTCGCAGATGCATGCCAAATCGAGACTGGAGCGGATGCTCTCAAAAAAACATGTACTGCATTTCTCGATTTTCTTTCGCTACGATACCCATTTTATGCGGAAGCTTTACGGCGATTTTGCTGAGTTTGGCTTCGAAGATGAAGAGAGTCATGTTGCGGATATGACGCACTACTACACCGTTTTGGAGTGCCCGGTCGGTGCCTCTCAGGACTTGCTCAAAAAAAGCTACAAAAAGCTCGTTAAGGTCTACCATCCCGATCTGGTCCATTATGAGCATCCTGAAGTCGTCAATCAATACACCCGCAAATTTCAACTGCTCCAAGAGGCCTATACGGCTCTACGGATTGTCAGTTAAAGAGCGGCTGAAGAATTTCGCCTCTATCGCCCTCTTCTAAAAGCAGCTCCAGCTCCTGCGCCAGATGAAGCTCAAGACGTTTGGAAGCACATTGGAGTAGCTCGTTGGAGAAGCCTCTTTTGGTAAAGAGCATCACGACATCGGGTGTGATGGAGGCTTTTTCGCACTTCTCAAGCAGGCGGTGCAGCTCTTTTTTGTTGGTTTTGTGGTTGGTCCATTTGCACTCTCCGACAATAACTGAGCCTTTTTTGGTCACCAGCAGCAGGTCAATCTCTACTTGTCGATCCCAGTAGCTCCCGGAATCCAGAATCTCTTCTTGTGTGTAGAGGCGGCGAAGATAGAGCTCGCAGAGCGCTTCAAAGGTGTAGCCGCAAAACGCCTGATGGTGCTGCGCAAAGCGCTCCAAAAACGGCTGGTAGTCGCCGCGCACGATCTGCGCGCTGCAAGGAGTGATGAAGTAGAACCAAAAACGTAAAAAAGGGTGACGAAAGCGCAGCTTGTGCGAGATGCGGTGGCGCTCTATGTCGCGTTTGAAGCGCTGTTTTGGGTGGCTCTTGACGGGCGGTTCTTCACGGGAGAACTCATACTCTAAAATTCCGCATCGGCGCAGAAAATCGAGTGCTTCGTTGCCTTTTTGCCCAAAGATGCGGCTGCGCTTGAGGATAGAGTGACTGCGCCTGTCGCCGGTAGCGACGGCGTGCAGCAGGTCGTGATAGAGCGCGTTGCCTTGCAGCAGGGTGTCGATGTGGTTGTAGAGGCTGCCGTAGTGCTCAAGGATATGCGTTTCGATGAGCGCTTCAAGCGGACGGCTCAGATCAAGCGAAATGCCCAGAGCGCCAAAGACGGCAAAAGCCTCAAGGCACTGCTCCATATCGTCGGGATAGTTTTGCAGGTAGAAGGAACGAAAGTAGCGTAGCAGCATTACATGTAACCGCCGAGGTTACATGTAGAGGCATTATTGAGCCAGTATCGCACTGTTACCGATGCGGATAAATTGGCCTTGCGAGCCGATAAACGAAGCGGTCTGCGACTGCATCTCCATGGTGGCCTCAAACGACGCTGCGGGGTCGAGCAGAGATGAGTGTCCGCCGACGGTAAAGCGGGATTTGGTATTTGCGGTTACGGCAGCAAACGGTGCGGCGGAGGCGTTGATGTCGCGCATCCCCAGCAGGTGTAGCAGGGGATCGGTACCGCTGAGCGGAGCTTGGGGGATGATGTTGTTGGGGATGGTTTGATCGCCGCTTCCCTGAGTGCCGTCGCCTACGGCTTCGAGGGCGAAGACGGTGTGTTTGGGGGCGACCGAAGCGGCGTAGTTGAGCGGATCGGCATCATCGAGTACCGTTTGGGCCGCCAGCAAAAACGACTCATAAGCGGCGCTGTCGGGTTCGATGCCCGCTGCAGCCAGAGCATCGCGGATCTCCTGTCCAAAGGCCGGAGAGTGGCTGAGCAGTTGGGCGATGCCGCCGCCGGGCATGGCCAGCGTGACGCTCTCAAGTGTGAGGTTGGTATCTAAAAAGCCAAAAGCGGCGATGGTGCCCAGAGAGTGGCCGAGAAAGGCGACGCGCTCGTGATCGATGGGGCCCCCCTCTAGGGTATCAAGCGCATTGTAGAGGGTGATAAGGTCCGAGGTGGATTGGCGGACGTTGTCGCGGGCGACGCCAAGATTGGCCAAATTCATATAGTAAGCGCCCGAGCTGTCAATGGCACCGTCTTGATCGAGGTCGAGATCGAAGGTGCGCTCCATAGCGGTTTTAAACGGCGAAGCCGCATCCGTGACGCCGTGCAGGGGCAGATCGATCGCGATGCCCGCGTAGCCTGCAGCCGCAAGTGCGTCGGCAATGGCGAGGAGATTGGTGCGGTCTTGCGTAATACCGTGCTGGAAAATCGCTACCGGCCAGCCTGCGGCAGGCATAGAGACGCCGCTGTTCGCGTTGGGTAGGCTCAGCAGCACCGGAATGCTCTGCGTGGAGCGCTGCTGGGGCAGGGCGGAGGAGGCGTTGAATTCAAACGAGCGCAGCAGCGGTGCCATCGGATCTTCGCTGCTTTGCGTGCCCAGGTAGTAGGGCAGACCGCTGAGCGTACCGACATAGATGTCGGCCTTGCCAAAGAGGGGGCTGAGGATCGAGGTATTCAAGCCGCTGGAGACGACGGTGAGGTTGCCGTCGGGATTGTGCGCGGCGAAGGCTTTGGCGACCTTGCCGATGCTTTGGGTGGTGAAGTTCCACGAGATCAGGATGTCGGGGCAGGAGACGCCGCGGGTATCGGCCTTACATGTAATGCCCTCTTGGGTCATCAATGCGGCGTTGCGCAGTTGATTGAGTTGGCGCAGCGCTTCGAGGCTTTGGGCGCTTGGATGGGACACAAGGGCGGTTTGGGTTGCGAAATCATAAAGCGGCTGCGTACCGTTGATCATCAGCGTGGCCGCATCGCTCTCAAGCGGTTGACCTTCGGCGTTGGCGATGCCTCGGGTGAGGGCGACGACGTAGGTGGTATCCGGCTCAAGAGGGCGATAGGGCATGATGGCAATGCGGTTTTCGGATGCGAAAGCGGCGAAATCGACGCCGAACTCCAGCTCGTCCGTGATGGAGAGCACCGCAGGAATCTGATTGGTCTGCGGCAATGCCGCGCTTTGGGCCTTGAAGAGGCGCACATGCGCCGCAAGCGAAGCGCTCTCGAGCGGTGCGGTCGTACCGATGGTGATGGGTGACGTGGTCGAAAAGCCGTCAAGCGCGTTGAGCGCCTCCTTGACCACCGCGTCGGAGGCACCCGGGGCGACGGGGATATTGAGCGTGCCGTCGGTCGAGCCCGCAAACATAAGGTCGTTGGGGTAAGGGATGTTGCCGCCGCTAGAGTCCATCACCGTAAATGCGCCGGGTTGCTCATTGGAAGATACCGTGTCGATATCGTCGTTGCAGCCGCTCAAAAGTAACAAAACCGCCGAAGCGGACAAAAGGAATCTCACCATCTCATGGCTCCTTGTATGGTAACAATTTTTGATTATAGCGCGCTACTTTTTAGAGTTCTTTGAAAGCGTGTCATTTTGTGCCATTTCACCGCCCCAGCGCAGGGCATCAAGCCCGTAACGCTGACGCACGCGACCAAGTTCGCATGAGAGGCGGTGGGCCGCACGGTCACTTTCAAAGGTGAGCAGATCGAGGGTGCGCCGGCTGTTACATGTAAAGTGAGAAGCGTGCAGCGCGAGGCCGACGACTCTGTGGCTGGGGTGCCGATCGGCACGGGAGAGCAGCTCGAAACAGAGGGATTTGAAATGCGCTTCGCTAAAGAGCCTCCGGTCACTGCAAGCTTGTGTGGAATTGTATGTAAATTCGTAACGAATTGAGAGGCTGTAGTGCGTGGGCAGCACCTCAAGGCGTGTGATGGCAAAGGCAAGGTGGCGGCTGAGAATCAAGACGCGTCGCCGTAGTTCCATACGCTCAAGCAGCGGTGAGAAACTACGGGAGATGCCGATGGATTGGCGCGGTTTTTCGGCCTTGATCGGTTCATGATCGAGCCCGCAGACCGCTTCGTAGAGGCGCTGCGCGTAAGGCCCCCAGCCACAAACGAGCGACTTGGCGCGGATCAGTTCGCCAAGCGTTTTGATTTTGTAATCTTCAAGTCTGCGGCGCATGGAGCGACCGATGCCCGGAAATTCACCCACTTCGATCGCTTCGATAAAGTCGTGTATTTCATCGGCAAAGAGGCAGAGTGAACCAAAAGGCTTGGCGCGGCCCGTGGCCAGTTTGGCGATGCTTTTGGTGGGGGCTGCGCCGATGGAGACGCTCAGATCCAGCGCGGCTTTGATCTCGTGGCGGAGCAGGTCGATAAAGCAGGGCACCTCCGCATCGGCAATCCATCCGCCTAGATCGCCGTAAAACTCGTCGATGCTGGCTTGTTCGATCAGCGGCATGCGTTCGATCAAAAAGTCGTGTAGGGCATGGGAGAGGCGTTTGTAGAGTGCCATATCGGGGGCTTTGACGATAAGCGGCGCACAGCGTAGCTTTGCCTCATGCAGGCTCATGCCCGTCGTGATGCCAAAGCGTCTGGCCTCGTAGCTTGCCGTCATGACGATGCCGCGCAGCCGGCCCTTATCGTCTAAAAAGTGCTCAAGATCGTCCGCGCTCGGGTCGCGGGCATGAAAGAAGGCACCCAAAAAGGAGCCTCTGGTCTCAAAATCGCACTCCTGCGCCCCGCTCTCATGAAAGATGCGCCAATCGCCCCGACCGCCGACGGCAACGGGTTTGCGGCGCAAGGAGGGGTCGCGGGTACATTCGGCGGAGACGAAAAAGGCATCAAGGTCGATATGGATTTTCATGCCGCCACTCTAGCATGGTGCCAAAGCGCGGCTCGATTTTATGACACGGTGTCAGAAAGCGGTTCGGGTTTGCCCAGATAAAAGCCTTGAAATTCATCCACACCCATGGCGTGCAGCGCGTCGAAAATGGCAGCACTTGAGACGAATTCCGCGATGACGGTGATGCCCAGATCGTGCGCGAACTGGATGATGGAGTTCACCATCAAAAAGCTGCGTTGATTCTCCAGCAGATCTTTGACGAGCGAACCGTCGA
This sequence comes from Campylobacterales bacterium, assembly GCA_016938735.1. Classification (GTDB taxonomy): domain Bacteria; phylum Campylobacterota; class Campylobacteria; order Campylobacterales; family Sulfurimonadaceae; genus JAFGUB01. The sequence goes on along the minus strand of JAFGUB010000036.1, from coordinate 11,612 downwards.
TTTTAAGGTAATCGGGTTCCAGTTCCATGATGTGGGCAAAGTTGGCGTAGCCGCTGCCGAAATCGTCGATGGCAAAACGCACACCGATGCGGCGAAAACGGGCGACAAAGGTGCGAATTGCCTCATAATTGTCGATGGCGTCGCTCTCGACGATCTCAAAAATGACCCGTTTGGCCATATTGTAGCTGCGCAGGCGCTGCTCTAAGGTGCGCAGCAGCTCTTTGTTATTGATATCAAGCTGCGAAAAATTCAGAGAGAGCGTCTCCGTGCGGCTTCTAAAGGCGTCGATGGCCAGCAATAGGGTGTTTTGGGAGATCTGCTCATACTGGTTGGTCTTGGCGGCGATATCGAGAAAATAGCCCGGAGAGACCAGTTTGCCCTCTTGTCGCATACGGATGAGCACCTCATACTTGATGATGCGGCGCTCGCGGTCGGTGATGGCTTGAAAGACGGGCAGGAAGTCGCCTCGTTCGATGCTCTCTTGGATCTCTTTTTTGACCTGTAGGATTTGACGGTGCTCGTCGCTGCGGTTGTGAAAGGGGTGAAAATAGACATAGCGCTTGCGGGTCGATTTGGCTTTGCCCAGCGCGTCATAGGCGTGGTTGAGCAGGTTGTCGTTGCCTGAAGCGAAACCGACGGTGATGTCGATAAAGAGGGTGTCGTCGATGGCGGGGATATAGAGTGGATTTTCTAAAACCGTATCGAGCAGTTCGAAGAGGTCGGCTTCGTATTTGGGCGTATCGATGTAGTCGCTTGGATGCAGCATCGCAAAGAGATCCGATTTTAGGTGGTAGAGCAGGTACTCCTTGGGCTGTGCGACCGCTTGGAGCATCTGCGCAAACATCTGTTGGATTGCCTCGCCGATGGCGGTGCCGTAGAGGTCAAGGTAGCGGTTGTAGTCTTGAATGTCGATGAGAAAAAGGGTGGGCATGGCGCTTTTGCCGATCTCTTCAAGCAGCGCATGGCGCGTGCGCAGCAGCGTGACGGGGTCGGTATAGAGCATGGCTTCAAAGGATTCGGTGCGGCTTTGCAGCAGCGCTTCGAGCGCTTCGATACGCTCTTGCAGCAGCGTTTGGCTCTCGTGCGCTTCGATACGGGCGAGGATGAAGTACTCATGGTCGATGCTGATGCGCTCGCACTGCATCAACAGTTCACCGCCGAGCGGGAGGCTAAAGACATTGGAGCGGCGCTTAAGGGCATCGCGGTAGTGCCGTAGCGCCTCGTCGTCTAAAAGGCCGTCGAGCCGCTCTGCAAAGCCAAGCAGAGCGGCTGCTGCGGGGGTTGCATAGTAGAGGGTTTCGTCGTTATGAAGGATCAGCAGCGCGGTCTGGGTGGAGGCATCGAGCAGCCGACGCAACATGCAACCCTCCTCAAATTCAAAACTGTTGCGGTGATTGTAACAGAATTTGCAGATGGAGTTGTCTCAAGTGCTTTGGATATAATCGCCCAAATAAAGATCAAGGAGCAGCGATGCAGTTTCGCTATATCGGCCGTAGCGGCCTTCGCGTCAGCCCGATCTGCCTGGGCACCATGACTTTTGCCTCCCAGTGTGACGAAGCAGAAGCCTTTAGAATTATGGACAAGGCGTATGAAGCGGGGATCAATTTTTTCGATACCGCCGAGCTCTACCCCGTTCCGCCCGATGCCGCTTTGGCGGGTGAGACGGAGCGGATCGTGGGGCGTTGGTTGCGCACCAAGCCGCGCGACTCTATTATTTTGGCCACCAAGGTCGCCGGAGGGGCCAACGGCTGGTTTGTGCCGCCGATTCGTCACGGCCTCACTGCGATGGACCGTTTTCATATCGAGCGGGCGGTCGAGGGGAGTCTGAAGCGGCTAGGGACGGAGTATATCGATCTCTATCAGATGCACTGGCCCGATACCTTGGTTCCGATCGAAGAGAGCCTGCGTGCCTTTGATGCGCTGGTACAAAGCGGCAAAGTGCGCTACATCGGCACCTCCAACGACACCGCCTATGGGACGACCAAAGCGCTGATGACGTCGTATTATGAGAAGCTCTGCCGGTTTGAGTCGATCCAAAACAACTTCTCGCTCTTAAACCGCCGCGCGCTCGATGAGATCGCCGCGCTGTGTAGGGCGGAGCGGATCTCGCTGCTGCCCTATTCGCCCCTTGGCGGCGGGGTGCTCAGCGGCAAATACAACCAAAACCCCCGTGCCAAAGGGCGTTTTAGCGACTATATGACCTCAAGCAATAAACGTCAGCGGCTGATGGCGGCGCGTTTTATGAACGACCAAACCCTCGCCTCGACGCAGGAGTATCTGCGTATCGCCGCCGAAGCGGGGCTTGATCCGGTGACGATGGCGATTGCGTGGAGCAAGCAGTTTGATTTTGTCGCTTCGACGATTATCGGTGCGACGAGCGCGGCGCAGCTCGATGCTTCGCTTTCTGCCTTACATGTAACGCTCTCTAGCGAACTTTTAAAGGCCTGCGATGAAGTTCATGCCAAGTATCTTTATCCTATGGGCTAGCCTGCTGCTGCTTAGCGGTTGTGCGTCAAAAACCTACGGTCCGAGCCAAAGTGTACTCTTAACGCTCAAAACCCCGAAGATCAAGTTTTCGGATATGGGGTATCTGCACTTCGCGGATGAGGGGGTGCGGCTTGATCTTTACAGCGGCGGCGTTCCGGTGCGGCGCATCGAAGTCGGTGAGGAGATTTGCGTGGACGAGGGGTGTATGGAGGCGTCGCGCTTCAATGCCGAGTACCTTAGCCCCGCGTATCCGCCAAGCCTGCTGCGCGATGTGCTGCAAGGACGCGGCATCTACGGCGGTGCCGCGCTTTTGCGTACGCAAAGCGGGTTTGAGCAGCACATCGAAGGAGAGCGCGTACGGATTGTCTACCGCGTGGACTCTGAGGGGGTATGGTTTAAAGATGAGCAAAATGCCATTACGATCCGCTATCGCCGCCTTTGATTACACGGGTGTTACATGTAAGGCGGTTGTTGCCTTTTTAAGCCAAGTAAGTGTGTGTTACAATCGTTACTACTTTAAAAAAATGATGTGAAAAAATAGATATGAAATTTTTACGTTATATAAAGATCGAGCCAAAACCGACGACGCCCTTGCAGATAGGGCTAATGATGTTGATTGCTTACAGCGTAGGCGTATTCGTGCGTCTGTGGTTGTGGCAGCAGAATATCCCCATAGAGGCATTTTGGCTTGAGGGCAGACCGCTGAGCGTCTATTCGCCCGACGCCGGGCTGTACGGTTATTACGCCAAAGAGTTGCTGCAAGGGGTCCGCTATCCGATGGACGCCGAACATATGGCGGGCTATCTGATCTACTGGATCGTCTCCATTTTCAACCTCAACATCGACTGGGCGATGTACCTCTTGCCGGCATTTTTGGCCCCGCTGGTAGCGATTCCGACGGTGCTGATGGGACACGCTTTGGGCCATACGCGTATGGGATTTTACGCGGCGCTCATCGCGGTGTGCGGCGTCAACTACTACACCCGCTCTTATGTCGGCTACATGGATACCGACGTGCTCAATCTCTTTTTGCCCTATATGGCGGTGGCGTCGGGGATGATGGCGCTGGAGCGGCGCAGTTGGCTTTGGGCGGTCGGAGGAGTGCTCTTTTTGGGGGCTTTTTATGGCTGGTATCACTCCTCTGCGGTGATCATTGCGGCACTTTTGGGGATGGCGCTTATCGTTGCTCCTTGGGTGTTGCGGCGCAGGTTGGCGTGGCTTTTGAGTGCTACGGCGCTGCTGGCGGGTTTGGCCTTGGCCAATTATGACACCATCGCCTCGCGCGCGGGTGATTATCTGCACAAGAGCGAGACGGTGCGCGTAGAGGCGGCATCGGGAAGCTACCACTTTGTCGATACGCTGCAAAGCGTCGCGGAGGCGCAGGGTACACGGCTCTTTTTTATTCACGACGCCTATGTGGGGATGGCGCCTTATACCATCGCGGCGACGCTGGGGTTTGTGCTGCTGCTGATGGGGCGGCTCTCTTTGGCGCTCGCGCTGCCGCTGCTGGCTTTGGGCTTTCTGGCCACTCTGGGCGGTTTGCGTTTTGTGATGTTTGCGACGCCTGCGTTTGCGCTGGGGTTTGTGGGGCTTTGGGTGATCGCGGCTCAGCGTCTGGGCGGCTTTGGTGCCTTGTGGACGCCCGTAATCGCGACGGCTTTGGGTCTTGGGGTGATGCTGCTGAACATCGCGCGGCTCAACCCTTCGTTTGCGCCTAGCTACTTTGTATCGGATGAGGTGGCGGCGCTGCGCGCTTTTGCCAAGCAGAGTACGCAGGAAGATCTGCTTTTTAGCTGGTGGGATTACGGCTGGCCGTTGTGGTACTACACCGGCCGCAACAATACGCTCATCGATAACGGCCGTCACGGCCCCGACACCCATCTTGCCGCCAGAGTGCTGCTGGCGTCAAACGATACCTTTGCGGCCAACGCACTGCGCTATTTTGCCGAACAGCAACGTGGTGGCGGGGAGATTTTGCGGCCGCTGGCGGCGCGGGAAGATATCGCGCAGCGCTTTGAGGATCTGGAGCTGTTGCGCCCTGTTGAGGTGAATGCGACGCGCGACGTCTATCTGCTGCTGCACCGCGATATGCTGCTCACCTTCAAAACACTTGAGGAGTTTGCTTCGATCGACATCAAAAGCGGAGCGCGCAAAGCGGCTTCGATGCAGCTGTATATCTCGGATTTGCGGCGTCCTTACGACAAGCATGAGCCGATGCTCCGTGGCGATACTTTTGATTTTGATCTGCGCAGCGGCGTGATTCGCGGTCATGACGGCGCACAGACCCGCATTGCCGGGGTGATGGTGATCCAAGAGGGCGGCGTGGTTGCCGCTCAGCGCTACGATGCATCTTCATCGATGCACCTGCTGATTTATGAGGGCAAAAAGGCGATCTACCTCGATCAGCAAGCGATGCAGACGCTGCTCGTGCGCGCCTTGCTGCTGGGGCAGTATGACCGCAGCCGCTTTGAGAAGGTGGCACAAACGCCCAGAATGCTCTTGCTGCGGCTGAAGTGATCAGCGTGCCCCTTTGCGCTTGATGACCACCGCAAAGGTCTTGAGAAAAATAATGAAATCAAGCCACAGCGACCAGTTTTGGATATACCACACGTCGAGTTCGACGCGCTCGAAAAAGTCCAGATCGTTGCGTCCGCTGATCTGCCACAGGCCGGTCATTCCGGGTTTTACATGTAAGATGGTCTCTGCGGCAAAACCGATTTTGGAACACTCATCGAGCATATAGGGGCGCGGGCCGATGAGGCTCATGTCGCGGCGTAATACGTTGAGCATCTGCGGCAGTTCGTCGATGGAGTAGCGGCGTAAAAAGCGCCCTACACGGGTGACGCGCGGGTCGTGGCGGTATTTGTGGTAGCGCGCATAGTAGGCGAGCTCTTCGGGGTGGGCTTTGAGGTAGGGTTGCAGCAGGGCTTCGCCGTGCGGATACATGGTGCGGAATTTGTAGCAGGTAAAAGGGGTGCCGTCTCGTCCAAGCCGCGTCTGCCGAAATAAAACGCTCCCTTTGGAGTCGAGCTTGATCCATAAAGCGATGACGAGAAAAGCAAGCAGAAACAGCGGCAGCAGCAGCGCCACCAAAGCCAGTTCGGCGATCTTTTTGATCATGATGTTTTTGGGGACATAGAGGCGGTTTTGGATGTTGATGAAGCTGAGTCTGGCCATGCGCAGATCGACGATCTCGGCGTTGGCGAAGCTGATGTTGTGGAGGTAGGGGATGAGCATCACCTCTTTGACGCGGTGTTTGTAGGTGCGAATCAGCGTCTCTAGCGCCTCGACCTCCATGCCGCGCGTGGCGATAAAGACCACCTCGGCGCTTTGCGGACTGTTCACGCTGCGGTAGCCCAGATAGGGGTTGGCGGCGAGGTCTCTTTTGAGTTTGGCAACCTGGCGTTCATCCCCCGTCACAAAGGCGTCGATGGCCCACAATCCGCTTACATGTAAGAGTTTTTTCGCCGCAATACGCCCTAATGGCGCGAGCCAGAGCAGATTGGCAAAAAAGAGCAGATAGAGGGTGCGCGAGTAGTGCTCGCCCGATTTGGTCACAAAAAGCACCAGCACGACCGAGAGCAGCAGCAAAAAAGCCCCCATATAACTGCGGCGCAGCTCCTCCCAAAAGTCGTTGCGTCTAGTGTAGAGTCCTTGGGCAAAGTTGATAATGAGGTAAAACGCGATGAGCAGCCCCGAGAGCAGATAGGCTTCGACATGGCCGCGATAGCCCGAAAAGAAGGCGTGCCCTTCAAGCATCAGCCGTGACAGGTGTGCGCCATACAGCGAGAAGGTGAGGGCAATGAGGTCAAAGAGGATCAGTGTGAGCGAATTGAGCGTATGTTTCATAGCGCGATTATAGCGGCTTTAGATGGTTGCTTCAGGGCAGCTGAATCATATATCCCGAACCGCTGACGTTTTTAATGAGCTCTTCGCAAGTCTGCGCGCGGGTGCGGAAGATGAGCGATCTTAGGGTGCGGTCATCCACCAGCTCGCCCCAAATCTGCATGCTGATCTGTTCATTCGAGACGCTGATGCCTGCATGTTCACACAGCAGTGCGACGAGTTTGAGCGCTTTGGGCCCCAGCTCAACTTGCCGTCCCTCTTTGAGCAGTCGGCCCGGATCGGTGATGTAGGTGTAGCCAAAGGCGAGTTCGACCATTTCGGGTTGTGCTTGCGGTGTTTTGGGGGTGGAGGGCGCATGCTCAAGCAGCCGCAGTGTGGCGATGATCTGCGCTTCGTTGTAGGGTTTGGTAAGGTAGCCCGCCGCGTGTGCGGCTACCGCGTAATCGACCATTTCACCCTCCAGATGGGCGCTGAGAAAGACGATTTTGCTCTCGACCATACGGCTGATGCTGAGCGCCGCCTCCGCGCCGCTCATGGGCCCGCGCAGCATCACGTCCATGAAGATGATGTCGGGTTTGAGCGCTATGGAGCGTTCGATCGCCTCTTTGGCGTTATCGATAATCTCTAGCACCTCCGCGCCGCTCTGCTCAACGATGGCTTTGAGGTATTCGGCGGCGATGAGTTCATCTTCGACGATGATGACTTTAGACATATTCAAACTCCAGTGTATAGTGTAGGCCCTCTTCGCTGTGCACCTCAAAGCGGCTTCCGAGCTGTTTGGCGGCGAGACCGATGAGGGTAAAGCCCAGTGATTTACCGTTTTGCAGCCTTTGGGTGTCGCAGCCCGCGCCGTTATCACCGTAGTGAAACACGCAGAGATTCTCCTTACATGTAAGGCTAATCGTAATGACTCCTTCGTGCGTTACAAAGGCGTATTTTAACGAATTGGTAATGAGTTCGTTGGTAATGATGCCCAGTTGCAGCATGATCTGCAGCGGCAGCTTGACATCGGCGCATCGGATCTCGAAACGTACGCCGCCCGCCCTGTAGAGGCCGCGCAGCAACTCGCCTAAGCGCGTGAAGTACTTTTGGGTGTCGATGAGGGCAAAATCGTCGCTTTGATAGAGCATCTCATGCACCATGCCCATCGCTTCGATACGGTTTTTGCTCTCGAGCAGGGCCGTTTTTGCCGCAGGATCGCCGCGCAGGGCTTGGAGGCCGAGCATGGAGGCGATGACATTGAGGTTGTTTTTGACACGGTGGTGCACTTCGCCTAGAAGCAGGGATTTTTGCCGGTTGGAAGTATCAAGCACGTCGAAGGTTTTGAGGATGAAATGGTGGTAGAGAATACCAAAAAGGTAGATGATCACCGCCGCATAAAGCAGGTTAAAAAGCGCTTGAGGATTGTGGGCGATGGGGTTGTTTGGGTTGGTGAGGTGCTCCGCGTAGAGCAAAGCGCCAAGCAGCGCGGCAAGCGATGCGATGACCGCCAAGGTGTAGCGCAGCCGCAAAAAAAGCAGCGTTGAGAGCGGCAGCAGCAGCACAAAGACAACCGACATGGTGGCAAAATGGTTCAGCGCGATGAGCGAGAGCAGAGCGGCGGAGGTCAGCAGCAAAAAGATCCACGCCGAACGATCAACGTTACGGCTTACATGTAAGTGCCAGAGCGAGAGTCCCAGCCCCGCCGCCGCCGCTCCTTCGATGAGGGCGTTGGTGCTGCGGCCCAGATAGAGATCGATGAGCAGCGCTAGGGCGTTGATGGTGATGATGAGGAGGTGAAAACGCTCTAAAAGGAGCGCTTTAGGTTGATTGACGTTCACGGGGCCTTTTTTCGAAAGCGGCGAAATATTTTTTCGAAGTCTAAAAATGCTTTACATGTCGTCTTGTCAAAGAGATAGCTTTCGGTGGAAAAATCGCCGACTTTATCGTATTTTCCCTCTTTGAGCGTGTAGATTTTGGCGATCAGCTCATCGGGATAAACCAGTACATAGTAGAGCACTTTTTCGGCTTCGTATTGATAAAACTTATAGCCTTCGTCGTTTTTGGCAGTGAATTTGGAGAGCACTTCAACCACGATTTCGGGGGCTTTGGTGATGTAGGCGTCATGCGGTTCGTTGCAGATTAGCACGACATCGGGTCGCAACACGGTATCGTCGCTGAGTTTGTAATCCTCTTCGCCCAGTACCATACACGCTTCGCACGCTTCGATCGCGTTGGTAAGCTGGGCAATGAACATGCTTGCAATACCCTGATGGGTGATCATCGGTGCGGGAGACATAGCGATAGGTACCCCTTCATAGAGTTCCCACTTTCCTTCCCAGAGCTTGTAGTCATCGTAGGTGTAGTGGGGGAGATAGTTTAAGGCGCCCATGTGGTCTCCTTTTGTCAATATAGGTGTTATTGTAGCATAGGCTCGGATGTTCGGTATTTCCAGAAAAACTTGAACGCCGAGCGTAGATGGATGAGCAAGAGCTTGAGGCTTTTGGATGAGCCTCTGCGGTGTTCGTGGGTGATGGTGCAGTGGGGATAGATGACAGTTTGGCCCAATGCTTTGGCGCGGATGAAGAGATCGACGTCTTCCATATAGAGGAAAAAACGCTCATCAAATCCGCCAAGGCGCGCAAAAATTTCACTACGCAGCCCTAGAAAACTGCCATGCGCAAAGGGAATCGCGGCAATCTCTTCGTACTCTTCCATTTTGCTTTTTTGGTGGCCAAACAGACGCCGTTTGATAAGGCTGAAGGGCGTAGGGATGGGGCGGATGAAATGCTGTGGTGTACCGTCGGGGTTGATCAGGGCGGGGGTGGCGAGGGCGATATCGTTTTGCCGATGGAGCCAACGGGCAAACTCCAGCACGGCTGCACCCTCAAAACGGGTGTCGGGGTTGATCAGCAGATGCACGTCGCTGGGTTGTGTGCGCGCACCAAACGCACGGTTGTGCCCCGCACCGAAGCCGATGTTGCGCGGTTCGTGTAGGTAGGCGGCTCCGTAGCGCAGGCAGAGCGTTTGCAAAGCGGGTGTCGGCGAATTATCAAGTACGATCAACTCTTTTTCGCCCTCAATGGAAGCGAAACTCGCCAAAACCCGCTCCAAAGTGGCCGAAGACTCGCGGTAAAGGACGATAGAGCTGCTGATGCGCACGCTAAATCCTTGCAAGCAGGCCAAGGTTGCGAACAAGGCCGTTTTTGAAGAGTCGGTAGCGAATTAGCGTCGCGCGGCGTTCTAGCCACGACTGCGATTTGAGTGTGGTGAAGGCTTGAAGCATGGCGATGTGTTGAGGCTCTAGGCGGTCGCGGTAGCGCTCTAAAAAGGCTACGGCTTGTTTGAGGTTGTGGTTGAGATGTTTGATGTAGAGTTCATCGGTGATAAATATTTTGTAGATTTTTTTCGGCATAGAGCCTAGTTTATAATGCTTAGCGCCCGTGTCATTCAAGCCGTGCTGACGGTAAAACATTGTGGACTCTTTAAGTGGAACGATGGTACCAAACGCCGAAGCGACGAGTGCGATCCACCAGTCGTGCATGATGCACTCGTCGGGAATCGGCATGGCGAGTTCGGCTAAGGTGCGGTTGATCATCATGGTGCATCCGGTGACGGTGTTGTGCATAAGCAGACGGTTGAGGCTCTTTTGGTCGGGGTTGATGTGCTCAAAGTGCCAAAAGGAGACATCGATTACCTGTAAACGTTCATCAACGACGCTCAAGTCGGTATGAACCAGCAGGGGCGTGAGCTGCGGCGTGCTTTTGGCAGCGGCTAGGATACGCTCGATCTTGGTGGCGTTCCAGACGTCGTCTTGGTCGCAAAACATGAAGAGATCAGCCTGTGTATATTCAAGACCATAGCGCAGCAGCGTAGCAAAACTTTGGCGCACGCCGCAGTTGGGTGTGTGGGGCAGTAGCGTTACATGTAAGCTTGTTTGCGCAACAAAAGTTTCAAGCATGGAGGTTGTAGGGTCGTTTGAGCCGTCATCGCGAATGATCAGATGAAAAGTGCGGTAGGTTTGCTGCTCTAGCGAACCCAGTAGCTCTTGCAGATGAGACGCTCCGTTGTAGGTTGAGAGAAGCACTGCGATGTTATGCGGGGTTTTGTACAAATACCTTTCCTTTTTTGAGTCGCTTAGAGGTGCTATTTAGTATCTTGGATACGGCAGTATGACTAAGTTCTAAATATTTGGCGATTTCACTTTTTGTATAGCCGTAGTCATAGGCGGCTATTATTTTATTAGACCTCTTGCAAAACTCACATTTGACCCTTCCTAAATCCACGATCAAAATTGATCAGACCGCAGATCAGATTAAACCGTAAGCCGAACTGCTTGCGTCGGTTTCGATAGCGTTCACCCAGTATTTTAAAGGTTTTGATCTTTGCGTTGATATGCTCGACGATAATGCGGGTAGAAGCTTTGGCTTTATTGGCAGCCTTATACTCTTTGGTGAGTGGATGAAGTTTGCTTTTTTTCTTCGGTATTTCGATATTGGCATGAATTTTATCGATCCCAAGATAGCCTGTATCAATACAGGCTTTCGTCTCTTTTGGGATAGGTAAGCGGCTTCGTTTAAAGAGCTTGAAGTCATGCATAGTGACCATGCTGATAGCGATACACAAGATGTGCTGTAGTGGATCAATCACCACTTGAGCCTTCACGCTGTGGCGCTTTTTCTTGCCGCTGTAGCAGCGGTGTTGCTTTTTTTTGGACGCTCAACACTGCATTCCATCGCATCAATCACAACATACTCCAGTGCTGCCCCTTCGTTGGCATAAAGGGCTTTCTTGCCCGGCAGGGAAAATTTACCTGATTGTATTAGCACCTTCTCAACCTCCCGTACCACTCTTGATGCCGTCGCTTCGCTCACACCAAAATCAAACCCGATATGTTCCAGTGTGCGGTATTCGCGGTAATAGCTTAGCATCAACAATACTTTGTCTTCGGGGCACAAAGACTTTCGTCCTCCTATCCCCAATTGTTATTTTCGAACACGCTCATAGGTCAAAAACACTTCGATCATTGCCTCAAACGTCTCTTTTTTGACTCCAATAAGCCGTTTGAACCGCTTTGGAGTTTGTTGTTTTAGTTGCTCATATCTGCTCATGTCTTGTCATAAGCAATTTCAATGCCTGTTTTGAGTTTTGCAAGAGGTCTATTGGTTCTATTGATATCTTTGTTCTGCTCAAAAAAAGCTTTCAACCGTTTGTGTCCATTTCACTCCAAGTTTCCACCCGTTTCACAACTATGTTTCCACCTGATTCGCCGATGGAATAGACCTGAGGGATTTTAGCAT
>JAFGUB010000035.1 GCA_016938735.1 Campylobacterales bacterium | reverse complement strand
GTTTCAATCCGCACCCAGCCGGGTGGCTGGGTGATACCGCGCCAACTGCTCGCATCGTCCATGTTGCTTGGTTTCAATCCGCACCCAGCCGGGTGGCTGGGTGATACTCTTGCAAATGGGTATAAATACCATCTTCCCACTTGTTTCAATCCGCACCCAGCCGGGTGGCTGGGTGATACAATAAATACGCAGAGCAACAATTAGTAGTGATAGTTTCAATCCGCACCCAGCCGGGTGGCTGGGTGATACGCGTCGCGTATCATGCCGCGATCTTCATCATTTGGTTTCAATCCGCACCCAGCCGGGTGGCTGGGTGATACGGACTCAATAGGCGCTGGAGTGGTGCGCACTGTGGCTGTTTCAATCCGCACCCAGCCGGGTGGCTGGGTGATACGGTGCCGATCCTAGATGCCGCAAGACCGTTCATCGTTTCAATCCGCACCCAGCCGGGTGGCTGGGTGATACTAACAGGCGTGAGCGCGACGTTCTCTTTATCAATGTTTCAATCCGCACCCAGCCGGGTGGCTGGGTGATACGTAAAGACGATTTTTCAAAACTTTATCTTTTGCTTGTTTCAATCCGCACCCAGCCGGGTGGCTGGGTGATACATACTTACAGCTCATGGCGCAAGCTATGATCGACATGTTTCAATCCGCACCCAGCCGGGTGGCTGGGTGATACAACCGATGCACGCGATTCAGGGCCACCATCGACCGTTTCAATCCGCACCCAGCCGGGTGGCTGGGTGATACTGGTATTTGAAAAGGTAAGCAGCATTCAGCGGCGTTTCAATCCGCACCCAGCCGGGTGGCTGGGTGATACCCTTAGTGCCCTGCTGGCGCGGTATGTGTCGCGTGTTTCAATCCGCACCCAGCCGGGTGGCTGGGTGATACCAATCAGACAGCGTGAAGGTGCCACCGCTCAAAGGGTTTCAATCCGCACCCAGCCGGGTGGCTGGGTGATACGTAAAAGGCAATGAATGGGAAAGATCACGCGCATGTTTCAATCCGCACCCAGCCGGGTGGCTGGGTGATACCACAGACGGCGCTCCATCCGCCAACACATTTGCCGGTTTCAATCCGCACCCAGCCGGGTGGCTGGGTGATACAAAAGCGCGGGATCCCGTGGTAGACGTACCAATAGGTTTCAATCCGCACCCAGCCGGGTGGCTGGGTGATACTTCTTCGACGACTTTTCGAGCAGAGCGACGAGATGTTTCAATCCGCACCCAGCCGGGTGGCTGGGTGATACTATCCGATTCTTTCGATGCTGTTCCGCTTTACTTGTTTCAATCCGCACCCAGCCGGGTGGCTGGGTGATACCGGAGTACTTAAACTCACCAAGTCTGGACTGACAGGTTTCAATCCGCACCCAGCCGGGTGGCTGGGTGATACGTCTTGACGGTGCCTATGTGAGCTTTATCTACAGTTTCAATCCGCACCCAGCCGGGTGGCTGGGTGATACCGTATCGGGGCAAAGATTTTGACCTCATTATCTCGTTTCAATCCGCACCCAGCCGGGTGGCTGGGTGATACCTTTTGCTCAGCGGTAGGCTCCGTTGCGAAGGCGTAGTTTCAATCCGCACCCAGCCGGGTGGCTGGGTGATACACGCTTTGCGCAAACTGATCGATGCGCTCTTTGTCGTTTCAATCCGCACCCAGCCGGGTGGCTGGGTGATACCATCGTAAGCTACTAGGTAATACGCATCTAAAACAGTTTCAATCCGCACCCAGCCGGGTGGCTGGGTGATACATGAATTGCCTGTGCTGCCATGTCGTCGTTTTCGGTTTCAATCCGCACCCAGCCGGGTGGCTGGGTGATACGAGGCGGGGCGCGAGGCGCTTCGAGAGGATAAGGTTTCAATCCGCACCCAGCCGGGTGGCTGGGTGATACCCGTCGCCATATTTTTTTCTCACATATGGTGGAAGTTTCAATCCGCACCCAGCCGGGTGGCTGGGTGATACGGCGCAATCGGTGCGTCTTTGACATTTGATCCCTTGTTTCAATCCGCACCCAGCCGGGTGGCTGGGTGATACACAGTCGAAAGGTCAGTAGCAGCGAAAGCAGACGTTTCAATCCGCACCCAGCCGGGTGGCTGGGTGATACTGCACCTTGTGCAGCAACCCTAAAATAGGGGTGTAGAAGTATAACTTTCGCGAACCTAAAAAATAGAGCGGAAAATTTGGAAGACAATGTTACATGTAAGCCGATCAAACTCCCCTTTTCAGGTATCCGCGAAAGGTGGCGGGTTTAATGTTCACAATAGTTTCGCGATTTTTTGAACATTGAATTTTCAAGGAACTCTATAACACTACAAGATCATCGGTGCATTAAAATCAATACTATTGTTGATTCCGTAATGCCAGATATTGCGGTCTTTGTTGACACCAAGACGATAAATACGCAAACTATCTTTTTGTTCGTCAATCTTATCTCGAAGCGTTACATGTAAACGCTCAAACAGTAGTGCATCGACCTCTAGTTCAAACACCGATTTTTGCACGCGCTGTCCGTAGCGCTCGCAAGTTTTGGCAACTTGTCTCAATCTTCGGCGTCCCTCCTTTTCTTCGACATTCACATCATAAGTGATCAATATCCAGAAACGCTCTTTGCTCATCGATCAAGCCTTACTGGAACGTAGCGATCAATATCTCCACGCAAAAAACGGGCCAAAATACGGGCTTGTACATGCGTCAGCATACCTATAGGCACTTTTTCTTTGAGCAAAGGATGGGTCAACTCTTCTTGTTTTTGGGTTTGATACGCTATCACGACACTTTTGCGGCCTTTGTCATTTAGATAAACACTCCCGCCGGGTCTGGGCTCGAAATCATCTGTTCCTATCTGTTTTCGGTTGATGAGGGTGAGTGCCAGCTTGTCGGCGAGCGGTGCACGAAATTCCTCCATCAGATCAAACGCCAGTGCTGCTTTACCAGGTCTAAGGGCATGTAAAAATCCCGCTTGCGGATCGAGCCCCACCCCTTCGCATGCACTCACGCAGTCGTGCATCACCAGCGTGTACAAAAACGAAAGCAATGCATTCGTAGCATCTCGAGGCGGTCGTTTGTTGCGTGTATCAAACGCAAACGTTTCGCGCAAGTGAGGCTTGATCGCCCTGTTAAACGCATCAAAATAGATGCGTGCGGCTTCACCTTCATAGCCGCGAAGCTCCTCTAATGTCTGCGCATGATGCAGCCTTCCAAGTACCGATTTTAGTCTTGCGGCGGCTTCTTTGAGATAGGCTTGATCCTCTCCCTCATTTTCTCTAGCGGCACGTACCAGCAGTGATTTTGCATTTTTGATTTTCCCTTCCACGATCATTTCGGCAATGGTACATGTAAGCGTGGGCGATGACAACGCGGTATATTGGGTTTGGCGCAAAAGTACGTTGCCGTGCGTCGGGCCGCAAATGCGTCCCAAAAATCGCCCGTTGGTATCATGAAGTGCTACATGTTTGCCCTCTTCTAGCAGCCGCCCGATCAAAAAAGGTGAAAGCATCACGTTGCCAAAGGTCACCACTGCACCTAAATGGTGCAGCGGGATGCGCTGGCGCACGCTCTGTTCGATCTTTACTTCAACCGTATCGTTTTGTAGATGTACATAGGCACCTTGTGTCGTAATGAACAGCGTGTTAAGCAGTTGAGTCGTCATCTAGGTATCCTTTGAGTTGATCCGGCAATTTGGGCATACATGAGCTTAGGAGCGAGCAATGAGTACAGCGTTTGTCCGCGATTGCCGAGGGAACTTTGCGCGTTTGCATCATCGTGCGCACTTCATCAATGATCTCAAGTGTTTGCGTACGCAACGCTTCGTCGATGGTTACGGCGATGCGCTTGCGCGAGGCGATCCAGTAAAGCGCCCCCTCCGGCACCGCTTTGTCAAACATCTCTTCAAGGCATAAGGCCTGAGCGCAAAGCTGAATTGATTCGCTCACCCCTTCACGCATTCGACCCGATTTGTACTCCACCGGATAGGGTACACCCGCATGAAACTCCACTACATCGGCTTTGCCGCTTAGCCCCAACCGCTCGTTCCATAGCGGCAATGCCCGCTCTACATGTAAGCTGTCTCGCTGCGATGATCCTACCTCATCAACACGCTCATGTGTCATGGTGCCTTTGAGCGTGTAGAGGTTTTCATCCCACACTTGCTCGATGTGGATCAGCGCACATTGGCGCGGACAAAAAGCGTAATGCTCCAGCATGGAGAGCAAGACAGGTTCATCCATCAGAGCATCTCGATGAGCTCAACTTGTTCTGATATGGCACTTTTGTCAATCGTGACCGCAAAATCGTCGTATGATCTTGGAACATCCACACCCTCTTTGAGCGTTACATGTACCGCATCAAAAAGTGTATGTGCCGGAGCGTTGCCAAGGGCATTTTGGTGCTTAAATACAATCAATTTGCGCATATTCATCTCGCCTCTTGCGGCTGAGCGGTCATGATCGAACATCTGCATGAGTGCTTGCCACAACAGCGCAATATCCTCTTCGCCAAAACCCGTCTGAGCCGCCAGATGCGCCGAAACAAAACCGTGCGCACGATAGAGCCCGTAAGGTACGGTAAATTTGCGCCCCATCGTGCGGTTGTCACCGCCCTGCTTTTCGGCTTCAGCTTCGGTTGCTACGGCCATACGCGTAATCGAGTGTTCTAACGCGACAATCGGGGCGATGCTGCGACCGAAGGTAAGCTGCACGGGGCCGCGCACCTGGCCGCAGTTGACGCCGGTGGACATAACGGCTCCAAAAGTACGCACATCATAGAAATTTTGGCACATCCATGCACGCGCTTCATCTACTTTATCTCCCCCTTTGCGTTTTTTATCTTCAGTTTTGAGCAATGCCCCCTCGCCGATTGCTTCATAGGCGCGTTCATGCTGAGCATTTAGTACCGCTTTTTCTTTGACGTAGATCTCAAAAGGGGCCTTCTCGCCTTTGGCAATACCGACAAAATTACGAATTTTGCGCTTCAGCGAAACATCACTCACGAGTCCGTGTCCGCTCTCCGCATCGATACGCGGCAGATTGCCAGCGTCTGGGTCGCCGTTGGGGTTGCCGTCTTTGACGTCGAATAGCATGATGAACTCATAACGGTTTTGAATAGGTGTGTGTGACATGTGTGCTCCTTAGTCTTTTTTGGTATAGAGTGCGTGGTTTTGGTGGTAATAGCCGATGGCAAAACATCCCTGATCAGGGAGTGCCAAGTGGCTTGGTACGCCTGATGAAGGCATCAGGGCCATGATCTCACCGATCATTTTTTCATAATAGGTTTTGCTGCCTTCGCTAAGTTTGGCCAAGTGGTGGTTTTTAAGCCGCATCAAGATTGCAAATACGGAAGCTGGAGAGGCGCTAAACGATCCATAGAAGCGCTCTCTGATGGTGGCATTGATACCCGGTTGGGCATCCTTTTGGATCTTCTCCAAAACGGCGAAGAGGCGACCAAGCAGGTACGCGACATGAGTGTTTTCAGGGTCTAGTGACACGGTAAGCTCCTTTTGCTGTGAAGTGGAATATCGGTTTTGGCGGTTCAAAACGGCCTTGATGATGGCAGCGCGCGGATAGCTCACCTGCTGTGTAGCACGGATGCGGCGCAAGGCACCTTGCAGCAGTGTTTGCGGATAAGGCGTACCTTGCAGAATCGAGCGCATTAGATCGCCGCCGAGGTTGGGCGGGATATTTTCGCTCTCCTCATAAAGAAATGAATCACATTTGAACGCTTTGTTTTTATTACTCATTTTTGCAATCGAAACTGCAACCAATAACTTTTTTAGCGAAAGGTGTTTTTGAACATCCTGACAATGGACTATGGAAATATCATCAAAATGCGCCCGCAAATGCACCGCAAAATCTAATACTCTGCCTGTCAGCCAGAATCGTATGCCAATTCGCCCTTTGCTGGTTGGCATAATTCCTAAAACATGAAATCTGCTTGGATCTTCATCGATTGTGAATACTCCAGTTCGAGCCGATTTGAAGAGACTTTCGACGGCGCGAACATTCTGGTCGGGATCGTCTTTGGGCACTTCACCGAAGAGGTCGACAAAGATACCTTCAAAAGAGCTATCGTCTCGATCTGCCCAAAAAACCGTTGAAGCATCACCCACCTCCATCCGCTGTTTCGAGCCTTTTGCAAGCAGACGATTGAGCGCTGTGGTGTAGGCGAAGACAGCACTTTTGCCAGCAGGAGCATTGAAATTTTGTTCTTTTCCATATGATGCAAAAGCTTTATGATTGAATGAAACTATGGCTCCAGCAGCCCGAGCTATGCCAACCCCTCTGATTAAAGGATGCAGATTTTGTATTTCATCCTTTTCTCCAGAAATAGAACAAATCGCAGCAACACCTGTATATTCAGGCTGTATTAGAGATTTTATAGCATTACGATGGACAATCAATTGAGATGGTAAATCATTCAATAGTCTAAAACTAACAGGTTTATCGATCAAGCACATTTCTTTCCAGAGAGGATCACATCCTAATGCTTCTAAATCAACAGATTCTAAAAATTTTATCAACGCTAAAGCGCCTTCATCTGAGCTCTGATTAAGTATAGAATAGGAACGTTCTTTAAATGCAAAATGCTTCTCGTTAACTTTTCTTTTCTCTGATACATTGATACCCAAAACATATTCGAGTTTATCCCACAATAAATCTGCTTTAACGCCAGATGTTTTCCCCATGACTCCAGCAGGAACCAAAAACGATTTGGCCATCCGTTTTTTGCCCTCGCCGCTGCGCGTATCCTCAAGCTGCACAAAACGCCCTTGCTCATCGATAACGATGATAAAGGGAATCTCTTTGTACTCCCACCCCTCGGGCGCTATGCCCCCATCGGGATCGGCGGCTTTGCGGTGATAATAATCAACGAGTGCCTGCAAAATCATCGCAGCACCTCCGTTTTGGCCGGAAAGCGCACCGTACCCTCTTCGAGCGTGGCGCGAAACCACAGCGGCGTCGGATCGGCGGGATCGGCAAAGTCCATATCATAAAGCATGAATCCAAGATCACGACTCTCCCCAATCGCCACTGCGTCACTTCGTAGGGGCGAAAAGGCGCAGGAACACTCCCGCGTACCCAGATAAGGCTGATTGAAGCACTGCCCTTTCTGGGCGCGGCGCTCAAAAATCTCGTAGTGCTTGGCCGCCGGGCTGTGATCGGATGTGTTGCTTTGAACCACCATGCGGGCTTTAATGCGGTAGCGCACGTCCCGCAACATCAGCGCTGCGCGCTGCTGACGCTCCTCTTCGATATAGATTCCCAACATTCCGCTGCCGCGCGTCATAGCGGTTTTGACATTCCCCATAGAGACAACCGAACCAACTTCATTGCGCCGAAACGACAAAAAGCGAATCGGCGCAAGCACTTCAACGCTAAGCGGTTCCCAAACAATGGCGGGCTTCCAGTAGATCGACTCAAACACGGCGCGCACCGACGATGGCGTCGGCACGTCGTAGCTCACCCGCTCGACCTTCATTTCGGGTCTCGTGAAGCACGCATAGTCACCCCACACCTCCAACTCAAAGACATTTCCCATTTGACCTCCTTTTGATGAGATGGGTTAGCACCATAATGATTCCGGTGTAATGGCGCTATCGGCGACAACAACGCCCAACGCCTTGTCATAAAGCGTCGGCCTCAATACAAAAACTCCTTCGATCTCCTCTAAATCCCCTCTTTTTTGGAGGGCTTCAAAGTGGTAACGCGCTAATGAAACGCTGTAGCGTCCAAGACGGCGCATCAGATCGCGACTGACCCCCGCAAAACGAAGCCGATCCAGCAGGGACTCTGCGGTGTCATCGTAACGAACGATAATGCTCTGAGAGCCGCCATCATCGATCATCTTAAACGCTTGGGCGGCACTGCGAAACTGCAAAGCAAGGTGGCGTTGATCAGGAGTAAGCATATTTTTGATGATGGCTTGCTTGTCAAAATTGTGCATCTGCGCATAATAGGTATCAAAATAACGCGCGAAGCTTGAAGGATCAAGCCACTCGTCCGGCGGATTGACCATCATGCTTTTCATGGCCTGTTCGCCAAAGCGCAGTAGCCCAGATGGTGCGGGCTTGGGCGGTATAAAGACCTTGACATTACCAAACGATTTTAGTCTTCCCTCACGGTTGCACCGTCCCGCCGCCTGAGCAATCGAGTCAAGCCCCGCCAACGCGCGGTAGACAACGGGGAAATCAATATCAACCCCTGCTTCGATGAGCTGGGTGGAGACAACACGAATCGGCTCATCACTTTGTAGCCGCTCTTTGATAAGCGCGATCGTATCGGAGCGGTGTTGCGGACACATCAGTGCGGAGAGATGGATGCTGCCCTTGGGCATCAATCGAAAAAGCGTCGATGCGTCGGCACGTGTATTGACAATCGCAAGCACTTTGGGATGAGCACTGATCTCTTGGGCGATCTCTTCCCAACTTTTTGGAGATTTAGGGTCGTCTATGGAAACTTCAACCCGCTTAAGCTGATCATAGAGCACTTTTGGATTTGAGATGACTTCATGTACCTCATCTAAACCCACAAGCTTTCCATTCGGATGACTATTCGAGCGACTGCCAAGCTCCGGCTGCGTTGCCGTGCAAAGTAAAACGGTGACGCCGTAGTGCGTGCTTAGCAAGCGGATGCTTTGCAAAATCGGGCCTAGAAGCTCAGGCGGTAGCAACTGCGCTTCATCCAAAATAATGACACTATTGACAATATTGTGCAGCTTGCGACACTGCGAAGATTTGGCGGCAAAGAGCGATTCAAAGAGCTGCACGGTTGTGGTAACAATCAGCGGCGCATCCCAGTTTTCGCAAACCAAACGGCTTTGTGGCGTCTCTTTGGAGGGGTCTAGGTTGCTGTGATGCTCCAATACGCTTCCTTCGAGTGACTCAAAGATTTGCGAAAAAATCGTGCCCGTCTGTTCAATGATGCTGGTGTAGGGAATCGCGTAAATGATACGTCGTTTGTCAAAGTGCTGCGCATGATACAGGGCAAATGCCAGACTTGAAAGGGTTTTGCCTCCCCCGGTGGGCACGGTCAAGCTAAAAAGTCGCTTGTTTAGCTTTGCGGCACTCTGGCACTCAGAGAGAATTTCGCGGCGCAGTTGATTGATCACTCCCTCTTTTTGCGCAAATTGCTGCATATGACGCTCGAACACCTCAAGCATGGCGGAGCGTTCAACCGCAGCGCTACGGGTTTGAGACCGTTTGGAATCCATAAATGCTTCAGTGTCGAGAAAGTCCGCATCCACCAAGCAAGAATAAAGCATCCGCAACCACAGATGTAGCCCCTCAGCGCCGCCAAGCGGTTTTTGGCTTGGCGTTTTGGATAGTGCTATGACCGAGGTATCGGCATTTTTAAGTGCGTCATCCAAATAAGAAGTGTCGTTTTGAAGCCTTACATGTAAGCTGGCAGCACCGGCATCCGCGCTGTCAAAGTCACTAAGCCCCGCGTGATGTCCTGCGATCAGATAGGCAAGAAGTTTTCCGGAATCTCCCAACTGTTTGAGGGCATAAAGTGCCCCGGCACTGGAGTGATTGACGCGACCATTACGCTCTTCGATGTGGGCATCGGGAGCAATTTTGGCCTGAAAGGCATCGGAGTATTTGCCAAGATCGTACCATAGCGTAGCAGCGTATGCCCATTCATCGGATTGAAACAACGATGCAAAATGTGCGGCCATGGCAGCACTCTTTTGAAGATGTTCAGCTAAATCGTGGGTGTTTCCCTGCTCATCGGTATGTGCAATTAAACGTAAGCGCATCAATACTCCGCATCAGAAAAAGATGAATGTAGATGATACTCGTTTAAATTGAATTTTTCCCATGAATCATTACTGTTCCTTTAGCTGCGCCCACGGATCCGCAAACTCCCGCACGTAAATCAGGTTGATCCCCTGCCCTGTCTCCATGACGTCTACGTGGACTTGCAGGTTGCTGCTGAGTTGCCATTGCAGTACCATCGAGAAGATGTCGTCGCTTTTGAAGACGACGCGGGTGTCTTTGTTGAGCCGTGTGCCGATTTCGAAGCCGACGTTGCCCTCTTTGGTGCTAAGCAGATTGAGCCGGTCGATGCGCAGTCCCGTGGTGTCGCCGATGAGCTCTTTAAATCCGGTGCCCAGCAACAAATTGGCGGTGCTGATCTGGCTTGATGCCCCCTCTTCGCTCTCGAAGCTGCTGCTTGCGGGGGCACCGAAGAGAATGTAGCTGAGGATGTCACTTTGGCTCATCGCGGGGTTGGAGGTAAAGAGCAGCACGGGTGAAGAGAGGGTGTGGGTGGCGTAGATGTCGATCTCTTTGTTGTCGATGGCGTAGTAGAGGTGGAGGTTGAGGTAAGGGTTGATCTTCTCTCCGCCGGCGAAGTAGAGCTCGCTTTTGCGCATACTCAGTTCCGCCGTCGGGGTATAGACAAGCCCCTTATCCAGTCGCAGCAGTCCCAGCAGTTCAAGCGGTCGGCGCGGCTCTTTCCAGAGTGTGAGATCAAGGTTTAAATCCAGATCGGCCATGTCGGTTTTGTAGCGTAGGGTTTGGAGATTATGGAGCCGAACATTAAGTGCGAGTTTGGAGTCGTTTACGGGCTTTACCTCCTGAATCACCACGATATCGTCGTCTTCGACGTAGTTTGCGCCTGTGGGTTTGTAGGTAATGAGCGCGGAGCGGATCGCGGCTTCGCCTTCGATCAGGGTTTGGTTCTCATCGTGCACTATCGTGATGTCGATATCGGCACTCAGCTTGCCCTCTCTACCTTCATAATGGGCATGCTTGCCATGAATACGTGCTTCAAAGACCCCGCTTTGGATGGAGTAGTAGCCGACGGCCTTTAGCATATCGTCGATCCAAAACCGATCGATCAGCAGCGTACCGTTGTCGTCGCGTCTGAGAATCGAAGGACGGTTGGAGAAAAAGGTGTGCCCCAGCGCTTCGATTTTATAGTCGTCAATTCGCAAGGAGCGTTCATCAATGCTTACATGTAAGCGTCCATCCGTCCCAAAATAGCCATTTTGCGGATCATTTTGTAGATAATACCAAGGCAGCTTCACCTCGGCACCGACGTAAATATCCTCACCAAAGAGTAAAACGCCTTCGATCTCCATGCCCGTATCAAAAAAGAAACCTTCGGGATAGTGCAACTCTTTGACGCTGTCGATAAGGGTATAAAGCGAACCGATATGGCTGCTGAGCTCCAGGCGCACCCCCGAGTCGTCGCGCGTGCCGCGTGCATCGAAGGTGGTTGTTGCCACCGAACCCCACCCTTTGATGGTGCCTTCACGCTCAAAAAGCGTTGCATGTAACTCCTCGTTGCCTGCGTAGAGTATCACACGCTCCTCATCGCGGACAAAAGTGGTGTGCAGATGGGCGATGTCGCGTACCCCCAGTGCTTGCCAAAACTCGCTTTCGCCGTCAGTGGTGAGGTTACCGTCGATGTTTTGATGCGCCTTACCGACATTGAAGCGGGCGTTGTATCGGGTGTGGAGCGTGTGTGCATCCAGTGCGCCGTTGATGAGATTTGGTGTAATTTGGGCCTCAAGTTCGAGCGAGAGCGGATCACGGCGCAGATAATCGGGCAGCATCTGCAAAAAATCGAGCCTGAGCTCACGCACCTGCGACTGCAGATCGAAGGTGCGGTAGTCGTTGCTGCGCAGTTGTAGTTTGGTCTGCGGTAGTGTCAGATCAAGCGCAAAAAAGTCATCACTCAAGATCACTTTGGCCTGCGCTTCGTCAAACCAGAGCGGATGGCTGCTGCCATCCAGGTGCAGTGCCGCGCGGTCGGTGACGTTGCCTTTAAAATCGATGCTGATGTTGTGCTCAAGCGTCGCATTAAACTCAGTGTGGCGGGCATTATGGCGTACATGTAAGGCGATATCGGAACGGTTGTAGTCATAAGCCATCTCACACTCAGGCGCCTCTAGCGTGATGTTGGTGTCTAGCTGCATGACGTCGCGTAGCGAAGTGTTAAGGCGCACCGAAGCGTAGCCCGCTTCAACCGCCTTGATCTCAAGCGGATTAGGCAAAGGCGAGAGGTGCCCTTGAACGGGCGCTAGCAGCTCTTGCGGATAGGCTACGCGCCCGCTACCGCTGAATGTATCGTCACTCATCGACCCCTGCGCCCAAGCGCGGTAGCCTTCAAACGAGGCGTTGGCTTCAGCATGAGCTACATGCAGCGCACCGTCAAAACGCAGATCGGTTGCATTCAGCTCGACCAGTACGGAAGGATGGGTATGCACCTCAAGCGGCGCAACGCGTGCCTGTTGGACATGCAGCGCACGCGCGTCGTAGTAGAGGTTGTGCGCCTCAAGCGCTAGGGTGATGTCTACATTGGTACGGATCGTAAAATCCGCTGCGCTCACACGCTCTAGCGACAGATAGGGCAAAAGGGGCATCTCGATCGGCGCTTCGGATGGGTTTGAGCGGTTACGGTGGTGTAGATCAAGCAGCGCACCTTCCAACTCAAGTTGCTCTACATGTAAGGACCCCGCAAGTAGTTCAAGCAGATTGTAGTGTAGCTCAATACGCTTGGCACTAAAGAGGGTTTCGTAGCTAATATCATGAAATATTAGATTGTTCGAGAGTGTTCCTTCAAGCTTAGAGAAGCGGACGGGGGTCTGTGTTTCGATTGCCTGTGAGAGCATTGGAAGCGTTTTGGGATGGTGTACCGCCACCACCACAAACAGCATCAACAGTAGTAGCAGGACTACCAGGTAAAAAAGCAGTAGGTAGAGCCAGCGCCAGATCAAAAGAGCTCTCCAATATGAAAATGAAAGGCGTAGTGCGATGGGTCGTTCACGTCGATACCCGCATCGATGGCGACGGGGCCGATGGGTGTTGCGTAGCGAAGCCCCGTACCGAAGGTGACATAGGGGTGGTTTTCGTACGGCAGATCGATGCGTCCGGCCATCGTGGTGTCGTTAAAGAGCACGCCGCGCAGCGCACCGTAAAGCGGAAATCGATACTCGGCGGTCGCTTCAAGCAAGGTACCAAAGCCCAAAGGGTCACCCTGATCGCTTTTGGGGCCGAGTTGGCGGTAGCCGTAAGCGCGGTTGGAGTTCATCCCTCCGGCGTAGAAACGGTACGATGCGGGTAGCTCTCCATAGTGCAGCTTGATATCGCCGTAATGCACCTTCAGCCCCAGCACCTGCCGATCGTACGAAAAAAGCCGACCGCCCCCAACCTGAAACTTACTGTAAGTCGCGTCACTGAGAAACGAGGCGAGCGCCCCCTGGACGTTGGCGAAGAGATAAAAGCCCTTTGTCGGCTCCAAAATTTTGTCGCGCTCATCGTATTTCCAGTGAAAGAGCGCTGAAGAGATCACAATCTCTTTGGTCGGAAAGCGCAGCTCGTCTTTGCTGTCATAGGTGTTGACACGCTCAAAGAGTAGACCCTCTTTGAAGGTGTGGGGTTGATCGTACTGCTGCAGATAGGGGGTGAGGTAGAGATTCTCCTCGCTGTAGCCTTCGAAGTGTTCGTTTTTGTATCCCAACGTCGTTCCCCAGAGGTTGTGATACGGCAGCGGCATGGTGAAGGTGCTTTTGATCTCCTCTTTGATCATGGAACTACGCCCCTGTAGACCCAGTGTTTTGAGATTTTGCCAGAGGTTTCGATGGGTGATACCCGCTTGCAGTACCACCCCTTCATCGCTGTTGGCTCCAATACCGGCGCGGAAACGAATCGGCTCTTCACGGCTGCTTACATGTAAGCGAATCGGCACACGCGTGGCGTTGTGTTCGAGCTCTTCGATCAGCGCTTTGGCGATTCCCTCTTGGGCATAGAGCATCTCGTAGCTTTGGCGGATTTTCTCTTGCGAGTAGCGCTCATTGGGTTTGAAGCGCAAAAAGGAGCGCGCCACCCACTCATCGATCCTCTCATCCGTCTGTACCGTGACGGCTCCGAAGCTACAAAGCGCTTTGGGATCGAGTTCGTGCAGGATGTAGGCTTGATCGGTTTCGATGTCGATCCACGCTTTGGAGCGCAGCTCGGCATTGCAATAGCCCATATCCTTGGCACGCCCCAAAATGGCACTTTTATCCGCTACAAAGGTTTGGGAGACAAAGCGCTTGCCGACGCGCAGCACGACCAAATCATCGACACCAAGCGTTGAAAGAACAGTTACGTCGGCGACACTTACCGGCGCCCCTTCATCGATAATGAACTGCAGCAGCTCCTCATCATAGGTGTAGCGCACGCTCGCGTGATAAAAACCCACGCTCTTGAGGTACTGCTGCAAACCTCTCGCATAGGTCTCTGCCGCCGAAAGCTGCAGATGGGGACGAGGCCGCCAGAACTGATAAAAAGAGGGTTCGCTCTCCCCTAATGCCTCATAAAGCGTCGCAGAGGAGATGTGCGTGTTACCCTCAAAGACAAAAGGGAGCGACTCCGCGCCCCATAGCTGTAACGCACAGAGTATCAGCGGCGCGACTCTAGCGATCATCGGTGCTTCTCTTGACGTTTATGCTTGCCGTGCGGCACGTTCTTTTGTGGCGTCAGGCTGCGTTCTTCAAGCAAACGTGTACGCGCGCGCCCTTTGATGCCACCTAGATCACGATCTAAGGCTTCAACGACCCTAGAGCGCTCCGCGCCCGTCACGTCGATCAGATACAGACCAAGTAGCTCGGCCAGTCGCTCCAGCGCGATCTTGTGGGTGGAGCGGGTTTGGGTGTAGATCCAGCGGCAGAGCCGATCAAACGGATCGAAAACCTTTTCACCCTCCCACAGCAGCGGCAGGGTCGATGTGAAGTTGCCGCTGTTGTAGAGTAGATCCCAAAAGCGCGCAAAGCGCTTCATCTCCTGCATCCGCGCAAAATCGATGCGGTCGTTACAGAGCAGATCATACGGCGGCAGATCACTGTAACGCATATCAAACACTTCGTCGTGGCGTGCCATCGTTGTGCCCGAGAGCTTTTTTAAAATACCGATCTGAATTTCGCTCCCCCCGCCCATGCGGTGCAGCCTATCAAGATTGGCCGCAAACCCTTCGATGGATTCGCCCGGCAGCCCGACGATGAGATCAAGGTGCAGATGCGCGCAGGTGCGCTCGCGCAAAAAGCGTAGATTCTCCTCGATCTTGGCTACATTCAGCGGACGGTTGATCCGCGCGGCCACCTCGGCATCTAAGGTTTGAATGCCGATTTCAAGTTGCAGGGAGCCTTGCTCGAAGTGCTCCAGCCGCTCCTTGATGGCATCCGGGAAGTGGTCGGGGATCACCTCGAAGTGCAGAAAATAGGGAGGCTCTTTGGCGAGAAAAAAATCAAGGATCGCGGCGGCAAAGCGGATGTTGATATTGAAGGTGCGGTCGATGAATTTAAAATCGCGCGCCCCGCGCATCCAGAGCCGCTCAAGTGCCTCAAGCAGCCTCGGCAGATCGAAACGGCGCAGTTTTTCATCGATGGAAGAGAGGCAAAACTCACACAAAAAGGGGCATCCGCGCGACGCTTCGACGTAGATGTAGCGATGGGCGATATCATCGTTGCTGTAGGCTTCATAGGGAAGTGCGATCGATGCAAGGTCGCACACGGGGGCGCTGATATGTTTTGGAATGCTACGCCCCGCGAGCACATCGCGGCAAAGAGTGTAAAAAACCGCCTCTCCCTCCCCGCTGACGACACAATCGGCACCGCTGAGATCGACGCGGTGCGGCCTGTAAGCAGCTTCAGGGCCGCCGAGGATAATAAGGGTTTGGGGGGATACTTTTTTAAGGATATGGATCAGCTCCGCAATCTGCAGGGCATTCCAGATGTAGACGCTAAGACCGATGATGCGGGGTTTACATGTAAGCAGCTCTTCGGCGACGGATTGGGGGTTGGCGTCGATGACGAACTCCATGATCCGTGACTCTGTTTGCAGCTCTTTAAGGTTGGCGTAGAGGTAGCGCAGCGCAAGCGCGCTGTGCGCGTAACGGGCATTGAGGGTGGTTAAAACAATCGCGGACACAAGGGTTAAAAACTCAAGGTCTCATTGTGTTCTGCAGAGGGCAGCTCGGGCGAAGTATCCTCTTCATGCGGCTGCGCATCAATGACGACTACATCCTGATCCGGCGCTTCGCTCTCATGTTGCTCCTGCTCTTGTGCTGGTGTCGGTGCTTCCTCCGGCAGCAGCATCTGCTTGATCATCTCCGCCGCTCGGGTGAGGTTAAGATCAAAGCCATTTTGCTCACGTTCGCGCAAGGTCTGTAACTCCGCCTTGAGTGTTTGAATCTCTTCGCGCAGCGTTTCTGTCTCATCTTGACACGTGCTCAGCGGAGCGACGTTGGCACCGTATTCATAGATAAGCTCTCCGCCGTCATGGCCCTGCTTGACATTGAGTGCAATGAGCAGCAGCAGGGTTACGAGATAAAGGGTGGTTGCCGCCTGAGCCTTCACCCAAAGGGTCAAGAGGCGCAATCCAAAAACAATCATCAAGAAGTAAATGATGTAGATTCCAAGTGTTTTATGCTCTCCCAGCTCCTCTTTGCCTGCTTCGCTTAAGAAGATAAACGCTTCCGACCCGTCCGCCTTGCCGGTGACATAAAGACCCAAATAGAACAGCGCGGCAAGCGAAAGCAGCAGTGTGGTCGTGACGCTGAGCACGCGGCGTTTAAAGTAGAGGTTAGCAAGTTCGATCAGCAAGACGATGACGGGAATAGCGATGGCAAAGTGCGCCACCACGGGATGTAGCAGCAGCGGCACCTCAAAAGGGAGCGAAAGCGGCAGCGGGAGTTCGGGCAGTGCCATTACAGCTCGATCACTTTCCAAGGAAGGCCTTGGGTGTTTAGCTCATCCATGAAGGGATCCGGATCGAACTGCTCCATATTCCAGACACCCGCTTGCATCCACTTGCCCTCGACCATCAGCTTGGCACCGATGACGGCAGGCACGCCCGTGGTGTAAGAGACCGCTTGCGATTTCACCTCGGCGTAGCATGCTTCGTGGTCGCTGACTTGATAGATGTAGATTTTGCGCGGCTGACCGTCTTTGATCCCCTCGGCTAGGATACCGATGTTGGTTTTGCCTTTGGTGCGCGGGCCCAGTGACGCCGGATCGGGCAGCAGGGTTTTGAGAAACTCGATGGGGATAATCTTGCAGCCGTTGTGCTCTACGGGTTCAATGCCCAGCATCCCGACGTTTTGCAGCGCCGTCATGTGCATGATGTAGCTTTGACCGAAGGTCATGAAAAAGCGCATCCGCTTGAGCCCTTTGATGTGCTTGACGAGTGATTCCATCTCTTCATGGTAGATCAGATAACTCTCTTTGATCCCTACTTCGGGGTACTCCCAGGGCATGTGGATCTCCAGTGGCTTGGTCTCGATCCACTCACCGTTTTCCCAGTAGCGACCGTTGGCACTCACTTCACGTAGATTGATCTCGGGGTTGAAGTTGGTGGCAAAAGCGTAGCCGTGATCACCGGCGTTGCAGTCAAGAATGTCGATGGTGTGGATCTCATCAAAATAGTGTTTTTGGGCATAGGCGCAAAAGACGTTGGTTGCGCCCGGGTCAAAGCCACTGCCTAGCAAGCCCATGATTCCAGCATTTTTAAAGGCGTTATCGCGCGCCCACTGCTCTTTGTACTCGAATTTGGCCAGATCGGGGTGTTCGTAGTTGGCGGTGTCGAGGTAGTGTACCTTGGTCTTGACACAGGCGTCCATAATGGTGAGGTCTTGGTAGGGAAGCGCCACGTTGATGACGATATCGGCTTCGACTTCGCGGATTAACTTGACGATCTCGGAGACGACGTCGGCGTCCACTTTGGCGATTTCGATGGCACCTGAGGGAAGCTCCTTTTGGATCTCCGCACAACGGGTGATGGTGCGCGAAGCAAGAACGATACGATCAAAAACATGGGCGTTTTGGACGCATTTGTGTGCTACCACGCGGCCTACGCCGCCCGCACCGATAATCAAAACTGTGGCCATAAAAAACTCCTGCGAAAAGATAAAAGGCTTTTAAAGCCGCATGATAGCAACTTGCACCCTAGCTAGGGCTAAAAATTGCGTAACGATTACATGTAATTGCTACCGGATGATGTCACCGCAGACGGCGTGTTGGTCTCCACGGTGATATGCACCAGCTCTTCATGGATGCCAAGGGCGTCGCGGATGGTTTGGGCCTTGAGCGCATCGGGGCAGGATTTGGAAAATTTGATCGTATAGCTCATAGGTTGCGTTGCGAGGCGTAGCTTTTCGAGTCGATGGCTTCGTCTTGCTCTAGCTCTTGCACCGCCTCTTCATAGGCTTGTTTTTGGGCTTCGCCAAAGGTGAGCTCTTCGTCGTCTTCGATGATGTCAAGCTTATTCTTGGGATAAAAGCTCAAAAACTGCTTGAAATGCTCATAGATGCTGTCGTCGATTTTGATGCTGAGGGTGTGCATGATTCGCCCCTTTCATTTTGGTTGATTATAGCGTAACCGCTTTGCTTCGCTTACATGTAAGGGTTTGTGTGCATCCTAATGTTTTCGTTCTCTGATTCTCATTGCTTCGGATAAACTTGTATAATACGATTGTATTATACAAGTTGGAGGATCACCATGAGACAAACCACCAGCATGAAGCTTGACCCTGTGGTAAAGCAAGAGGCGCAGGAGATTTTTGCGACCCTTGGGCTGACACTGGGCGAGGCGGTCAATCTGTTTTTGAACCAAGTAAGACTTAGACGGGGCATCCCTTTTGACATAGAGATCCCCAACGAAAAGAGCCAACACATATTTCAAGAGATTAGAGATAATCAAAATGTCGATGATTTCTCAATGGATGAACTAAAGCGTGGCTAAAATCAAAAGACACAAAGCATTTCTAAAAGACTTTGCGAGTATGCGACTAACCGACGGACAGTTTGAAAAATTTGCCTGCTTTGTTGCATTGCTCAAAGAGGATAAGCAGCTCCCGCCCGAATCCAAAGATCATGCCCTAAAAGGCAATTGGAGTGACTTTAGAGAGTGCCATTTGGGCGGCGATATGTTGCTGGTCTATCGAGTAAACGGCGATGAGACAACACTCGCTAGAATCGGAACGCATAGTGATATTTTTGGGTGATAAAGAGTGCTTGTTTCAAGTTTGAATTTGGGTATATACTCAACCTTGTTCAGCGCTGTCAAGCACTCTTTACATATAAGCTTTTTTATACGTTTCTTGTTTTTTTATCTTGCCTGTCCCCGTTTTTCATAGATTGCGTTGCGCGGCGTAGCTTTTCCAGTCGATGGCTTTGCCTTGTTCTAGCTCTTGCGCCGCCTCTTCATAGGCTTGCTTTTGGGCTTCGCCAAAGGTGAGGTCTTCGTCGTCCTCGATGATGTCAAGCTTGTTCTTGGGATAAAAACTCAAAAACTGCTTGAAATGCTCATAGATGCTGTCGTCGATTTTGATGCTGAGGGTGTGCATGATTCGCCCCTTTTATTTTGGTTGATTATAGCGTAACCGTTTTGCTAAGGTTACATGTAAAAGTTTTTGCTCATCCTCAACGGAGATGTTTAAATAAGGTTATTTATAATGGTTAGTAAACGCAATAATCTCGACCGTTTCATGCGCTACATACGCAAAAATGGCTCTGTATTTGCGGTCAAGCCGAAAGGAGTACAAAAGTCTATGTTTAGGTTCTAGTAGCTTCATATGGAGCGAAGGATGAAATGGATTTTGCTCAAAAATCTGTTTCGCTTTTTCATATTTTTTAGATAATTGATGATTTTGCAGATACTCAATTTGATCGGCTCTGAGTTCTAAAACTCTCATTTTTGATACAGGCTACTTTTTTTAAGGCCCTCTTCTAAGTCTGCCAAAAAATCACTGCTGTAGCCTTCATGCTTGAAATCATCGACGATCTCATCGATAGGGGCTTTTTGAAAGCGCTTGAAATAAGCCTCTTTTTTGACAATCGCTTTGCGTACTCTCTCTAGCGAAGCCAGATCAAGCTGTGCGATCAGTTGAACAATCTGATTTTCGGATACGGGTAACGTTAGCATCTGTTCTCTCTTCTATAAAAGGTAAAAACACAAGCAGGGTGGGATTCGAACCCACATACACAGGAGTTGTACCCGCCGGCTACCGCTTGCGCTTCGGCACTTCTGCTTGCATGGGTGGAATGAGCGGCGGGAATCGAACCCGCGCCCGAAAGCTTTCGCAATCCGTTCTACCGCTGAAACTTACTACTCATTCGGCGTATATTATAGTGCAACCATTCTTTTATCGAAAATAAGAGTTTAATCCCGCGCTTTGGCAGGGCTAAAGCCTCACTTCCAAATAGGTTCTCTTTTGCTTACACGAGTGCTATTTTAGACTCTATGGGGATTGGTTATCTTGCCTTTCCCCGTTTTTTCCAGTTTTTTTAATCTTCTCTGCCCAAATTTTTCGTTTTTTCTTATTGATATGAATCTTTTCTATGTTTTACCCTATAAACGGTTAGATTGCCATCTTCAACATCAAATAAAACTCTAAAATTCCCGACTCTGAGTCTATAAGGTGGAATAAAATTCGTAAGCTTTTTGATATTTGTACCGTGTGGAAAATTTTCGAGTTTTTCTATCTTTGAGAAGATATTTTTTGCTGTTACTTTATCTAATTTTGATAGGTCTTTTAGCGCTTTATCATCTAAAATGACTTGCATCAGAGTCCCAAAGCTATTTTTGCATCTGAGAGTGAATGCTTTGGATTATTTTGCGATTTTATCTCTTCTATTTCATGATATTCAGGAGTGTTTTTTTGTATTGATTCAACATCAAGTATGGCGTCTTGCATGCGGATGCTTTGCACGATATCATCTTTTAGGCTGCGCACGATCATCAAAAAAGTTTCGAGCTTATCGTCTTGAATGTCTAGTTGTACGGTTTTCATAAGTAATCCTTTCAAATATGTGGGCCATCTTAGCATACTTTACATGTAAGCTTTTTTACGTTTTTTTGTTTTTTATTTTGCCTATCACCGTTTCCTTTAATTCTTGTAGCCTAGTTTCAAGAAGTTTTAAGTTCTCTATTAGAATATTTTCTAATCCAACGTAAATTCGCACTCCTTTTGGAGGATTAATCAACCATTCTTCTGTGTGCCTTATTCTAATAATCACATCATTAATTTCTTTGATATAATTAAAAATATCAGTATTTGATAGTACATTTTTTGGTGTATTATTAAGTATATTTTCAAAATTTTTTAATTTATCAATAATTTCAACTCTGCTTGAAGGAGAAAAATAGCCACGCTCATCTTTATTTTCATTCCTTCTTATATGTTCAAAATAACTTTCTACATCTTCTTTTATTAATGTTACTTTTAATAGTAAATAGTTTATTTCATTAATTAGTTCTTTTTTGATTTTTTCTTTTTCAATAAATTGAGTATTTTCGATATTTGTCATTACGGAGTAAGATGCAATCAATGCAGAGAGCAAGACTCCTAAAGGAATGAGCAATTTTATGATTAAATCAGGCATCTGGATTGCTTCATGGTAATAACCACTTCTAAACAATAGTAGTGTGTAGATGATCAGCAACAATAGTCCGAATGTTCTAAAAATTTTTAACCAAAATAGATTCGATTGAAACTTCATTTTATTTTCTCCAGAATCTCGATATCCTCTTTGCTTAAGCCATAAAGCCCATACACCAGCGTGTCGATGGTTTGGTCGATTTGAGCGATTTTGGTTTTGAGTTCGCACATTGTTACATGTAAGGACTTGAACGATTTGAGGACGCTGAAGTCTTTGATGTCCACTTTTTGTTTTTGGAGTTCTGTGAGGAGCTCTTCGAGGGTTAGGGTTTCGGGACTTTGGAGTTTTTGGGTGAGTTTTTTGATCTTTAGGGCGTGGGTGCAGTAGTCGGTGAAGTCGATTTTTATTTCAAACAGTGCTTTGTGTGTTTTCAAAATTTCTTTTACATGTAACTCTATTTGTAGTTCATTTTCAACAAATGGTATTGGTATTTTTTCTACGTAAGGTGTTTGCATGGCATATGCACCACCTTGCAATTTATACCAAACCTAAAATTGGAACGATTTTTTCTTACAGGGGAGCATGCCTGTAAAATTTACCCCTAAACATACCCTAGAAGAGATCAG
>JAFGUB010000034.1 GCA_016938735.1 Campylobacterales bacterium | reverse complement strand
GATGGTGGTGGATGACGATCAGGTCGATCAGGTGGTCAATACGGTAGTCGAAGCTGCCCGCACGGGTAAAATCGGGGATGGCAAAATCTTTGTCAGTGATATCAGCAAAATCGTCCGTATCCGCACCGGCGAAGTGGATTCTGAAGCGATCTAACCGCCCAAACCACCCTCTTTTGCTCAGGCTGTATCAGCCTGTAGCCCTCATTGTACACTCCTTTTTTGTGCTTTAAATTGTTATCGTTTCCTCTTCTCATAGTCGTTACATGTAAGCTCTGTATCGTCTCTTTTCTCCCTTTACAGTTCTATTTTACATTGTTTAAAAAATAGGCATCATTTGCGTAAAAAATAGTTTGATAGTTTGTAGAATGTTGGTTGAGATCACTTTCTATAAAAGGAGAACGCAATGAAGCGACTCACTCTACTTTCGGTGCTGATGCTTTTGGCGGCATTTGCTGAGGAGACAGCGGCTGCTGCTCCGGTTTTAAACTCCGGTGATACGGCGTGGATAATGATGTCTACGGCGCTTGTTATGTTGATGACGCCAATCGGCTTGGCGCTTTTTTACGGCGGTATGACCCGTTCTAAGAACGTACTCAATACTTATGCCATGGTGTTTGCCGCTTTTTCGGTTGCGTTCATTGCTTGGGTTGTGGCGGGTTTTTCGATCGCGTTTGGCACGATGGAGGGAGGCCTCAATCAGGTGATCGGCGGATTTGGACATCTGATGCTTGGCGGTATTGCCTGGGATGAGTTTGCAAGCGTTGATTTGGGTCAGCTCTATCCGAAACTCGTATTTGTGGTGTTTCAAGGTACGTTTGCGGCGATTACGGTTGCGATTGCTGCGGGATCGGTGATTGAACGGATGAAGTTATCGACTTGGTTGGTCTTCGTTGCGGTTTGGACGCTGGTGGTCTATGCTCCGATTGCGCACATGGTTTGGGGCGGCGGTTTCTTGTTCAACGAAGGGGCTCTTGATTTTGCCGGCGGTACGGTAGTACACATGAACGGCGGTTTGGCGGGCTTGGTATTGGCGATGTTGATCGGCAAACGCGACGGGTACGCTAAAGTAGCCATGAAGCCGGCAAGTGTCGTGCTTACGGCGGTAGGTGCGGGACTGCTCTGGTTTGGGTGGTACGGCTTCAACGGCGGTTCCGCATTCGGTGCCAATGCGATTGCCGGCGTGGCATTTTTGACCACAACCATCGCGGCTGCGGTGGCGACGATTACTTGGATGGTGATTGAGAACATCATCTACAAAAAGATGACCCTTTTAGGTGCGGCTACCGGTGCGATCGCCGGCTTGGTGGCCATTACTCCGGCAGCGGGGTTTGTGGGTGTTTCCGGTGCGTTTATCATCGGAATTTTGGGTGCTTTGATCGCATTTTTCGGTGTGACGGCGCTCAAGAAAAAGCTGGGATACGATGACAGCCTCGATGCGTTTGGCGTACACTTTCTGGCCGGTCTTTGGGGCGCTGTGGCAACTGGTATCTTCGCGCTTAACGACAAAGCGCTGCTCTGGTCGGGACCACTTAAAGATGCGGATGATCGTATGGGCCAAATCTTCGTACAGCTCGAATCGGTGTTGGTGGTCGGTCTCTTCACGCTGATCGGTACCATCGTGGTGTACTACATCGCTTCGGCACTCACAGGCGGAGCACGTGTGAGTGAAGAGCAAGAGAGTATCGGTCTTGACGAGTCGGTACACGGCGAACGCGGATTCAATCTTTAACGAGTAGATAAAGGAGCACAATATGAAAAAAGTAGAAGCGGTAATCAAACCATTTAAACTCGAAGACGTCAAAGACGCGCTTGCCGAGATCGGGATCACGGGGATGACG
>JAFGUB010000033.1 GCA_016938735.1 Campylobacterales bacterium | reverse complement strand
TCTACTTAGAGCGACCTAGACGCTCTTTCGAGGTCTCATCGTTTGTGGACGGGAATTATAGGAGAATCAATGGGGAATGTCAAGAGGATTAGAGAAGGTTTTGCAGAAAATTTGCTGATTTAGTCTGAAATTTTGATGCTGCAGTCTCCGCTCACCCGTATAGCATACATTGATTATAGATTTTCTCCAAAACTAGGCTTGTTGTTCTAGTTTATTTCGGATTCGATAGGCAACTTTCTCAAATTTTCCACTATCATAAGGTCCTTCTTTGGCACGTGTTATCGCTTGAGCGATCGATTCATCACTCAGTTGTTCTCTGATATTGACTGCACTTCTGACAATTTGTAGGGCTTTTACCAGTAGTTCGATCTCTTTGGGAATTTCATATTCATCGTCAAGATACTTCATACATTCGATAAAAAGCGGACTGAGCTTCAAATGCTCAAATACCAGTGCATTAATTTGTGCGGTTGTCATTGACACATGTATATTTTCAACATATTCTACGTTATCGTATCGATGTATATCAGCTAAAAACACTTCGTCCCTGTGTCGTTCGATGAGCTCTTTTGAGATCAGTATTTTTCCTGTCTCCATCAAAAACGCCATAGGTGTTAGCAGTTTGGCCTTCTCTACATCGATGCCCATGTACCATTGGAACATCAATTCGCTTTGCAATGTACTGATTTTGGCGAAATCTGCCGTTTTGATTCCGTAGGGAGTGAGATCAATGTTGAAATTTCTTTGGATGGTTGCCACCAAAACAAGCGCACGAATTTTGGCACTCCCCAGTAACGTTACAGCTTGTAGCACAGAGACGATTTGGCGGGTAAATCCATAAGCAGGCGCATTCGCTTTGGAGAGTAAGTCTGCTGTCAGCGACGGATCCGACTCTATGATTTTCACCAGCGCTGTAATCTCCGGATCATTTTGTGCAAAAAGAGACTCTAATTGAAGTACTGATTCGGGAAGCGGCGGCAACGAATTGACTCTGGCTATCATCGGCACATAGGCCATAAAGATCCTTTGTCGTGAATGATATTTGTAGTAAAACCAACGATTATAACTTGTGAAAACGAAAGTGAAGTTGAGAGAAGAGAAGTGCCGGAGGAAAACTCCGCACTTAAAAGGGCTTAGAGAACCGTTACGTTCTCGGCTTGTGGCCCTTTTTGGCCTTCGCCTAGTTCGAAAGAAACTTTTTGTCCCTCTTTGAGCGTCACACGTCCGGCGCCATTTCTGTTTACTTGACGGAAGTGAACGAAAAGATCCTTACCGCCATTTTCTTGCTGGATAAATCCATAGCCTTTTTCATCGTTGAACCATTTTACGGTTCCTTGCAGCAATCCTGCCATCGGTTACCTCTGTGGGAAAAATCACTTCGATTGAAGTGGAGTCAAAGTCGGGGAGTCTTTCGGTCTAGCACTAACATACTATAAAGATGCACTCATTCCATCTTTTTATCGCGGGCATTATAGCGTATTTTCATCGCATCCGCTGCACAAACCTGCTTCATTAAGAAGCAACACGTCGGGATAAGACCGTTTCTAGGGCCATTGCAAACGCGCTATAGCTGCTATTTTCAACCATACTAAAACCCATTACGGCTTCATTGCGAATCTGTTGCGCCTCTTTATGCCACTGCGGCCAGAGCGCTCGAACCGATTCGAGCATCGCAACAGAGTGCTTGAGTGCATCGGGTACTTCCCGGTTGGAAGCAGTATATTTTAAAATCGCAGAGGCACCGCTGTGTACCCGCCAGTGCTCCAGCATCAGGGCCGAAACCTCTAGTGTGGTAGCCCCGACAAACTCTTTTTCAACCACTTCCTCCAGTACGCCGCTGCGCAGACGCAGCGCAAAACGTTCTGTCGCATTCTCTTGCCGTAAAAGATGTGCAATCAGTATTTTCCCGATTTCGCTGACAAACGCCGCTAGACGCAATGCATCTGCATGAGCTACATTGGATGCAACAATCCACTGATGCATCAATTGCGACTGTGCCAGCGTACGATGCAAAAAACGACTCTCATTCAGATCATATGCCGAAAGATCAAACCCTAAACGACCATGCAATCCCATCAAAAGCGCCATGGAAAAAATAATGTTTTCCCCAAGATAGCTACAGGCCACATCGATGGATGAGATTTGCGCCTTGGTGGCATAATAGGGCGTATTGACCAAAGCAAGTACTTTAGACGACAAAACCGGATCGCTGCCAACAATACGCACCACCTCTTTCATAGAGCGGTCGGGATTCAGACGCAATTCATTGAGTGCAACCACAGATTGAGGTAGTGGAGGGGTCGCATCGATCAGACGGGTAAGAAGTAGCATTTCGTCTCCTTTTTTGCGTTGTAATTGATCCATATCAAAACACTATATCGGGAAAAGCACAACAATCAAGACGCCGATCACCTTACATGTAACCAAAAAAAGCTATAGTTTATCTCTACTTAATTATTCAGGAGCGCGAGTGCTCGACTCTATTTCTCTCTCTGAAACACAACACGAAGAAGCGCTTTTACTCTACCGCGAGAATTTGGCGCTTGAACCCTATCAGGCCGAGCTGGTCAAGCTTCAACAACATGTCGAACGTCATAATCTCAAGATGATTATCCTCTTTGAAGGGCGCGACGCTGCCGGAAAAGGAAGCGTTATCGGCAGCGTCAGCCGTTATATGAACCCAAAACACTACCGTATCGTGGCCCTTGGGCGGCCTACCGAGGAGGAGCGCTCGCAGTGGTATTTTCAACGCTATATCAAGCACTTTCCACGCGGCGGAGAGATGGTACTGTTTGATCGAAGCTGGTACAACCGCGCGATGGTTGAACCGGTGTTCGGCTTTTGCACCCCCGATGAGCATCGACTTTTTATGAAGCATGTCGTACCGTTTGAAGAGTCACTCACTGATCACGGTACCATTTTGATCAAGCTCTACTTTAGCGTCAGCAAAGAGAAACAGGCAGCCCGTTTTGAATCACGCCGAAGCGATCCTCTACGGCAGTGGAAGCTCAGCGAAATCGATCTACAAGCGCAAAGTATGTGGTCGCAATTCACCCAAACCAAGTTTCACATGCTCAGCCAAACGAGCCATACCAAAGCCCCATGGCACGTCATCCGCTCCAACGATAAGCACCTTGCGCGCGTCGAGACG
Source organism: Campylobacterales bacterium (assembly GCA_016938735.1). GTDB lineage: Bacteria > Campylobacterota > Campylobacteria > Campylobacterales > Sulfurimonadaceae > JAFGUB01. Next base: position 16,486 of record JAFGUB010000033.1, on the reverse strand, counting down.
ATCAAACTGATTTTAAATACGATCGACTATGACGGACGAGATCATTCAATTGATCTGTGTCGCGATCCCCACACCGTTTTTGGCGCAGATGAAGAGCTGGCCTTGATGATGCAGCAGCGCGAAAGCGATTAAGCGCCGATACTGTCTTTCATTCTGCGTCGTTGCTTGGTACTTCCCTCTTGCTTGACGTTGCGCCCGACATAATCCATAATTCTCCCCGCCACATCAATACCCGTCACCTCTTCGATCCCTTCAAGACCGGGTGAAGAGTTCACCTCTATCACCAAAGGCCCCCGTTTTGAAGGAATCATGTCCACGCCGCACACCCCAAGCCCCATCGCTTTAGCAGCAGCTAACGCCGTTGCTTTCTCCTTGCGGGAAAGAGTATAGGCGGAAGCCTTGCCGCCTTGGTGTAGATTGGATCTAAAATCTCCCTCGAGTCCTTGACGTTTCATCGCACCCACCACTTCCCCATCAACAACAATCACCCGAATATCGGCGCCTGCAGCCTCTTCGATATACTCCTGCACCAGCAGGTTCACATCCATCCCATAAAACGCATCCAGTACCGACTTAGCCGCTTTTTGAGACTCGACCAGAACGACACCCACCCCCTGGGTCCCTTCGAGAATCTTCAGCACCAAAGGGGTACCACCGATCAGTTTGATGACATCTTTGGCATCGGAACGGTTGGAGGCATAGACCGTTTTGGGCATATCCACACCATGCTTGGAGAGAATCTGCAAAGAGCGCAGCTTATCGCGTGAACGCGATATGGCGAGCGATCCTGCCGTCGTAAAAGCGTTCATCATCTCGAAGTGGCGTACGATCGCCGTTCCGTAGAAGGTCCGACTCGCCCCGATTCTAGGAATCACCGCATCGGGAGATTTGAGCTGCTCCCCTTCGTAGTTGATCTTCAAATCGCCCTTCATGATCTCGATACTACACTTGAGATAGTCCAGCACCCGCACCTTCCATCCGCGCTCTTTGGCCGCTTCTAAGAGCCTGCGCGTCGAATAGAGCTTCTCGTTCCCCGATAAAATATAGAGTTTCACGCACCCACCTCCATACGACCCATAACATGCCTGAGCGCAACATCCACAACGAATCTACCACTCAAAAATGCGCTTCCCACCAGCATCATATAGGTCATCGACGCACGATTCGTCAAAGAGACCTCTGCCACAAAAGCCATATTGCCTACATGTAAAGGAGTTTCGATAAAGACCCTCTCTTGACGTATCCCGTTGGAGCTTCTGACATCACGTACGGAAGCGACGTTACATGTAAGCCGGCGTATCCCACCCGTGCTGTCACAAAGATCAAAGGCGACCGTATCGTCTTCATTCAAAGCGATGTTGTCGCAATGCAGGGCACATGAGTATGCGCCCGTATCGATCTTGGCGTTGATGTTATAAAGACCCAACTGGGGCAATGAGATATATTCGTTCCGACCGATGACACGCTTGTGTATGGGAACTCCTTGGGTTTGATGCGACATTCTACATCAGTGAGCATTACAAAGATGCGACAGCAAGCATGGATGCCGCTCATCCGCACAACGCGAAATTGCGCTCAATCTCCTCTTCGAAACGGACAACATCCCATGCACTCTTTATGCGTAGATCAGCGCGTTCGGTCTCGAAAGCAACGTTTTCAGACTCGACAGCGAATGAAAAACGGCCAAACTCTGAAAACATCTGCTCTATTTTTGCCTGCAATGCCGCTTCATAGAGTACGACAAAATGATTTTCGCTCCATGCATACCACGACAACTGCCGATGCTGAGCATAACGCGCCTTTTTCGCCTTAAGGTGCTCTGCAAAGCGCTGCAAAAACGTTAAAGCTGTTGCTTCACCGAAACGCGATCTAAAGTGGTCATATTTTTTGATGCGAAAACAGATGCAACGATACTCCTCAAATCCTTCGCCCGCCAATTCGGTCAAGCGTTTTGAAAGCGCCCGCCTGTTTTCAAGTCTGGTCACCTCATCTTGATCGAGCAGTAGACGCATACTATTACATTGCTCTTGCATGATACTCACATCTGCCATGAAGAGCATCCATTTTCGGCTGACGGGCAGCTCATGGAAATGGGCAAGAAAATAGCGTTGACGCTCTGCAGAGGTGGTTTTAAGCGTCGCCTTTGAATTGGGGTGCTCTTTTAAATAGGCGATTGCTTCGCCGTTTTCTTTGCCGCTCCACTCAACGATCCTCTCCGTCAAACCTCGAAACGTGAGCTGCTCATCTTCTTCAAACAGCCCCCGAAAACTACGATTTGCCTTGATAATCTCTGTATCTTCAAAGAGCACAGTAGGATGCTCAATCGTATCAAGCAGCTCTTTATACAGCACCGCGTCCGCTTCGATTTTTTTCTCTAACTGCGCATTACGCTTCGCATTGTAACTATTGACAACCATCTGTGCCACCGCATCAAGCAATCGGTTCACGTCAAAGGGCTTGAGCAGAAATTTTTCCACACCGATATCAATGCACTGCAAGAGGTACTCGGTATCGTCATGCGCCGAAGTGACCAAAACAGACTGATCGTTTTTGACGCTTTTTATCTGACGCACCATATCGATGCCGTTCATACCGGGCATTCGTATATCCGTAATCACGATATCGTGTTTTTTTGATTGCCATAAGCGCAAGCCCTCATGCGCGTTGTGGGCTTCATCGACATGCGAAAACACTTTTTTCAAAAACTGCACCGTCTGCACCGCGATATCGTGATCATCCTCCACATATAAAATGGTCACATAAGCCGAAATCTGGCGTAGTTTCTTGATATATTCAGATTTCATGAGCGGCTCCTGAGCTCTTTTTGTCAATCAAGACCCTAAAACAGACTCCAGGATACGTGTTGATAAAGTCAAGCGTTCCGCCAATATGCTTCTGCACAATCGCATTGGACATATACAGCCCCAATCCAGTACCGTTTTGTTCGCTTTTGGTACTGAAATAGGGTTCGAAAATTCTATCAGCGATGCCTTCATCTACACCGGGGCCATTGTCACAAACGGCAATAATGATCCGCTCCTCATCCTCATCAAAACGCACCGTTACACAGGGATTGGGGCTCTTGGCCTCTAGCAATGCGTCTTTGGCGTTGCCAAACAAGTTGAGCAGTACTTGAATCATCTCATTTTTGTAACTGCGCAGTGTATAGCCGCCATTCCCTTCGATCATAATTGCGATGCCGTTATTGTCAAAGCTCCTAAGCAAAATCTTCAGCGTATCGTCTATCACCTCTTGAAGGGTAAAAGACTCTTTCTCCTTGTCCGGTCTGAAAAAATTGCGAAAATCGTCAATTGTTTTGGCGAGGTGGTGCACCTGTGCATCAATCACCTCCAGCTCTTTAATCATATCATCCGATCGCATTTCGCTCATTTGAAGGTCAAAAATCAGATTGTTGGCAACCATACCGATGGTGGTGATGGGCTGACGCCACTGATGGGCGATCATGCTCATCATTTCACCCATTGTCGCCAGTTTCGACTGTCCGATCAACATCTTCTCTTGCTCCCGCATCAAGCGCACGGATGTTTGCACGCGCTCTTCAAGCTGCTCGTTGAGCTCCTGAATCTGCTCTACACCACGACAAGCATTGACCGATATCATCAGCTTGCGCCGAAAGCCCGCAAACATTGTGCCGATACGATCAATATGTGCACGGGATGCATCATAGACCAATAACAGTAGATCATTTTGCACCGCAAGGCTGAGTTGATAGAGGCTATCGAGCGTCGTGACGCCGTACGCCCTCTCAAGCGCCTCCCGCCCAAGCTCCGGCTGAAACGCTTCGTAGGAACCGACTTTGACCAACAGACGGTATTCCCCCTCCTTTGCTTCGAAGTAGGCCGCGCCAAGCGCACCGCTTTGAGTTCCAAAAGCCATCAATACCTCCAGCAACATCGCTTTAAGTTCAAGCGCGTTACCAATTGCGTTGATACACTCATAAGCGATTACGAGATCCTTTGTTTGTTGCACTCTGACTCCTTGGATCGACAATACAGCCCGATGATGGCGATCATGCCTCATTAGTGTTGCACAAAATGCGACACTAAGACTTTATATTAAAGCTGCAAAACGATCATGTATCAAAAAGCAGCTCATCTCACAAATGACCATTTTAGCAAACAAAACCCTGTAATCGAGCATCCGCTTTTACATGTAACGAAGGAGACTTTATATGCCGTCTGTGCTAACGCACTGGACCTTTCTCTGTTCTAAAGGCTTTCAAAGAGTCAGAATATATGGTCATTGGGTAGCCGCATCGGTAAGCCAGAGCCCTTCTCGGATTCATTGTTACATGTATGCCGATTTGGTTATGATGCGTATCATCGCTTGAAGGAGCAATCCTTGGATCCAACTAAGCTGATACAACTCGCCCAAGGGGTTAGTGTTCTCATCGTCGAAGACGACGAAGCCCTCCTAGTGCAGCTCACAAAGCTTCTGCAACGATTTTTCAATCGGTACAAAGCTCCACCATCCGCTCCCTGATCAACCGCATCCGCAGCAAATTACACGAACCGCTCATCGAAAACGTGCGCGGCTTTGGCTACACCCTCAAACGCTACACGCCCGCGTAGTTCCCCTCAAGCAAGCGCGTCATATCCTCGGCGCTCATCGGTTTGGCATAGAGATACCCCTGCAGCAGATCGCACCCTTGGCGCCTCAGAAACTCAGCCTGCTCTTCACGCTCGACACCCTCTGCCACCGTCTTGAGCCCAAGACTTTGTGCCAGAGCGATCACCGCATTGGCGATACCGACATCCTGAGGATCATGCGGCAGTGAATGGACAAAACTACGGTCGATCTTGAGTGTCGTGATCGGAAGCGCTCGAAGATAACTCAGAGATGAGTAGCCCGTACCAAAATCGTCAATAGCGATCCCAATCCCCAGCGTGTGAATCCACCTGAGCATCTCGATAGCGCTGGCAGGATTGGTCATGAGCTGGGACTCCGTGAGCTCTAGTTCAATCCTCGAAGGCTCCACGTCAAACGTCTTTAGAAGCTCCTCTAAGCGATCGACAAAAGCCACATCTTTGAGCTGCAGCGCCGAGATGTTGACTGACATCAACCCCGGTCGTAACCCTTTTTGATCCCACAACGCCCACTGCCTCAGCGCGGCTTCAAGGACAAAATCTCCCAGTGCGATGATCAGCCCGTGCTCTTCTGCAAGCAGTACGGTCTCTTGCGGCGAAATCGTTCTAAAGCGCGTGTCGAACCAGCGAAGCAGCACCTCAAAACCGTACATCTGTCCGGTGGGCGCATCATACTTAGGCTGATAGTAGAGCGTCAGTGCGCCCTGTGTGATTGCCTCGCGCAGACGCGTCGCCACCGGTAATTTTTCGGCGATCTGCTCTTGCATTTGGGGAGAGAAGAAGACAAAACTGTTTTTCCCTTCGCTTTTCGCTTTTTTCATCGCCGTAATTGCATTATTGAGTAGAGCTGAGGACTCCGCTCCATGGATGGGAAACAGTGCGATTCCGGCGCTAAAGGTGAGGTAAATCGGCTGGGCATCGATCGAAAACGGAGCTTGAAACATCATCTCAGTCTGGGTCATGATCCGCAGTAAACCCATCTCGTTCGTGGTTCCTGAAAGCACAATCGCAAACTCATCGCCGCCGATACGCGCTACCATATCTTCTTCGCGCACAATCGCACGCAGGGTAGATGCAACATGACGCAAGGTCGCATCACCCGCGGCATGGCTCATCGCTTCATTGATCTCTCGAAAATTATCAAGATTAAAAACCACCAAAGCAAAAGCACGTCCCGATCGCTCATAGCCTGTGATCGCCTGTACGATACGTTCCATTAAAATCACACGGTTAGGCAAACCTGTCAAATCATCATATTGACTCAGCCTCTCCACCTCTATAAGCGCGCCGTGCAGCGCAGTACGCCGTTTCACGGCCTCGCGCCGAAACAGCAAGGCCGCTATGGCTAACAACAGCGACAATACCCCCAAAGCACCAAACATCCACAAGGGTAAGGTTGAGGGTGGCTCAGGTTCAAGCCATCGCCGATACGCCGTGTGAAAGGGTGACTCCGTATCAGCTTTGAACCGATTTAACCAATAATCGCAACGCTCTAAAAGCGCCGATCGTCCGGATGCAAACGCCAAACGAATGGTCGAGGGCTGAAGCATGATGTTGGTTTTCACAACAATGGAAGCGTAGGCTTTGGGGACCTTATAAAAGCGATTCGCAAGCACACCGTCAACTGTACCCCTCGCGAGCTGTGCAAAGGCCTCGTCAAAATGGTTCACCTGAGTATATTCAGCCTCGATTCCAAACGCCTCTAACTCCCGACGTATCGCATCGGCCTGCGTACTGCGACGCAATACGGCGACACGCTTATTTTGCAGCTCAAGCAGTGATTCGATGACGGCACCTTCGCGATGATAGAGCACCGACCAACTCGAAAAAACTGCCTCTTCTCCAAACAAAAAAAGTTTCTGCCGCTGCGGAGTATGTGCTACATCCGGCATCATATCAAGCTTACCGCGCTCCAAAAAATCAAGACACTCTTCCCACGCACAGGGGACATAAGTGAGCGTCCACCCCTCTTGCCCGGCAATCGCCTGAAGCAGATCGGGGAAAAAACCGGACGGAACACCTGAAGGATCGGTGAACATTTTGGGTCTATTCTCGTAAACGCCTACTTTGATCTCCAGCGCATTACCCACCAACACGGCAGTCAAAAGCCAAAAAAGTAAGCGCATGCAAAGCTGCATTGAAAAAAACCTTAAGGTATCTTTTGTTCGATCAAGATATTTTAGCACGTTGAAGCGCTTGAACGGCTTGCGACAATGCGCTACACTACATCCATGAAACATCTCACCGACACCCCCATTATGGCGCTCTACTGCGACTACGAAAATCTAGCCATCGGCGTACGCGACGCCAAGTACAAGAGTTTTGACATTACCAAAGTGCTTGAGCGGCTCTTGCTCAAAGGCAATATCGTCTTGAAAAAAGCCTACTGCGACTGGGAACGCTATAGCGACGCCAAAAAAGCGCTGCATGAAGCCAACTTCGAGATGATTGAAATTCCGCACATCAAAATCTCAGGTAAAAACTCTGCCGATATCCGCATGGTCGTCGATGCGCTCGATCTGTGTTACACCAAGGAGCACGTTGATACTTTCGTCATCCTCAGCGGCGATTCGGACTTCTCGCCACTGGTGAGCAAACTACGCGAAAACAACAAAACCGTCATCGGCGTCGGCGTCAAAAACTCTACCTCTGATCTGCTCATTGCCAACTGCGACGAGTTTTTTTACTACGACGATCTAGTACGCCACGAAAAAAACGAAAAAAAGCAGGAGAAAAAAAGTTCAGACAAGCCCAAAGCGACCAAGTCCACAGAGGAGAAAGAGCGTGAGGCATGGGCACTATTGTGCGATACCTATGATGATCTGCTCAGTGAGCGCGGCGAAGAGGAGCTCATCTGGGGTTCTATGGTGAAACAGGCGATCAAACGACGCCATCCCGGATTCAACGAGAGCTACTACGGGTTTCGCTCATTCGGCGAACTACTCGAGGCAGCGGAAGAGAAAGGGGTTCTCACCCTTGAGTACGATGAACGTTCCGGCGGCTTCATCGTCCGAGCATCACATTTTCACTAAAGGATATCCAATGGCGCTCAGCATATTCGACCTAGAGTGCTTACATGTAGCCTTACAAGAAGCCCGAAAAAGTTATGAAGAGGGCGGCGTACCCGTCGGCTCAGCTATGAGTTATCAAGAGCACCTTATTGCCAGTGGGCACAACCAACGCGTTCAACAAGACGATCCCATCGCACACGGCGAAATGGATTGTATCCGTAGAGCCGGAAGACGCCCCCACTACAACGGCGTAACGCTCTATACCACCCTTAGCCCCTGCATGATGTGTTCAGGTACCATCGTACAATTCGGCATCAAACGTGTGGTGATCGGGGAAAACCGCAATTTCGAAGGCAACATCGACTTTTTGCGCCGTAACGGCGTAGAAGTGGAGCTGGTCAACGATCCTGAATGTATCGAACTGATGGATCATTTTATCCGCGAACAACCGCACCTTTGGAACGAAGACATTGCGGTCACAGAGTAGGCGCTGCAGCTTACATGTAACCATGGCATGACATGGTTTATGGTAAAATACGTCAATTTAATTTCAAAGGACTTCCGCTATTATGGAATCATCGTCGGATCATAGGTCGTTTTACGCCTTGCGTGAGCGTGGACTATGACGCTTCTTCTCACTTATCTTCTCATCGCTCTTTCCGTTTCGTTTCTCTGTTCTGTACTTGAAGCAGTCTTGCTCTCCAGCACCAATTCGTACATCGAAAGTCAGTCAAAAGAGAACCATCACCGTGCCTTCGATATCATGCGCACCCTCAAAGCCAACATCGACGAGCCCATCTCCTCGATCCTCATACTCAACACTTTTGCCCACACCATGGGTGCAGCCGGAGTCGGCGCACAAGCGCAACTGCTTTTTGGCGATGAATGGCAAACCCTCATCGCGTTTGTTTTAACCCTGCTGATCCTCTATTTTTCAGAGATCATCCCCAAAACCATCGGTGCGGTCTACTGGAAAAAGCTGCTCAAGCCTGCAGCTTACATGATCTCGTTTATGATCAAAATCTCCTATCCGCTGGTGTGGTTCTCAACGCTGATTACCGATTTCATCTCTAAAGACAACAACGGATCGTCGCACTATTCGCGCGATGAGATCATGGCCATCGTCGCTATGGGCGAAAAAGAGGGATCCATTCTCACCAAAGAGAGTAACCTCATCGAAAATCTGCTGAAGCTCAAAAACATCAAAGCCAAAGACATTATGACACCGCGCAGCGTCGTTTTCGCCTTTGAACAAGAGACCACCGTGGCCGATGCCATCGAAGATGACCGCATGTACATCCATTCACGCATTCCTGTCTACGAGGGCAGTATCGACAATGTCGTCGGGATCGTTTTTAACCAAACCATCCTCGAAGAGAGCATCGAAGAGCACGAAGAGCGTAAGCTTAAAGAGATCGTCCACCGCGTCCATAAAGTCTCCGAAAACGTTCCCGTATCGGCACTCATTGACCTCTTCGTCAAGCGTAAGGCTCACCTCTTTATCGTTTATGACAGCTACGGTCAAACCGTGGGCGTCGTTTCACTCGAAGATGCGATCGAAACCCTTTTGGGCGTCGAGATCGTCGATGAGATGGACGAAGTCGAAGATATGCAAGCGTTTGCCAAAGACAAGCACAAACTCTTTCAAGACCGTATGCTGCTGGAGAAAAAGAAGATGGAGAAGATCCGCCTTGCTTAGATCCGCATGATAGAGTGCGTACACTTTCAAGAGGGCCGATGCACCTCTTGCTCCCTTATAGAGCTTCCTTATGCAGAGCAACTCAAAACGAAACGCTTGCAACTGGAGAAGGCACTTGCGCCTTTGGCTGCTCTAGCTCCACTCAAACCCGTCCCCTCAGCACTCACTGCCTGTCGTAACAAAGCAAAAATGATTGCTTCCTCAACGCCCGATGGCCTCACCTTGGGCCTTAGCGAAGGGGTGGAGCTGATCGATTGCCCGCTGTATACCCCATCAATGCAAGAAGCCCTTACATGTATTCAAGCTTGGTTGCGTAGACTCGACATCCGTGCATATGAGCTCAAAACCAAAAAAGGGGAACTCAAATACGTTTTGCTCAGCGAAGCCCGTTTTCAAGGCGATTTGATGCTTCGCTTCGTGCTACGCTCGCACGGCATCATCCCTAGATTGCGCCGTGCGTTAGAAGCGCTTCAGCAACAGCTGCCGCGTCTGCAGTGTGTCAGCGTCAATATTCAAAGCGAACACAAAGCGATTCTTGAGGGGAGTGAAGAGCTCTTTTTAACCCAAGCACATCGTATCGAAGAACGCTTTGGAGCAATCCCTCTCTTCATCCGACCCAAGAGTTTTTTCCAAACCAACCCGCCAATAGCCGCGAAACTCTACCAAAGCGCGGCAGTTTGGATCGACGAGCTGCCCGTCTCAACGTTATGGGATCTCTTTTGCGGTGTCGGCGGTTTTGCCCTGCACTGTGCCGACGGTAAAAGAGAGGTTTTGGGGATTGAGCTTGAAGAGGAGGCGATTCTTGCCGCGCGCGACGCTGCAGCTCAAGCAGGCATCCAAAACATACGTTTTGAAGCGATAGACATCGATAGCTTCAGCGTCGAAGCGTCGTGCGCGCCCGATGGCATTATCGTCAATCCGCCACGCAGAGGTTTAGGACCTTCTCTATGCCGATGGCTCGAGCGTATTCGCCCCAAAGTGCTGCTCTATTCAAGCTGCCATATTGACTCACTCGCGCGAGACCTTGCACTACTGAGCAGTTACCGTATCGAGAAGGTACAACTTTTTGATATGTTCCCCCACACCGAACACTTTGAGACGCTGCTCCTCCTACGCGCCCGCGACTAGACGCGCCAGCGTCGATTGCAACTGCGCCCCATCCATAGGCTTAAGCAGCGCCGCATCCATCCCTGCACTGCGGCAAGCTTCAAGCTCGGCGTCATTTAGCGTACCGCTGATGACGATAATAGGCGTACGGTCGCCGCGTGCACGAATCGAGCGCGCCGCTTCAAAACCATCCATCACCGGCATTTGTAAATCCATCAAGATGCAATCATAGCGCTCTTGCTGCGTCATCTGCAGCGCTTCCATGCCATCAGACGCAAAAGCGCTGGTAATGCCCAGACTCTTGAGCAGCCCCTGCGCCATCATCCGATTGATTTTATTGTCTTCGACCAACAACACATGATAGCTCACGCCATCGCTCCCGCGACAATCTCTTTGGCCTCTTGTTGAATACGCTCAAGGTGCTCTTGCGAAATAAAGCTCTCCGCGTAGATCTTATAGACATCTTCCGTTCCCGAAGGCCGCGCTGCGAACCATCCGTTTTGGGTGCTTACCTTCAGGCCTCCGATCGCGGCACCGTTGCCGCTGGCATTGGTGTAGATCCCTGTGATCGGCTCGCCTGCCAGACTTACCGAGCGGATATTATCAGGCGAGAGCTTTTTGAGCTTCGCCTTTTGCTCCGGCGTGGCAGCCGCATCAATGCGCGCATAGTAGGCTTTGCCGAAGCGCTCTTCGAATTCAGCGTAGATCACGCCCGGATCGCGCCCTAGCTTCGCCGTCATCTCCGCAGCGAGCAGATTGAGGATGATGCCGTCCTTGTCGGTAGACCAAACAGAGCCGTCCATGCGTAAAAACGACGCACCTGCGCTCTCTTCGCCACCAAATGCAAGGGTGCCGCCATAAAGCCCGTCAACGAACCATTTGAATCCAACCGGAACTTCGACGATACGCTTTTTCAAGCTCTGTGCAACCCGATCGATCATCGAACTGCTCACAAGCGTTTTGCCGATACCAAGCGCTTCGTTCCACATCGGACGATGGGTGCTTAGATACCAGATCGCCACCGAAAGATAGTGGTTAGGGTTCATCAAACCCACGCTGCGTGTGACGATGCCGTGACGGTCAAAATCGGGATCGTTGCCAAAAGCGATATCAAAACGCTCTTTGAGTTCGATCAGCGAAGCCATGGCATAGGGCGAAGAGCAATCCATACGAATTTTGCCGTCATGATCGCAGGTCATAAAGGCAAAGGTCGGATCGACGTGCTCATTGACAATCTGCATATTCAGACCAAAACGCTCCTTGATGGCTTGATAGACGGCAATGCCCGATCCGCCCATAGGATCAACCCCGATGGAGAGCCCCGAAGCCTTGATCGCATCGATATCGACAATCTGCGGCAATGCCTCCACATAGGGGGTGATGAAGTCAAAAGCACGCACCAGAGGGCTGCAAAGCGCCTCTTCGACGCTGACTTTGCGCACCCCGGCAAGCCCTTGGCGCAAAAGTTCGTTGGCCCGTTTGCCGACCACGTCGGTCACATCGGTATCAGCGGGACCGCCGTTGGGCGGATTGTATTTGAATCCGCCGTCGCTTGGCGGATTGTGCGAAGGGGTAATGACCACGCCGTCACAAAGCGCCCCGCCCTTTTTGTTGGCCTCAAGGATCGTAAATGAGATCAGCGGCGTCGGCGTATAGCCATCCTCTTTGGCAATCGCGCAAGAGACGCCGTTGGCCACACACACCTGCAAGGCGGTAAGCTGCGCCGGTGTCGAGAGCGCATGAGTGTCTTTTCCTATAAAAAGCGTTCCTGTGATCCCTTTGTCTAGGCGATACTCGCACATCGCCTGTGTGATCGCAAGGATATGCGCCTCGTTAAAACTCTTTTTGCTTGAGCTGCCGCGATGGCCCGAGGTACCAAACGAAACGGCCTCGGTTGCGCAGGTGGCATCCGGCGTCAGGGTATAATAATCCGCTATCAGTTGAGGGATACATTCAAGTGTAGAAAATGGGGCTTTAAGGCCGGCATTGGGATGAGACATACAAACTCCTCGTTCGTGATGTCATATCTTACCCTCTGATCGTTTTAATTTACATGTAATACCTACCCAAAGATTTTTTTGCACGCTTTGATGCTACAATCGGCTATGACATTAGCAAAATATCTGATCCTTCTCTTTTTTGCATACGCCTCATGCTTTAGCGCAGAACCTATCCACTTAAAGGTGCAGTTACAGTGGAAGCATCAGTTTCAGTTTGCCGGTTTTTATGTCGCTAAAGAGCGCGGATTTTATGCCGATGCGGGACTTGACGTAACGCTGTTGGAACTTACTACCGGCGTTCATCCGGTCGATGAAGTCCTCCAAGGCAGAGCCCACATCGGTCTTGGGCGTTCCTCTTTACTCATAAACCGCAGTGAGGGTGCGCCTGTCGTCATTCTTGATGCCCTCTTCGACTACTCTCCTTCGATCTTGCTCACCGTCAAACCGCACCTGTTAACACCTGAGTCTTTGAAAAACAGAACCATTATGATTACCTCTGACGAGTATAGTGCCGCAGGTTTTAGAGCCATGATGCAAAGCAGGCAGCTCTCCATGGATGAGATCCGAACCGTTCCACACAACTTTAATCTTGAAGATCTGATCCAAGGGCGCATTGATGCCTATGCGGCATACCTCTCAAACGAACCGTTTTTACTACAAGAGCGCAACATCTCTTTCAACATCATTAATCCCAGAGACTACGGTTTCTCATTTTACGGTGATCTGCTCTTTACCTCCGAAGCAAGCCTGCACGCCCACTCCACTGCGATCGAAGCATTCGTGAAAGCGACCCAAAAAGGGTGGAAAGAGGCTTTTGAGCATATCGATCAAACCGCCCGACTCATTCACGCCAAATACAATACCCAAAACAAAAGCCTCCAAAGCCTAATTTATGAAGGAATGGTGCTGCGGGGACTCTCAAGCAATAGCAAAGCCGGCCGGCCTTTACTTGATCTGCGCCGTTTTGAAGAGATCACGAACATCTACCGTCTCGGCGGCATGATGCACCAAAGTGTTGATCTCAACCGTTTCATCGATCCGCTTCACTTTACCCGCACCAAAATAAGGATCGGCTTCTTGGCCAAACGCGGACCGCTACACACTACAAAACGATGGCGACCGATGATGGAATACCTCAACTATCATCTTCCCGCGTACCATTTCGAAGCCGTACCGCTGGACTTTGAACAGATTGAAGAAGCGGCTAAAACGGCCAGTGTCGATTTTATCTTCACCAACACCGCTCAGTATGTCAAGCTAGAACACTACTACGGCCTAAGCCGTATCGCAACACTTAAAAACGCCTCCCCCGAAGGCCCGCTGGACACCTTCGGCGCCGTCATCTTCACCCGCAGCGATAACGATGCCATCAACAGCTTTAATGACCTACGCGGCAAACGGTTCGGTGCCGTCAATCCAGACTCATTCGGGGGCTATCTGATGGGCCGCAAAGCACTGCTTGACGAGGGCATCCCTATCAAAGAGTTGCGCAGCCTCACCTTTTTAGGAACACACGACAAAACGGTAGAAGCCGTATTAAACGGTTCGATTGATGCAGGTACCGTGCGCACGGACACATTAGAACGTATGGCAAGAGATGAGCATCTTGATCTAAGCCGACTCAAAATTCTCGGCGCCAAATACCATCATGGCTTCCCTTTTTTTGGTCAGTACGGAGCTTTATCCTGAGTGGCCCATCGCAAAGCTTCCACACACCTCGCCTCATATCGCCAATATTTTGCTTGGCTATCTATTGCAGATGCAAGAGGTTGAATCGCTCACGCTTTACTGCGATATTGGAGGATGGAGCATTCCACTGAACTACAAACCCGTTCATGATCTGCTTAAAACGCTCCGCATTGATCCTTATGTAGAGACCCCAATCAAACCCTCAGACGTGCTTCAAGCCTATGCGCCATGGATTGCCGGTTCTTTGCTTGTGCTGCTCTTTGTTCTTGCAGCGCTCTTAAAAATCGGCAGACTGAATACTCTGCTCAAAAAACACAACCAAACCATCGAACGTTTCAATGAGGGGCTCGAAGCCGAAGTGCGTAAACGCACCATCGAGCTTGAGCAAGCAAACATAAAGCTCCAGACGCTGGCGCGAACTGACGCGCTCACAGGCATCAGCAACCGTCGACATTTTTTCGAACTTGCCGAACGGTACTTTCATATCGCCAAACGCAATCAGACGACATTTTCTATTTTGGCTCTGGATATCGACCACTTTAAAGCCATCAATGACCGCTACGGACATCCAGAGGGCGATGAACTGCTCAAACACTTTAGCGCCACCATCACCTCCCAACTACGCAAGACCGATCTATTTGGGCGTATCGGAGGAGAGGAGTTTGCGATTGCGCTACAAAACACCTCCTTACTCCAAGCAGAGCATCTGGCAGAGAAAATACGCCGCGCAATCGAAGAGCTCCGAGTGAGCGGCAATACCGACGAGCCCATTCGCTGCACGATCAGTATCGGTATCGCAGCGATCGAGCCCGAAGACAAGCATCTAACGCAGATGATCAAGCGTGCCGACACAGCGCTTTACAAAGCTAAAGAGCTGGGACGCAACCGCATCGTCACACAAACCGATATACCCTAATCCGCCTTACATGTAAGCCGTTCAGATCGCACGGCGAAATTCAGGATAGGCTTCTACTCCGCATTCGCTGACATCCATTCCTTGTAATTGCTGCTCATCGCTCGCCCTAAACGCAGAGATACGATTGATGCCATACAGGATTGCATACGACACCCCAAATACAAAAATTCCGATGATGACGACGCCTTTGAGCTGACCTAGAAACGTAATGCTCTCGTTGTCAAACGCAAAAATCCCCAATGCGAGCGTTCCCCAGATACCGTTGACAAGATGCACAGAGAGCGCTCCCACAGGATCGTCGATCCGCAGTTTGTCAAAAAACGGTACCGCAAAAACCACCAGTGCACCGCCCACACCGCCGACGGCTATCGGCATATAGACGCCGTACTGATCCGGCCCTGCCGTCACCGCAACCAGACCGCCTAAAGCGCCGTTGATAATCATCGTAATATCAAAAAGACGGTAGCGCCAATACATCATCGCGCCCGCAACAATCCCTCCCGCAAGCCCTGCCGTATTGGTATTGAGGATCGTCAGCGCTACGGCGTCAGCACTCTCTTTAGAAGCAATTGAGCCTACGGAGCCGCCATTAAATCCGAACCATCCGATCCAAAGCAGCATCCCGCCCAGCACGACAAGTGGAATATTCGAAGCGGGGATGACACGGATCTGATCGCCTTGATAGCGCCCTTTACGCGCACCAATCAGCAAGATGGCAGCCAACAGTGCCCAACCGCCCGTGGAGTGGATCACCGTCGAACCCGCCAGATCGTACATCTGCAGATCGAGCCAACTCCCTAAGATCCAATCCTGCCCCCAAGTAACATTGACCACCAGCGGATAGATCACAGCACCCATAACAACCGCAAAGAGTGCCAACGGAATGATACGCACCCGTTCACTCACGCCGCCACTCATAATGTTGATGGTTTTGCCGACAAACGCCATCTGAAACAAAAAAGCCGCCCAAAGACTCATCGTCTCTTTTTCCCATGATCCAAATGCCACCGAATAGCCGATCAAAAAAAAGGCCATCGAGGCCACCACATAGATCATCAGATTGATGGTCAATACCGCCGTAACGTTTTTGGTGCGTACCAATCCGGCCTCTAGCATCGCAAAACCGGGTACCATAAAAATGATAAGGGTCATCGCAAACAGGGCAA
Organism: Campylobacterales bacterium; assembly: GCA_016938735.1. Taxonomy (GTDB): domain Bacteria; phylum Campylobacterota; class Campylobacteria; order Campylobacterales; family Sulfurimonadaceae; genus JAFGUB01. The sequence continues at coordinate 291 of JAFGUB010000033.1, read as the reverse complement.
AGAGGGTATCAATAACATAAGAGAGTTCAGAGGGAACCATCGCATGCGCTCCTGATAAAAAGTGCGGCAATGCTAACGAAAAAAAGAGGCTTTGAGCGCTTATGGCTGATTAAAGATTAATCAGCCAAAGCAGAAGATTAGATCGCTTCAGAATCCACTTCGCCGGTGCGGATACGGACGATTTTACTGATATCACTGACAAAAATTTTGCCATCCCCGATTTTACCCGTGCGGGCAGCTTCGACTACCGTATTGACCACCTGATCGACCTGATCGTCATCCACCACCATC
>JAFGUB010000032.1 GCA_016938735.1 Campylobacterales bacterium | reverse complement strand
CGCAACAGTAGAAGAAATGATATACTTATGTAGATACAACAGTGGGGTATATCATGACAGCCAAAATTTCAAAATGGGGTAACTCTGCGGCCATACGCTTGCCTAAAGAAATCATGGATGCGCTGGCTTTACATGTAGGGGATAAAATCGAAATCTCCCAACAAAACAACCGTGTCGTAATTACACATGTTGATGAAAAAAATATCCGTCTTGTAGAAGAAGCGAAACGCATCAAAGCACATGCCAAGCGTGAATATGAACTTTTGGAAGGAAGTTTGGATGATGGCCTCAATGCACTATAAACGAGGCGAGATCGTTCTGGTCAACCTCAATCCTCAGCGTAACAACGAAGCTGGAAAAATTCGTCTCTGCGTCATTGTCTCAAGCAGCGAAGTCAACGAAATTCTTGAACTTGCAACAATTGTCCCTTTGACGACCAATTGCATCGGGGAGGGGCTTTTCAGAATCGCGCTGCCTCCACGAACAGGACTAGATCAGGCGTGCGAAGCAATGATAGAACAGGTTCGTGGCGTGTCTAAAAAACGGATTCTCAAAAATCTGTGCCATGTTTTGGAAGATGAGATGAGCCGAATTGATGAGGGTTTGAAAGCTTTGCTTGAGTTAGGATAAAACGCAGTCCTGTTTCAATCCTCTAAAAGTTCCTGCAAAGATACTGGATGAGCGTATCGTACTCATCTGAAGAGATTTTGGCAATCTTTTCTTTGATTCTCGTTTTTGAAAGGGAACGGATTTGATTGACCAAAATATCTGATTCCTCTTTGAGACCGTCTCGGGCAGAAAGTCTCATGCGATAAGGGTCCAGATTGTCGATGAGATCGGTGGATAACGGCATCAGTATCACCGTATCTAAAATCGCGTTTTCATCATCGTCGGAAATCACGACCGCCGGTCTGATTTTTCCTACTTCATCCCCCTTTTTGGGATACAGATTGACGATGACAATATCCCCTCTATTGAATTCCATCATCCACTCCGATCTCTGCGAATTCTAAATCCTGATGATTTTTCAGTTTATGAAGTTTCGCCAGTTTCTCTTCACGATCGATTTTTTCAATAACAGGCAAGATGAATTTTTCATATTTAGAGGAGATAAAATATCCTACTGTAGTGTGTGCTCGACGATCAATGATCGCTGCAACGTCTATCGCTTTCATTAAAGAGGGTTTGTTTTGAATATCGGTTACACCATACGTTAACATCAGATATCCTTTTCTTTATTTTTAATCTATATGTATTGTATCTTATAGTTAACTACATACGCAGACAATCACCCGCCCAAAAGGCACCGCCTTTGCCTCGGGTGCGATCCAGATCACTTCACACTCAGAGGGCGCGTCGCCAAACGTGCCTTGCAGATCGGTGAAGTACAGCAGCAGACGCGACTGCGCGGCAGCGGCGATCACGGGGCGAAAATCGGTTCCGCCTCCGCCGATCAGGCGGTATTCGACCTTCTCGCCGCGCTCGAAGCTGCGCACCTCGCGGATGCGATCATCGGCCACATAGAGCGTCAGCGTCACATCCGAAAAGGCGTTTAAAAGCGATTCAAGCTCATCGATAAAGCGCCCCAGCCGCACCTCATCGACCGACCCCGAAGTATCGATCGCCACGCTTAAATTCAGGTGCTCCCCCGCCAAAGAGGGCAGATAAACCCCCGCATAGAGCAGTTTTTTACTCGGCGGCATCATCCGATAATCACTACGGTAGAAGCGATCAAGCACGTGGTGCAGCTCGCTACGCCAGTCAATCGAAGCCTTACATGTAAGGCTAAAAAAGCGCTCCAGCCCCTGCGGCAGGGCATCACCGGCGCGAGAGAGCGCCTCTTGGTGAAGCTGCTCCAAGATCGCTTCACCCAGCCGTGCCTCTACCTCCTGCACCAGACGGTTGTGTGCCTCTTCGCCTTGCGGCGCTCTGGGTTGCTCTTTTTGGCGGCGCTGATGGTTTTCGTTGTAGCCGACGTCGTTACTCTCATCGTCCGAGTAGCTTTCGTTTTTGATCTCGCTGCGCAGCTGCGCGTAGATCTCCTCGGCGTACATCCCCTCAAAACGCGGCTCATACGCCACGCCCTGCGGAGCGCTCATGCCGTTGTGTACCAGCATGGCGTTGATGGCGTGGTCGGTGGCGAGCTGCCACAGCCACGAGAGCCGAGCTTTTTGGCGCTGCTCATGGGCAAGCACCGCGTGCATCGCGCCGTTGGCAAGCACGAAGCAGAGCTCATCGAGTGAAAGCGCTTCAAGATAGCTGTCGTTGTACTCCAGCCGCATCCCATCACACAGCACCGCGCCGATACGATCCGAAGCCACAAGCTCCAGACGGCTTGCGAGCGTGCCCAGATAGGGCTGATCGAGCAGCAGCTTGGCTTTGGCCTTCGAGAGGTTTACATGTAGGCTCATGCGAGCAGGTAGCTAAAGCGCTTCACCCACGCGCCAAAGGCGTCGCTTTGCTCCATCGTGACGCCTGCGCGCTGCAGATCCTGCACGATCATCACCGAAAATTCGCCTTCTAGATCGAGCGCGTAGCGCAGCAGATGCTCCAGCCGCGCAGCGCTGTAATCGCGCAGCAGCGCACCCACCAGCCCCGCGCCAAGGGCGTGCAGCACGTCGGCGCGTTTGGGGTGCGCACACGCTTCACCGCGCAGAATCGCGTCGATATCGGGCAGCTCACGCATCACCCGCGCAAAGGAGAGAAATTTCACCCCAAGCTCCTCGCCGATGGCCCCGCCGATGGCGTCCAGCAGCAGCGCTTCATCCATGTCGCTGCGCAGCAGCGCGTCCACAAAGGCCCAGCTTCGCGGCGTGGCAAAGCTCTTTTGGTGTTTGGCGGCGTCAAAGGTAAAGAGCGCGTCGGGCGCATAACCGATAAAGCCCACAATCCGCGCATCGACCCCCTGCATCACGGCCCAGTCACGCCATGCACGCGCGTCCACCTCCATCATGAGATGCACGAAGCGGTTGGCCAGCGGTGAGGGCATCTTATAAGTCACGCCCCGATCATCCTCGCGGTTGCCCGCCGCCACGATGGCCCATCCATCAGGCAGCCGATATTCGCCCACCTGCCGATCGAGTATCAGCTGATACGCCGAAGCCTGCACCGCCGGGGGCGCGGCGTTGAGCTCATCCAAAAAGAGCAGCCCCTCCCCTTCGCGCGGCAAAAACGCTGGCGGCGCCCAGAGCGCACTGTGGCGCTCCTTGTCATAAAAAGGGATCCCCTTTAGATCGGTCGGATCCATCAGCGCCAGACGCAGATCCACAAAACCGATGGAGCGCTCCTGCGCGATCTGCTTGACAATGGAGGATTTGCCGATCCCCGGCGGCCCCCAGATAAAGGCGGGAATCTTCTGCGACACCATCGCTTTGAGGGTCTGCTTGAGTGCGTGTGCGTTCATAGCCATCCTATGTTTTGGGTTTGGATGTGCGCCCCGAAGGCGGGGTTGGTGCTCACCTTGCGGCGCAATCTGGCATCGAGCTGGAGCTGGTAGAGCAGCGCAACGGGCGTAGCGGGGTTGGCGGAGAGCTGCTCAAGCACCTCAAAGCGCCCCGTAGCAAAAAGCCGCTCCAGCAATGACGGGGCACTTGCGGGGTTGGCGGCAAGGCTTACATGTAAGGCTTCAAAAACAGAGAGCCGATCCAAAAGTGCCGCGTCGCATGAAGGGTTGAGCGCCAACGCTGCGTTCAGCGCCGCGTCCTCCTCTTGGGCGAGCAGGTCTAGCTGCGCATGAGAGAGCGCAGGGTTTGCGCCAAGGATGCGGCGCACCTCCAAACCCTCATCCATCAGCGCCGCAACCATCACCTCATCCAGATGCGCATTGAGCCCCAAAGCGCGCTTCTCAAGCGGCAGCAGCGCCTCAAAACGCGCCGTATCCAGCCGCACATGCGCGGCCATGAGCGCCCTCAGCGCCGCATCGCGCAAGATCGCATCGAAGCGCTTATCATCCAGCGCCGCGTTGCAGGCGAGCGCTTCGCGTACCGAAGCATGCGTACATGTAAAGAGCGTCTGTTGCGCCTGCGCATCCAGATCGTCACGACCTGCTAAGAGCCCCAAAATCCCCTCATCGCCGCTGCGCAGTGCGCGGGCAATCAAACTCAGAGGCGTCGCGCGGTGCACGCAGAGCGTCTCAAGCAACGTGCGCCAGACCCCGCTTTGGGGCACGTCGCGCCAGAGCGCGGTGATGGGTTCAAGAGTGCAGAGTGTCTCTAGCAGCGCCGCATCGTCGGTGCGCACAAGCAGATGCACCAGCCCCGTCGCGGCGTACTGCACATTGTGGTTGCGTGTAGTGTCGCCGTAAAAACGCCCGATCAGCGCCGCCGTGACGTCGCGGTTGGCGTCGCTCTCAAAGAGCCCTTCGCCGCCCCAGCGATAGAGGCGCAGCAGCCGCAAAAAGAGCGCGTCGTCGATGTAGGGGTTTTGGATAAACCGCCTTAGCCGCGCCTGATCGTTGCTGAGCTTCAGACTCATCAGCAGCCGATCCCCATCAAGCCCGCTGCACAAAGCGCGCTCGATCTCCTCGATGCTCACAAACTGCGCCTTGTGCTCCGCGTAGAGCCGCGCCGCTTCGGCCTGCTCATAAGGGTTCATCATCCGCCCCTCGACCACCAGCGCGACCTCATCATCGAAGGAGTCCTTAAATGTAATGTCCCAAAGCCCCAGCAGCTTGTCAAACTCATCGCGCTCCAGCGCGCGGCATTTTCCCAAAAGGGTGATAGAGTGATGGCGTAACGGTTCAAGATTCATACCGGAGATTATAACCGCCGCACTTTAGTTCTCGCCGCCCTCTTGCTACAATAGCGAAAAATTAAGGAGTCGCCATGACCCAACTCCAAGACGCCATCACCCTCTACAACGCCAAGCGCTACGAGGAGGCCTACCCCCTCTTTTTTGATCTCGCCACCTACCACCGCAGCGCCGAAGCGATGTACTATCTCGGCATGATGTACCGCGACGGCGAAGGGGTCGAGAAGTCACTTGACAATGCGCTCTCATGGTGGAAAAAAGCGACGCGCGGCGGCCACCAAGGCGCAGCGTTTGCGATGAGCGAGTTTAAGGCATCGACGAAGACGATGTTTTAAACTCGCCTAAGCGTCGTCCGTTATTGAGAATGCATCAAAACAGCTCAACAATCGCTTCAGTCTGCAAATACTGCAACACGGCTTCAAAATTTGGTTCCAAAAACGCTTGTAAATTTTTATTGGTCATATTGCCGCAATGCACGATAATGATTTTCGGAGGCGCGCCAAAGTGTAAAAAAAGCTCAACAAAATCACTGTCTTTGGTCATCACAACAGCATTCTCTTTACGTGCACGCTCGAATATTTCCATGTCAGAGGCTTCTCGTAGTCCAAGATCGCGTACGCACACCGTTTTGATACCGAAGCGATAAGTAATCCAATACGCAAGCGCCGGCGGCAACTGAGCATCAAGCCAAAGCGTCATGCCGCAACACGACCGATCGCCACTCTTCTAGCAGCATAATGCAGACATGCCAATATATCTTCGGCTTCAAGATCGGGGAAATCATGCAAAATCTCCTCACTTGATACATTCTGTGCCAGCATCTCCAAAATATCACTTACCCTGATGCGCATATTGCGAATCGTCGGACGACCGGAACATTTCTCGTTATCAAACGTAATGCGCTCCTCTAAAGTCATGGATACCCCTTTCTCATCATGTCTCATTATACCATCTCCAAAATCGGGACCAATCGCCTACAGTGTTACCCGCTAGTTCCTTTTTACAACACCCGCCCTAGCGTATAACGCATATCTTCATCCAGCTCCATGTTCCCTTGCATCCAGCGCAGGTAGCCTGCGTCTTCGCGGGCCACGTCGGCGATCAGGCGGCCTTTATATTTACCAAAGCGAAAGGTCTTGATCTCGATGGGGGTTTTGGTGAGTTCGATGAGCTTTTCAACCACGTCGATGCGCCCGAAACGCTCGCTCACGCGTTTGCGCAGTTCACCCAAAAAGAGCTTGAGCGTGAGGACGTCGCCGATGGCGTCGTGCGCCTTGATCTCGATGCCAAGAGCCTTAGCCTCCTCCTCTTCGGTTTTGTACAGCCCCAGAGCGTAGCGCATATACTGCAAAGCGTGCGTCTCATGATCCTCAAAAAGGTGCTTGGCGCAGCGCAGCGTGTCGATGAGCTTCATCGTACATGTAAAGCCCTCTTTGCGCAGCATGCCTAGATCGAAGGGGGCATTTTGAATCACCATCACATTTTCAGGGGTATTGAGCGTCTGGAGTGTCTGGTAGGCTTCGCACTCAATCAGCGGCGGGCAGCCTTCGATCATCTCGGGCGTGATGTGATGCACCGCCATCGCCCCAAACGAAATCGGCTGCGGCATACTGCAAAAGCTCTGATACACCTGCGGCGCATGAGCGTTTTCAAGCACCATAAACCCGAGTTGTATGATGCGATCCTGCTCTAGCGAACCTGTCGTTTCGGTATCGAGTAAGACAAATTTGGCCATCTCTTCTCCTTAAAATATGATGTAAGGCGCTTTGTCAAAACGGCGCAGCGCCTCAAGATAGCGTGCATCCAGATGTACGACGACGCACTGCGATTCTAGCGCAAGCGGCGCTTCAAGCGTACACAAACAGACGCTCAGCCACGCGTAATGCTCCCCCTCGAAGCTAAAATCCTGCAGCTTCACCGGTTCGCGCAGCTCTTCAAACAGCTCATACAGGTAGCGCAGCGCCTCGGCACCTGCGGTGAGATCAAAGAGCGCATAAAGCCGTTTGAGCGAAACCGTAAAGCTCATGGAGTCGGAAAAAAGCGCAGTTTGATAGAGGGCGTTGGCCAGTCGTATGGCATCCTTTGAAGGGCGTGCACAGACAAAAGAGATGCTACCTTCTGCCATCATCCCCAAAAAGCCGCTCAAAGAGCGCATCCATATCAAAAGGGGTGAGCGACGCGGCAAAGAGGTAATGCGGGAGAAGCTCCAAAAAGAGATAGGCCAGCAGAATCATCGGGTAAAAAACGAGCACTTCGACATAGAGATTTTTGTAGCTGTGGTGCGCCTTGATCCAGCGCAATGCCAACTTGGAGCCGCTCATGCCGGCCACCACTTCGACCGCCACGACAAAACCCCACACCAGATAGGTGAGCGACGTGGCCAGAGCAACAAAAATCAACCAATATTCAGTATCAAACATCATAGTGAACGCATCATGCCACAGCTCGCCTTATGATACAATACGCCATGACGCCGTTGATGCTATACCTGCTTCTTATCGCTTCGCTTTCCCTTGGCATCATGACGCTGGAGCGCCGCTTTACGCGCTACTTCACCTACCTGCCCGGCATCGTCGTGGTCTATCTGGGCGCGATGCTGCTGGCCCAGACAGGCCTGCTTCCCCAAAATGAAACGCTGACGAGCACCCTTGCCGTTTTAAAAACCAATCTGCTGCTCGCCATGCTCTTTTTGATGCTTTTGGGGATCAACCTGCGCCACTTTGCGCACCTCGGCTCCAAGCTGCTGCTTGCCTACGCCGGCGCCGTCACAACACTCATCATCGCCTTTGCGGCGGTCTTTTGGCTCTTTGGATTCGGCACTGAGGAGTGCGGGACTTTTGCGGCTTTGGGCGCAAGCTGGATGGGCGGTACGGCCAATATGATCGCCGTCGCCTCAGCCTTACATGTAAGCCCCGAAGCGCTTGGCAAGGCGATTGCCGCCGACGCCTTCAACTACACCTTTTGGCTGATGCTGCTGCTTTTTGCCTCCGGTTTTGCGCCACTCTTTAACCGTTTCAGCGGCGCACAGGCGCTAAAGCCACCGTTAGAGCCCATCGCCTGTAGCTGCACCCTAGGGCCCAAACGCTACTACCGCACGCTGCTGCTCTCAGCGCTCGCCGCGCTGATCGCGCAGCTAGGCGCGGCGCATCTACCCTTTTTGGGCGCGGCGGTCTGGGGCGTCGTGCTCTCAACCCTGCTGGGGCTGGCCCTCTCCTTCTCCGGTCTGCGCCATGAAGGTGCCGCGCAGCCGCTCTCAAGCACCATGCTCTATCTGCTCGTCGCACTCATCGGATCGCAGGCGCGTTTTGAAGCCCCGCTCGCACTCGTGCAGCTCATCCTCGCGGGAAGCGCCGTTTTGCTGCTGCACGGTGTGATGATGGTCACACTCGCGCGCGCTTTTAGGCTCGATCTCTTTAGCATCTCGGTTGCCTCACTGGCCAACATCGGCGGCGCGGCTTCAGCCCCGCTGCTGGCAGCCGCGTATGACCGCGCACTGGTGGGCGCGGCGGTACTCATGGCGGTGATGGGCTATCTGGTGGGCACCTTCGGCGGTCTGCTGCTTTATGAGATACTGAGGCTGATCGCATGAAGCTGAGCGTCTTTCACCTCTCGCGCCGCTCCATCGCGCTGCGCCACCCTTTTGTGACCGCCTTGCGGCGCGTCGAGACGGTCGATTTTGTGCGCGTGATCCTGCACACAAGCAGCGGCCGCAAAGGCATCGGCGAAGCGCCGCCCACTCCCGCCATCACCGGCGAGACGATGGAGAGCATCGAAGCCGACCTACAGCGTTTAGGAGCGCAGATGATGGGGCTTAGCCCCCATGAGGCGCAAGCGCTGCTCATGCACGACACACAGATCAAAAGCAGCGCCAAAGCCGCCCTTGATATCGCCCTCTGCAGCCTCATCGATCCTTGCCCCATCTCCTCAAACGTGCCGCTGCGCAGCCTCATCACTATTTCGCTCGCCTCACCCGAAGCGATGCGGCGCGAAGCGGGGGAAGCGATGCGGCGCGGATGCCGCCACCTCAAGATCAAAGTCGGCGGACGCGACGGCCAAGATGCCCTACGCATCGAAACGATCTGCCGAGCCTTCCCCGAAGCCACCGTCATTATCGACGCCAATCAGGCATGGACGCGCGATGAGGCGGAGCATCTGATGCTTACATGTAAGGCCCCCAACATCGCGTTGATCGAGCAGCCCCTCGTGCGCGACGATCTAGAGGGGATGCGGCGTATCACACGCCAAAGCCCCATTCCCATCCTGGCCGACGAATCGGCCTTTAGCTTCGAGGAGGTCGTGCACGTCATCGAAACGGGCGCGGCGCACATGATCAACGTCAAACTGATGAAGTGCGGCGGCGTGCGCGCGGCAGAAGAGATTCTCTCATGGTGCGCCGCGCACGGCGTAGGGTGTATGATGGGCTCGATGCTCGAAGGCCCGCGCTCCATTGCGGCGGCGATCAGGCTCTCAAGGTGTTTTGCAGATACGGTGCGCTTTGTGGATCTCGATAGCCCGCTGCTCTATGCCGACGGGCGTATCGCCGCGCTGATGGGCTATCAGGGGGATGTAATCGTGCCTTACATGTAAGGCTTCACTTACGCCTCTTCATCCTCATCTTCGCGCATTTCATTGAGCTCTTCAATGATACCCTCACACTCCTCTTCATCCAGATCGCCGTTTTCAAGTTCTCCGAGCATCACCATAAACTCTTCGCGCAGCTCACGTGCCTCTTCGAGTGCGGCCTTGTCCTCCTCAGCGACCGTTTTGGACGCCGCGATCATCTCAAACAGATCGTCGATATGTTCTTCGATCTCAGGCAAGATCTCCTCTTTGAGCATCTTCTCTAGTACTTCGCTTGGCTTCATGCGCCCTCCTTGAACAAAATGCCCCATTATAACGAGACGAAAGATGAAATCAGACCTGTCAAGTGCTCTTGACACACCTGATTACACATAACGAATCGATATGTAAATGCATATCTGCACAAAATCTGCACACTAAAAAAATGATTGATCTAAAAGCAAGGAGTTTAGGGGTTTAGAGGTGGTGCGACCGATGAGACTCGAACTCATACACCATGCGGCACTACCCCCTCAAAATAGTTTATCCAACCCCAAAACAGCAGACATTGCCGCTTAGATGGCTGTTTTTTGGGGATTTCCGATCCCCGTCTGATGACTTTTGATGCCTTCTTTCAGCTTCTATGTCGTATAACTCTTGTATAACTTTTCCGAGGAGCATCAAGAGTAATGGCTCGCCTCAACGATCCCCAGAAAACACAATACAAGGGCATATATACAGCAAAAGATCGCTACGGTAAAACAGTCTACTTAGCTCGATTTACATATCAAAACCGCGAGTATAGTTATAAAAACCTGCAATTACTGCACTCGTATCCCAACCATCCGATCAACTCAGCCAGCAAAGCGTATGAGTGTTTGCAATGGTGCAAGCGAGAGCTCAAAGCTGGTAGAGATCCATTTTTAGAAGAGATCTCATCTGCGATCACACCATCGACCATATCCGAATTGGTAACATCACATTGGGCGCCGAAATCTACAAAATACGCCCAAAACATCCTGTCATCGTATCGTAAGCATATGGACAAGCACATCGGCAACCTACGCATCAACGACTTGACAGCTGCCGTTTTGCGGCAAGCATTTAAGCTTGTGATCGAGCAATGTCAGGCCGAAAACCTACCAAATCATCACAATGTAACAAAAAACATCAAAAAGGTACTTAGGCCGATTCTGGACTATGCTGTCGAGGATAAACATTTGGAATACAATTTTCTCGACGCCCGAAGCATAAAAGACACGCTGTCAACACGAGGCACCCCACTAAAACCTCGTTTAGAGACACGGCTGGCAAACAATGATATTGATGGTTTTATTAGTGCCGCAAAAGCAATATACAACGCGGCTAAGACTTATTCGCGGCAGGAAAATCAAGGCCCATCCAATAACGAGCTACGATTGGCTTTTTTGTTTGCATTTATGACAGGGCGTCGAATCCCGGAAATTCTTAATTTGCATTACGAGGATCTCTCAACGCGAAATGGTATCGTTACCGTAAAAGTCCGCCCGGAAATTACTAAAAGCGACATCGAAGATGAGTATCCTTTGCCGATCGAAGTGATATCTCGGTTGGAGCCTCAAAAAAAGGGAAAAAAATTTGCGATAAAAGAGTCAACTTTTCAACACAATTTTCGGATTTTATTGAACAGTTTAGACGTAGATTTGCACCGCGATCACAAGCTTTACCAGCACGATAAGCGCAAGCTTTTTACGAGCATTATGACGCGGAGAGGATATTCGAGAGATGACCTCGACGAGTTGATTTCGCATGCGTACAGCATAAAACGAGCCTACAATCCTATCACTCTTGACTACAAAATCAAAGTATTCGAGGAGTATTGGGGTCTATTGAGGCAATAAAATATTAACGATATCCATTATTTTTAAAATATTCTTCTATTTCTTCAATACTATAATATATTTTTGAGTTTTCGCCGGCTTGTTGAAATGGCAGTCGTCTCTTACCGCGCAGACCTCTCATTCTTGCCTGCTGTTTTTTGGAGATTCCATAAATTTTTTCAAATTCTTCCGTGTTAATCAGTTTTTTTTCTATCGGTGATGATGTCTTGGATTCTATTTTTTTTGCAAAAATATCGATCATTTCATTTTTTAATTCATCAAGGATCTTATCAATATCGGTATGTAATTTTGCATGGATACTTTTTGGTTGAATCACATAACGTGTGGGGGCTTTAATGTTGTCGCAAACGGCGCGAATTTGCATGGCTTTATTGATATACATCACACTACACTCTTTGAATTTCATTATTGTATAATATCGTAAAAATCATATTATTTGTTGCAGTTAAAGCAAACATCTTTATAGCTGTGATATTCCAATTTTTATAGCTTTTGCCCCTGTCAAAATTGAGCTCAAGCCAATCATGTCAAGCATTTAAGCCCGCTTGATGTAATACTGCGTCATCTCCTCACGCTTGTGGTTAAGCTCCTGCGATACGCTCTTTAAGACAGTATTTGCATAGAGCGCTTCGACCCTGTTTCGGGCATAGCTATATCAGAAGCGATGGGCGTTTAATCCCATCGCTTTGAAGTCTCGTGTCAAAGTGAAGAGTGAGGGGAGCTTCTGGATGTTTTGGATGTTGCGCAGTAGCTCTGCGGAAATTGGCTTATCTGGGAGCGCTAAGACATAAAGCTGTCAATGTGCCTACAAGTATTATTATTTTCAACATCAAAACCCCTTCAAAACTTATTTCCTAAAATGTTAGGATAGAGACCTACGTCTGAATCATCGGCCCCGCCAGTAGAGGGAGCCGACACAATTGCGCTATAGCTGTGAGATCACAACACTTCATTTTCTGGTGTCAAGAATTATTAATTGAAAAATTCAACACTTCCACTACTGACATTCACAGAGGAGAATAGCTGGAGAGATGAATATGCGAGCCTTGCGGTCGGCCACCATGAGCGATCGGAAAAAGAGCACGGAAGGCCCCGGCGCAATAATTCCGTCGGTGTCGATGGCGTGGGTGTCGCCTATCTTGGCGACCGACATTCAATTGCGTTTATCGCTCGCTGGCTTGCAGAGGATCGCAAGCTGCGCCACAGGCGCTTTACCGTGGGCGAAAGAACTGTTGCGGAGGCTTTCTTTGAGGCCGTGAAGATCCGCTATGAGATGACGGGGAGAGGGGCGGAATTTCAACTGCTTAAGCTTGATTTTGATAAGGCGCAAAGGGCGTATGGTGTCATTGCTGAGCGGTACGGCTTGGCAGGTGAAAATTGATACTCCAGAAAGGGTCTGGACACAACCGCAAGAAACAGATAAAATAGTATGAAAAGGAGCTGGCATGAACTCGGCGCAGGGGATCGGCTTATGGTATCTAATTGAGGAATTCTTGGATGCTGTCAAAACAGAAGAGCACGATAAGGTCTCAAAAAAGGTCTTTGGTGTTAAGGCAAAAAAGGTGGATATAAAAGCGGTGGAGCGAGCCGTGGTAGAGGCAAAAAAGTGCAGATGCCGGGAGTGTATGACTACACCGACCCGGAGATCATGTCGCTCAGACAGCGCATCGCAACCGCGCTGTCAAATGGCAGATTAAGTGCCGGCGCAAAGACTGCAATCTCTGAGGCGTTGGACGAGTTGGATCGCCTGCAAGACCGTCTGGCCATATCTGCCGAGGATATTAAAGTCTACTTGCGTGAGATGGCAAAACAGATCAAGTACCTCGAATATGATATGCGAAAAGGAGAGTAAAATGGGTAACTCATTTTTGGACATGGTCAGCGGCGATTACCATTATGCGGGTCAGTATGGCGCCGAAACAGTGCATACGCCGCAGGCAAAAAAAGATATGACAGGTCCGCTATCGCCGGCCAATATGCGGATCGTCGAGGTAGATGCCGCGATACGATTTATCGATTACTCTTTGCACCCTGACCGCTACACTTTTGACCGTAATCAGATTGCGGCTTTTGAGGCACATCACACGCGCTTTTTAAGCGCCCACCCGCACGGGGACGAATCCCGAAAAATCGTTCGGAAAATGCTGATTGGCATGGTAGATGCAGCCCATATCAGGGCGCCCGAATACATCAATTTACTGCGCGGCATTACGCTTTACTGAGCCTCCTGCCGTACGCTGCGCATACACCCCACGCGATGCTTCGCAGCCTCTGCAATGCATGGACTTCTACTGCCACCAACTATACTTTTTAGAAAATTTCATTTTCTGGCGTCAATAACTTAATTAACGAATGTAATGCCATCCGCACCGACACTCACAGATGAAAAAACAGGGTCGGCAGGTGTGTCGATAAGCGTCCATTTCAGACTACCGTCATCGCCCATACCTTCGAGTTTAGCCACATAGCTGCCATTGTGAGGCACGTATACCCACTCATAGGCAGTGCGCGTTCCGTAGCGGATGAAGTGCCCGTTGATAGGGTACGTTTTTCCATTGACAGACGGAGCGCCCGTAGTGACACCGCTGAATGTGACGGACGATGCTGATGCGTTGACAGTGGCCGTACCGTCAAGGTTGGCCCACGTCAGCTCGCCGGTGTTCGTATTGAGCCCGGTAAGCTTCAGGGCTCCGCCTCCGTTTGCGACATAGATCCAATCGTAGGCACCGTCACCGAAATGAATGAAATGACCGGAGATCGACTGTTTGGTCGCTGTCAACTTTTTGACAGCGTCGGCTGCGAACACCAAGTTCCCTGCATTAAGGGTTCCGGGCCCGACCCGATCATTGCGACCGTTCTCGTCGAAATCATAAAAGTTGGTCATCTTAACCGCTGTATTAGCCAACAACGATTTGACTTGGTTAAACGTTAGGTCGGGGTTGGTGTCGAGCGCCAAAGCGATGGCACCGGAGACGATCGGGGCCGCCCCTGATGTCCCGTTAAAGCCCTGACCAAGCACATTCCAATATTCTTCATAGCCGTTGTTTTTAGTATAGTCGGGGAGCCTATCATAACTTGGGTCGTTGATATCATCAGCCAAGCCGGGGGCAGTGGCTACTATGCCAAAGTCACCTGAAGGCGCACAAATGTCAAGCTCTTTTCCATAGTTGGAATAAGAAGCGATCTCCCCGTTGCTTTTCACTGCGCCAACACCGATCACCCCTTCCATTGCCGCCTCTTGATGTGACCAATCGTAGCCGGTAGAAGTCTTGCCCGGTAGCGCGCTGTTTCCGGCAGCAAACACGATGATCGTCCCTTTACCGCCACGCCCGTTCTTTGAAAGACGCAAAATTGCGTCACGCATAACCTGACTGACATAGCCGCCACCCCAGCTGCAGTTGATCACATTGGCGCTCTGCGCAGCATGCTCAAACGCTGGGATGAGCACGTCTTCGGCAACATTGGGATATAGTGATTCGCTGCTGTCAGGGTGAAGCATTTTGTATGTTGACAGCTTGGTGTCATAGGCCACGCCCACGCTGCCTTTTCCATTGTTTCCATAAGCTGCGGCGATTCCGGCTACGGGTGTTCCGTGCCCGGCGCCTGCGGCATACGCTTCGGCTGACGGATCAACAATACTGGTGCCCGTAAAAAGATTACGGCCATAGGTGTTTTTCCCCACAAGGTCTTCGTGTTGGGTTTTGAGGCCGTCATCAAAAATAGCGATGATCTGGCCTTCGCCGGTGGAGAGCTCCCAAGCCCGCTCCACATCAATATCGACGCCGAACGTGTTGTTCAGCGGGACGACTTCTGCAGTCAACCAGTTAAAAACCTCCATGGACTCTGTGTTTTCAAGGTGCCATGCATATTTGCCGAGAGGATCGTTAACCGAAAGCGAGAAAGCTTTGCGATCAGGCGTCATAGAAGGCTCGGCATAACGCACCTCTCCACTCTCAAAAAGCTTACGCGCAACGGCAAATACGCTCTCGCCCTCAGCAGGCTGCAGCTTAAACGTCAAGGGCAGAGACCCGACTGTGCCAACAATATCAAGACCGTGCCCATAGAAAAAAGCCGCAGGATTTTTTGCGGCTTCACTATCCGGCTTAAGGGCTGCGATAACCGTCGATCCGATGGCGATGGTGGCACCGTTCGGGGTGATATACACAGCCTCTCCGTGTTTATCCGCACGCAGTTTACTTGGTGTCATTTCGACCAGAACCCCGTTGTTATAGTAAGATTCAGCGAATAGCGAAGAGGTGAGAAAGGCAATAGCGGCAGCAATATAGACGGTATGTTTTAGCATTTAGATTCCTTGGTGTTGGTTGTTTTGTAGTGGAATAGAGCAATTGAAGCACAGAATTATTGTTGTGTTTGCTGCAAAAACTTTTAACATAAAGCCACCTATTGCTTACCCGGTAGCTCAAATGGATAGTTTGAAACCGAAGAAGCGGCATGAGATGATGGGGCCACACCGGGGAGATCTGTATAGTCAACCACGATTTGCGTTAATGAGCTTGCAGAGCTTTGAATGGATGAAGAAGTGGACTCAATTACTGATGAACTCATGCTGGAAGATGCCGGATTCGTTCCGGGAGCGGATATAGAACTTACCGACGAAGAAGACGAACTTGACTCTGATGATGTGGATGGCTCCTGCTCCGGAGTGCTTGATAGGCTTGAATTCGATGAAAATAAAGTATCACTTCCTGCTATCGAACTGATTGGTGTGCTGGAAGAAATTGAATTTGAACCGCCTCCACTTCCGCCGCCTCCACCACAATTTACAAGTATGACTATATTAATAACACTTAATGCCAACGTTAGTTTATATTTCAACTATTACTCCTTGGTACTTGATGGGACTGATTATTGTAAATGTTTTATGCTTATTATTTTATCATATTAAATGTTCTATTGCGAAAAATAGTCGAAATTGACAAAGCAATAGTACGATTTATTACGCCCGCTTGATGTAATACTGCGTCATCTCCTCACGCTTGTGGTTGAGCTCCTGCGATACGCTTTTGAGTACGGTGTGGTGCTCAACCCCCTGTGTATAGAGCGCTTCGACCCTGTTTCGGGCATAGCTATATCGGAAGCGATGGGCGTTTAATCCCATCACTTTGAAGTCTCGGGTCAAGGTGGAGAGCGAGGGAAGCTTCTGGATGTTTTGGATGTTGCGCAGCAACTCTACGGAGATCGGTTTATCTGCATATCGGTGGTTGCCCTTTCCTTTGAGACCGCGAACCACATAGCCATTGTTTAGGGCAACGCAGTAGCGCTCGCTGTGGCGCATCAGCTCATACGCCTCACGCGAACGCAATCCGGTTTGGGCCATGATTTCGGCATAGATGCCGCTCTCCATCCTCTTGTCATAGAGCTCATTGAGTACACGATCAAGGTTTTGAACCGCCTGTTTGGTTTTTGCCTCCCTGATAGGCCCTTGATCCCGCAACTGCTGCACTTTACCGTCGAAATAGCTTTGATCCAGATCGATGGAGATATTTTTCTCTTTTAAACCTTCGGTCATTGATGACCATGTGCGCAAGACGCTCTCTTTGGAACTGCTTTGCAACCCTTCAAGACGCGAAGCAAAGAATTGCTCCATCATCTGTGGATGCATCATCGTATTGAGCTTGCCTGTAAAGTCGATGGTGTGCATATAGTCTCCAAAGGCTTTAAGTTCTGTCAGTCGCTTATCGGCTGTTCCGAGCGAATGGGTTTGGCCTTTGAGGTCCGTATCGCGTCTGCCTTGGCCAAAGGCCACCAGCCGATGAAATGCATCTTTGATTTGCTTCTCGCTACTGTTCCCCCGTAGATTTGCCATGTTTCACCTCCTCTTTATTGAGTCTCAAAAAGCGCTCCATTGTCGATTTGGAGATGACGGCGTTGTGACGTTCTCGCATCGCTTTACAAAGCCGCGTCGCTCCATAGCCTTCACGCGACAACTCCAAGATTTCGACGCCGTACTTTTTGAGCGCTTCATTGCTCAGTGTCCCAAAGTTGATTTGTGGTTTGGGCGGTTGCTCTGATGCCTCCTTGACCTTTTTGAGCAGGCTAAATCCCAGCAATATGATGTTTATCGAGAGCGACTCGTGTTTGAGATGCTTGTTGAGATGACCGCGATACCGACGTGCAAACGCATCGAGCTCTTCTAAGCTAAGCCCCAGCGCAAGCGCGCACTCCTCTTTTTGCTTTTTGTTGAACATGGGTGGCTCCTGACCAGTAAATATGCCGCACGATGCTCATCTGCACCTAAGCGGTAAGATAGGTTTTCCCCCATGGGAAGAGACAGAGTTGTTGCACACGGCAGTATGTTTAGAACTGCGATTTATTTAAAGACAGTGTCGCGAAATGTCCCAAGTGATGTCGCGGAGGACAGAAGTGAAGAGCGGATGTGCAAAAAGTACCCACCGTCAAACTGGAGCGGAAAAAGAGAAAGAAGTTTGATGATAAAGAGGTGAGGCGCTGCGCCAATAGCGCGGTTTAAAGTAGATGAGAGATAACAATCATGGTAGGCGCCTCTTGATAATGGTTATGCTCTATCGTAAAGCGAGCTGAAAAAATTCAGCCTCTATATTTGACGCGTGAAATCAGGCGATCTGAAGCATCGATGAGACGGAATGAAGCAGTGTGTGAAGGAGCTGCAAGGGCTGTAGGTGTGGCTTTGGAGGAGCGTCTGCTTTTTTTGCGCACTTGATAGAAGCAAGCATTGATGGCGATCTGAAGCACTTTTTGAGATACTAAAGTCACGTTTTAGGTTTTTGGCTCTGCTGCGTTTGGGTCAGGTGAAGCATAGGTGAAGCGGGTATGAGGCGGTTTGAGGCAAATGGTGAAGGTACCGGGCTTGCCGCTTGCTTGGGCTTGTGGTCTTCGTTGCTGGCATTTTTTCTATTCCCCGGTCACTCTTTCACTCGTGAAGAGAGTGACCGGGGTGTGTCAGCAACATAAACATTAATGGTCTCAATCGTGTCCAAAAATGCGTCCAAAAGCGCCCCCTCGGGCAACTCCCGTCTGGCCTTGTCACACAGGGCCAAGGTCAGCGATCTGGTCTCTGCGATCAAGACACGCTCACGGCGCAGGGCCATAGGCTTGTAGAGATTCATCATCGCCCTGTAGGCGCTGAGAGCGCCGATGCGCTGCGCGTCGTTTCCTTTGGAGCCGTACCTGGTTCTGCCATAGAGAAAATAGAGCAGAAAGAAGCGCGCTTGGATCTGATCGGGTTCGAGGTAGCGTTTCATGATGGTGACTCTATCACGGCTTAGGGTGGCACGCTTACATGTATGGCATTTTGCAAAGCAGATGTATGGGTGGGTACCACGTTCAAAAGCGCGCGTGCTTTGTGTACAGGCGCCTACGGCTGAACTGGGCCCGCTTTAAACCACCCCAAAAAACGCCTTGTCGCCATAGCGCAGCCCTTCAAGCGCCAAACCGGTGTTGGGGCGAAAGCTCGGTTTGGAGAGCATGATATAAAACCGCGCCTGAACCGGGTTATGGCGAATGATCGTTACATGTAAGCGCCCCTCATAGAGGCTTTCAAACCGCTCTTTGGCCGCTTGCATCTGAAGCGCATGACTGCATTGGCGGTGAAAGTGCTGATAGATCAGCAGATGCGCGACCCCCTCAAGTGCAACGAAGGCTTCAATCTCGGCGTAGCTTGCGTATTTGCCCCGCTTGGGTAACGGGAGCCTCTGCATACCTCCGATCTCCACTCCGTTATCGGGATCGAGACAGACTATCCGTGCCTGATGGGTGCGGATGAAGTCCAGAGCGCGCAGCAGCCACCCCTTTCGATCCTGAACCCCCTCTCTTGTGATGGCCTCTTTAAAGTAGTGCACCTTTGCTAAGGGCGGATGGGTTTCAAACAGCCCTACATGACGCTGGCCGTGCTGATGGATGGCGTTGAAGCATTCGCTCATCGCCGCATCGACGGCGTGACAGTGCCGGTAGACGTTGGCGTTGCGCTTCTCGACCGTATGAGAGCCGTCCGTGTTGTGGATCTCATCTGGGTAGAGATACCAGATCAGCGCGATCGTTTCACCCGCAAAAAGGTGTTTTAAGAGCAGAAACTTCCCAAAATCTCCGATATCTCCGGTGTAACGGTTCTGCATCAGGGGGTGCTTTTGGGCGCTTTGTGGGGTTCTTGGCTCATCTCATCGCGCTTGCTGATCCGGTTCATCGCTTCCTCCTAATCGAGTCGCCTATGGTACCACAGACGGCTGGGGGTTGGTAGCGCCGGTCCATCCCGCCCCCATATGACAATCTGACCTAAATTCGCCCCACCCTGCCCCAAAGCGTTTATGATCCCTTTCATGATCATCCATCTTGACCTCGACTCCTTTTTCGCCTCTGCCGAGCGTACCCGCAATCTCTCACTGGTGGGTAAGCCTCTGATCATCGGCGGAAGGGGCGATCCTTTTATCTTTGATCCCAAACCCGCCCGGGCCAAACGGCTGATCACCCTCAACTCCGGCGCTTTTGTCCCCTCGCTCTACCACGCCGCGCACGACCCAAAGAACTACTTCTTTGAAGGCGATCGAATTCGAGGGATTGTCACCACCGCCAGCTATGAAGCCAGACGCTGTGGTGTCAAGACCGCCATGAGCATCCGCGAGGCCCTCGGGCTCTGTCCGCAGGCGATCTTGCTGCCGCCCGATCATCTGCTTTATCACACCCTTTCTCACCGGCTCATGGAGCTGCTACAAGAGGAGATCCCGCTGGTGGAGCAGTACAGTATCGATGAGATGTTCGGCGATCTGCGCGGATGGGTAGAAGATAGGGATCTTCTCTCTTTTATGGCGGCTTTACAGCGGCGTATCGCAGAGGAGCTCCTGCTGCCCATTAGCATCGGCGCGGCGCGCTCCAAATGGATCGCCAAACTGGCCACCTCTACATGTAAGCCCTACGGCTTACGCATCGTTTGCGATGAGGAGCTTTATGACTTTGTGCGCGATATCCCTATTGATGCATTTCCGGGGGTGGGTCGCGCCTTTGGCAGACGCTTTGAGGCGTATAAGATTAAAACCATCGGGGAGGCATTAAGGGCTAAAAGCCTGATTGAGGGGTGGGGGCGGCAGGGGCGCGATCTGTATGCCAAACTCTCCGGTAATGATCATGAAGACGTACACCCTTCACGCTCGCGCAAAGGGATCGGAATCAGCCGCTCGATGGATCATCCCATCAAAGACCGAGAGGAGTTTTACCGCCGGGTGGCGGTGATGGTGCGCCACTGGGCGCACACCATCATGCGTCTGGGGGTCAACCCCACCACTTTTTACTTCGGGATCGGGTATGAGCACCACTACCGCTCCAAAAAGCAGTTCACCACCTACCGTCTCATCAACGAACCGTTTTTGCAGTCATTCGCCAAAGAGAAGTTTGAGGAGCTTGATATCTACCCTACCCTCTCCATCGTCTCCATCGCCATGAGCGCGACAAAGTTTCTGCACCATGATCCCAAAACCCTGGATCTGCTCCACTACGAAAAAGATCAGAAGATGAGCGCTCTCTCGAAGTCGCTTGCCAAGGCCAGAGAGTGGTACGGGATGGATATTGTGCGTAGCGGGAGGGAGTTGCTTTGAATTAAACACTAAACAGGGGGTGCCAAATGAACTACGACAGACTGATGCTGATTTTGAGCGCCAAAATGTTGGCGAAAGATGACAGCTTGAAGAGCCTGAGCCGCCGCAGCCTGTCAAGATTGCCAAAATCAGTAGGAGTATTGATTTTTTCATGTGGGTCCTTTGTGTTTTTTTGCAAATAGCAATATGACACACATGTAGACAAATGCTGAAATCGCGGGCGACCGCGACTCTTCTGGCTACGGAAAAAGGATAAAAACCATAGACAGGGGCCGAGTGGATTTTTCGGACATGATCCGCTCAGTCTATAGAGGTAAAAAATGAGACAAAATAAGGTGCATCAATGGCGCGCGTCCATCAATCACAAAAGCATTATGACGTGATTCTCCTTTGCAGCACCTTTGCATTATTGCCTATCCCCTGCGCCAAATTTATAAATTCATAAAATGCTATAAAAATACCTAAATAAGACTAAAAAGTATTAAAAAAAACCTGACTAAAATTACTTACATGACATACTTGCCTAACCCAAACAAAAGGGCGTCTCATGGGTCAGCAACTTGCATTCGCTTTTCCGGATTTGAGCCCGAGCCCGATGTCAGCATCATGGCTTAACGCCTACCACATATCCAACCAGCCGCAAAACCGGAACATCGCCGAGAAACGCGAAACCGTGCGTAAGCTTTGGCGTAATGACATCTCAGTCGTCAATTTTGAGGCTTTCTCCGCGGTCGTGCTGGCAGCTATGCGCTCGTGGAGATCGTGTCTGATGACAGAGTCACGGAGCATGATTTCGTCGAGCGCGTCCGCGATCCGGGCTTTTGGACGCAGATGAGCGCCAGTACATATATCCGGTCAGAGTTTGCGTTGCCCGATGAGCGGACGGGAAAAATATGCATCAAAATCGCCCAGCTCGGCATCATGCACAGGTGGGAAAATTCTTCCTCGCGATCTCTAAGTATGTCATAATGTGTAAATATGCTATAAGCAAAAACAAAAAGGAAAACCATGCGACACATCCTCTCCGCACTACTCCTGTCAACACTGTCACTGCCGTCCGCTGACTGGTCCGGCATAGACTGGGTCACATCCGTAGGTGCCTCTATCGCGATCGACAAATGGCATGATAACGGTGCCATCCGCCAAATCGATTATACCAATTACATCACCTCAAGCGATCGTCACGTCCATCTGTCAATCGCAATGCAGGGCAAGGTGCCCGCACTGAGTGAGCACATTAGCCTTGAGCTCGGCCCGAGGGTAGCTATCGAGCCCCATGTCATCGGTGTGTCGATCTATGCACGCCTTGGGCTGCACATCCCTTCGCACGCACCCGTGATGGGTGGATGGGTATTTTTCGCCGGCGGTAGCCACGGTATGGGTGATGATGACGGCAAGGCTCAAACCGAGCGTGCCACATTTACCGGCATTACCGGCGCAAAAGAGACCGTAGACTTTCGTTCCCGAGGGGGCAAGGTTTTTATCGCAAGCGGGGCCGAGGCCGGTGTGCAGATACCCATTACGTCGACGCTACAAATGGAGTGCGGCTTCAGCCGCTTGGGCCGGTTGCATAAACACCAAGTGTCCCCCTCAAGCATACCGACCGACCCTATCCAAGCCATGCGTGTGGTCACTGGAAAAGGGACGGACACAGCACACACGAGGGATTATTTATCGCTCAGCCTGCGCTACTCCTTTTGATTTTTTCCGCGGCCTGTTGAGGGCCGCGAAGTAGAGTGGTGGGTAGATCCCGTACGCCTCTTGGATTTTTGAGCGCAAATATGCAGACACTGTCATCTGCGCGTCTTTTGCCGCCGAGATGACTTTGTTTTTTTCACCGATGTTCGGGTAGGCGATACTGTTCGTTATAGTCTTCCGGTTAGCGGTTACGGCCGACATGATAGCCGCCTCAGTATATTCCATCTTTGTCGCTGCAAATCCGCTCATCGGGTCAAACCCCGCCAGTGTCCTGCGCATCGCGTCATCATTTGACAACGCGGACTTTGCGATCAGCGCTATCGAGACTTTTTTGGTGGTACGCAGACGCGCATAGTTGATGACAGCCTCAAAAAAATCATACTCGCTGTCATCGACGTAAAATGCCACTATGCGCTGATCCCTCGGCGTCTGCGGCGCCTTTTTCCGCTCAAAGACCTTCGTTTTTAGGACATCCCGCATGGCCGCCGGGTAAATGCCCAGCTCGATCATTTTGAGTTTGTAAAAGCAGGACAAAGAGTCACCGCAGACAGGTGCCGCGTCCTTTATCCCGCGCTTCAGGGTCTCCTTGACGATCGGCGCAAGAGAGATGGATACACTGTGGTTGCCCCGGCTCTCGGCGTATTGTCGGCGATGCCACTCCAGCGGCATCTCATCGATGTTTACGGCCTCGCCGTCGATCATCATGCGCATATGGGCCGTCCGGTCAAGATATATCCCATCCTCCGCCGGTATGGTGGTCAGGTCCGCAAACCGGACATCGATGCCTTTTGAGTCAAAAAAATCAATCTCCGAAGACGTAAATATGCCAGAGCATTTCGCCGCCGCCTTTAAGAGATCGGCTATGGTGATCTCTGCTGTAGCGTTTGCTGCCAAAAAGCTTTGGATGATCCGGTACTCGTAGTCACTTAATGAGATCGATGGCGTCTCCTGACGCTTATCTCCGCGCTGCGCCTCAAGCTCCCAGTATAGTTGCTCTACTGCATCCCGTCGCTTGTCTCTCATACGCTTCCTTGACAAAAAATATAAAAAATTATAACGAACAAATACGCCGAGTGGCTAAATATGCTATACGATATCCGCAAAGAAACAGCACCGAAGACATCCTTGTCAGCAACGGCACAATCACAGCGTCTGCAGACGGTATTCTGTCTATCGGCGATGGAGCATATGTGCCGTCATTAAGTGTAAAAAAATAGAGATGGAAGTCCTGACCGTCAGAAAGGCGCCCGGATATGCTGAAGCGATCACGATCATCAGGCATCTGAATGAGGTCTAAGGCTTTAAATACAAGCCCACCAAAAAAACAGTGCAAAGCGTGTTTAAGATGATTAGCGAGGCTTTACGCAAGAGCAGTTCAATATGGTCAGATACTTTGCCATGGAATATGTGCGCGCTAC
Organism: Campylobacterales bacterium; assembly: GCA_016938735.1. GTDB lineage: Bacteria > Campylobacterota > Campylobacteria > Campylobacterales > Sulfurimonadaceae > JAFGUB01. The sequence continues at coordinate 188,477 of JAFGUB010000032.1, read as the reverse complement.
TGCGTGACGCGCTCTATGATGTTCTTTCGCACAAACGCTTTAAGGTTTGGGTATCCCGCGGCCCGCAATGCGGCCAGCACCGCCTCTTTCTCCGCCTCGCCTGCGACAGCGAGATTCCGAAACCGCGTGTACGGCTGACGGTTTTTAACCCAGCCGGAGTAACTTGACAGATGCAATCCCAACTCAGCGTTTAACACTTATTTTAAGATGGCGCTGGGAGGAGAGCTGAGTGCGCTTCGAAACATTTTTGATCACGTCCCACTCGCTTTTTGCAAAATAGATAGATATAGATGTCGTCTTTTTCATTTGGTTTCCTTTTGAGCATTATGACATTCTTTTTTATCGGTAAAGATGCAAAGTCGGCAAGCCTCAACTAATATGGCATAATGCCTAAAAATAAGGAGCTGTCATGGTCACATCCATCATTGATCAATTTATGCAGGAGGTGCGGGTCGATCACATCTTCGCCGACCTGCAAATCAACGCCAAACAGGCGCAGGCCATCAAAAAGTCTGAGCTCCGCCTTACTGCGCTCAAAATGTACTACTGGCTTTGGCTCAAAAAAATAGACATGGCCGTGATCGAGTCTGTCATCGCCCGTAAAAAAGGCATCCATAAAAGATTGATTGCCAAAAATGAGATCTGGGAGTATTTGGGGATTAGCCGGCAGGCCGCTGCGGGATCGATGCTCGATGATGACGTGCCGGAGTCCGGAAAACACCTACTGGCCGCATATCGACTCGCAGCCATCATGCACAAGCACGGGATCAGCCACGTCAACATCGCGCGCTGGGCAAAAGAGCAACCCGAAAGTCTTGCTGATGTGCTCGGTGTCACCTGCACAGACCTTTCATCCAGCCGTTAAAATGGCACGACCCCCGCGCTCAGATGACCACACACATCATTCACCATAATTTCTTAGCATCCCATTAGTATTCAAAACTAATCTCTGTTTTAGCCCTGTTTAACCGCAATTTTGCAACATTTACACTTAACAAATTAATAGCATTATGCTATACTTATGAAAACAAAAAGGACAAAAAATGGAAAACGAAATTCTTATCCTCTCTGGTGAAGGGCTGAACGATACGTTCGAGGTTTACTCTGTCCGCCCATCCGCGAAAGTGTGTGGCGCCGTCATAGCCAAGATGTTTGCCGACTACGGCCGAATCGAAATGCTCGAAGAGCTGCTGGATGTTGCAGCATGATAACGGCAATATACACTATCAATAAGCCCGACCAAAAGCATCTCGACGAGGTAAAGAGGCTCATGCAGACAATGGGCGCACCAACTATCAGAGTCGTTGATTGCAAGGATTATTACATGGCAATTGAGGGCATGCACAGGCTGCAAGCTGCTTGCGAGCTCGGCATCGCGCCGATCCTTGACGTGCTTGGTCAAAACGACATTATAGACGTGTCCCAAATGGACATCGGCTATATGTTTTGGCCAGACTGCAAATACACAGCGGGCGAGATAGCCTATGAGTGCTGCGGCGTTGGAGCTGGATGTTACCGCATAAATAATGATGGCACACTGACGCTCGTTTACGAGTCATTAATTTCGGTATGTTGAGCACTTACGCTCAATACCCATCCCCCAATCTACAAAAACTCAAATATGTATGTCATATTGTTTACTGTAAAAAAACAAAACACAAAGGACACAAAATGAGCACAATCGAAATCGCATCTGTCAACGACGAATACCAACTTGCTTATCTGACTACATCACTGCGCCCTGATATCCGCGCCGCTGTAGCCGCAAACCCCTACACCAAAACAAAGACTCTCTACGAGCTGTCAAGAGATAGAGACCCGGCTGTGCGCTCCGCCGCAAAGCACTCGCTCTCTCTGCGCGCGGAAGGCCAAGCCGCATGAGGCTACGATCTGAGCGCGTGACAAAGGGGGACACCGATACTTTGCTCATGTCGGTGCCCTACGAATTTAAGGACGAGTTTAAGGCGCTGTTCGCCGGCGAGGCAGATCCGCTGACGTGGCGAAAATCGGGGAAAATGTGGGCAATCGACTACACTGCCGAGAGGCAGGCTATGTTTGACGCTTTCGCGGCCGAATATCAAGAGGCTGCGATACTGATCACGCAGCGCGTTAGCGCAGGTCACTTATGTGACAGTGAGGCAGCCTTAACCCAAAAGTTGACAGACCGGCTTGAAAAACTCAAGGTGCAAAATGCCAAGATGCTCGCCGATTTTGAAAAGTTGCTTGGGGAGGTGCGCGCTGTCAACGCACCACTCGCCGAAGAGATAGCAGCCTGCGAAAGAGACGCCGAAGCCATCAAAAAGGTGCTCCGCGTCATGCGCAAGCTCCGCGCCCGCACCAATATCACCCAACCATAGCATATGCGATATTTTCGTGGGCACCATTATCGGGGAGAAGATGTACGCTCTGAGATCCGCGCCAAGCGATCTGCGTGGAAAGATGATCAAGCAGGTTGACGATCTTTGCCAACAAATACTTGATATCAAAGAGGGCTACCAAGCCCTCGTCGAACAATGACATCTAACTTATGTCAATTTCTTTCATTTAACAGCTCGAAACACCCCAGATAGAACCCCAAAAAAGTTATATAGTCTTATTGTCTATGTGCATTCTGAGGTTAGAAAATTATAATTCTGACATTTTCAGGAAAGCATGTGTGATGGTTGGAAATTTCACTTTCTAACCTTTTGCTCAGTTGACCACAATGGTTGGAATGGCAACCTTCAGTATGATCGAAAGAGCTTTAAAATACCTTAGCGAGTTCACCCTGCAGCCAGATTTTTGCTTCAACATCATCGCCTATTTTAGGGTCACTTTCTGACTCCCAAGCTTTTTTTGAAACAAACACATCAAGATTGAATCCGTCATCTCCTCTTCGTACTACTTGCATGGTGAGAATCCAGCCGGGAAACTCAAGCGCAATGTATTCTTCAACGGCCATTACTACGCCACGGATGCTAAATTCGTCAATATCCCAACCTTCCACAGGTACAATGGAAACCATTCCTTTGAGGCTCAAAGTCATGGTTTTCTGGTCTGGTTCAATTTGATAGATTCGCCGCTGAATATCCGTAACTTCAATCTCCATCTCCATTTGCTCCGGCCTCATCGCGTAGTAAGCAATTCCTATCGTACGAAATGTATAACGCTCGCCTGCTGCATACAAGGGCCAGTTTTTGTAAAAACCAGTGTCATAAAACGAAATCGATGCCGGTCCAAGCGGAAAATTGATCTGGGCCTCAAATCCACCTTCCCAGACAATAACATCATTTTCCTCCAAAGTACCTTCAAGCAGAGCACCGGCGTTGATCAGCGGATAAAGCGAAGCAAGAAATTGGGAGCGATCCGATTTGTTTACGCCAATCACATAGGCATAACCGTTTGTTGCATCAGGATAGCAAAGCTGACGGCATCGCGGCAGGTCAAACGCCGGCTCAAATGGAATCGGCGCAACAGGTTCCTCGTTCCTTATTTTTGAGTTTTCTGCATTTTGAACAATACTTGGCATGCGGTCATCGAGATCGTCAAAAAAGCCGTCCCAGTGGGAGCCCATATAGTGATGATTTTGGTTATCAGGATTTTCAAACATATATGCCAGATGCATATTCTCTTGCCATTGTGCAGTATCGGTAGAAATGGGCATGCGGTTCCTTTTGCGTGAAATGGGTCGAATCAAATGACATGGCCACTAATTGCAAATTCTTGCAGCGCCCTTGCCTATGCACATCCTTCCCGTGCCATAGTTGATGTAGGTGCCAGAGCCTGAATCGTAGCTCCACATATTCATTTTGCTGTCAAAGCCTCTCATTGAGCCGTCTTTTTGATAATCTGCGCTCCACGTTGATCCTGTGTTCAGGTTCATGCCACTCATATGTGTTGTGCCATCATAGCCCTTGCTCCACGTATAGCTATTCCCGGAGGTGAGGTCGTATGTGCTTCCGCTTGTTGGCTTATAAGATGGGGAAGGTGCATTGTTGAAATTAAAGCCAGATGCCCCTCCATAAGAATATGGCCTTGAAGGGCTGGTGATGCCAACACCTCCAGAGTATCCATAACCTTGTGTGGACTGATTGGACCCATTTGAGTTTACACAGCACCCTCCTCTCTCTTCTAATCCGTTGTCACAAATAAGCAAAGACCCGACATAGCGGCCGTTGGAGACCGCAAACAACACAGTTGTCAAAGCAAGAACAAATATGACACTCAGCAGATATTTCATGAATGCATTCAGTTTGATAGGTATCACCAAATCTTAACTTTAAGCGGCAAATAAAATGATTAAAATGCAAGACGTCATGTAGCCCTGTCAAATCAAGCCATCGCCTTACTACCTGTTCGTTTAGAAATTTTTCCGTGTTGTTTCCCGAGCAAGGAGTGGTTCTGATATTCCTGAAGTTATTAATTGGTAAAATGTGCCCAAAAATGATATGCAGAGAAACCATGAACCATAAAGTCCATAACCAAACCGTCAACCTTATCTGGAGCATCGCCGACGATGTGCTAAGAGACGTATACACGCGGGGAAAATACCGCGACATCATCTTGCCGTTTACTGTCCTGCGTCGTCTCGACGTACTCTTGGTGCCGACCAAAGAGGAAACGCTGAAGACCTACAAGTTCCTTCAAGACAACGGAATCGACAACAAATCAGCATTGACAGGGATAACGAAGCTGCCGTTTTACAACTACTCGAAATTCACCTTCGAAACCCTGCTCAACGACCCGTCCAATATCGTGGCAAATCTCGAAAACTATCTCGACGGCTTCAGCGACAACGTGCAAAATATCATCTCCAAGTTCAAGCTGCGCAATCAGCTTCAGACGATGGAAGAGGCGGGTATCACCTTCGCGCTCATCGAGAAGTATTGCTCCAAAGACATTAACCTAAGCCCTCATGAGAGCAAAAACTCCAAGGGTGAAAAGCTTCCGGGACTTTCCAATCTGGGTATGGGCTATGTTTTCGAAGAGCTGATTCGTAAATTCAATGGGGAGAACAACGAAGAAGCGGGAGAGCACTTCACCCCGCGTGAAATCATCAAGCTGATGACTCACATTATGTTCATTCCCATCGCCGATAAGCTCAAAGATGCCTCATATCTTATCTACGACCCTGCCTGTGGAAGCGGCGGGATGCTGACTGAAGCGGAACTCTACGCCCAAGAGCTTACGGGCGGGAAGGCGAAGTTCGAACTCTTTGGGCAGGAGGTCAACCCTGAAACCTACGCCGTCTGTACCTCAGATATGCTCATCAAAGGCGACAACCCCGAAAACATCGCCTATGGCTCGACGCTGGGCAATGACGGCTTCGGTGACAAGAAGTTCGACTTCATGCTCTCCAATCCTCCCTATGGAAAAAGCTGGAAAATCGATTACGATGCCATCGTCGGGGAGAACAAGACCATTCTCGACCACCGTTTCAGCGTCGGTGTTCCGCGCAGTTCGGACGGGCAGCTGCTCTTTTTGATGAACATGGTTTCCAAAATGAAGAACTCCACGGAGCTTGGAAGCCGCATAGCCACCGTTCACAACGGTTCGGCACTCTTTACGGGTGACGCGGGAAGTGGAGAGAGTGAAATCCGCCGCTACATCATTGAAAACGACTACCTCGAAGCCATCATCGGCTTACCGAAAAATATGTTCTACAACACGGGCATCAATACCTACATATGGATTTTGAGCAATCGCAAACCCGAACACCGCAAGGGCAAAGTTCAGCTTATAGATGCCAGTGAGCATTATGACAAGATGCGTAAATCACTGGGAGCCAAGTCGTATGAACTGAAGCCTGAGCACATTGACCTTATTACCGATATCTATACCGAGTTCCAAGAGAGCGACAAAAGCAAAATCTTTGACAACAGCGACTTCGGCTACAACAAAATCACCGTTGAACGGCCTTTGAGACTCAGGGTTCAGTTTACCCCTGAAGCCATTCATAATATTTTATTCCTCGATGCCATTCAAGATGAGATGCAGTGGTGCTTGGAGCGTTTCGGCGATGATGTATACACCAACATCAAACAGCACAAGGAACTGATAGAAAAGCATTTTGAGATGCACGACATCAGTATTACTCCTGCCAATAAAAAGAAGCTGCTTGACATAGCCGTATGGAAAAAACAACGCGAGCTGTATGAAGTGGCGCTCAAACTGCTGGAGCATTTCGGCGATACTGTCTTTATGGACTTCAACCGTTTCTCCAAAGAGCTGGACAAGACGCTTAAAGCCTTGGACATCAAGCTCTCTGCACCGGAAAAAAAGCAGATTATAAATGCCGTCAGTGTACGTGATGAAAACGCGGAGAAGGTCATAAAGAAAAAAGAGAAAGACGGCACCATCTCCTATGAGCCCGACAGCGAACTGCGCGACACTGAAAGTGTTCCACTAAAAGACGACATCCAGACCTATTTTGAGGCAGAAGTACTGCCTTATGTTGAAGACGCTTGGATAGACCATTCCAAAACCACAGTCGGCTATGAAATCAGCTTCACAAAATATTTTTACACGTTCACGCCGCTCCGGGAGCTGAATGCTATTGCCAGCGATATCAAGAGGCTGATGGGCGAAACGCAGATGCAGTTGAATGAGATTTTGTAATGACGTACCAGCCATACGACACTTACAAAGATAGCGCTCAGGCGTGGTTGGGAGACATCCCCGAACATTGGGATACACGAAGAATCAAATTTCTATTCAAAATCAAAAAGAGAATTGCGGGAACAACCGACTGGGACGTATTGTCTATTACTCAAAGCGGTATAAAGGTCAAGGACATCACCAGTGGCGAAGGTCAACTCGCTATGGATTACTCCAAATACCAGATTGTCGAGAAAAACGATTTTGCCATGAACCATATGGACTTACTGACAGGCTATGTCGATATTTCCAAATACGATGGCGTAACAAGTCCTGATTACAGGGTGTTTACCCTAACAGATGATACTCAGGTGAAAGAGTACTACCTGCACCTCTTTCAAACGGGATATAAAAATAAAATTTTCTTTGCTTTCGGACAAGGAAGTTCACAGCTTGGAAGATGGCGCTTACCCGCTGATGAGTTCAACAACTTTGTTGTGCCGGTTCCACCTCCCAAAGAACAAAAAGCCATTGCCGAGTTCATCAACAAAAAAACCTCCCAAATCGATGCCCACATTGCTAAACAGGAAAAACTCATTGAGTTACTAAAAGAGCGACGCACAGCTGCTATCAACAAAGCCGTCACTCGTGGCTTGGATGAGAGCGTTACATGTAAAGATAGCTGTATTGAATGGCTTGGTGAGATTCCTGAGCATTGGGAGATTCGGAAAATCAAGCATATTGTGCGAATTAACCCAAGCTCAAAGGCAAAAGGCATACAGCCAAACACACAAATTGAGTTTGTACCAATGGAAAACGTTTCCGAAGAATATGGAAGAATTAAAAAGTACAGCTTCAGACCGCTGAGCGAAATTGCACAAGGATATACAGCCTTTAGAAACGAGGATGTGATATTTGCGAAAATCACTCCTTGCATGGAAAATGGGAATTGTGCCATCGTGCAAAACTTGACTCATAATATTGGATACGGGAGTACCGAGTTTATTGTGTTCAGAGCAACGAAAAAAATCATTGCTGCATATTTGCATTCCATTCTTAGAGACAAAAAGCTTCGCACAATCGCTGAAGCCAATATGCATGGTTCAGCTGGACAAAAACGAATAGCGACGGGTTTTTTAGCTAATTATTTTATAGGTCTGCCTCCTCTTGAAGAACAACGTCAAATTGTGAGTCATATATCCGATGTCAATGAACAAGCAGAGAAGAGTATCAACCTTATCGAGAAAGAAATTGCCTCCCTTAAAGAGTACCGCCAAAGCCTTATATCCAATGCCGTGACGGGAAAAATCAAAGTCGTAGAAAATATATGATACAATTCACCTAAAGGGTGAAGAAAAAGAGTCGATATTGGAAATAAGCTTTCGGACAAAAAAACTTCAGAAACAGTATGAGAACAGCAGCGAAGCGGTGAAAGCTTACGGCTCGCAGATTGCACGAAAGTTCATTATGCGGGTCAATACGCTAAAAGCAGCTAAGAACTTCGACGAACTTTACTCTTTGCCGGGGTGGGACTTCCACCCGTTGACAGGAGACCGAAAAGGAGAATACGCCATCAAGCTCACAGGCTTTTGGCGTTTGATTATTACCAACGACGGCGATTCGTTCGATATCGCCAAAATCGAGGAAGTGAGTAAGCACTATGGAGACTAATACCTATCAATCAGATTTAGCCATACACCCCGGCGAATATCTCGAAGAGGTGCTGGAAGAGGTTGGTATGAGTCAGGCTGAACTCGCCAAGAGGCTTGGCAGACCAACACAGGCCGTTAATGAAATCATTAAGGGCAAAAAGAGCATTACGCCGACTACGGCGATAGAGCTGGAGGATGTATTGAGAGTTCCCGCCCATATCTGGGTAGGGTTGGAAGCGGAGTACCAGATGGTACTTGCGAAACAGGAAGAGCTGAGAGTCATGGAAGAAGAAAGCACCCTGCTCTCAAAGTTCCCGTATGCGGAACTGGCGAAGTATGGGTTCGTCAAAGCGACTCGCAACGTGATAGAGCGGGTTAATGAGCTGAGACGCTTCTTTGCGGTGGCACAGCTTTCTCGCATTGAGCACGTCGGGGCATATCAGAGCGCCTTTCGTGTCACGAATCATAAAAATATTTTTCATGAGAGCATCGCATCGTGGGTGCAGGCTGGCAGGTTGGCGGCAGAGTCCATCGAAACCGAATCATTCAATAAAACGAAGTTCAAAAAAATCCTGCCGGAGCTTCGGGCATCCATGAACAGGGAAATCAACGAAGCGATTACAGAGTGTAAAGCGCTGCTGGCTTCATGCGGTGTGGCGTTCGTGATGCTGCCGCACTTTAAAAACAGTGGTGTCAACGGAGCAACCTTTTGGATAGAAAACCGCGACAAAGCCGTCGTCATGATGAGCCTAAAAGGAAAGACTTCGGATATCTTCTGGTTCAGCTTCTTTCACGAGCTTGGGCATATCCTTTTGCACAACAAGCGCGAGATGTTCCTTGAAAACGGCTATAACACGCCTGAACTTCAACAGCAAGAGCGCGAGGCCGACGAATTCGCGCGGGACTTTCTGATTCCGATGAAGGAGTTCAAAGCGTTTGCCATGAGCGGAAGCTTTACCAAGGCGACAGTAACGGCATTTGCCGACTCCTTGGGCATTAAACCATCCATCGTGATAGGACGACTTTCGCACGACGGGCTTATTCCGTTCAACCACTACCTACGAAGAGAGCTGGGCAGATATGAGTTCAAATAGGAAAAGGATGATGTAGTGGCAACAACAGTCAATGGGGCATTTACCGAGTTCAACCGCGATTATGTCAATCTGGATTCAGAACGAACTAAAACAGCACGAAAAAGCCGTAATTGGCTAATAGAACAGCTCTGTAAGCTTCCTACAAAAATATTAGACTTTCCCTTTCTTTACGACGAAAAACACATTAAATTTGGCTCTTTCGCAAGAAATACGAAGATTCGAGAATTAGATGATATTGACCTGTTATTGGCATTTAAAGCGTCAGGAGCGACTTACACTGAATACTCATATGGCAAAGAATATGTCATCCATGTTCCTGAAGATGCAAAATATTTATGGCCAATGTGCGATGATGGTATATTAAATTCAAGAAAGCTTATCAACAAATTGGTAAGTGGTTTGTCAGAAATTGAGCACTATAAAAAGGCTGATATCCATAGAAGACAAGAGGCAGCCACACTTTCACTTACTTCTTATGAATGGAACTTTGACATTGTCCCAGCATTTTTTACAACTGCTGATTTTTACTTGATTCCCGATGGAAGCGGCAACTGGAAAGCTACAGACCCTCGGGTTGACCAGACGAACGTATCAAGTGTAAACCAAAAACATAACGGCAAAATACTTCAAATTATTCGGACTCTGAAGTACTGGCAAAAAAGACCGACAATGCCCACTATGTCTTCATACCTCTTCGAAATTATGATTCTTAATTTTTATGATTCAAAGTATGAAGTTTCCGAATACATCGATTTTGAACTACGAGACTTTTGGAGCCATTTAGAAAATGCTATTTACAACCCAGTAATGGACCCCAAAGGTTTTCAAGGAGACATCAATACTCATGGCTGGTATGACAGGCAAAAAATATCTGAAAAGGCTAAAGAGTCTTACGATAAAGCCAAACAAGCCATCTCATTCGAAACAAATGACCAAGATATGCGTAAGGCTATTGCCAAATGGCGCGAGATATTTGGAAGCGATTTTCCGCAATACGGATAAATGGGGATATTGATGTTTGCAAATCAAAACATGGGAACCAACCTCGAACTTCTCAGAGCGATGCGCTATTTTTATTCAAAAGCAAAAAATATCAAAACTGTAGTGCTCATAGTAAGTATTGTATTGCCTTTGGTGTATATGGGCTATCGCTACGCAAAAAATGTTGCTGGCATCGAACTCGAATACGATGCTCTTGTTATCAGTATTGGACTGGTTTGGATTCTTATTATGTACTTTTTGGAGCAATACGCAGACAAGTTCATCGCCCATGGAGCGAAAGCGCAAGAGGAATTTGATGTACGCGTCTTTGATATCCACAGAAATGATGTACTGATTCTGGAAGGCATCAGTGAAGAGAAAATATTCGATGGACAGCAAGCATTCAAAGGAGATGATGAAGCATTGCAAAATTGGTATGGTGAGGAACGGGATGCCCCGCATTACTTAAAAGTATTAATTGCACAGCGAATGAATATTATCTGGGGCAATGAACTGAAAACCAAATATAAAGTGCTTACAGACCTGCTTATAGGCTTCATTGCGCTATTCGCTATATCCATAGCTTTTTATTTCAATATGTCTTTTCAGGACTCACTAATATTTATCGTCTTCCCACTGATTCCACTCTTTTATCTAAGTTTCAAAACATCAAGAAATTTGAATCGGCAAATTGTTCAAAACAGGAGTGTCGATAAAAAAATATTGCACGATTGTGAAAATTTTAAAGCTATTAACGAAAAGCAGCGCTGCCGTATTTATCAGGATTACATATACAGTGAAAATAGAATTCGCTCAGTCTTGATTCCAGATTGGTTTTATAAGCTTTTTAAAGATGGCACCAATAAAAAGTTATCTGCTACGAACGAAAAAATCCTTGAAAAGTATGCACCTAAGGGAGAGTAAATGACACACGCTGACACAAGTGAAAAAGGCTTCCAGAAACTCATTATTCAAGAGCTGACTGACAGCGGTGATTATGTTCAGAGCTTTTCAACCGACTTCGAAAAAGAGTTCGCCATCAACAAAGCTCAACTCATCTCTTTCCTGAGGGAAACCCAACCTGAAACACTGGCGACGATTCAAAGCAAGGGCGAGCGGGCATTTCTGGTCAGACTTGATAAAAAAATTCGCAATGATGGCATCGTCGAAACCCTGCGCAAAGGGGTGAAGTACTTTGACAAAACCGTCCAGCTCTTCTATCCTGAGCCGGTCAGTGCGCTTAATGAGGCCAGCAAGAAAAACTATGATGCCAATATCTTCAGCGTCACGGAAGAGCTGGTATACAGCGATGCTCATGCAAACCGCATTGACCTTGTAATTTTTATCAACGGTCTTCCAGTGGTTACGATGGAGCTGAAGAATGCCTTCACAGGACAGGCAGTCAAGCACGCCATCAGGCAGTATCAGAATGACCGAGATCCAAAAGACTTGTTGCTAAACTTTGGCAGATGTTTGGTGCACTTTGCCGCTGATACCGATGATGTCTTTATGTCCACTGAACTCAAGGGTAAAAAAACTTTTTTTCTCCCTTTCAACAAAGGACAAAATGAAGGCAGACCGTATCCACCATACGGTGCACGAAATCCAGTAAATTTAAGTGGCATCAAGACCGACTATCTGTACAAAGAGGTATTAACCAAATCGTCACTCTCAAACATCATCGAGAAGTTTGCCCAGCTTCTGGTTGAAAAAGACCCTGATACAGGTAAAACCAAAAGGAAGATGATATTCCCACGGTATCATCAACTAACCGCTGTTCGGCAGTTACTTTCCGACGTAAAACAAAAGGGTGTAGGGAAACGTTATCTTATTCAGCATTCCGCCGGGTCAGGCAAGTCGAACAGTATTACATGGCTTGCGCATCAGCTTGTAGGCCTGCATGACAATGAAGACAAGGCAATTTTCGACAGCATCATTGTCGTAACGGACAGAACGGTACTGGACAAGCAGATACGAGACAATATCAAGGCATTTGCACAGGTCAAGAATGTTGTGGAGGCCATTACCGGCAAGTCAGATACGAAGCGTGGGCAACTCGGTGCAGCACTGGCGAACAGAAAAAAAATCATTATTACTACCGTGCAGACATTCCCCTTTGTTCTACAGGAGATTGGCGTACTTGCCAATGCCAAGTTTGCCATTATTATCGATGAGGCTCACAGTTCTCAGAGCGGTGACAACGCAGCAAAAATGAACGCGGTACTTGCAAACAAGGATATTGAAGAGTTGCGGGATGAAGAAGGCAATATTGATACGGAAAGTTATATCGACTATCTTGTCGAGTCTCGCCAAATGCTCACTAATGCAAGCTACTTCGCCTTTACCGCAACACCGAAAAATAAAACCCTCGAAACCTTTGGTCGCAAGGGTGATGACGGGCGATACTATCCGTTCCATCTCTATTCAATGAAACAGGCCATTGAAGAAGAGTTCATTCTTGATGTGCTGAAAAACTATACGACCTACAACTCCTATTACAAGCTCGTTAAGGCAGTTGAGGGCAACCCGGATTTTGAAACTAAGCAGGCACAGAAAAAGCTTCGCGCATACGTTGAGGGTCATGAGTTTTCTATAGGTCAGAAAGCCCGTGTGATGATTGACCACTTTCATAAGGATGTCAAACATCTCATTGATGGAAAAGCAAAGGCGATGGTGGTGACCAAAAGTATTGAGAGTGCCATCAAATACCGACAGGCTTTCGATGAATACTTGAAGGAAATCAACTCAACTTATAAAGCTATCGTTGCATTTTCAGGAACAAAGAACTACAAGGGAATCGATTACACCGAAGTAAGCATGAACCCTTTTGAGGATGGTATTAGCGACATACCCAAACAGTTCAAGAAGGCTGAATACCGATTTTTGATTGTTGCCAACAAGTACCAGACAGGATTTGACGAACCGCTGCTGCATACAATGTATGTCGATAAGAAGCTGGCGGATGTTCAGGCTGTTCAGACACTTTCACGACTCAACCGAGCCTATAAACCATACAAAAACGATACTTTTGTTCTGGATTTTTACAACACGACTGAAGAAATCAAGGAAGCTTTCGACCCGTATTTTACCACCACGATTCTGAGCGAAGGAACTGACCCGAATAAACTGAATGACCTGCAAGATGGCCTCGAAGGGTATCAGCTTTTTAGTCAAGAAGATTTGGACAGGCTCTTTGAAGCATATTACTCGAAAGAGAACAATCGAGCGGATATTGATGCCATCATTGATAGGGGTGTGGCGATTTTTGATAGTGAGCTGGGCGAAGATGAGAAGATTGATTTCAAGGTTAAGGCCAAATCCTTTGTCAGAACCTATAGCTATCTTTCAAAGCTACTTGACTTCAAGAAGCAGATATGGGAAAAAATGTGGCTCTATCTTAAACTGCTAATACCCAAACTGCACATTGAAAGCAACAAAGAGGATGAGAATATTATTGAAACGGTCAATATGGACAGCTACAGACTCAGCCGTGACAAAAAGACAGATATCGGCCTGAATGATGAAGATGGAGTTGTTGACCCTGCTCCAGTTGAACCGGGCGGTGGCAAGGGTGGTGGTGAGAGAGATAGCTTGGAAAGCATTCTTAAAGCATTTAATGTCCGGTTTGGTGATATCAAATGGGCTGACCCCGACAAGGTAAATCAGATACTTACGCAAGACATTCCGCAATCGTTGCAATCGGATGGCGCTATGCTTAATACAATGAAAAATTCTGACAGACAGAATGCAAAAATAGCTCTTGACAAAAGATTGCAGGAAGTAATGCAGAACCTGATGTTCACGCATACCGAGATTTTTAAGAAGTTTGTCGATGATGATAGTTTTCAAAAACGCTATCAAGAGTTCATTTTTGATGTGATGTGGAATCATCAAAAAAGCTTGAATGCTTGAGTTTTAAAAAGATGCAGTCTTCAAATCAGAAAAGACATTTCAAATCCCATCCACGGTAGTTTACCTCAGGATCTCAGCGAAATCTTTTTCTTGGTACTTGTAGATCAACTCTCTGTATTCGGGATCGGGACAAAGACTTGCGATTTGGTGCTTGTAGTAGAAGAAGTGGATGACAGCTTTCTTGTCGATGAACGTCACCGGCGCGAAATGTCCGGTGACATTCATCTTGATCTGTAGGCATCAAACCCGGCCAGCCACATCCTGATATCTCGGCGTGTAGTCACTGATTTAGTCGATCGCGGATTTTGTGTGCATCTGTGATATCAATGTCATACCACATCTGTCGGCCTTGACTGTCACGGCTTTCGAGGTATGTTTGCAAGGTTGTAAGGGTCATTTGACAGCTGTGATGACAAAAGTCAGGGTGGAGCAAATAGGGGAGCTGCATGACGGCTCGGCAAATTTTACAGCGGGCAAAGCGTTAAGCTCACTGACCATCGTGAGCACATCGCTGGCGCGCACCTTAACCAATCCGGTCGGATATACGCGCAACACCTCCGCCCCGTGACGCCCGAAAATATGTGCTACCGCAGCGTCCATCAGATCGGCCTTTACAAGCGCTATATCCCCGACCCCGGCTTTGGTACCGTCAGCAAGCTCGTAGTAGCGCACTTTACCGGCAGATCGTGTTTGTTCAACGGGCTTGAGCTCTACAGGCCCAGATTTTAGATACAGGGTTTGCGCCGATGCGGCAAGAATAAGTGCCGCGGTAATGCTTAATGTCTTGATCATGTGTCGTCCTTGTTGTTTTAAGCATTATGACGCACATAATTAACGCGATAGAGATCATTTAAGCGCTTTAATTCTTGACATAACGCGCATATAGTGTTATAAATATGACATACAATAGGAGGTGTAAATGCAACTGCACAAAGAGTACGCTGTCACCTACGCCGCGCTCGTCTTGCGGGCATACTACGCCTACTACTACTTTTTTGTCGAGGAGCATGTATGCGGCAATAGGACCATCAAAATGCCCTACCCAAATCACGACGATGTGCTTGCCGACGCGAGCCTGTATATCGCCAATTACCCGGATGACTATATCGATCGCATGCCATATTTGGCATGCGGATATGTTTATCGGGATCACCCGGTGTGCAAAATGTTAGGGTCGCAAGATCAGGTGTGCCAAGAGCTGATGCGTTACGCAAGACGAGACCAAGATGTGATCGACCAGATGATCGCCCGTGACTCGCGGGTCACGATTTTTGATCGGGACAAAGTCCGTAAAATACTATCGGCCCAGCCGGTCTTTTTCGACGGCCTACAATAAGGCCTACAAAAACAGGAGTAAAAAATGTACAACAACCTACCCATCACCGCGGCGCTGCATCGGGTCATGATGCGCCCAGACATCATCCTCTATGTCGCCGAGCGTCTCAGCTTCGAGGCTTTCGGCAAATCGCTGAGCAATGTGCCCGAAGAGGACATCATCGCCGAACTCCAAAAGCTCGAAAGCTACATGGTGGGGGACTACGAGCGGCAAAGGGATCGGATCGCCAACTTTGCGCTACATGCACAGCGCCAACAAATGCACCAAAACACCCTCATCATCAATGCGCTGACGCAATCTATCCAGACACTTGACAGGCTCGTTGACAGCCGCATAATTAACCCCAAAACAGCGGAGGATACGGCTACGCAGATCGTGCAGGCCGTCAAAAACTACATGGGTATGGTTGACTTCTATTTTCTCCAACCAGACCAAGAAGGAGGTGAAGAATGAACTACGACACACTGATGCTGATTTTGAGTGCCAAAATGCTGATGCGAGATGACAGGGACTTTGAGCTCAACCAATCCATGCCCTCATCGCTGATCGAAATGCTGCTGGACCACGCGCCGGAGTCGTTTTATCTGGCGAATGATTTTCTCCAAAAAACCAGCCCAACTCCAGATCCAGACGCCGAGCGCCGCGAGATCATCGCTGTCATCGCCGACCTGCTCTACCACCGCCTCATCACGGCAAATGAGTATGACGCACTCTACACGTCCGTGAGCCTGCTGCAGCTTGCTTGCACCGACATGCGTCTGCTCGCCGAAGCCTAAAAAGTTTCCACCTGCAAAGCAAACGCCTGCCGGCGTCCTGCAAAGGCATACCTATGTGTGGGCGAGCTTAGGTGCCTATACCGAGCCGACAAAACCAAGCTGACATTCGGCGGCGATAGCCGTCCGCATTATGGCAAAAATCACAGCGACTGAGCCGCAGACCAAGACACCCCTAACCGCAAAGCCCAAACTGGCAGTCAAAAGAGCACGATGCACTCTACACGTCCGTGAGCCTGCTCCGTCTCTCTTGTATGGATATTCGACTGCCAACGCCCCATAAGGCCATACCTAAGGGTAGGTAAGTTCGTTTTAGGCTATTTCGAGGTGGAAACTTTTTAGAGGATTTTGATTATTCCGAACCCCTATTAGACTTTTTCTATATAGGGGTTCGGAATAATCATGGATTCGCCTCTCTGCTGTTTGATTCGATTGTCCCGTCTTTGTGTGTCGATTTGGTCTTTGCGGTTCTTTTCTCCTACAATTGCGGCGGCTTCACCGCCTTCTTTGGTTCTGACTTTGCGGTGCGGTCTCTTGGGTCTGTGGGTTTTTCCTGCAATGCGCGGCTGTCGCCGTTGACTGTCAGCTTGGGCTTTGCGGTTGTTGCATTTTGTCAATTAGTTTTTGTTGTTTTTATATTATTTTGATTATTCCGAACCCCTATTAGACTTTTTCTATATAGGGGTTCGGAATAATCATGAGTTCGCCTCTCACGGTAGCCCTGCCCCTAAACCGAACACTCGACTAAAAATATCAACGCTCAAAAAAATAGCCTACAACGCATATAATACCCTCACCCACTCTTGCTCTTTTAGCTCTGGTGTTTTTATACTTTCATGTCATTGCAGATTAGGGCTGATTACGTGCGAGCTTGTCTCGCGTCCTTTATGGGCTCTTGCTCTTGAAATGGGATGTAACGATTGTTCCGAGACCCTATAAGGAGCTCAGCCGCAGAGGCGACCGGATTGGTGCCCAAGCACGAGGTGGAAACATTTTAGACAGACGTTCAAGCGAGCTTGTCTCGCTTCCATTATGGGCTCTTGTTTTGAGGTGGTGGAAACTTTTTAGAGGACTTCGATTGTTCCGAACCCCCATAAGGGGCTTGATCCGAGCTGGGCAATTAAGCCGCCAAGTACACCCCTAATTACTCGAACAACCTTACAAAAAAAATGTATCGTCAACAACACATATCAAAAACAACTCCAATGCAGGGCGTCTTCCTGAATAGATTCTCTCTTCGAGCATATGATAACCAAGTGATGCAATCTCTTGTGCGTTCTTTTTTAAAATCTCTTTAACCCGATTCTTCGCTCTTGGTGTAATCTCACCGTAGACCATTTTTACAAGATCACTCGATTTGATGCTGCTTTTCTCATTTATCAGGTAAGGTTTGATGATTTCTGCGAAGTAGTCTTTACGTTGTGCGCTTTTTTTATTTACTTTAACGCCATCCCAATCACTAATAGAGCATCCCGGCATGGAAGATCTCAGCTTTTCGACCATCTCTTCCACGCCATGGAAATCAAGCATGACGTAAATATTGGCAGCATCACAATTGCCATTCTGGTCAATAGTTTTTCGAACCCGAATCCTATTGATCGCTTGCACTACCTCTGCGAGCAGCTCTGAACTTTCTATGCTCTTGTCCAATTCCATCTGATTCGCGTCGTCAAAAGCAAAATAAACATTCGTACATGAGATAGCTTGATCTCTCGCAACATTCAAAGGCTTGTGGAAAAGTCCAAAAAGCACACATGTATCATAGTCACTCCAATCATTGAGCCCCGTGATGTTCCCCCAGTGAGTGATCGACAAAATTTGACCCGTATCGAGATTCGCATACTCGTACACATCTTCTGGACGCTTTCCGTACGTCTTTTTATAACCATATTTAGCAAGAGCCTCGGTAAAAGGCTCTTGACTTTTGTTCATTTTTGTGACATGTTTATTGTCTTTATGCACCACGAACAAAGTGCGCTGTCCGAATTCAACATTGCTGATGATGTTTTCGATTTTTTCGATATCTCGGAAATGTGATGCACCTGTCAAAGTCGTGGCTATCTTAATAGTAACATGGTCATATCGTCTGGTGTTTTCTATCTTTGGGACAATTCTGACATCGCGCCTGTGGTCACTTCTAATCTCATAGCTTCTTGCCACATCACCTGTTGCGTCAAAAACAATTAGAGAATGACGATGAGGCACTTCGTTGACGAAGAAAATATTCTTATCGTTTGCATAGACGGTAAAATTATTTGATCTCGACACCAACCCGAGAACTTTGATCAGAGTGATTTCCTTAAAGTCTCTGATGCTATTTTTTCTGACTGCTCTACTGCTACTTCTGGCGATGCCAATAGGATAATATGCATCTCTCTGAATTTCCGTGATCACTGCATCGAAAGACCCCTCCGCCAATAAATCAACAACCTCATTAGAAAAATTCATCACCAGATTGAACGATTTACCTTCTGGAGAGGATTTGATTTTGTTGGAAAATTGCATCAATACTTCATAGGCATTTTTTATTTTATCTGTTCCTAACTCAATCGAGAGATATTCCACCTGTCGAATGACATCGTCCAATTCGACACTGGTGATGTAGTGCTGTTCTATCGTTTCCAACGCCTCATCGATGATAATGAGACTACGATGATCAGAATAAACCCAATGCTCCTTGCTATGGTGCTTGTAATACATCTGATGCGTGCAGATCAGCACTTGGGCATGTAAGATCTCATCTTGACTTATAGTAGAATGACCAAAAACTGCAAGAGCTCTATCATCCGCTGATCTCACGTTGATTTCAGCCGCTAATCGCTCAGCTTCCCGGATTAATTTGGTAACAACTAAAACTTTAATGTCTTTTTCGAGCATAGAGCAGTAGATAATTGTGCTGAGGGTCTTGCCAGAGCCAGTAGGTGCGGCAATGACATGCTTGATAGGGCGTCTGCCAGCAATGTTGTTCCTGACAACGCAATTCATGGCATTGGCGTTTTGTGCCCATGTAGTTTCAAGTGCATGGCTGGAAATGTTGCCGATCTCTTCGCACCAAATCATTTTTGTTTTTTGGACGAATACATCAACATCAACTGGATTATTTGTAAATGTAGGAATAGCAGACATAGAAGGATCTCAACGCTACATGTGCCCCTCTCTACCTGAGCTTTTTCTCCGTATATATGTAGCTTTTAATTAAGATGGAAATTTAGTTTCCAGTTAGTCTTTGGTAGAAAAGACGAACTCCTTTTGTTTTGTCAAAAAGCAGCAAAGTACTAATCTAAGCTGTACGACTCTGTTATTTTAGCAAATTTATTCCTAAAAAACAGGGCTTAAAGTTGTCATTCATTCACATTGACAGCTTTAATTAATAAAGCGTAATACCGCGCAGCAGATTGATATATTCGGGCGCCGTGATATGGGCTCCATCCACCATGTCGATCAGCATTTTGCGGACAATTTTGCGCGATTTGTCCCCGCACGGGTGGGCGCTTAAAAAGCGAGTGTAATGCGCCTTACCCCCCGCGATCTCGCTGCGGCTGAAGGTGTAGCGGTCAGGGTGCAAAGAGTAGTTGATAAATCGTATCGCGGCATCTACCTCACCGATCCGCATAGTGGCCGGTGACAGCGGACCTGTCATATCTTTGTTTGCCTTCGGCGTCTGCGGCGTGTGCGTGACATGCCCTGCCCCGCCACCATCCTGACCTGCATAATGGTAATCACCGTTGATCATATCGAGAAATGAGTTACCCATTTTTTACCGCCTTGCGTGCGTCATATTCGAGGTGCTTGATCTGTTTAAGTACCTCACGCAGATACACTTTGACATCATCGGCAGATATGGCCAGACGATCCTGCAGGCGATCCAGCTCATCCAGTGCATCAGAGATGGCAGTGTTTGTGCCGGCGCTTAATCTGCCGTATGACAGCGCGCCTGCAATGCGCTGTCTGAGCGCTGAGATCTCCGGGTCGGTATAGTCGTACACTGTCTGCATCTGCACTTTTTTGGCCTCTACCACAGCACGCTCAACGGCTTCGATGTCCACCTTTTTGGCCTTGACACCAAAGACCATTTTTGCGATCTTGTCATGCTCTTCGGGCTTGATGGCGTCCCAGAGACCCTCAAAAATAAGATACCACCCGAACGCCTGTACCGAGTTCATTTTAACTCCTTTTTTTATTTAAATTATCTCTGTTTCGAGCCGAAATGTACAGAATTTAAATCATCATGACGTGCATCGTTTTTGTCTAAGTGTCGGGCTTGACGCCTATGGTGCTTTGATGTAAAATGGTGCTATCGGTAAGGCTTGGGGCAGCAGGGGGATTTACCGGCCCTTGCGTTGTAGCCTCTTGCGGGTAAATTGCCTCGCTTCTAATCATCTGCATACTCTGTCAAAAGATTAAGCATCTGTTTTTTTTGGGCTATTTCGTCGAGATCCACAACGCCGTCTTCGATCAGCATGGCCCCAAAAAACATATACAGATACATCATCCTCTTTTTTGGGTCTTTGCTCTTTGAATAGGTCGCCCTGAGATTTTGGGGGGTCATCCCCACAAACTCGCAAAGTCGGACATCTGTCATCTTCATTCTTGTTTCTCCAAAGCTAAAAGCCCCTCAATAAGGGGCATAATCTCATCTTTCCGATAACCAACAAAACCCTCATATCTACCATCAAGCCAAAACGACGTGTAGTGCCAGATCAGGCCGTCACCGATATCGGCGAAGTGGTCAGCGTCATACATTTTTGTCCTAACCGGGTTTTTGATCTGTTTTGCAGCTTTGATCGCCGCCACTTCCTCCTTTGTGATGGTACTCCCGAATCTGATGCCGTAGTTTGCCATGTAGGCATTAAGCTTCGCTGCCATTTTCTCTCTTTTTTCACGGGCCAGCGACTCGGTTTGCTGCGCAATCGCCTCTTCGGTGGCCCCCTCCGCCATAAATGGATAGCGCGCGCGCACTGCGGCCATGTCGATGACGTAGCAGGTGTAGGTGACAAAGTCGTCGGCCCGCTCGTCATTTCTGAGGTGGGTCTCGGCTATGGCGAGGCCTATTTTGGACATGGCTTTCTTTTCGTTTGTTTTGAGCCTCATGATCTGTGTGTCACTCATGGTGCGCAATTTTTCGGGGTCGAAGGCCGGTACGATTGGCTGTTTTTTTTGGCGGGCTGTTTATGGGCATTGGTGACCGCAGCGTTGACCCGCTCCATGAGGTCTGGATATTTTGCTATGTGTAAGGCTTCGCAGTCGGCGATGCCCTTAGTGTAGACAAAGCCGTTGGCGGCGTAGTCTTCTATTTTTCGCACCAGCGAGGCGATGGCCTTTTTTTCATAGGCCTCTCTGGCGGCCTCGATGCGAGGTAGATACGACGATACGAGGCCGCTGTCGAATCCCGCGAGCTTTGTCTCGCCCATCTCGTGCCATTTCCCATCCGACGCTTTCTTTTCGATGTAGGCGACGATATTTTCGACAGATCGACGTGCTTCCGCGGCTTCCGTCTCCTCAGGCACATTCAGACTGACAGCGGTGACAGTGACTTTTGTGCCGTAATACGAGCTTTCTTTTTCCACATCAGCGAGGAATCTATAGGTTTGGCCCACCTCAAACCCACTGGTGAGATCATCGATGACGATCTGCGCTGTCCATGGTTTCCCCACGTATGTTGCGGTCCAATATTTTCTGCCTTTTTTGTCGATACGGTAGTTTACGATTCTTTGCTCTTTCATTGGTAGCTCCTTATGCCAAAGTATAGCAAATATTTTTCTGTTTATAGATATATAAAGAAAATATATTTTCTTTTACTGTTTAAAATGCTGCCTTGGCATTTATTCCAAAAAATACCCTCAAAATCGACGAGGTTTGTCGTCAACATATCATTACACTATCTCAACTGTCAAAACCGCTCCTCTTGTCAAAACTGCTAAAAACTGTTATACATACACTCAAAATCCAACAGCCAAACCCCACTCTACCCCCTCATGTACCCAGCAATTAATTTACCCTAAAATAATTCCTCGCCCTGCTCGGACACCCTTTAAAGCCCTATATTTAGGGGTTTTCATGCGGTCAGCAGATCGATGATCCGAAACCTTAAACGCATAACAATAGTAAAAAAAACCAATTAATACCCTGCTCTATCCATTAGCTTAAAGTGTCATACCTAACTTAATATTATCAGTAAAATGAAAGTATATGGGGTAATTTTACATCGATTGCCCGTTGTCTTCACGCGTGCATTTTTTTTGCTCGCTTTATAAGACATTAGGCGTTTGGAAATACCAAACCCGCAACAAGAAAAGGAGTCAAATGATGTACACAGTAAAAGTCGGTCGCCCACAAGGCACATCCATACAGCGCAAGGCTATCCGGGAAAGTGAGTACCAAGATCTAATTCGAGCGACCCAAGGCTCAAATCACCTGCAACGTCACGTGAGTGAGCGTCATCGCCAATCGATCACCCTGCTCTACTACCTCGGACTGCGTGTAGGCGAACTTTTGACGTTGACAGTGGGAGATTTGAGAAAAGCCATAGAGACCGGGGAGTGCCAATTAGAGGGATCGAAGACAAAGACAAAAAAGCCAAGGCTACTGCAATTCAGTCCGACGGCCGTAGAAGCGGTAAAGCTGCATTTTGCAGAGCTGCTTATTTCCCCGGCGCACCTCGATCGCCACCTTGTTTTTCACGCGACAAGCCCCACAGCACCGCTTAACAAGGCAAACTTTACCTTGCGGCTCAATGAGTTTATCCATGAGACGCTGGACGAGTCTTACTCGTCTCACTCATTTCGTCAAGGATTAATCACGGATATGATTGTCAAGCATAATCTGCCGCTTGTAGTGGCCCAAAGCTACATCGGTCACAGATCGATGATGACAACGGCACGTTACACGCGAGCGAGCGAGGAGGACACGCACAGAGCTATATGTATGGTCAGATGACTTGGGGGCGGGGACAACATCACCCTGCCCTCTTAACACCCTGCTGGGTGAATGCTTGCATCTACACCCAAAACCACAAATAGAGTCTGCTGCGAAACTCGTGCAAAGCGTAATTGAGCCTAAGTAATGCGAGTAGCAGCATACTGGCACTGATCTCATCTATTATGTCGAGATCGCGTTGGATCTTGCGTGCAATCCGTACTACTTGATCTTTGCTCATCTTGATAAGAGCTTGGAGATCGTTAAGCTGCATCCCAAACATGGGCATCCTCCTTTTTTCTAAAATTGTAGAAAAAATCGGGATGGTTGCACAGAATTTATTTTGTCAAAATCGTATAACTCAATTTGCCAAAAACGTACAACTCAAAATCGTATAACTCAAAATCGTATAACCCAAAGTCGTATAACCCAAAATCGTACAACTCAAAGTCGTATAACTCTTGTATAACTTTTAAAATGACAATAATTGCAGCTTGATGATTTGGATTTTTTGGTTGGCTTGGAATGTCGTATTTTAGGGAGTTTGAAACGTGTGGTGCGACCGATGAGACTCGAACTCATACACCGTTTGGCACTACCCCCTCAAGATAGCGTGTCTACCAATTCCACCACGGTCGCGTTTTTGTAAGGCCAGAATTATACCGGCTAGTTTCTGATATTTAGTTTAAATTACGAGGAAATTACAGGGGTTGACCAAGCCGAAGCTTAGCCAAGGTATGGGTTCGCATACAGCGCGATCAGCGCGATAACGAGGGTATAGATAACTTGAGCTTCGATCATCGCAAGTGCAATGAACATGGTGGTCATCAGCTTGCCGCCAAGACCTGGGTTGCGCGCAGTACCGGCAATTGTAGCCGCCGCAGTGTGACCCATACCGATCGCGCCGCCAAGTGCAGCAAGACCAAGACCGACACCCGCAGCGATCATTGAGTAGGCTTTGAGTGTTTGGTTGGCTACGTCGCCGTCGTTAGCGAATGCAGCAGCAGTCAGTGCGAACAATACGAAAAGAATTTTTTTCATACGTTTCTCCATTTTAAGATTTTTTTGTGCTCAAGTCCGTTCGGCTTGCGTATCCCTACTGAATACTTGAAACGCGCAATTTTGCCTTACATGTAATAAGAAAACGCTTAGTTTGCGCGTCCGAGGCTGATTTTATTGCCCTTGAACTCCAAAATCTCCACTTTGATCTTCTCCCCTTCGCGCAATACATCGGCAACGTTCTCGACGCGGTGATCAGCCACTTTGGAGATATGCAGCAGCCCGTCCACGCCGCCGGGCAGTTCGATAAAGGCACCGAACTCGACGATTTTTTTGACCGTTCCTTCGGCTTTATCGCCGACCTGATAGCTCACTTTCGGCGCTTTCTCGCCTTTGGCGATCCCTTCGATGTGCGCTCTGGCGTCTTTGATCCCCTGACGGTTTTTGCCCGAGACCTTAACGTGTCCCTTTTTCTTATCGATATCGATGGCTACTTCAAACTTCTCGATGATCTCGCGGATGGTTTTGCCCGCCTGACCGATGATGTCGCCGACAAAACTAGGATCGATGTGAAACAGATCGCTGGTCGGCAAAATGCCCTCGTTGAGCTCAATGGAGCCCTCATGAGACTGCATCACGTCGATGATCTGTGCCCTGCCTGTCTTAGCCTGATAGAGCGCCTCTTTAAGCACGCCAAGCGAGACGCCGCCGAGCTTGATATCCATTTGCATCGCAGTGATCCCCTCTTTGGAACCGGCTACTTTAAAATCCATATCGCCGTCATGATCCTCAAGCCCCATAATATCGCTGAGAATCGCATATCGCTCCCCTTCGCTCACCATACCCATAGCGATCCCCGCAATGGTGTCGCTCATGACAATATCGCCGGCGCGAAGCGCCAGATAGCCGCCGCAGACCGTCGCCATCGATGAAGAGCCGTTGGACTCCAAAATCTCTGAAACAAGGCGCACCGTATGACCGGGCGTCATCATCGCGGGTTCAAGTGCGCGTTTGGCAAGGTTCCCATGACCCAGTTCACGGCGGCGCGGAGGCCCCACGGGTGAAGGCTCACCCACACAAAAGCCCGGGAAGTTGTAGTGCACCATAAAGCCTTCGTTTTGGGTGCCACTGTCAGTGAGATCCTCATACATCTGGGTGTCTTTATCACCACCAAGCGTAAGCACCACCAGCGCCTGTGTCTGGCCGCGCGTAAAGAGCGCCGAAGCGTGCGCAGAGGGGAGAAGATTGGTTTCAATGGAGATGGGGCGCACCTCATCTAGTGCTCTGCCGTCGGCGCGTCGGCGCTCACTGAGAATCTGTTCGCGCACGATCTCGCGCTTAACCTTTTCGATGGCGTGTTTGAGCTCTTTTTCGTTCCAATCCGCATGCTCCGCCATGATCGCTTTGCGGATTTGGCGCAGTCCGGTTGAGCGCTCCGTTTTGGCCATGTGGTTGATCGCCGATTTGATCTTCTCACTTTGCTCGGTGCGGATATAGCTTTCGAGTTCGTGGTTTTTGCACTCCTCAAGCAATACGAGCGGTTTTTTCTCCTTTACATGTAAGGCAAACGCCTCTTCGTAGGCCCTGTTGGAGCGATCAAAGACCTCATGGGCACGCTCAAGCAGAGCAATCAGCTCCTCTTCGCTCATTGCATTGGCGCTGTGTCTCTCCAGGGTATCAAGCCCTAGTGAAGGGTCCATCATCGGATCGACCATGGATGCACCGATCAGCTCCACTTCGCTGCTACCGATGGTGCGCATCTCGATCATCAGCAGATCTTCGCGTGAACCGGCCAGATAGAGATCGAGCGTCGAGCGCTTCAGCTCCTGAATGGAGGGGTTGAAGACCACCTCGCCGTCGATTTTGGCGATGCGCAGCGCCGATACGGAGGTGTTGATATCCACATCCGACACATACAGCGCGGCAGAAGCAGCGTTGAGCGCCAATACCTGTAAATCCGCATCGCTATCGACACTGAGCACCATAATGGTGATCTGCGTCGGATTGGCAAAGCCTTTGGGAAAGAGCGGGCGCAAAGAGCGGTCCACGATGCGTGAAGTGAGTGTCTCAAAATCACTCGGCTTGGTTTCACGCTTGATAAAACCGCCGGGAAACTTTCCGGCCGCGTAGCTCTTCTCGATGTACTGCACGGTGAGCGGCAAAAAATCCTCATCGACAAAATCGGTCTCATCAATCACCACTGTCGCCAAAATCACCGTCTTGCCACATTTGAGCCACGCGGCACCGTTGGCCTGTTTGGCTACCTGATCAAACGCGTAACACTCCGTTTTATTCTCAAGCCCTAGCTCTACCTGATAATTCATCTACTATTCCTTCTCTGTTTTGTCAATTTTTTCAATTTTAAGTAGTTTTTCGATGGTAGCATCATCCACACGCTCAAGCGTTTTGTAATAGCACGTTGTCGTTTTATAGTTTTCAACTTCCGAAACATAAAACACATGATCCACCAGGCGATCCACTTCCATCAGCACCTCTTCAGGCAAAACGGGCACCGCCACATAGACCGCTTTGGGACGCTGGGTCAAAATCGCTTTGAGCGCCATCATCAAGCGCAAGCCGCTTTCGGCTCCCTCATCGACGATCAAGACTACCTTCCCTTTTTTCGATTCAAACGGCCGCCCTTTGCGGTAGCGATAGATCTGCGGCAAAATCTTCTCTTCGTGCTTACGGGTCGCTTCGCCGTAGACATAGTCAAACTGAATCCCAAACGCCTTGCACAGCTCTTCGTGGATAACGATCTCTTCGGTTTCGCAGACCCGCGCAATTTCGCATTCGCTGTTGTGCGGCGCGGTGATCGATGCGGAGAAGAGAAAATCGATCGGCAAACCCAAACGCTTATTGAGGTACGAAGCCAACTTCAACCCTCCCGAAGAGATCGCCACAAACTGCCACTGCTCACTGCGCATTCGCTCGCATGGAAACGATTCGAGCAGCTCTTTGGCCGCCTCTTCTCGGTCTTCGAAAATCTTCATGACGTCCTCTTACATCGCAGCAGCGGAGCTGCCCAAAAGATACTTCAGGTTGTTGTCGATAAAGCGGATGCCTACCCCTAAAAAGATATTTTGCGCACGGCTG
Organism: Campylobacterales bacterium; assembly: GCA_016938735.1. Taxonomy (GTDB): domain Bacteria; phylum Campylobacterota; class Campylobacteria; order Campylobacterales; family Sulfurimonadaceae; genus JAFGUB01. The sequence goes on along the minus strand of JAFGUB010000032.1, from coordinate 161,143 downwards.
TTGAGCAGGTTATCCCAGCCGCCGTACACCTCAAGATGCTTCAAAAAGCGGTACTGTAGCATCACTTTCGCATGGGCCCTCTCCCCCCGAATATCGTTGACCGCATTGAAATCGAATGCCTCTGCTGAGATCTTCAAGCGCTCTTTGTCGGCATACCAATCGATCCCGATGCCTCCAGTTCCCTCGATAAGTCCTCCGCGTATCATCAGGTCACCAAAACGCTTGCCGTATTGCGCACTGATATAGGTTTTGCCCTCTTCATGCAACGAGGGCTCTATATCGGGACGGGTATAATCGCCCATCGAGACCATATCCAGCAAATAATAGGTTTCGGGATTGGGCAGATAGGCTACATGTAAGTAAACTTTTGAATCGGCGTCACGGATCAACTGCTCGGCATGCATCCCCACCTGCAGTTCGCTGACGGTGAAATTCGAGAGCAGCGAATCGACCTTGTCAAAAGCGTGTTGTCCGCTGTCAAAAAAGCTGTCCGCAGAAGTCAGGGCGTTGCTCAACGATGCGCGGTTCTCTTCAAGAATCGTCGTCACGTTGTCTTCAATGGCGATGAACTTATCGACAGCCTCGGGCAAAGAGTGCTCCAGCGCCGCACTGATGTTGTCTAGCCGCGAGGTCAAGGCATCGATGCGTTTCATGATATTGGGCAGATCGGCATTGACCGTTGCGCCCGCTTTGGTAAATTCAGCCCCCATATCACGGAAGTTGGCGATGGCGGCGCCCAAGGCGACGCGGTTTTCAAGAATCAGTGCGTCTAGGTGCTCTCCAACCCCTCTAAACGAGGTGATCGCCTGACGCAGATCCTCTTTGCGCGTCTCATCAAGCACTTCGCGCAGATCCTTCATCAGCAGCTCAATTTCTCGTGCGGCCGCATTGACCGAATCACTCGTCTCATCAAGCGCCGCATACTGTTTGAAGTTTTCCAGCAGCCCTTCGGCCTCTATCGAAGCAGGATCGGAGCCTTGCAAAATATTGACCATCTTCGATCCCAGCACGCTCTCTTGCGCCACCAGCACAACCGAATCTTTGGCGATCAAGACCCCCTCTGCGATCATAAAGGTAAGCTTGACCTGCCGCCCCTCCATCGCAATCGCATCGACGGTTCCGATCTTGACCCCATTCATGGAGACATCGGCCTGACGCTCCAGACCCGTGGCGTCGTTGATGTGGGCGTAGATGCGATACCCCTTCTGGTTCCATCCCGCAAGATTGTTCACTTGGGTTGAAAGCAGCATGAGCGCAACCAGCCCCAAAACGACAAACAGACCGATTTTCGCTTCCAGTTTCATTTACGAACCCTCTAGCTCATTGCTGATTTTGTAACCCAATTCTGATCCACCCATAGGTTGAAGGGCGATCGTGAAATAGAGGTACTTATCATACACTGAAGCGGATTCATTGCTGGTTAAGATCGGGCGGTTGTTTTCAACATAACGCACGCCGAACTCCCAACACCGTTTGCTGTAATGCAGACCGATCTCCATATTCTTCTTGACCGCATGTTGCATATCGTAGGCATATTTGCCGCCCAGACGGTAACGATCGCTTAGCTTATATTGCGCTTCAGCGGTAAGGTAACTGTTCTTGATCTCCTGTCTGGAGCGTATGACATCTTCAAAAAGCCAATTGGCGCTGAGCCACAGAGGGTCGCGCTCCAAGCGGAGCGTATTGACTATTTTGGAGATTTTTTGACGCTCGTGGCTGTAAAAGGTGTCATTGTAAAAGAGCCATCCCGCTCCGCCGTCCCACTCCAATTCACTCTCAAGCAGCCCCGCGCGCTCCATATCCCATGCGTAATAGAAACGCTGCGACAGCTTGTGATACAGCCTTCCGCCCTCTCGATCAAAAAGATACTGCGTCAGACCGAGTTGCGTCTGCTCCTGCGCCTCATTGATGGTGTAGTAGTCGCACACTTCGGTACTCCAACCCGCCACACCGCCGCAAAGGGTCTCATAATCCTCATAATAGCCCTCTTTATGCGCCTCGAATGGCTTGGAATAGGATACATCGACATTCAGCGTATGCACCAGCGTGTCAAAACCTTTGGTTAGGGAAGTACCGATCTTCACGGTCTGCTCCCACTGTGCATAGTTGCCGCTATCATAACGAATGCTGGGATTGACCGTCGACGCTTCACCGCTAAGGTCAAGATGACGCAGATGACCTTTAGCCCCATACTCCAAATTCACATACTCATCAAATAGCGCCCCCTGCAAGCCAAAGGGCAATACAAGATCGGTCTGTACGGCACGCTTGCCGATCATGCGGTAAAAGTTGTTATAGCTGGCATCAAGCGCATAATACAGATGATTGCGCAGCAAGGTATCAAGATAGCGGTGGTAATGGACAATGGGCATACTCTGAATCGTCTCGTCGTTGTTTTGCCGGTTCAGATCCAAAAAATACTTGGCGTAAGCACCGACGTAGTGAGCCCCGCTGTCATAAAAAAAGTTGATACGAGAATCGACCTGGTTAGAGGTGGCGTTCTTGATCTCGTCGTTGCTTGAGAGGTTGATGAAATCGACGTCGTTCATCCACGTTGCATCGATCCAAAGGCCCGATTGATGACCCGCCAAATCGTACCCCAAAAGCTCCTGAACCAAAGCTTCGTTCTCATAATCCAGCGCAAATCCGTAATGCGTATTGTTGGCCAGATCAAAGCGCTGCACATACGCGTCGTGCTCCTGAAAGTACCCTACACTAAACGCGCCTTTGCTTTTAGGCGAATCGACAAAACGCGCCACGCCGTAGATCCCCTCACCGCGAAGCGTGCGCACCTGAGGACGCAGCTCTACATCCCACTGATCGTGCCATGCAAAATAGACCGGCTGCTGATAAAAGACCCCCTCACTGCTGGCATAACCAAAAGCCGGCGTCAACACACCGCTGCGTCTGCGCGTATCAAGGGTATAGCCAAAATAGGGAAAATAGAAGACGGGAATGTCGTACATGTAGAGTCTGGCGTTGTAAATATCAATCCATTTGGTGTCAATATCATAATCGAGCGAGCTAAACCGTATTTTCCAAAGCGGATCGGCAGGATCGCAGCCCGAAACCATCCCCTCTTCTAAATGCAGATCCTCTTTAAGCCCTTCTGCACGCGCCGTGCTCATCCAGACGCGGCTGCTTTTATCGGCAAAATAAAAGGGGCTAAAGAGCCTAGACTCCTGATCGATCTCGATGCGCGCGTATTCACCCAGCGCCATGTAGTCGCTGCCGCGCATGGCCGTGATAGCGCCGTGAAGCTCCAAAACCTTTAAGGAGCGATCATAAGTCGCCTCTTTGGCGCTGAGATAGTTTCCGTCATACACCACAATAACATCATCGTGCGCTGTAGTATGGGTTTCATTGGCATCGACGCGGGAAGCGAACATCTCAATCTGTTGGGCATGGACCGACGATCCATAGAGCAAAAAAAAGAGAAGCGGCAGACGCTTACGCATCCACCACCAGCGTCTGCGCGCTACGGTCATGCCATGTCCGTTTGAACGGATCCAACAGCCCCCACACAAATCCTAGATAAAAGAGCAGCTCTCCGACAACCCGAAAGACTGCCCGATTGAGTGCGCATAACAATGAAGGCGCATCCATTGTCCGTAGCTCGTAGACCCGAATTTTCATAGCAATCTTGCCCAGCGTCGCACCGTACTGCATAACAAAAAAGGTTTGGTAAATAACTTTGATCAGCATAAACTCAAGCACGAAGGTATTGGTGACGTTGATGAGCTCTTCCATGCTCACCGCTGCGGCAAACTGATCCCAAAGCACCACCATCAGCAGTACCGATAACAAAAGCTCGTCGATCAAAAATGCCATCGCACGCTTTTTGGGATCAGCAAGCTTTAAGTGCTCTCGGTGTAGCAGCGATTCGATCTCTTCGCTTGGCATCAAAGCGCCTGATATGCGATATCGGTGCGCAGCTTCTTACCGGCGTAATGCACCTGTCCGCAGAGCATGTAGGCGCGGTCGCGTGCTTCGCGGATACTCTCACCTAGCCCCACGCAGACCAGAACGCGCCCGCCGGTAGCCATCAGCACCCCATCTTGCGATCCCACGCCCGCGAAACAGATATGCGCATGCTGCGCAATCTCGGGATGATGGATCTCATCGACGATAATCTCGGCAGGAGTCGAATTGGCGTAAGGATACTCTTTGCTCGCCATGACGACACCGACGGCGTATTGCTTCGAAAAGCTTACATGTAAGCGATCCAGCTGCTTGGTGGCCGCCTTGTAAAAGAGCTCACTGGCAGGCGTTTGCATGAGCGGCATCAAAATCTCACACTCGGGGTCTCCGAAACGGACGTTGAACTCCAGCGTCAGCGGCTCACCATTCACGATCATGAGGCCGATAAAGAGCACCCCTTCAAACGGAGCACTCTCCGCCTTCATCCCATCGAGTGTTGGGCGAATGATGCGCGCCTTGACCTTTTCATAGATCACCTCATCTACCAGCGGCGTCGGGGCATACGCACCCATACCGCCCGTGTTGGGCCCCTGATCACCATCGAGCAAACGTTTATGATCCTGAGCGGCAGGCAGCAAAATAAACTCCTCGCCGTCACAAATCGCAAACATGGAGAGCTCATAGCCGTCGAGAAACTCCTCGATCACCACTTTGCGTCCGGCGTCGCCGAAGGCTGCGCCGCTGAGCATCTCGCCGACCGCTTTTTTGGCCTCGTCGTGGCTCTGAGCGATGATGACCCCTTTGCCCGCACACAGTCCGTCGGCTTTGACCACCACCGGCACGCCGAGCGTAGCGATAAACTTATAAGCCGTTTTGATATGGTCGGTTTCGATGTAGCGCGCCGTCGGAATACCGTATTTGGCCAAGAAATTCTTCATGTAGACTTTGGAACCCTCTAAACGCGCCGCAGCTTTTGAAGGGCCAAAAATCGTCAATCCATGAGCTTTGAAGATATCGACAACCCCCTCGACCAAAGGCCCCTCGGGGCCTACGATGGTTAAATCGACACCCTGCGTTTTGGCAAATTCGGCCAAGGCCTCATAGTCGCTGATGGCGACATTCTCTCCCAAACGCTCCGTTGCACCGTTGCCGGGCGCAAAGTAGATCTTCTGCACCGCCGTATCTTTGGAGAGTGCGCGCCCGATGGCAAATTCGCGGCCGCCGCTTCCGATAACCATAACATTCATACTTTGCTCCGTGATCGTCTTTAAGTGGGGTGAGTGTTCATGCAAAAGGGCGCTCTCGCATCAACACTCGCTGTATTCAAGTCCGGATGGGCGTCTCACAACGAGCTTTGGTTCTCAAAGCCGAACAATAGCGATTGAGCACTGCATCAGGGGCTCTCTCTCCAAGCGTCGCTTATCAACAAGAGAGCCGCACACAACAGTGTCTACTTCATCCGCTAAATAGATATGTAGAACCCCCTGATATGCGATGACTCGCACCATCCAGGCTTTGAAGAATTATAGCCTCTAAAAACTTAAGCCAGCGACTTCGCCAGCGCCACGCAAGCCTCTATTGAGGGGCTTTCGGGGAGTTTCGGCTTTACATGTAAAGGCAGTGCGGCTGCGGTCGTTGGGCCGATTGCAATCACGCGGTGTGTGTCCAACAGGCGATAACGCTTTAAAAAACATTCCACGCTTGACGGAGAGGTGAAGATCACGACCGCATCGTCTTCAATCTCTCCAATCGTCATCTCGGCATTGCATCCGGTGGCGTACAAAGCGATACGCTCGATCCTTACCCCCTCAAGGCGCAAACGCTCATCGAAGTCGCTTGCGGGCTGCTGGGCCGACACATAGAGCACTCTTCGATCAGCGTAACCCTTTTTGATAAGCGCATAGAGCCCCTCTCCCGATCCCGCTGCACTCGCCACACGCAGCGCGCCGGCGCGCTGTGCCGCTTCTGCCGTGCGCTTTGAGACGGCCAATACCTCCAAGCGCTCCCACGGTACCCGCGCGCCTAAGAGCCCGACACTCTCTTGCGAACTCAGTACCAAGACATCATAATGCTCCCACTCTATGCTTACATGTAAAGGTTCGGAGATAATCAGCGGCAGATGCATCACCCCCGTATGGGGGGTCTTAGAGCAGAGATAGATCGGAAGGGTTATTCCCATTCAATCGTTGCGGGCGGTTTGGAGCTGATGTCATAAACGACACGGTTGATGCCCTTGACTTCGTTGATAATACGGCGGCTGATACGCTCAAGCAGATCGTGCGGCAGATGGGCAAAGGTGGCGGTCATACCGTCCACCGCCTCGACGACGCGCACACAGACCGTATTGTCGTAGGTGCGGTTGTCGCCCATGACGCCGACGCTTTTGACGTTGAGCAGTACGGCGAATGCCTGCCATGTACGGGCATAATAGCCGCTGGCCTTAAGTTCGTCAAGCAAAATCACGTCGGCTTCGCGCAGCAGATCCAGATCCGCTTGGTTCACTTCGCCCATGATGCGAATGCCCAAACCCGGCCCCGGGAACGGATGACGGTAGACCAAGGATTCAGGCAGTCCCAGCTCAAGCCCAAGCTTGCGTACTTCGTCTTTGAAGAGCTCGCGCAACGGCTCGATCAGCTCGAAATCCATCCATTCGGGTAGTCCGCCGACATTATGGTGGCTCTTGATCGTCTGCGAAGGACCTTTGACCGAAACCGACTCGATCACGTCGGGATAGAGGGTGCCTTGCGCCAGAAATTTGATACCGTCGTGTTTTTTTGCCTCCGCTTCAAAGACTTCGATAAAGGTATGACCGATAATTTTGCGCTTCTGCTCAGGATCGGTCACGCCTTGGAGTTTGCCAAGAAACTGCGCCGAAGCATCCACCGTAATGAGCGGCACCTTCAGATGCACCTTGAAGATATTCTCCACCGATTCGCGCTCGCCCTTGCGCAGCAGTCCGTTATCCACAAATACGGGAATCAGTTGATCGCCGATCGCCTCATACAAAAGTGCCGCCACAACCGACGAATCTACCCCTCCGCTCAGCGCACAAAGCACCTTGCCGCCGCCCACCTGGGCCTTCACTTTGGCGATCTGCTCTTTAAGAAAATGGCCCATGTCCCATTTTTCGGTGATACCGCAGATCTTGCGCGCGAAGTTACGCAGCATCAGATACCCCTCTTCGGAGTGCTGCACCTCAGGATGGTACTGCATGGCGTAGATGCGGCGCTCTTCATCGGCAATGGCAGCATACGGGGAGTTGCCCGAATGGGCAATCGGCTTGAAGCCCTCAGGCAAAATATCGACACGATCCGAATGGCTCATCCAGACGGTGCGCCCATCTTCGCAATCGTGAAACAGGATGGAACTCTTGCCGTGTTCGACATTAATGGCAAGTTCTGCCTTGCCGTATTCGTGATGGTCGGCACGCACAACGGAGCCGCCGAAATCGACCGCGATGCGCTGCATACCGTAACAGATGCCCAGCACCGGAAGACCGAGTGCGTAAATCGCCTGATCGACAACATAGGCATCTTTGTCATAAACCGAGGCCGGACCACCGCTTAAAATGATCCCTTTGGGATTTTTGGATTTGATCTCTTCAATATTGGTGCGGTAGGGCACGATCTCGCAATAGATCTTGTCTTCACGCAACCTTCTGGCGATGAGTTGGGTGTATTGCGATCCGAAATCAAGAACGATGATACTGACGTCTTTCACGGGTAAACCTTTGAAGTAAAGAGGAATGTTTGCTGAAAGGGTACTGAAAAGTTGATTAAGATTTGATTGATGGCAGCCTAGCGGCTGCCCGAAGCGTTAATGCGGCAGATAGAGTCCGAGCACCTCAAACTGAACATACCAAATTACCAATGAGACGAAGTAGCCCACCAAAATGGTCCAAGAAAGCTTCATGTGAGATGAAAAGGTGTAGATCCCGCGCAGCTTGCCCATCACGCCGACACCGGCAGCCGAACCAAAAGCGATCAATGAACCGCCGATTCCGGCCGTCATCGTCACCAGCATCCATTGCGAGAGTTCAATATTTGGATTGGCTTTAAGCACCGCGCTCATAACCGGTACGTTATCGACCACGGCAGAAAGGAAACCCACACCGATATTGACAAACGTAGGATTAAACATCTCATACAGCTTGACGGCATGTGCCAAGAAGCCTGCGAAGTGCAACGCCCCCACAGCTGCCAAAATACCGAAAAAGAAGAGCAAGGTATCGTTTTCGATTTTGCTGATCGAATGGAAAATATTCAAATTTTCATTATGCTTTTGATTCAGAAAGTGGATATAAAGCTTCAACACTGATAGACCAAAGAGCATCCCCCACATGGGCGGCAGATGCATCACCTGCTTGGAAATGACCGCAATCGCAATTGTAAAGACACCCAACCAGATGATCGCTTTACCCCCGCGCAGCACCTCGATACGCTCAGCAAGCTCCTCATTCTCTCTATTTGGGTAGATATCAGGCACAAAACGGCTCAACAGATAGGCCGTAACCGTCCAACCGATAAACGATGCAGGAAAGAGAAAGAGAAAATCGACAAAATGTCCCTTTCCGGCCGTCCACGCCATCAGCGTTGTAATATCTCCAAAGGGGCTCCAGGCACCGCCGGCATTGGCCGCAACGACGATATTAATTGCACCGGGTACCAAAAAATCCTTATTGTGCTTCTCGATAGTAATCAAAACAGTCGAGAGGATGAGCGCCGTAGTCAGGTTGTCGGCAACAGGACTGATGAAAAAAGCCAAAATGCCGGTCACCCAAAAGAGCTGGCGATATCCGTAACCTTTGGCGATCAGCTTCGCTTTGAGCGCATTAAAAACACCCCGCTCAATCAGCGCCTCAATAAAGGTCATCGCGACAAACAAGAAGAAGAAAATTTCGGCAATCTCTAAAATAAGATGCGCAATTTCCGTTTCAAAAGGCTGAAAATTCAGACCCTGAAACGCATAATAAACACCGAGCAACATAAACAGCAGCGTTCCGGTAAACAACGCCGGTTTGGCCTTATTGATATGATACTTCTCCTCAGCGGCAATGAAGTAATAACCAACTACAAAAATGGCTAAAATCAGCCAACCAAAAGGCTCGACAGCCAAATCGACGGCGTGCGCGCCGTCCTCCACTCGGGTCATTGTGACTCCTCTTGTTCTATATAATGCACACCCACAGAGTCTTCTCTTGCCAAGGCAGAATCGATGATCGCTTTAGCACTCAGAAGCCTAAGACGTAACATCCGCCCTAACTTCTGATCCAGCTGACTGTCAACAAACTCCTTGGCCTCTTGCAAACCCAAGCGGGTGCGCACAATGGAGACATTATGCCACATTATCGTTCTTAGGGCATCTTTTTTCTCTTTATCCGTCGGCAGAACCAGCGGTTCATTACAAATCGGAAACGACTTGCGACACGCCTCGATGCTACTTTCGCACACCGTCACCGCCGCACGCCTAGCAAATACCAGCCCCTCAAGCAGCGAATTGCTGGCTAAGCGATTAGCCCCGTGTACCCTCGTCGAAGCAGCCTCTCCAACGGCGTAAAGCCCCACAACCCCTTCTACGCGCGCATGCAGATCGGTACGAATACCCCCGATAGAGTAGTGAAAAGCGGGAGAAATGGGCACGCGGTCTTTGGGTACATCAAACCCCAATGCTTTGAGGTTGAGGCTGATGTTGGGAAAACGCTTATGGAACTCCTCCGTCTCAAAAGCGTCAAAGGAGAGATAAACCTTCTTGCGGGTGCGTTTTCGGTAATCAAAGATGGCACGGCTGACAATATCGCGCGAAGCCAACTCTCCCCTATCGTCATATTCAAACAAGAAGCGATAACCATCCTCATCTTCAACACATGCACCTTCCCCGCGTAGCGCTTCGGTCAGGAGCTGTTTGCGCGCGGCATGGCCTGCAACATAGGCGGTAGGGTGAAACTGCGTCATCTCCATCCGCTCAAGCGTAATTCCTTTTTCTACACAGATGCCGTGCAGCTCTCCGCTGATACTTGACGCGTTGGTATGGTACTTAAACAGCGAACCGACGCCGCCGCTGGCGATAATGACTTGCTTGGCAAATATCTGCATAAACCGATCGCGGTAATAAACCTCCACGCCACACACTTTGCGCTCATCCAGAAGCAGATCAGTCACAGTTGCACCGGCAAGCATCGGATGGGTCGTCTGGGACAATAAGAAGAGGTGCAGACACCGTCCGGTCGCATCTCCGCCTGCGCGCAAAATTCTATGTCTGGAGTGTGCCGCTTCTTGAGTGTATAGCAGCGCGCCTTGCGCATCTCTATCAAATTCAAAACCGCGCTCCATCAAATCACGGATCACACTACGGCTTTCGGTACTGAGAATACGCACAGCCTCACTATCACACAAACCGTCACCGGCTTTTAAAGTGTCTTCAATATGACTTGCAACATCATCGTCATCATAAGCAGTCGTGATGCCGCCCTGGGCATAGTAGGTGTTGCACTCCCATGGCTGTGCTTTATTGATGATAAGGACTTTTTTCTCTTTGGGAAGATTGAGTGCGGCGTAGAGACCCGCCACACCAGCCCCTACGATAACCACGTCATACTGCATTGTGCTGAGCCTTTTGTTTCGGATAGAAGGGATCGGCCTTGTACCCGCACCCTCCCGCATAGAACGATAGGAGTGCTATAATCACCCCTCTAATTGCAAACTGTGTCAATCGCCGAGCCTCTTCAAAGTGGAAAACGGTGATGGTAATACAGCTTCTCTAAAAAATTGATAAAAAAAGTCATCTTAACCCCATGCACATCGAACCAGACGCGCTGCTGCACACCTTGCAAAACTTACCTCATCAACCGGGTGTCTACCACTATTTCGATGCCTCAGGGCGATTGCTTTATGTCGGTAAAGCCAAAAATCTCAGTCACCGCGTCAAGAGTTACTTCCGCTTCACACCACAGCTTTCTCCCAATCCGACGCTCTCCACCCGTATTCTCAAAATGATCCGCGAAACCGTCTCTATGCATTACATCGTTGTCAACAGCGAACATGATGCGCTGATCCTCGAAAACTCGCTTATCAAGCAACTCAAACCAAAATACAATATTTTGCTGCGCGATGATAAAACTTATCCCTATATCTACATAGACAACAGCGAACCTTATCCGCGCTTTGAAATCACCCGAAAAGTGCTTGAGGGCAAGCATGTCGACTACTACGGCCCCTACTCTTCGGGTGCACGCGACTTGCTTGACTCAATCTATGAACTGTTCACGCTGGTGCAGAAGGCTTCATGTTTGAAAGGTAAAAAAGCGTGTCTCTTTTACCAGCTAGGAAAATGCCTTGCTCCTTGCGAGCACGAGGTCGATCCCAAAAAATATGCTGACATCGTCTCACAAGCGAGGTATATGCTGCAAAACCGCAAAGAGCTTGCCGATGCGCTGCACCAGCGCATGATGCACTATGCAAAACAGCTCCGCTTCGAAGAGGCACAAGTGCTGCGCGATCGCATTGAACGCATCCTGAAAATGGAGAGCGTTTCGCACATCGACCTTGCCGACAACAGTAATTATGACATCTTCGCATTAGCGTCCAACGAGCACAAAATCGCTATCGTACGGCTCTTTATGCGGCAGGGAAAAATTGTCTCCAGCAGCCATGATGTAGTCAGCAAAAAAGAGTCTTTTGACCGCGACGAAGCCTACGAGCGGCTGTTGCTGGAGTACTATAAAAATGACAAACCTCCCGTTATTGCCCCTATTTTGCTTGCCCACCCTTTTGAGACGATGCCGCTTGTATCCGACCATCTCAGTCAGCTTTTTGAACAAAGAGCCCATCTGTTCATACCCCAGCGCGGAGACCGCAAGCGGCTCATCGATTTGGCACTTCAAAACGCCCAAAGCCTGCTGGACAATACGCCCAAAGAGAGGTACGACACCGATGCAGCCGCTATCGCTTCACTATGCGCGCTTGAAAACCTGCCCGAGCATATCGAAGTCTTCGACAACTCTCACATGTCCGCCCAAGCTCCGGTCGGTGCGATGATTACATGTAAGCGCGGCGTTTTTGACAAAAGCGCTTATCGTCACTACCATCTTGAAAGCAGAGATGAATACGCACAGATGCGTGAAACCCTCACCCGTAGAATCGAAAGCTTCCCCAAAAACCCTCCGCCGGATCTATGGATTCTTGACGGAGGAGCAACCTTACTTGCTTTGGCGCAGGAGCTGCTGTCTTCAAGCGGCACCTATTGCGACCTGATCGCCATTTCCAAAGAAAAAATCGATGCAAAAGCCCACCGCGCGAAAGGCAGAGCACGCGACATCATCCACACAACCCATGGGCCGATCACCCTGCCAAGCGATGACAAACGCTTACAATGGGTTCAGCGGCTACGTGATGAAGCGCACCGATTCGCCGTCTCATTTCACCAAAAAACAAAACTCAAACACGACCAAGAGTCTCACTTACTGACGTTGAAGGGGATATCCGAAGCGAAGGTTAAAAAGCTGATCAACTATTTTGGAACGTTTGAAGCCGTACGGCAGGCCAGTGAGTCGGAAATTGCTGCCTGTTTAAACACCAAAGATGCCAAAATCATCAAAAACCTTTACAATTAGCCTCTGAATGCAGGAGATTATGCTATATTATAAAAATTTTGCAGCATCCCTCATGTAAGGTCGGATCTATATGAATAGAGTTCATCCAGTAGATAAAGAGTATACGTTTAGCGGTCGCGCTATCATTAGTGAAACAGATCTTAGCGGCATCATCACCTATGCCAATCGAAAGTTTTGTGAAATCTCGGGGTATAATACCGAAGAACTAGTAGGAAAGCCGCATAACATTATCCGCCACCCAGACATGCCTGCCGCAGCATTTGCCCAAATGTGGAAAACGATCAAAGATGGATCAACATGGCATGGTTTCGTCAAAAATCTTCGCAAGGACGGTCGATATTATTGGGTCGAAACAGAGATCGCACCGATCTTAAACGAAGAGGGCGCAAAGGTTGGCTATATCGCTGCGCGCAAAGCGACATCCAGAGAAAACATTCAAGAAGCAGAAGCGCTTTATGCCAAAATGTCTGAGCAAGAGCGCTAGGGGGAAGCATGCTGATCTATGACCACAACAAAAAATTTTTAGGTATTGATGACAACGATCTAAAACACTTAGGTTTCAATGATGCGACGGCGCTCTTTGACCTTTGCGGTGATTTCGCCGATCTCTTTGTAAAACGCCCCGGATACATTCACAATTTCAAGAATTTTGAGTGGATCGATTTTGTGATGCATGCAGATGCCGAAGTGGCCAAAGCGATCATCCACACACCCAAACGTAACTACAGCTGTAAACTGCATATCAAGCCTTTTTATCTCGTAAACGCACCAGGCAAAGAGGGATATCAGGTTCATCTACAAGGACTCAAACCGCTCAGCTCCGAAGAGGATGCGCAGATCGCACCCGATCTCAAAATTCATCCCATTCCCTCTGTCGCACCCAAATCTACACCCGATCCAGTGCAGCCAGAGCCGCAAAAAAGCACATTCATCCCTGACGTCAACCTACCTGACTTTAGCGATGCCCCGGGGATGGAACTGAACGAACCGGACATTTTTGATGTCCCTGTTTCTGAACCAACGCTCCCATCCTATGAAACGACGTTGCGCGCGCTCGAAGAACCCAAACCCCTTAAGCTGGATATTGGAGACATCTTTGTACCCGAAGAGGCACCGACTACGTTAGAATTCTCTAACGAGTTCATACCGCCCTCCATTACTGAAGCCGCAATCACAGACTCCGTCGTCGATATACCTCCAAAACGTTCCAATCTACCAGACATTCCGATGCTCGGAGATCGACTTAGTGCTGCCGACCGTCTCTTCATTGACAGCTTACATGTAGCCAGCAATTATCGCTACGATCCCAATATTGCGGCGCAAGAGCTGGGTCTTCCCGTCGATCTCATAGAAGAGTTCATCGGCGACTTTATCCAACAATCGCACGACTTTCATGAACCACTCTTTCATGCGCTGGAGCAACAAGATGTCGAGTCCATCAAAACACTTTCTCATAAACTCAAGGGAGTAGCAGCCAATCTAAGAATCGAAGACTCTTTTGAAGTCTTGAGCACTATCAACACATCCAAAGAGCTTGATGAAATTTCTGCCAATCTCAAATATTTCTATCATCTTATCGCCAAATTAGAAGGCAAAGAGATATCCGCTGATGCTTATGCCACATCAAATGAGCTACGAGCAGGAGCGACGTCGGACGAGCGAACCCAAGAGCTATCTGCACTGCAAGATCCATTCGCGCAAACCTCTTCTACCATGGCATCCGTAGAGGAAAAAGCTCTGCAAACCGATCTCCCGCTGCCAGTTTTGGACGTATTCGATTCTGCTTACGACAACATTCAAATCAAAACCGAACAATACAATGAAGCCACTGCTCCATCCTTTCCTCAATTTGTGAATGATGAACCGCTCATCAATATTAAACAATCATCTGACGAGCGTGAACCGCTGCTCATCCTTGAATCTCCAAACTTTGAGACTCCCAACAAAGAAGAGCCATTCTTGGATGCCTCAACGCAACAAAATGACTCTTTCGTCCCTGAATCAAAACCAAGTACTCCAGTCATACCTTTAGAATTCGAGACGCACAAAGTCGCTCAAGAAATTGGTCTACCTTTGGAGGTCGTGCTGGATCTCGTTCAAGAGTTTAAAACCGATGCCGGTCGCACTGAAGTCTTAATTCAGGAAGCCGTAGCGGCCTTCGAACCGCAATCGTGGCAGAAGCCTGCGCGACTGCTTAAAGGTATGAGTGACAACTTGCGTTCAATGCAAATATCGAAGGAGCTTCAAATGCTGTCTCAAACAAACGATGCGCAAAAAGCTAAAACCGCGCTTCAAAATTATTCCGGCTTAATTGCCCAACTCTAAGTAAGGTTACGCCATGCAACTAGGACTAAAAAATCGGCTCAGACTCATCAGCCTCTTTCCCATTTTGATCCTCTTCTCGCTTGCGAGTTATTATGTATACAACTCATACAACAGCTACCAAAAAGCTCAACTCCTCCAAGCCAAGCTACTTGAAAACAAAGTCCTCAACGAGGTAATTACCAACCTTTCACGCGAACGTGGTATGACCGTTATGTATCTGGGCAACTCATCTCCCACCACCTTTAAGTCGCTCATAGCCCAGCGCGACATAGTCGATGAGAAGATAGCCACTTACCTCTCCGTCATCGGCTCCAATACCTATCTACAACATGAACCTTCGACTGTACGCAATCTCAGTGCAGTCAAGGCCATGCAGACAATCATCCAAAGTGAACGCCCCAACATCGACAATCAAAAGGTGGAATTTTCGGCAATTTTCAACGACATTTTCGGGAAAGCGCAACTAAACATTCTTAAAATGCTCGAAGAGATCGCATCCCTACAAGTCGATGCCGAAATCAACTCACTCTCATCAACCTACCTATCGATCGCACGCTCTAAGGCCTACAGCTCTTCAGAACGCGACCTCATCGCTTTCCCTCTGGCTCAAAAAACAGCGCTTGAAACCGAAGATCTCGCTACTTGGCTGCGCTATATCGGTCAATCGGACTCTTATAACTATGATGCACTGATCAATGCATCTATCAAAACCAAACTGGATGCTATCTTCAAAAACGAAGACAATATGGAGCTCTTTGAAGACGTTGCCTCTGTACGTGCCGAAATCATGCAGATGGCATCAGAAGGAGATTATGCGACGAATGCCGGCATCTGGTTTGCAATGATCTCCGAAAAGTCCAATCTCATGGATAGCGTCGAAGAGATCCTGCTGGAAGGAATGGATCAGCGCGCAATCGCGGTTCAAGATGAATCAATTCAAATTCTGGTGACTGCTATTATTATCTGGTTCACCTCAGTTCTCATCGGTATTTTTGGCTATATTCTTTCTAACGAAATTCAAAAGAACATTAAAAATCTTGAATCCGTTCTCTCGCACGTTGCTGAAAACACCAAAGACAGCGATATGTCCAATATCCTTACGCACGAGATCAATCTCGAAACTACCCAAGGCACCGCCCAAGCGTATGCGTTACTTGAAAATATTATTGAGCAAACCAGACGCGATAAGCAATATGCGATGGAAGCAAGCGAAGCCAAATCGATGTTTCTTGCCAACATGTCGCATGAAATTCGTACACCGCTCAACGGAATCGTCGGTTTTACGGAATTGCTCAAAGACACCAATCTGCAAGACGAGCAGAGAGAGTTTATCGACATTATCGAAAAAAGCTCTGAGAACCTACTTGAGATCATCAACAACATCCTCGACCTCTCCAAGATCGAAAGCAATAAGATTGAAATCGAATCTATCGTCTTTAATCCAATCGACGAGTTTGAAAGTGCTGTCGAAGTCTATGCCGTTCGTGCCTCTGAAAAGCACATCAATCTTGGCTGTTTCATCGATCCAAAGCTTGAACGACCGCTCAAAGGTGACCCAACCAAGATCAAAGAAGTCGTTATCAATCTGCTCTCAAATGCGATCAAATTTACCAACAGCGGTGGCAGCATCAATGTCGATATTCGCCGCATCCCCTGTGAAACACCGGGACGCGCAAGGGTTCACTTCTCTGTTCAAGACAACGGTATCGGCGTTAGCAATGAACAAAAAACAAGGATTTTCGAAGCTTTTTCTCAAGCTGACACATCTATTACACGTAAATACGGCGGTACTGGCCTTGGACTCACCATTTCCAGTCGCTTCGTCGAATTCATGGGCGGCAAGCTGGATCTTGAAAGCGAAGCCGGTCAAGGGACTACTTTCTTCTTCACACTTGAATTCGAAGAGATTGAAACACTCAATGAATCGATCGAAGACACCTATGGTAATGTCAATACACTGATTCTTGAAAACAAAACCAAACTCAAAACCCAAAACAGCTATCTCAAAGAGTATCTAAGCTTCCTTGGCGTCAATTACACCTCATTTCATACAGTGTCCGAACTGCAGGCACTTGAAGAGCAAGTGAAATATGATCTGCTCTTTATCGACTACGATGATGTCGATGAAGCAACGCTGCGCGAATTTGCCGAATCGAACCAACAAATCGTTTTGATTACAAAATCGTACTACATGAAGCAGATAGAGGCATTAGAGCTCTCCTTGTTTAAAGTGCTTTATAAACCAATCAACAGTACCAAAATTAAAGGCGTCGTCGACGCTTATGATCCAGACAGCTTTACCGCCGCTAGAAAAAAACGAAGCAAACGTAAAAAATTCAATGAAAAGACTTCAAAATTCGCTGCTAAAGTGCTTGTAGCTGAAGACAATGTGATCAATCAAAAACTGATCAAACGAACGCTAGAAGATCTGGGTCTGGAGATTACACTCGCCGGCAATGGCCTAGAGGCGTTCGAAAAGCGTAAAAACAACTCCTTTGATCTTATCTTCATGGACATCCAAATGCCCGTCCTAGACGGTATGGAAGCGACGCAAGAGATTCTTGATTATGAAGAGGACTTCAAGCAGCCGCATGTTCCGATCATCGCACTCACAGCGAATGCCCTCAAAGGGGATCGTGAGCGATTTATGGAAGTGGGTATGGACGAATATACAACAAAACCGCTCGTGCGTACTGAAATCATTACACTACTAAACAAATTTATTGCCCACAAAATAGTTGATATTACACCGGTAACACTAACGACAATACAACCAGAGCAATCGATACCAGCTACGCAGCAGAGCGCACCTGATGCCCCTCAGTCCACTCCTTTAGCTATGGAGTCGCAGAGTGTTGATCTCATCCCGACACCGCAAGAAGTTATTCCTGAAGTTATTCCTGAAGTTATTCCTGTACTTGAAGAGCATATGCTGATCGATACACCTAGTCTTGAGCCGGTAGCGAAAAAAGATGTTTTGCTTTTCAAGGCCAACACCCTTGAAGCCAAACTATATGGACGTCTACTAGAAGAGCTCAATTTCAGCTTTGACGGCGTGAATGATGAAGACGAACTCCAATATCGGCTCTCTATTCAGCCCTACAGCATTCTCCTTTTTGACAGAGACGCACTTACGATGCCCCTTAAGGAGCTACGTGATACCATTACAAAGGCAAGTGACGTCAATGCTCTGATTATGCTGATAGACACAGCCAGCAGTGAGCAAGAGGAAGATCGACTTTATGTCGACGAAGTCATTAAAAATGTCATCAACAAAGACCTACTGCGTCTGATGATACAAAAATTTATACACTAGGACTGAGCGATGGGTGAACGTACATTAAAAGTGCTTGCCGTTGATGATGATATGATCAATCTAAAGTTGCTCAAAACAATGCTCAAGAAATCTTCTCGTGTGCATGAGGTAATTGAAGCCAAAAATGGAGCAGATGCGGTAGCGATGCTTAAGACCCAGCCGGACATCGATATCGTGCTACTCGATATCATTATGCCTGTGATGGGTGGAATTGAAGTTCTCAAAGTAGTACGAGCCGATAGCACTTTGCAAAATATGCCGATTATCGTACTGACGACAGATGAAACAAAAAAAGCGGAAGCACTTGAATGCGGTGCCAACGGCTTTTTGATGAAGCCGATCCGCGAGCGCGACGTAATCGAGAAGATCGAACAATTGATCTTCTAAAATATTACATGTAAGGCTGAAGTTACGCTTCAATGAGCATAAGCTTCAGCACCTCTTCGATGCGGTTCACCGCGACAATCTCTAAATCCGCTTTCACCTCATCAGGTATCTCATCAAGGTCTCTATCAAAGTTCTTTTGAGGAATCAGTGCACGCCTCATACCGGCACGATGAGCGGCAATCAGCTTCTCTTTGAGGCCTCCTATAGGAAGCACATTGCCCGTTAGGGAGACCTCACCGGTCATGGCAATATCTGGTTGCACTTTTTTGTCACTCAATATAGAAGCAATCGCCGTAGCAATAGCAATACCGGCACTTGGGCCATCTTTTGGGGTTGCACCGTCTGGTACATGTACATGCAGATCATAGCGCTTATAGACCTCTCCTGAATCTACCTGCGTATCTTCTTCTTGCTCTTTAAAACTCAGCGGGATAATGGCATGATCGACACTCAGTGCTCCGCGATCGATCAAAACCTTAACAACGCTCATCGCAATGCGCGCCGACTCTTTCATCACATCGCCAAGACTCCCTGTGAGCTGTAGATTGCCTTTACCCTTGATGCGGATGGCTTCGATTTTGAGCACATCTCCGCCTACAGCTGTCCACGCCAAGCCGTTAACCACGCCGACTTTGGGAATGTGGTCCGTCTTGTCAATTTCAAAAACGCTTTTGTCAACAAAATTCTTGAGATTTTTCAAAGAGATCGTCACTTTTTCCAAAGCACTCTCTTCCAAGATCATTTTGGCCGATTTTCGCACAATGTCTGCAACGCGTCGTCGAAGATTACGGACGCCTGCTTCACGCGTATAGCTGTTGATCAGCTCTTCAAGTGCAGACTTTGAGATAGAGAGCTCTCTGGGTTTGAGCCCATGTTTTTTAAGCTCTTGAGGAATCAGGTAGCGTTTGGCAATCTCATACTTCTCCTGCGGCGTATAACTACTGACGGCGATAAACTCCATCCGGTCGCGCAATGGCGCAGGGATACGGCTGACGTCATTGGCCGTAGCAATAAAAATGGCTTTTGAGAGGTCGATATTAAAGTTGAGGTAGTAGTCCCGAAAAGCGGTATTTTGCTCGGGGTCGAGAATCTCAAGTAAGACAGCCGTAGGGTCTCCTCGACCGTTGCGGGCGACTTTATCGATCTCATCAAGTACGATCACCGGATTGATTTTTTTTGCATCGATCAATCCCTGTACAATCCGCCCCGGCATCGCGCCGATGTAGGTGCGGCGATGCCCGCGCAGCTCGTTAACATCCTCAAGTCCGCCAAGCGCAATACGCACGAGCGGTCGCTTAAGCGCTGTCGCGATTGAGTTGGCCAAAGAGGTCTTACCTACCCCCGGAGGGCCTGAAAAACACAAAATTGCGCCCCGCCCCTCTTTGTCGCCAATGCCGCGCAACTCAAGCAGCTCCTTGACCGAAAAGAACTCTACAATGCGCTCTTTGGGTTTTTTGAGCGAAAAATGGTCGTTGCTGAGTTGCTGCTCTACATCTTTGATCTTGAGCGGTTTTTTGGCCTCATCGCCAAAAGGGATCTCAAGCACCCACTCCAGATAGGTCTGAATCATGCTCGCATCGGCGGAGTCGGGGTGCATTCTGGCAAAACGCTCGATCTGCTTATGAATCTCTTTGTACGCATCCTCGCCCATCTTCTCTTTTTTGGAGGCAAGTTTTTTGCGATACTCCTCTATCTCCTCGTCGCGCTGGCGATCAACCCCCAGCTCTCTTTGGATCTCCTTGAGCTGTTCTTTGAGAAAGTACTCTTTGTTTACGCGGTCCATATGGCTATGCACCTTAGAGCGAATCTCACGCTGCAGCTTGTTCGCCTCGATCTCATCCATCAACACATCGATAAGCATCAGATAGCGCTGTTCGGTATTCGCTTCAATAAAGAGCTTGTAGGCTTGCTCTTTTTTGAGTCTGATGGAGCTGCAAATCAGATCAATGATCCGGTTATATTCGTGGTTCTCCTCAATCGTACGCAGGAGATCTGGGGGAAAATAGTTGCTGATTTGCGAGAGCGTACGCACTTTTTCACGCACTACCTCCAAAATAGCGTTCATCTTCAGCTCATTGAGCGCGAGCGGTTCGATCACATGTACCATGGCACGCAGCACGTCGCCTTCGATCTGATGGGCCAACCGACCACGTGAGAGCCCTTGAAAGAGCACCTTGATACGCCCGTCCGGTAAAGAGACCTTCCGCATCACCGTACCGATCACGCCCGCATCGTAGAGTGACTCAAAGTCCCGCTCTCCCTCATGTCCTGCTTTGGTGGGGCAAACGACGATCAGTGAGTTTTTTTCAATCGCATCGGTAACGGCCGCCACATTGCCCTCATCGGTCAAAAAGAGCGGAGAAATCCTAAATGGGTATAAAAAAAGATCATCCTCCGCCAAAATCGGAAGGACGGTAGGAAATTCACTGTAGTTACTAAGTTGCATAAGACTCCTAAGTGTAGAAAACTATCTGGTCAAAGGTGCTGTCGATTCGTTTTCGTCATCCCGCAGCGAATTACGTGATACGACGCTTTGAGTGTCGGGGATCAAAAATGCATACCAGCTTGCATCTCCGTCCCCCTCAAACGGCAAGCGATAAAAGGGCACATCGGCTTTCTCGACCTCTTCCCAATTGATCCAATTCTCGCGCGCAATACCCCGATAAAAAACAGCTGCTTTAGGCTTATCGAGCCGATCATACAGCATGGCAATAGACTCATTGAGCGAGACGCGTGCGAGTACCAAACTTGTAAGCATCGTATCAACCGAGGGCATGAAGGCCGAGTAGGGGTAGTTACGCTTGAATGCATCCGCACTCTCTATCGCCTCGTCGATCAAGCCTTGGTCGCGTCTGGGATTGGGCAGGGCCAAATACTTTGCCTTGATCTTCAAGTACTCCGCGAACTCCCGCTCTGAAGGGGTCGCAAAGCGTCTGATATATTCGCTGAGAAAATGATCGCCAAGCAGATATTCCCCTTGCATCATGTGCGCCTGCGCCAAAATGAAGGTGGCCTCTTTGAGCAAAGGGGAGCCGATATGTTCACTTTGCAGCGAGCTGTAGTACCCGTCGGCCCGCTCAAGGCTACCTTGCGAGACCGCTTCGATCAACTTCTCGTACCAGTAAGCAGCGGGTTTGTTATACTCCTCGATCTCTTTGGCACATCCGCCGAGCAACACAAGCAGTACAACCGAGGCAAAAATTATCTGTTTCATGCGATTTGATCCATTTCAAAAAGGGGTATTCTAGCAAAATCACTTTAAATGTTGTTATGCTAGAATAGGCACAACTTTACATGTAAGAGAGCGCTATGGTATTTCACGTCAAAGCCCCGATACTGGGATTCGAATCAATTACGCAACTAGAGCTGATGAAGATTGATGACATCTTTATGCGCCTCCAATCGCCCGAAACGCTAGAACCCTCTTTTACCCTCATCAACCCCTTTGTGCTTCGTTCCTATGCCTTTGACATCCCCGCCGTACTTCAAGAGAAACTGGGGATTGACGATCAATCAAACCTGCTCGTCTATAATATTGTCATGATCCAAAGCCCGATCGAGAAATCGACCGTCAATTTCGCCGCACCGCTGATCTTCAACACCGATACCCACTGCATGGCCCAGCATATCATCAACGACCATCCGGAATACGGCGTGATCGAGCCCATCGACTCATTCTTCACCAAGGAGGCCTGATCATGCGGACACTTACCTTTATAGGCAACGGTGCGATGGCGCTTGCTCTGGCACAAGGGCTTAAGGGCCGATACCACATCGAAGTCGCAGGTCGTAGCCCGGACAAACTTGATGCCTTCGAAGCGGCTTTGGGCGTTACATGTAAGAAGCAAGCACTTCAAGATTGCGACCTCTCAGGCAAAACTGTACTGCTGTGCGTCAAACCCGCCAACGTCCAAACCGTCGCTTCTGCGGTAAGCGGTCAGGCGCAAACCCTATACTCAATCCTTGCCGGCACCTCCCTTCAAACCCTCAGTGCCATAGATGCCCAAAACTACATCCGCGCCATGCCCAATCTCGCCGCAAGCCTCTTTAAATCGATGACCACGCTGACGGGGAACGCTACAAGTAAAGAGGAGGCGCTTGAGCTCTTCGGCGCTATCGGGGCCACGCTTTGGGTAGAGAGCGAAAAAGAGCTCGATATCGCCACAGCGCTCTCAGGCAGCGGCCCGGCGTATCTGGCCCTGATTGCCGAAGCGCTTAGCGACGGCGCCGTCAAACAGGGGCTCAAGCGTGCCGATGCCATGACACTGATGCGCGGGTTGTTTGAAGGTTTTGGCGCCCTCATCCAACACGAACACCCCGCCCTGATCAAAGACGGTGTAATGAGCCCCGGCGGCACCACGGCGCAAGGATACAGCGCGCTTGAAGCCCACGGAACCCGAGCGGCCTGTATCGCAGCGATCGAAGCGGCGTACAAGCGCACCCTCGCTTAGAGGCCGCCCGCTATGGTAATGACGATCCACACCCAGCAACGGATTTAACGAACCGTTTACGCAAAAAGTGCTAGTCTGCCAATAGATGATAAAGAAAAATGATATTTAGGTGATTTGAATATAGAGTTGGTTTATCATAAACCAAGCGAATGGAGGTTCGAAGATGTGTCCATACGTCTTACTTGTAAAGGACGAACGATGAAACAAAGTAGCCTGTCTCCATTTATTCAGTTTATTGGGTGATGCATAGGGTAAACGAATTATAGGAAGGGGATAAGATGAAAACAGTCGTGTTAGAAATCGAAGATAGCAAGTTTGAGCAGTTTATGACGGTGCTGGATTCGCTCAAGAGTGATTTAATTGCTCAGCTCAAAATAGAAAAAGATGATGAGTTTAAAATCGATGAAAAATACTGTTTGGAGGTTTTGGAGAGAGTCAATCAGGGAGATTTTTCTAGTTTTGAACCCATTGGTGATATTGATGCACATCTTTCGGAGTTGAAAAATGCAATTAGATAGAGAAAAAAGCTATCTAAAAAGAGAGATAAAGTTTTTTAAAAAACATCCGGAGCTACTCGATAAGTATGCAGTTGTTTTGAAAAAGCTTGAAAACGACCCGTTTGAGCCTTCACTCAAATTGCACAAACTTCAAGGCAATTTAGAGAAGTTTCACGCGGTTCGTTTGACGTATGAATATCGTATTATTTTGATTTTGATGATTATCAATGAGCGGATTGTGCTTGTTGATATCGGATCGCATGATGATGTGTATTAACCGTTTAAGGAGTATAAAATGAATCCGTATGCCTTGCATGTAAAGGAAAAAACGATGAAACAAAGTAGCCTGTCCCCATTTATTCTGTCCCCATTTATTCATTTTCTTTACTTTGTTTATTGTCAAAGGAAAATTAGATGCGTAAAATAGTATTAGAAGTTGAAAACTCAGCAGTCGATAAACTAATGTGGTTTTTGGAACAGCTTAAAGAGGTCGTGACGGTAGAGTCATACGAGATCAATAACAATCATAGGGTTAACTTGGCAAATGATCCCATGGCGCAAGAGCTAAAAAAGCGAATCCAAGAGATCGATGATGGAGCCGTAGAGCTCATACCGCACGCTGAGATAATGCACAGGATCTATGCAAAATTGGAACCAAAGTGTATATAGTTTCATCTTCAAGGTACGAAATCGAGTTAAATGCCATAGTTGATTTTATCGGCAAAGATAGCCCCGGAAATGCTTTGAATTTCGCAAAAAAATTGGAAGCAAAAATCAACGATTTACCTCATTTCCCCTACAAATGCCGACAGTCTCAAAAGTTTGGCGATACGGATATCAGAGAGCTGATATACGAGGGGTATGTGATCCCTTATCGTGTGAATAGTGCCAAAGAGAGAATAGAGATACTCGGTATTTTTAGCGAAAATGAATGGGAAATCCGATGAAAGACCTACTCCCAAGGAGGACAAAATGAATCCAGTCACCTTACATCTAAAGGAAAAAACGATGAAACAATGTAGCCTGTCCCCATTTTTCTCGTTGACAATCACACGCTTTATAGCTATTTTTGCTATGGTGATGCTATTTGCCGTTTCGAGCTGGGGGGATACCGAGCCAAATAATGGTTGTACAGAACAAGAACTAATTTCAGAACTGCATGGCATTTCTACTGCAACTTCTCATACGGAGTCTGGAACTACATATGATTCGCATGTTGCAGACTATTACTATTTCACTCCCGGAATTACAGGCAATTTGCATCTTCATTTCACAACAACAGGCGGGTCAATCAGACTATTTGTGAGCACCTCAACGTGTGGTAGTGATGAAATTGGTAGTGGTCAAACTAACTATGAGGGCGATTTTTCAGTGAGCTCAACACAAACTGTATTCATCAGGGTGCAAAGAAATCAAATCAGAAGCTATAACTTAGCAATGACATTCACTCCTGACGCGGTTGTTCCGTCTCTCTCGATTGCCTCTGCAAGCACTACCGAGGGTGACAGCGGAACCAAAAATCTTACCTTCACCATCACTCAAAGCGCCGTTTCCACTACGGATACGACAGTTCTATTTTCTACCTCCAACGGTACCGCTACGGCAGGCAGTGACTATACGGCGCAGACCAATCAGACAGTGACGATCAGTGCGGGCTCTACTACAGCAACCCGCAATGTTGTCATTAGCGGTGATACAGTTTATGAGAACAATGAGACCTTCACTGTTACACTCTCAAGCCCCAGCGGGGCAACACTAGGCACTGCATCGGCAATCGGTACAATCATTAACGATGATATAAACTACGTCGTAGGCAGTGACGATCTTTGCTACAACACACCACTACAATCTGGCATGTGCGACATGTTTGGCATGATGTCTTTTACGTGTACTACTACTCTCCCGCTTGAAAATATCAGTGGAGAGCCGCTTAACGATGTCAATACCTATGTTGATTTGACAGGCTTATCTTTTAGTATGTTCAGCAACTGTGGCGTTGACGGATCATCAGGTAACTGTAACAGTCAAAGCGATATCAGCATTGGCAGCATTGTGAGCATGATGGATCAAGGTGTAGTGTTTGATATTCCCAATCTTGCAATTGATGATGCAAGTCACTCATTTTTCACTTACTCAACCTTTAAATTCAATCTATTCGCATCAGAAATTTTGTATGCCACCTATAACAAAGCAGGCATCTACTATACAGCCAAGCTCGAACCATGCGTCACACCCCCGCCTCCACCGCCGGATGAAACAGGCCCCGGCGTCACACCGCCTGTTATCGACCCGATTTGCGACGGCTTTGCTGATATGTTCCAAACGCGCGGCGCTTGCCCTTCTGGAGGCACCATTTCATTTAACAACGGAGGCCAGCTCCTTGACGGTAGCAGCAATATCATCTTGCAAAACTCCGATAATACCCTCAATACTTGCGCCGTGAATATTCCCGACTGGGTAACGACTCAGTTTGAAACCTGCGGTGCAGAGGGAGACTGCGATGCATCGCTCAATCCCGCAGCAAGCCTTAGCATTGATTACAATAATCCGCCTGCCATAGCGTCTGTCTCCGCCACACCCTCATCAGCGAGTGAGGACGTTACCCTTGATGGCACGACAAACTTGAGCGCTTATGCCTATGATGCCATTACGACAAGCTGGCATACCAACACCACCACCAACTTTAGTATCACCAATCAACTGCAAATCAATTCGCTCAAAATGACGCAACGAAATACATTTAACTTTACAGGAAGCAGCCCATATCTTCTAGAGATAGGTACACTTGGTGTAGAAAACAACGGTGCCGACAACACGATCCATACCGATACCAATGCCAAGAACATCAAAATCGGCTCATTCAATCTTGCTTCCGGCACCACTCTTTCACTCGAAGCCGCACAGACCATTAAGATGAACAGCTTTACAGTAGGACGCGGCTCGACCGTGACACTCAAGGCTCCCTATATCAACATGAATACTTTTGAGTCTAGCAATAGCGGAAGCGGCAATTCACTCATTACTATTTATGCCGACTATATCGATCTAGGTACGCTCACGCTTGAACAAACCGTCACGCTCAAAATCTACCCCTACACACCGGGTGCACGGATACTCTTCCGCACCAATCAACTCAACGAGTCATCAAGCAGCACTATCTGGATCAGTAGCGGAGAGTATTTTGTCAATCCCGGAGGTCTATCGATTCCGGGAACCAGCGATGTCTCCGCGCTTAGAGCCATCGACGCTGATCAAACCATTCATTTTTATATCAACAATAGTCTATCACTAGGAAATAACCCCGGTATAAACGCTATTGGCAACAAAGGCAACTATGATCTATCTCTACCTGCAGCCAACTTCATCTTATTTATCAACGGTAGCCTCACAACCGGCGGAGGTGGCACCACGATCAATGCCACCATCTACACCGAAGGGGACGTCACACTAGGCAATCCCACCTACGTCAAAGGTGCTGTCTCTGCCGCCACTTCAATTAACGTAGGTCAAGGTCAATTTACCTACGATCAGTCTTTTGAAAACAGCGGATGGGGCGATTGCGAAAGCACGATTCCGGAAGAGCCACCTTTCGATGAACAATGTGGCCTCTTTCCAAGTGTTTTGACCTCTTATGAGCATCTCACGATGATGAAAAACAACGTTATCCAAAGCTGCTACATTTCTTATCCTGATGGAGAATTTACTCAGGGCCACACTAATCCACCCGTTTGCTACGAAGATACTGCGCAAAATACACTATGTGCAGACACTGACAACAATACAGCAAATGGCAACTGCAACTATACACCCCCACCAACCGAGCGCTACGCACATCCGTTTATTGACAGCACAATCACTACATCGAGCACAACAAGTTATAACCCAGCCGCTTTAACAGACTATGAGTATGGTCATATCAATTTTAATGCCAATGGTCAAAGCATTCATTTCAATCCAAGCAACACCTACTCCGGTGGAAGCACTAGAAAAGTGATGGTGCTGGGGGACATCACCATTTCTGCGAATAACCAAATCCTGACCTTTGAAGCCGGTGATTACTATTTCAACTCGCTCAATTTTCAGAAAAACGGCGTCATTATTCAACCTAAAGGAGATGTTCGCTTTTTCATTAAGAACAACTTCAATTATGCTGGAAATGGCGCAAATGTCAACGACACCACCGCTTCACTCTTCGTCTACGTTGGCGGAAACGTCCATATCTCTTCGACAGGCGGCGGCAATGGGTGGTTGGGCATGTTCATTTATGCCGAAGGAGACGTCAGCATTGCATCCAATTCCAACACAGGCTTCTATGGCGGTATCACTGCCGAAGGTGAAATCAATGTATCGGGAAATAACTTTTGGTTTGAATACAACAAAGAGGGCGCAGAGAATCTAGGGTTTGGAGATTGTGGCGTCTCCGTACAATTTTCACACAGCCAATACAGATTTTCAGAACCGGCTATCGACGGTTCTGTGAACTACTTACTCTACCCTCCACAAACCCCTTCACCAACTCAAGTCAAAATCGTCCTTAGTGCTCCTTCTGATGTCAATGTTAGCGTAACCTACGTTATCACTCAGGGCACCGGTATGTTTGGAGCTCTGGCAGATGACGACTATTTTATCATCACGGATATGACCGGACCCACGATTTGTACTTCGACTACATGTACTTATACCGTTACCTTCCAACCC
Organism: Campylobacterales bacterium; assembly: GCA_016938735.1. Classification (GTDB taxonomy): domain Bacteria; phylum Campylobacterota; class Campylobacteria; order Campylobacterales; family Sulfurimonadaceae; genus JAFGUB01. The sequence goes on along the minus strand of JAFGUB010000032.1, from coordinate 132,940 downwards.
GGTGAAACAGAAAAAGTCATCACCGTGGGTATTCAACGGGATGACCTGATTGAGCTTGATGAAACATTCCATGCGGAGTTGATCAATCCAACACCTACCGATGAGATATTTTTGGGTTCTATTGTCAATGCAGAGCTCATTATTAACGGTCAAGATGAAACTGACGTTCCCCTCTGTTTTGCTGATGATTTCAACTCTGCTCTTGATTCCAAATGGCGCACCCTCTTTAGCTCAGGGGGCTTTAATCCCGCTATTTTTGATAATAGACTGAGACTGACCGACCGTATGAATAATTTGGCGACGGCTGTCACCAAGGACTATGAATTTATCGCTCAACACAACATGATCATCGTTGAATTTGAACAGTACGCCTATGGAGGGTGTCAATCAGGTCAAACAAGCACAACCGGCGGGGGTCTTGGCGGCGACGGAGCCGATGGTATCGTCATGGTACTTTACGATTCAGATGTCGGAGCCTCCCCGGAGCCGGGTGCATACGGCGGCTCTATGGGGTATGCCCAAAGGCATAGCCGTCAAGGCTTTGAAGGGGGATGGCTAGGGTTAGGTATTGATGAATACGGTAACTTCATCAATCCAACCGAAGGAAGAAGCGGCGGACTCGGTTTTATTCCCAACAACGTCACCATCAGAGGCTCTAGCGACGACCTTAACGGAGGCAACAGATATAGCGGTTACCGCTATCTTGGTAGCAATACCTCTTTGCCACACGATGTCGCCACCAAAAGCAGAACGGTAGGAGCCTACCCAGGTGACAAATACCGCCTCAAAATCGATGCGCGCAACCCTTCGGCGCTCTACGTCTCTCTCGAACAAGATGCCGGTAGCGGCTATCAAACCATCATTCCTACTTTTGACGCCAAAGCCGTCGGGAACAATCAAGCTCCGTCCCCGGATTACGTTCGTTTGGCATTTACTTCGGGAACCGGAGGCGGATGTAACAATCACGAGATTGATGAGCTCAGCGTTTACGGAGTATGTCGCCCATATGCCCCTACTGCAAATGGAACTTACCGCGTTACAGAACTCACAGAAGCAAGTGCAACCACATGGCAAGAAAAATGGGACAACAATGATCTGACGACAAGGGTAGCCCCTATCGTAAACAAGCGCTACTGTGTCGTAGCAGGGGATGAAACAACTACTCCCATCTCCCAACTAACGCTTGATAAAACCGTCAATATAGAGCTTTGGACAGGAGGAAGTTACAATAGTATTATTGAATCCAATACCACGCTCTTACACACCAATGGATGGCACTGCTTTGACTTCAACCGTAGTTCAGCTGAGCAAAACGTGACCTTTGCCATCAGAGACTCATATGATCCTAGCATTCTCTCCTTATCCGATCCATTTGCGATTCGGCCCAAGGATTTTGTCATCTCTACTCCTGGATTTGATATCACAAAACTTCCGGCGGGAAGCATCCCCATTGAAGTCAATGCCACTTCGAGCACTTCCAACAGCGGTGTCACTGGCTACGGCAACAATTTCCCTGATCCTGCAGTTGTAGACAGAAATGCCACCTATCGCATTGACCTGACGACCGCCAATGATCCCGCATGTAATGTGAATGACTCCGGGGCGATCGATACCAGCTTTATCAACGGAACCGACACCCCGACAATGACCTACAACAATGTCGGCGATTTAAATGTAACGTATTTTGATAGCAACTGGACTGCCATCGATCAAAACCTCCTCTTCCCCGATTGTCAAATGAACAGTACGGCGACAAATGGCCTAGGCGTAGTCAAAATAAGTGGTTCAATTATTAAAAGCCTGAACGGTTGTAATATTTTTGGCTCTCAGATGATGACTTTCGTACCCGATGACTTCAGTATCATCAATGTCGTGATTAATGATGCGTCCAATGACAATAACTTCACTTATCTATCCAATGTCGCCCAAGAGATGGGTGCCGAAATCAATGTCAGCGTCGATGCAATTAGCAATACGGGTGCTGTTTTGACCAACTATACGGCGCTCTGTTTTGCTAAAAATGGCAACCTTTTTATAACGCACAGCGGTGATCCGCATGGCGTCAACCCGCCAAATTGGCTCATCGCATATGACGCTACTAACGATAGAAACTACACCAACCAAGCACCGATCTCACCCAATAAGTTCGACTTCAACGAATCTGCATTTAATAATGGCAGTGCGGCGCTGAGTGTCAAAATCAATTTCGATCGAAATGTAAGCACTCCTATCAATCCGTTTCGATTTAACATCAATGATATCAATTTTAGCGATGCAAGCGGCGTGGACGGCAATCTAACCGTGGATGAGAATCTGACCTATTACTATAGTCGTATTCACGCTCCTCGCTATCGATTCCAAGGGAGCGAAGGTAACGCAACGCTCTATTATGAAGTCTACTGCGATAACGACGGCAACAGAACACTGCTGCAACAAATCACGCCCAATGAAATCCTCAGTGTCGATAGCGTCAACTGGTACCGCAATAATCTGCACGATACAAATCAACGTGAAGGCAACGTCTCTGGCCTACAGCCTAGAAACCTAATCTATTTTAATCAAAATCAGTTCGCTAACATGGGTGCCACCAGCAGAGGATCATTCACGATCAACGCAGCAGCCAGATTCCCCTACAAAACCACCGTCAACATCAACGCCAGCAACTGGCTCATCTACAACCGCTTCGATCCTGCGGCGACGATGAATCGGTTTGATATTGAGTTTTCTTCATCAGGTGTACGCGGCGGTGAAGGCAAAGCGGGGCGTACCGACCAAGATGCCATAACCAATACCAATCGAAGGATTTTGTGGTGAAACGCCTAGCCTTTACGATGATTGAGCTCATCTTTGCGATCGTGATCATTGGAATTACCGTTGTGTCACTTCCAATGATGATGCAAGTGAATACTAAAGCAACCGATGCCAGCGTAGGCCAAGAATTCATCTTTGCTGCATCATCTATTTTACTTTCCGCAATGACCAGCAAATGGGATGAGCATTCAATCAATCCATTTGCTGCCGGAGAGCATTTAGAACGTGTAGTACTAATATCATCGCCAGGAAGCGATAGATTTGCAAATCTTGATGCTAATCCAACCTACCGTATCGGCCATTTACAGCAAAATGGGCATAGAGCTTTTCATGCAGATCCAACATTTAGAAACTTAGGAATCTCAGGCACAATTACTGGGGCACTGATAGCGACATCCAATACAGCTGCTAAGGGCCAAGAAAAGACCAATCAGAGTCTGACCCATGATGCCGGTCCAGTCGATACAGTTGATGACAATAAAAAAATGGATACACACACTCTTACTGTTCTTTTCATAGCTGATCCAGATGATGATCTTTCTACTCCCTACGAATTTCTATCAAGCGGTTCTACAACCCCTTCAAATATGAAAATCTTCAATGTCACCATGAATGACAAAGAAGGAAATGAAGCGATTGTTTTGCGCGGATATGCAGCGAACATCGGTGAGTTTGACTACTATTACAGGACCTACTGATGAAACGTAACGCTTTTACAATGATAGAACTTATTTTTGTCATTGTCGTTATGGGAATAATCGGAAAATTTGGCGTCGAGTTTTTGATAAATGCCTATCAGGGATTTATCAACACAACCGTTTACAATCGAATGCAATCACAATCTGAAACCGCTCTAACTCAAATCGGAGCGCGCTTGCAATACCGCATTAAAGATTCTGTTATCGGTCGTCCTTCAGTACAGTTTCCTGGAAACAACTACACGGCCTTACAATTCGCCAACAGCGCCAATATACTTGTACTTGAATGGGTAGGATACGACATAGATGGATGGAGAGGAGATTGGAATGGCGGCTCTCGCAATGTACCTAGCTGGAGCGGATTTATAGATGTCGAAGCCCCAACCGCCAACGATGGAAATCTCAATTCACCCCAAACACGCGAAGCAAATCTGACTTCTATAATCAGCGCTTTATCATACGGCACAGCCGACGCTAATGACAGTGCGATTTTTTTTATCGGTGGCCCTACTCAAATCGATCAATACGGCTGGGGCAGTGGCACACTTGCCGACCAGAACGATACACCACATCCGGTACGTGTACGAAATGATTGGCTAGAGCCTAGAGTAGGTAGTTTTAGTGGAATTGATGTTTATGAATACTACCAGTTGGCATGGAGCGCTTATGCTATCGAACACGATACAACCAATAAGAGACTTATGCTTCATTACAACTATCGACCATGGATCAACGACTACGCTGACCGTCAAACGAGTATTTTAATGGAAAATGTAGAGCAATTCTCCTTTCGTCAAATGGGCGAATCCATTTGGATACAAGTGTGCACAAAAGATCAAAATTTCAAAGATACCGATGATGGGAATTGCTCAATATGCAAAGAAAAAACAGTATTTTAAAAGCACGTAGCGGTATTGCCATGATTATGGCAATAGTTGTCATCGTAGTGCTTGGAACAATCATGGCTTTGACGCTTAATATGAGTGCTCAAACGAATAAGCAAACGATCAACGATTATATACACGAACAAGGTATTTTGCTTACAAGAAGTGCTACTGAATACGCCCTACTTGAAATCTCAGGATGGCCTGCCTGCACCGTCACTAATTTATCAGCGGTCTACCCATCCAACGATACGGCTAAAATATTTGACATCAACATAAGTGTCAATTATATAGGTTTTGGGTGCGGAGACATTGACGGCAATGGCCAAAGTGATGACTATATTGCAAATATTAATACGCCCGAATCACGTGGAACCGTTTTAATGGATGTCATCGTGACCTCCTCAAATGAGCTTAACCTAAGCGAACCCATCCGCTACCACCGCCGAACCATGCAAAAGCTCTAAACTTTTTCCCACTCAAGCGTGCGCACATTCCGCGCTAGAGTATCAAACTCAATCCCCACCAGATAGATCGGCTTGCCCTGCGAGAGGTACTTTTCATGATAGTTGCGTGTCCTGATCTGATCAAGCGCTCCGCCGCCATCCACTTTAAACTCAAACAGATAGATCGATTCTGGCATCAGCAGCGTCAGATCGATGCGCCCAAAGTCGGTGACATCTTCACCCACAGTAGGAAATCCCAAAGCGGCGATGTACGCATAGAGCACCGAAGCGTAATACCCCTCATACATGTAAAGCTTCTCACCCGTGAAATTGTTGTAGGGAATGGCGGCAAAAAGGGAAGTAAGTACCCTTTGAAGCGCCTCAAAATCGCTTACATGTAATGCCTCATAGATTTGGCTTTTAAACATGAGCGGTTGGCGCACTTGACTCAAAAAGTCGGCAAATACCCCAAGCATCGAGACCCGAACCTCTTTGTTGGGTAGCTCCAGATGATAGCGCGGCGTGTCGTCAAACGAGGTTGTGGTACGGGTGATGGTAAGATACCCCGTCTGCCACAACAACGTCTCAAAGTCGATGTAGTCCACGTCGAAGCTATCGAGCATGGAGTCGTCTTTGGTGACACCTTCTAAAGAAGGCAAGAAGTAGTGATACTTTTCGATCAGTTTGAGCAAAAAGGTCGGCGTGCCTGTAGAGAACCAGTAGTTGCGGTAGTCAAAGCCGTTACTGATAAAAAGCAAAATATCAAAAGGGTTATAGACCCCTTCTCCCAGCCACTTGTAGCCGTTGTACCAGGTTTGAATCTTGGCAAAGTCCTGACCCGCCAGATGCTCGGCAAAGGTGGTTTCGACATCGCGCTGCGTATAACCCGTAATGGTGGCGTAGCGGGGGTTTAGGGTGATGTCTTGAAGGTTGTTCAGACCGCTAAAAAGGCTCACTTTGGAGAACTTGCTCACCCCGGTGATAAAGACAAACTTCACATACTCATCACTCCCTTTAATGACGCTATAGAAGTTTTTGAGCTCATCGCGGATGGGACGGGCGATGTCGGGCTCTTCGATGTTATCCAGGATGGGTTTGTCGTATTCGTCGATGAGGATGACGACGCGCTCGTTGTATTTGAGGTAGGCTTCTTCAATCAGCCGCTTAAAGCATCCCGCATGGCTAAAATCTTTGGGGCATTCAATGCCTAAATGGCGCTGATTGTCATCGAGTAATTCATAAAATTTCTGATGCAGATCTTCAACACAATAAGGTCTGCCGTCATTAAAACTGATACGAATGATGGGATAGGGCTTGAAGTTGTATTTGTCGTAGATATAGAGCCCTTTAAAAAGCTCTTTTTCCCCCGAAAAGATCATGCGCAGAGTATCGAGAAAGAGCGATTTACCGAAGCGGCGGGGGCGGGAGAGGAAGTAGTATTTGCCTCTCTCGATCAGGTCCAGTGCAATCGGGGTTTTATCGACGTAGAGGTAATTCTCTTCTAGGATCTCGCGTAGCGTGGAGATTCCGATGGGCAGTTTTTTCATGGACACTTCTCCCTCTTCATTACATGTAAGCATTTTAGCAAAATGCCCTGATTCAAAATAGAGATCGATCGGCGCAAATCTATTTCAAATTTGGTTATAATCAAAATACATCTCAACTAAAGGCTATGTCATGAACATTTCATTCGTCGGAAGACACATCGAACTCACCGATACCATCAAAGATCATCTGCACGCTTCTATTGCGTCGCTAGAAAAATTCAACCTTGATATCATCTCGGTCTCGGCCATCGCCTCGCTTGAAGAGCGCAAGGGTAAGCACGGCGTGAGCATCGAATTCACGATCAATCTTGCCGGCAAAAACACCATCGTCATCAAACAGCGCGATGATGATCTTTACGCTGCTATCGACGTAGCAATCGAACGGGTGCAAAAAGCCCTTCGCCGCCACAACGACCGCATCAACGACCATAAGGGTGAATCGATCAACGAAATCAAAAACGCCACGCTCGGCGCGGTCGATCTCTCTCTCGCCCAAGAGTCGATGGAGGATGAAATCGTGCCCGTGGAGCTTGATCTTTACAAGCCTCAAGAGGTTGCCGATGTCCTCGAAAACCTCAAAGAGAGCGAGAAAATTTTCGAAATCTTCATCGACCACGACGGTAAAACCCGTGTCCTCTACAAACGTAAAGACGGACGGTTTGGCCTCTTTTAAGCCTTACATGTAAGGGCCAATGCGGCCTTTACATCCCTCGCGACTTTTTCATCTTCTGCCAGATCAACCCACACAAACTGTTTTCCGCTCTGCTCACGCCCCAGCAAGAGATCTCCGCTTTGACGAAACTTCAGATCCAGAGCCGCAATATCAAAACCGCTTTTGGTACGCACAAAGGCTTCAAGCCGTTCGCTTTGATGGCTATGGGTGAAGAGGTAGCAGTAGCCCTTAAGGCCGTTACGGCTCACCCGTCCGCGTAGCTGATGCAGGGTCGAAAGGCCCAAACGCTCAGCCCCCACGATCACCACGGTGCTAAGACGGGGCAGCGAAATCCCCACCTCTACCACCGTCGTTGCCAGCAAGATCGTCCCCGATTCTCGAAACGACAAGAGCACCGCCTCTTTTTCCCTGTCTTTGCCGTGTGTTACATGGACTCCCTCAAAACGCGTTTCCCAGTAATGGCGCGCCTCATCGATGCTTTGGTAGTTGATCGCTTCACTTTGCTGCACCAGCGGATAGACAATCAGCACTTGGCGCTGCGCCGCCACTTCGCTTTTGATCTGCTCCAGTAGCGCCGCAAAATCACTTTTACCGATCACACGAGAGGTGATATCTTTCTCAAAAGGGGTGGTGGTGATCAAACTCACATCAATGTGCGCCGAATCGATCATCGCCTGTGTTCTAGGAATGGGCGTGGCGGTGAACTGCAAAAAGTGCGGATGCGCTTCGCCCTCACGCAACATCTGCTCCAAACGTGCACGCTGCGCCGTGCCGAAGCGGTGCTGCTCATCCACCATCACAAGCGCCGATTCAGGCAATTCACGATAGAGCAGCGCGTGGGTGCCGATGATAAAGTCATACGCATCAAGCGGCTCAACTTTACTTGCATTGGTAATCAAAGCAGTGCGTAGATGCGGCAAAAACTTCTGCGCCTCTTCATAAAGCTGCCGCGCCAAAATGGTGGTTGGGGCCATCAGCACGACGCGTTTGGGCTGGGCAATGAGCGCGGCGGCCAAAATCACCATCGTTTTGCCGCAACCCACATCCCCCACGATCATCCGTCGTGCGCTCACCTCTTGAGCCAGATCGGCCGCAATCTCCTCGATGGCCCTACTCTGCTCTTGCGTGAGCGTAAAAGGCAGCGCCGCCGCCCATGTTTTGTAGTCGCCTTTGAGTACATGAGACGCCGCAAAATAGCGCCGTTTTTGCCGCAAAGCCTTCATGTAATCAAAGAGCTCGGCAAACTTCAAGGCATAGAGCAGCGCATCATCTTTTGGCACCGGCGCTTTGTGCGCGGCTTCAAGACGTCGTGCCACTTCCAAAGGCAGCCCCTCGGCCTCTAGCATCGGCACGCTAACATAACGCTCTACCAGCCGAAGCATGGTGGCGTTTTGTAGCGCGGTTTTATAGCGGGGCATCAAAAGGCCGATCTCGGTGATCTTTTTGGGGTGGCTGATCTGGCAGTGGCCCGCCTTACATGTAAGCACGCCGTAGAGATAACAGCGCTCGTTTTCGCTAAATTGTCGCATCATGAAGGGCTTGGGACGAAAAAAGACGGCATCAAGACGCAGCCCGAAGTTGTGGGCAAAGAGGGTGAGCTGAAGGGATTTTGGCGTGCGGGAAATACGCTCGATGGTCGCATCGACCACCTGCGCTTCACCTTCGATGAGGCTATTGTTGAGTCGATAATCTTCAAAACGCTGCGGCAGTATCAGCGAGAGTGCGGTAATACTTGAGATGCCCAGCTTTTTGAATTTTTCCTTGTCTTGCGGTTCTATCATGATCTATCATACCCCGCAATCGAGCTTACATGTAAAAATATGTCACTGTGTCACAATAGCAAAGCTAAGGTTCAAAATCTCATCATGGGCTTTGATATAGGCGTTGAGGTCATCAAGACTCAGCGCGGCGATGCGCTCCAGCTCTTTGGTGTCGGCATCAAGCGGCAAGCCTTTGTAGTAGGCCATAAAGGTGCGCGACAGGCGCTGCGAGAGGGTCTCGACGCGCAGCGGCTCGGAGCCCAGAAGAAACTTTTTGGCTCCTTCAAGCTCTTCCGCACTGACACCTTTGGCGACAAATTCGGCAATCACCGCTTTGACGGTCGCTTTGGCCTCTTCGAGCGATTCGTTTTTGGTCTGCAAATAGCCCTTAAACACACTATGCGAACGGTTGATCGAAACTCTGGCGTAAGCCGAATAGGCCAGTCCCCGCTTCACGCGGATCTCCTCCATCAGCCTGCTGCCAAACCCGCCGGCACCCAAAATATAGGTCGCCACCCGCGCTTTATAGTGATCGGGATGATCCACGCCCAGATGATAGGGCGCGCCGAAATAGATGTATGCCTGCTCGCTTGGGCGTTTGAACACTTCACTGCGAACCTTGCTTGAAGGCTCGAAGCGGTATGTGCCTGCCGTCTCGCCTTCCGGCAGGATCTGCAGCACTTTGAGCGCCTGCGCCTTGGCCTCCTCGATGCTCATATCGCCCCCGATCACAAACATCACCCGCTCCCGCACCAGATGTTGACGCAAAAATGCCTCGATTTGCGCCAGCGTGATCTGCTCGATCGACGCAATATGACCTTCTTGAGGATACTGCAGGGGTGTCCCCTCAAACTGCAAGCTACGCAGCAGATTATCCGCCACGGAGTCAAAATCGTTCTCTTTGCGCTTGAGGGCACCGATGGTGGTGGTGCGCACCTTTTCAAGCGCGCCTTGGGTGTAGTTGGGATCTTTGAGGAGTTCACACAGCATCCGAACACCTTCGGTAAACTCGCTTTTGAGGCTGCTAAGCTCCGCCACCATCGTCTCGCTGCCCGAATGCACGCTCAGGCCGATCGCACGGTTCTCAAGCGCCTCGGCAAACGCGCTGCTGCCAAGCTTCTTGCTCCCCTCGCCCAGCAATTGTGCGCTGAATCTGGCAAGTCCCGAAACATTCCCCTCGCTCACATGCCCGCTGCCGCGAAATACCACCTGCATCGAAGCGATCGGCAGCCTCGTGTCTTGCTCAAAAATGATCGGTACATGTAACGATCCGATTGTGATCTCTTCGATTGTTGCTGCCATCAGCCATTGCCCCAGTATTAAAAATAGTATCGTCAGACGCTTCATGCAAAAAGCTCCAGCGTCTCATAAGCGGTATTGCGGATCGCAGGGGTTTCGCCCACATCGCGGATCAAACGGATCATCTCCTCTTTGGCCATACGAAAACCGGCCCCGGCGGAGCGCACCACGTTCTCCTCCATCATCGTCGAGCCCAGATCGTTGGCACCAAAAAGCAGCGCCATTTGCCCAATATAGGGGCCTTGGGTCACCCACGAACTCTGAATATTGGGAAAATTGTCCAAAAAGAGCCGCGAAACGGCGAGTAGCCGCAAATAGCGATTTGAAGAAGGTTTTTCAATCTCCGGAAACTCCTCCATCAGCTTGGTATTGGCCCCTTGAAACGACCACATGATAAAGGCGCGAAAACCGCCTGTCTCATCTTGCAGATCGCGGATCTTCTGCCAGTGCTCGATGATCTCCTCATCGCTCTCAACCGTGCCGTACATCATCGTAGCGGTCGATTTGATGCCTAGCTTGTGGGCTTGGCGGTGGATATCCAACCACACTTCAGAGTCGATCTTCTTAGGTGCGATGATGTCACGTACGCGGTCGCTGAGAATCTCCGCGCCCGCACCCGGAATGGAGGCAAGGCCCTTTACATGTAAGCGCTGCAGCGTCTCTTGCACGCTGATATGCGAGACCTTGGCGATATAGTCAATCTCGATGGCGGAGAAGCCGTGAATGGTGATCTGCGGATATTTGGTATGAATATGCTCCACCAGCTCCTCGTACCACTCGATCTTGAGCTTGGGATGCACCCCGCCTTGAAAGAGAATCTGCGTGCCGCCGATAGCCACAAGTTCATCGATTTTGGCGTCGATCTCTTCAAAAGTGAGGACGTAAGCGTCGTCATCTTTACCGTGCCGATAAAACGCACAAAACTTACAATCCACCCAACAGACGTTGGTGTAGTTGATGTTGCGGTCCACCACAAAAGTGGTGATCCTTTTGGGATGCAACTGCTTTTTACGTGCACTGGCCATCTGGCCTAGCTCTTTAAGATCGGCGTTGCGGATCAGATCCAGCGCCTGCGCGGTATCCAGACGCGAAAAGGGCGTTGCCGACATCTTACGCACCGATCTCTTTGGAGATGGCATCAAGCACGCCGTTGATAAATTTGGGCGACTGCTCACCACCAAAGGCCTTACACACTTCGATCGCCTCATTGATCACCACGGCGGCGTCGAGTCGGGAGTGAATAATTTCATAAGCCCCCAGCCGCAGCGTCGCACGCTCAATCGTACCCAAACGTTCAAAATCCCACTCTTTGAGGTGCCGCACAATCGCTTCATCGATGGTGCCCAGATGCTCCATCACCCCCTTAAAAAGATCAAGCGCAAAATCACGCTGTTTGTTGCGGATTTTCTTCTCTTCAAAGATCTCATCAGAGTGTGCCGCAATGTCGTGATTCCCCAAATCATAAGCATAGAGCAGACTAACAACCGCCATTCTGGCGTGGTGACGTGTCGCCATTAGGCACCGATCGCTTTGTAAAGGTTCATCATCTCAATCAGGGTGGTCATGGCCTCAAAGCCCTTGTTGCCGGCTTTGGTTCCCGCGCGCTCGATCGCCTGCTCAATGGTGTCGGTGGTGAGTAGACCAAAAGAGACGGGCAGTCCGCTTTTAAGCGCCATCGATGCAATCCCTTTGGTCGCTTCGGCGGCGATATAGTCAAAATGAGGCGTTGAGCCGCGAATCACCGCGCCCAAAGCGCAAATGCCGTCGTAGTTGCCGCTTGCGATCAAACGCTCGATCACCAGCGGCAGTTCAAACGCGCCGGGCACCAGCACCAGATCGAGATCTGCTTCGTCTCCGCCGTGGCGCAGATAGGCGTCTTTTGCTCCCTCTACCAAACGATCGGTGATGAGATGGTTCCATCTGGAGTTGACGATGGCGATCCGTTTGCCGCCTTGGACGTGGAGTTTTCCTTCTATTACGTTCATATTATTCCTTGATAAGCGCGTCAATACGAAGCAGGGTTTCGCTGAGGCTTTTGAGTTGGTCTAATTTTATCATATTGGGTCCGTCGCTCAGCGCCACGGAGGGGTCGAAGTGGGTCTCAAAAAAGAAACCGTCCACCCCGACAGCCGCAGCGGCGCGGGAAAGGTAGGGGATCATCGAAGCGTCACCGCCGGTTTTTCCGCCCGCACTTCCGGGCATCTGCACGGAGTGGGTCGCATCGTAAATCACCGGTGCAAAAGCACGCATGATGGGTAAAGAGCGCATATCGACCACCAGATTGCCATAACCAAAGCTGCTGCCCCGCTCGGTCAGCCAAACACCATGCTCTGCAGCCGCCTTACATGTAAGCTCATGACAGCCTCTGGTGGCAAGCACTTTAGCGACCGAATAGCGCATATCATAGGGGTTCATAAACTGCCCTTTTTTGATATTCACCACCGCCTTGGTCTGCGCGGCGGCGACCAAAAGATCGGTCTGGCGACACAAAAAAGCGGGAATCTGAATCACATCGGCCACCTCTGCCACAGCCGCGCACTGATGCGTTTCATGTACATCGGTGAGCAGCGAAAAGCCAAAGCGCTCTTTGACTTTTTGCAGCAGCCTAAGACCCTCATCAAGCCCGGGACCGCGAAAGCTCTCAAGCGAGGTACGGTTGGCTTTGTCAAAACTGGCTTTGAAATAGAACCTGAAACGGGGGTCTTCATGGTAGCTTTGCAGCGACTCAGCAATGCGAAAAAGATTCTCTTCGCTCTCGATGACGCAGGGGCCTGCGATCAGTATCATAGTGTGCCTTCTTTAGTGTACTTTACTTGCATTGTATTCAAAGCCTTCGTTTCGAATACCGGTTTCATATTTGCTTTTGGCGGAGTCGTCAACGGCGTTGTTAAGCTCTTGCTTGATGTCGTTAAAGCTGGTGCCCGTCTCATGAGAGTAGTAGGTCCAACCCGCCAAAAGCGCAAAAAAGAGTCCGGGCCACAAATGTCCGTTGCGCCAAAGCAACAATGCCGCCAAACCAAAGGCAATCAATAAAAAGTAATACATCGCTACCTCCTTTTTTTCCGGATTCGGATTATAGCATCTTTGAACCGCCGCTTTTTTTGGCAACCAGTAAGCCACCCGCAACGATCAAGACAACCCCTGCAAAACCGAGCACATCGGGCAGTGCGTCCCCCATAAGCCACCCAAGCGCCATCGCAAAGACAATATTGGCATAACTCGCTGCCCCCACCACGCCCGCTTGCGACGCACCATAGGCCCGCGTCATATAGACCTGTGCCAATGTCGCGAAGATTCCCATCCCCAGCAGATAGAACCACGTCACCCCCTGAGGCATCACAAAAGGAGCCATCACAAAGTCCCACTCAGGCGCGGGCGCAAGATAGACCGCACCGATCATCAAAAGCAGCGGTGCAATCGTGCCCGTCACCATAAATGAAAGCACAATCGCCCGAGTGTCGTAGTAGCGCCTCAGTTCACGCACCGACGTGTAGGCCAGCGCCGCGCCCACACCGCTAAAGATCCCCAACCAATCCGTTTTGCTGAGGCCCATTCCCGTAGGCTTGGCGATCAATACAATACCCGCAAACCCGATCATCACCGCGACCCAGCCCTGCCATGAAAGCCGCTCTTGCAAAAAGAGCCACGCAAAGATCGCCGTAAAGATCGGGGAGGTTTTGGAGTAGGTCATAGCATCGCCTAGAGGGATGTGGGCGATGTTGTAAAAAAATGCCAGCAACGCCGCAAAGCCCATTACCCCGCGAAAGATCAGCAGCAGCGGCTTTCCGCCGACGTGGCGCATCGGCGTGCGCAGCAGCGTCGCCGCGATCAAAAGAACCCCGAGCAGATTTCTAAAAAAGACCACCTCTAGCGAAGGGAGGGTTGCGCTGGAGAGCTTTGCAAACACCCCCATAAAGGCAAAGAGCAGCGACGATACCAGCATGAGGAGCACACCAGCATCGATTGAGGCCAACATGCGTTTCATTTTGATCCTTACATGTAAAGGTCGGATTGTAGCCAAGCGCACATTACGTTCGATTTACCTCTCGAAACTATAATCACCCATTTTGTGACATCGAGGCCCCATGACCCAACTTATCATCTTCGCCGTTTTGCTCTATATTTTTTACCGTGTCTATAAGAGCTATCAGCGCTTTAACAAACTCTACTACACCAAGAAGGGTTTTGAACACTTCACCCTCACCAAAGAGGCGCTCCACAGCAGCGAACTGGGGCTTTTTGTCGCTTTGATGGCCAAAGTCGCCAAAGCTGACGGCAGGGTACACGAACTCGAAGCCGAGCTCATCGGCAACACCCTAAGCGACATCGCCAAAGTCTTCCCCGATCCCGAAGCAGCCAAAACCCACCTCAAAGCGATCTTCAACGAAGAAAAGGAACGCCCCAACACCATCGATAATATCGCCTCATCGCTCTATGTTCTGATCCGTAAAGATGCCCAAAAAAGCCATATGATGATGATGTATCTGATCAACCTCGCCTTTGTAGACGGCCACCTCTCAAGCGAAGAGGAGCGGCTACTGCTCAAAATCGCTGCTTTCTTACATGTAAGCCAAAACGAGCTCGATGCCATGATGGCGCGCTTTGCGCAGATGTTTCGACACGCCACGACGCAAAGCAGCATTGATGAGGCGTATGCCCTCTTACATGTAAAACCCGAAGATTCTATGGAGACGATCAAAAAAGCGTATCGAAAAGCGGTCAAGGAGAGCCACCCTGACCTGATGAAGGCGCAGGGTAAAAGTGATGACTACATCGCCGAAGCGACGCGCAAAATACAGGAGATCAACGCCGCATACGAGCTGATCACCAAAGCCAGAGGCTGATTAATCGACGTAAAACTTAAAGATCAAGCTGGTATAAAAGTTCAGCATATGATCCATCGTATACTCGCGCCCCACCTTCTCGCCGCTGAGCGTATCGGTATAGACCTGAGTGTTCGAGGCGTTGATGGCCATGAAGCGCACCCCAAGCTCCCAATCCAGAAGCTCCTGAAGGGCGATATTCATCCCCAGATCCCCACCATAATAGGCGCTTGAGAGCTCATAAGAGCGCCCGATACCGTCGTCTGAAAATTTGATATTGACCAAACCGCCGTTGATCCCCGCAAAAAAGTTCACACTATCGGTAGCACGCAGCAGATACTGCAAACCGGCGCCTACGGAATTGACATAGTCGAAATCTCCGCCCGCATTGTAGTAGTGCCCATCAATAAAGACGCGCGCCTCTTCGTTCTCAGCCCCAATCTTGAGCCCCACAAGACCAAACGACTCATTGTCGCTGCCGTTACCCAATACAGAATCATCCGCATTGTATTCTAGTTGTGAATAGCCAAACTCTACGCCTGCGAGTGATTTGGAAGTGCCGTCATAGGCACTAAGGGAGAGAGCGATAGCCATTAGAGATGCTATTTTTTTCATGTGTGTTCCTTAATATTTTAACTCAGTACCAACTGGTGCTTGTTCCAAAGAAATGCTTCCCACCGTCCCGCTGTTGGTACATGTAAATCCGACGATGACTACGCCTTCGCTATCGCAATTTCTATAATCTGACTCATAGGTTAAACTACATGACACACCATCTCCGGAGATAACCGGTGTAATTTGACCGACATGTCCGTTACGATACCACTCTACGGTGTCTTTCATTCGAAACTTGAACGGAAAGAACAATCCAGGTGAGGATATATTTGCCGGTATCACCCATCCCTCTTCAGGATCGGGAGTCAATTCATGCCCTCGGAGTGTAACTTTTTTCGCCTCGCCGACACGTAAAGTTGCATCGGTTGCTCCTAACACATCTCCGACCAAGTTAGCATAGACAATCACATCTTTTCCTGTCAAATAATAATCATACGGCATTTTGATCCTCGCATACCCTGATTCGTCAACTCGATAATTGCCATCATCAGATTCTGTGGTCAGCACCCACTCCTCCCCAAATCGACAAGTATCCTGTCGGTAATTATTACCGATTGCAAAACCTATATCGTATGTGGGAGTCGTGCCCTCAAATTTTTCATTCACTTTGAGCTGGTTTGTCCCACTTACACTGCTCAAATCCCATTTACCCGATTTGTGATAGACATAACCATCGCCAAAAAGGACCAAAATATTGTTGTAAACATCCAGCCCTGTAAGGTCGTAGCTCGTTGAAACACCGCCTAGCGTATTGGTTTTTATTGTTACGATTGCTTGATCGATTGAATCTTCATCCACTTTAGCATCTTCTCTCAAAGCCAGCAAATTACCGTTATAAAGCCTACTTGTAGCATAAGAGGCATTCGCAGGAATCACAGTAGGAATAGAGTTACGTGTTGCATCAACAGCTGCTTTAATTGGTGGATACTGTGTCGGGTCTTTGGCATAACCCGCAATGGCGCCCACATGAATCATCGGCTGGGTATTAACAGGATTGTTATATTTATCTGTCAGCTTAACACTAAATACCTCTATGAACTGAGAGTGGACAGTGTCTTGATCGGTTGATACATAACTGATACTCATGGCAGTTGGTGGACCAGAAAAAATTGTGACGTTAAAGGTTGCCTGCAAAGTCCTAGCCTGACCGTTTACATCTATAAAAGCAACACTGACCTTAATTGGGAATGTGCCCGATTTCTTCTTAGTAGTGATACTAAAATTAGCACTGATACCGACAATCGCCAAATTAGGCGTAGCTCCGGCACCCGTCGTGTCATTGATATCACCTAACGTAGTGTATTCATTTGTTATTGTGTAAGTAGCGTTTTGTGTGAGGGTATTGCCCTTATCATCGACCACAGTGACAGTAAAGGTCTTGCCAGATTCAATATTCATAGACAAATTGCCGTCGGCTCCGGACATAATCAAACTATAGTTAGCCAAAACAAGCTGATTGCCACTCGGGCTCATCTGCATTGTCAAACCCTGAGACGCCGGACTACTCTCGCTGTCATGATAGAAGGTAAATACAAAAGAGTCGCTTCTGCCTTGCAGATTTGCGGGTGCCGTATAAGTAAATTCAGCTTCGCCGTTCACACAAGGTGCGCTCAAAGAGGCAAACGAGCCGACATCGGTTCCATTTACTGCCACATCGGGATAGGTAATTTTTACATTGCCACCATTAAACGGATTGTTGTCTACGCCAAAAACACGCACTTTGATTTTGACAACCTGAGAGTTTTGCTTGATCGCTATCAGTTTTCCGTTTGCAGGATTATTGTCGTCATCGTTCACCACGCTCATCGTTTGCGCCACGGGCTGAGCCGGATCGATTTTAGGGACGTAACTCACCTTAACCGTATCGGATACGTTGGGATAATTCGTCGCCCTAAACGTAAAGAGCTGATCCGTATCGCCGATCAGCGGTGTTGGCCCGTGGTAAGTGAATGTCGCAATACCATCAGTAATATCGGCGGTAGCCGGCGTAAAGTAGCCAATGTTTTTAGTTGCGGCGTCAGCAGGATAGACTACGCTGATTTTTCCTGCTGGAGCAGGTACATTGCCTGACATCATTGCCAGAACCTGAATCGTTTTCGTGTAAGCGTCGGTATTGGCCACAATATCTTCATTCGAGGCAACACTGGCTATCGGGTAGACAGGCTCACCCGGATCGACGGGCTCGTAAATCGGTATAAATGAAACGTTCCACGTCGCCGTGTAGTTCGTATCATTTTTGTACTCAAATACAAAAGAGGCACTACCGTAGTAGATAGAATCCGGACCGGTGTAATTGAATGTGGCAATCCCATTTTCACCGACGATCACTTCATCAGCAGAAAAGATACCCACACGCACGGCATTAGCAGGGTATTTAACACGGATCACGCCGCCTTTGACTGCGTATCCAAAACTGTCTTTTGCCAAAAGCTGTACGGCCACTTGTGCCCCACCTTCATTTATAACCGTACTGCCGTTAAGCACTTCAAGCTTAGCAATCGGATTACCGGTGGGATCACCTACCAAGGTCGTATCAAAATTGATCTGCACTGTTGCAGGCGTAATGTCACTGGTTTGGCTGTAAAAACGAAACTCGGTTTGTGTGTTGTTCGCATCGATTTCGGCTTGCAGATTGTCAGGAGCCGTGTAGGTAAACGTCGCCAAACCATTGACAAGATCAACACGCGCAGGCGTTAAAAGACCGTTTTTACCATCATTTTCAAGCGCCTGAGCCAAGATGCTACCCTCAGCCGGAGTATCGTCTTTAGTCCAAGCCTGGATCGTAATGCTCAAAACTTGCCCGTTTAAAGCCACTGTCTTTTGCGTGCCACCATATACAGCCAAACTTGCGGGCCGGACAGCCGGATCACCTAAGGTTGCAGAGACAAAATCGATATAAGCCGTTACCGGATCGATATCACTTGTTTGACTGTAAAACTTAAAACTTGTTTGGGTGTTGTTGGCATCCATCTCATCTTGGAGATTGTCGGGAGCCGTATAGGTAAATGTCGCCAAACCATTTACCAAAGAGGCGCTGGCGGGACTTAGAATCCCATTTTTTCCATCACTCTCAAGCGCTTGGGCAAGAATCACTCCTTCTGCAGGCGTATTGCTTTTGGTCCATGCTTGTATCGTGATCGTGAGGGTTTGTCCACTCTCTGAAACGGTTTTATTGCTGCCTCCGTAAATTGCCATACTGGCCGGGGCTACCGATGCATTCGGATCGACTACAACCGGTGCCGATTCAGGAATAGACTGCGAATTATTGCTTCCACAACCCGCCAAAACAAAAAGCGACAAGAGCAAAATGCCCAACTTCATTACAAAAGCGTTGATGTTCATAACACGACCTTTTTCATAGTAAATACCAAACCTTTCGAGTGTTTTTGTCTCTCTCAAACAGTAGACACAAAAAACAACATGCCAAATGCACGCAAGATTCCCCGAACATTAACAGAGCCCTATGGTAGCACAAAATCGGCATTTATCGCAACTAACTTTAAGCTTTTCGAAGCAAATTGCGCGCGCACACCACGGCACTGCTAAACGCCCACTGAAAATTGTATCCGCCTAACTCGCCCGTCACATCAAGCACCTCACCAATCCAATAAAGCCCATCGATAGAGCGGCTCTGCATCGAACACGGATCGACGGCCTCAACCGCTACCCCACCGCGACACGCTTCGGCTTTTGTAAAACCAAAATTCCCTGCAGGCGCGAAGCGGTATGCGTGCAGACGCTCCAGTTTTGATTGTTCATCAGGCGTTAAGGCGCTGCAAGGCTTATCGTCAAGCCCGATCGCCGACAAAAAGGCTTTGAGAAAGCGCTTTGGCAGAGGGATCAGCGTGCTGATCTGCTTGGAGCTTCGTGCGCACAACCGCTCTACACGCGCTTGCGGCAAAAAGTCGATCTCGATCTCCCCTTTGTGCCAATACAGCGATGCGCTGAGCACCGCCGGCCCGCTGATTCCCTTGTGGGCAAAGAGCAGATCCTCACACAAACTCTTCTCCCCCACACGGATACACACCGGCATGGAGACGCCGCTCAGCTCCTTCATCCAAAACTGTTCGCTTTGCAGCGTCAGCCCCACAAGCACGGGATGAAAGAGCTTAAAGGGGTGATGCAAACTTTTGGCAATCTCAAGCCCCACCGTACTCGCTCCGATGCTCTGATAGCTCTGCGCTCCGCTCGCCACTACCAGCTTGTTCGACGCAAAAGTACCCCGATCCGTGGTGACGATAAATTGCCCCGCATCATGGCTTACATGTAAGCATCGATGCCCCAGCAGCATCTCGGCAGTGCCGCAAAGCCGCCGCAACAGTGTGATGATCTGCTCTGATGATTCGGGGCAAAAATAGTAGCGCTCCTTGCGGATCACAGGTTTGATGCCGCCTTGACGCACAAACTCGAGTAGATCGTCACGCGAAAAGGCATCCAGCACACGCTGCACAAAGGCCGCGTCCCCCAGATAATGCGACGCATCCACTTCGGTATTGGTAAGGTTGCATTTACCGCCGCCTGAGATCCGCAGCTTTCGAGCAGGCTGATCGTTGCCCTCGATGATGCCTACATGTAACCCACCATGTGCTGCAAGCTGCGCCGCGCACATCAGTCCGCTCGCCCCCGCACCCAAAATCAAAACGTCAAACTGCTTCACACGCCCTCTTTGTTATAATGACGTCATTATAACAAGGGCAGATAGAATGCAAAAAAAGTTACACGTCGTCTCTTTGGGCTGTACCAAAAATCTTGTCGATACCGAAGTGATGATGGGGCGGCTTCAAAACTACGCCCTCACCGACGAAGCGACTGAAGCGGACGTCATCATCGTCAACACCTGCGGCTTTATCGATGCCGCCAAATCCGAATCTTTAAATACCGTTATGAGCCTGCATGAGCAGCGTAAAGAGGATTCGTTACTCGTCATGGCCGGCTGTCTCTCCGAGCGCTACAAAGAGGAGCTTGCGGCGGAACTAAGTGAGGTGGACATCTTCACGGGCGTCGGCGATTACGACCGTATCGATGAGCTACTCGCGCAAAAGCAGAGCCGTTTCAGCGACCAGGTCTACCTCATCGGCACCGAAGAGCGCGTGGTGAGCGGCTCAAGCTACCACGCCTACATCAAACTCTCCGAAGGGTGCAACCAGCAGTGCAGCTTCTGCGCTATTCCCTCATTCAAAGGCAAACTCCATTCGCGCGATCTGGATGTGGTGGCGCGTGAAGTCGAGGGGCTGGTGAAGCGCGGCTATTATGATTTTAGCTTCGTCTCTCAAGACTCCAGCTCCTACCTGCGCGACCAAAACATCACTGACGGCCTGATCCACCTCATCAAACGCATCGAACTCATAGACGGGGTCAAAAGCGCTCGCATCCTCTACCTCTACCCCTCCACCACCAGCCTCAAACTCGTTACATGTATCGGTGAATCGAAGGTGTTTCACAACTACTTCGACATGCCGATCCAGCACATTGATGATGACATGCTGCGGCTGATGAAACGCGGCTTCGGGCGCGACAAGACGCTGGAGCTGCTGCGCGCCATGCGTACGTTGCCTCACAGCTTCGTGCGCACGAGCTTTATCGTCGGCCATCCGCAGGAGAGTGAAGCGATGTTTGAAGAGCTTTGCCGTTTTGCGGATAGCTTTGGATTTGACCGCATCAACGTCTTTGCTTACTCCGATGAAGAGGGAACAAGCGCCTACGGCATGGAGGGGCATATCGACGAAAAGGTGATCGAAGCGCGCGCGCAAAAGTTGGGTGAAATTGCCTTACATGTAAGCCACAAAAGCCTCGATGCCCTCATCGGCAGCACACTACAGGCAGTGATCGACGGCGAGAGTGACGAGCATGAGTCGCTGCTGAGCGCACGCGCCCTGCTCTGGGCGCCGGATGTAGACGGCGAGATCTACATCAACGACCGCGAAATCGAAGAGCCGCTGGTGTTTGGCCGTATCTACACCGTACGCCTCACAGAGCGCATCGGCGAGCGGTTGCTTGGGTGCGTGATTGCTTGATCCGCAGACGCTAAAGCATCTGCAGGGGCGCAAAGTCCTGCTGGCCTTCTCCGGCGGTAGCGATTCGACCGCGCTCTTTCATCTTCTGCTTGATGCCTCCGTTTCTTTTGACATTGCCCACGTCAACTACCGCACACGCGAAAGCAGCGACGCCGAAGCCGCGCACGCCAGCGTGCTCGCGCAGCGTCACGGCAAAATCTGCCATCAGATCATCGCACCGCCCATCGAGCACGATTTCGAAGCCAAAGCGCGTGATCTACGCTACCGATTTTTCGAGCAGCTCATCGCAGCTTATGGCTACGACACTCTGCTGACCGCCCACCATCTAGGCGACCGGTTGGAGTGGTTTTTGATGCAACTGTGCAAAGGCGCAGGCGTTTACGAACTGCTGGGGATGCGAGCGCTTGAGGAGCGTGAAGGCTACCATCTGATGCGACCGCTCTTACATGTAAATAAAACGGAGCTGACGGAGTATCTGCGACAAGCCGGCATCGCATGGTGTGAAGATGAGAGCAACCGTGACGAACGCTTCTTGCGCAACCGCTTTCGCCACCGCTTCGGCGATCGGTTGCTTGAAACGTATACACCCGGGATCCAGCGCAGTTTTAAGTATCTCGAAGAAGACACCGCTTTTGAGATGCCACAGCTGCACCGTTTTGAGGAGCTCACCCTCTTTGCCACCCTAGACGACGCCAGGCGCAACGGCGTCGTCATCGACAGGCTGCTCAAAGCACGCGGCCATCTGATGCGTCAGGGAGACCGCAACCATCTCAAAGTACATCAAGAGTGGGTCGTGGGCCGACGCTTTAGTGTCTCGATCACCCCGCGCTACACCTACATTGCCCCCTACCGCCGGCGCACAATGGACAAAGCCTTTAAAGAGGAGTGTCGCACGCTAGGCATTCCGCCGCTGCAGCGCGGCTACCTTTTTGAATCACCCGACGTGTTCCGCTCGGTCGTTGCATTGGTCTCGTGCGTATAGACACGCATACTGAAGCTCGAGCGGATCTGCGCTCCTTCGCGCTCGAAGCGGATCGGGAAATTGACATTGATCACCCATTCGCTTTTATTGATCTGATCGAGAAAATCATAAAAGATACGCGGGGAGTCGATGCGTGAAGAGGTGTTCACCTCATAGAGCATAAACGCGCTCTCGTTATGCTCCAAAGCCGCCATCGGCGTCAACATGAGCGCATCGAAGGCACCCCGATAGAGCGTGACAAAACGCTCGGGATCAAAAGGGTTGTCAAAAGCGGCGATGACGTGTTTATGGTCACTACGTAGCTGCTGCAGATGGGCATGGGTTTCGTCATATACAGCTTGATATTCACGTTCCTTGAGCGCCTCCTTTTTCATCAAAAGCCGCTCTAACCGATATTTTTTTCCCTCGGGAATCAAAAAAAAGAGCGAAAAGAGAAAAACGATCAACATCAACACGAGCGCCACAATGAGCATATAGAGCGTCTGACGCGCGAGGTTCAGCTTCACAGCTCCTCCTCGTCAAGATAGTTGGTCGAAACGAACCGCAGCCATCCGTTCTCCAGCGGATAAAAACTGCTGTAGCTACGGTGGAAAATGGAGCGCAAGGGTGCATGGAGCATAAATTCGTAGATATCTTTCGTGGGCGTCACCCCATAAAGAATCAGTGCATTTTTATCCAGTTCGGCGCGGCTGAGCGTGATGCGTTCGGGCACCAGATCAAAGAGGTTTTTGATGCTCTCTTTAAGCACGGTATTAGCGGTAAAGATCTCTTCACCCAGTTGCCGCTCGCGCTCGATAAAAGCGATCTTTGACTCAAAGTCGGCTATCTCTACCTGCAGCTTTTCAATGTGCGCACTGCTGGCTTGGCGCTGCTGGGTAAAGTTCCAGCTCTGATAGGCCAAAAAGGCGTAGGTGCCGGCCAGCATCACCAGCGTCGTTGCGAAAAAGAAGAGTACCAGACGAAACTCAGGCGTCACAAAACGCTTGGGTCTGGGCGCAATAAAACTATGACGCACTGCGCACCTCCTCTTTGCAGAGCCGCAACAGCTCTTTAGGAAGCTCGATATGCCGAATAATAGGGGTCATAAAGAGCTCCTCTTCGATATAAAGCTTGAACTCACCGCCCAGGCCAACCGCATCGGCAACAAAGACCGCTTCTACGAACTCCTGATGAAAGCGTACGTCTGCGTAATACTCTGAAAGTGCGCTCTGCAACAGCGTAAAGCGATGGTAATCAAGATTGAATCCCTCATCTTGGTTTGTACTCTCTTTGATCAGATCTACAGGCGACGCGGGTTTTGCCTCTTCCACCTGTTCAAAATCACCAAAGCTCTCGATACTATCAAGATCATCAAGCTCTTCAATATCATCAAATCCTTCAAAGCCTTCAAGGGTGTCGATATCCTCAATCAAATCAAACTCATCGGATTCCACCCCCAGACTCTTCTGCGACGCATCACTTTGATGATCGAACTCAAAAGTACTCGAAGCACTTGCCTCCATGAGGGCAATCTCGCTTTCATCGGTTGTCATGAAGCGCGCATACTCGAGCCTATTGGATGAGAAGACCGCCACCGCGACGCTCTCCTCTTGCACCAGCACAAAAAGCCCCCAGACACTCCCGATCTTATCGGCAAAAAAGCGCTGTAGCAGTGAAAATGGCGAAAAGATATAATCAAGCCCGTACACACCGTGACGTTCGCGCAAAAGATCGAGTGCTCCTTTGGCGCTGTAGAGCATCCACGCATTATTCATACAAAGCGTCACACTGAGCGTCACATCAACAACCGCTTTAATGGCACTTCTATCGCATGTGGGCAGTGCACCTTGATCGGCCATGTTGTTTAGCAGTGCAATATAAAAGTAGGGTGAATCTCCGATCGCCTCGTCAATGAGGGCTTCAAGCTCCTCTTGATTTGAGCAGCGGTGCATCTGCACCTGATCGCTGTTGCGTCCGATCTGCAAGGCTATCTCTTTGTAGCGTCCCTGATCGACAATTGCGATGTAGATTGTGTCGTAGAGATGGTCAATGAGACGCTGAAGTTTCACTACTATCCTTACACAGCGGATGCGCTTTGAGATAATGTTCCATCTTGAGTACAGAACCCAGCTTGGTATAGATCTGCGTCGTCGCCATCGAAGCGTGACCCAGCAGCTCACTGACATCATTGATGCGGGCATGATGGGCAAGCAGCTCGGTAGCAAAGGCATGGCGCAACTGATGCGGCGTCACCTTAAGAGCCGAATCTTTAAAAAGCTTCGTAACCATATATCTTAAACTATTTTCGCTTAATCTATCGCCTCTCGATTCGAACAGAAACTGTTTCGGAGTGTAACGTTCTTGGTACTCTTGGATCAAATCGCGCACCAAAGGGAGCAGCGGCACTTCCCGCTCTTTGCGCCCTTTTCCCATCACCCGCACCCACGATTGGCTGATCTGCTCGAGCCTGAGCGACGACAACTCACTGATTCTCAATCCTAAAGCATAGAGCATCAAAACCACCAGTTTAGGCTTCAGATCGGCATGCGCCACCGCTTCCATAATATGCATGTGGGGCACCGGCTTGGGAAGGGTTTTGGGTACTTTGATCGACTCATCGCCGCGCAGCGTTACATGTATGCCGCGCTTCTTTAAATAGGTCGCAAAACTACGAATGGCGCTGAGCTTTTTGGCGATGGTTTTGGCTTTGAGCGGGGCAATGTGCAGACGCAAAGGCATCAAGTTGATCGCATACCCCTCTTTGATCGCTTCGATTTCGCCGTATGCAAGCATCTGCGACAGTGCTTCATCGTAGGTTTTGAGCGTCGCATCACTATAGCCGCGTATCTCGCCTAAGTAGTCCAAAAAGGCGCGTTTATGGTCTTTGAGCGACTTTGTCATGCAGGAGCCTAAACTTTTCATGATACGCCGACGCCTCGTCCACCAAGGAGCGATCCGTCACGACAGTGGCCGAAATTTTTTCAAACTGAGCCATCATAATCTCGCACATCATCCTTACTTTGGCTCGTTGTGCATCGCCGATCGGTGATGAAGCGGCTATTTTAGAAATCTCATCAAGATAGCGCTTGGACTCCTCAATATAGCGTACAAAACGCAGCGCCGTCTGCGACTGCACCATCACGGTAGAGGCCATCCGGTTGTAAGGATTGAGGGCAAACGCTTCTTTGGCAAGCCGCTCCGCCTCCGCGTATGAGCCGATGGTGTAATAGAATTTTGCTTCCAGTGAGCGCTCATAGGAGGGGTTAAACAGAAAGTAGCCTAGACTCAGCGCCACCACCCCCGCAATAAACACCCAACTGTTAAAACGCATGGCGCATCAGCTCCTCTTTGACAAGTACCTTCGCATCCTCTAGCGCCATCCCCTCAAGCTGTAGCGGTGCAGAGGCGTAAAAATCGAGTCGGCTAAAGGGTTTGGGAATGGTAAAACGATCCCAGCTTGGAAGCTGCCAGTAGCGCGAAGGGACACAGCTATAAACGACCACCAGCGCTTTGGCTTTATGCGCCATGACGACCACCCCATCCGCCAGCTCATGACGCGGCCCCTTGGGACCATCAGGCGTAATGCCGATGTCATACCCCTCTTTGAGCGATCCGATCGCCTGAAACAGCACCCGCGCGGCGCTGCGATTGGAAGAGCCGTGTATCGTTCCAAGCGAAAAGTAGCGCATCACTTTGGCGATGATCATGCCGTCGAAATGGTCGCTGATCACGACATTGGCTTTGGGAGAGGGTCGAAGATGGGCATACATGTAAGGCTGCATCAGCAGATCACCGTGCCAAAAAACAAAGATCACGGGCGCTTCGCCGATGGGCGCTTCAACGTGAAAGGTCTTCTTACATGTAAGGTAAATGAAGCGAATGAGCAGCGCACCGATCGGCGGCAAAGCCCAAAGTGCCAAAGTGCGTAGCAGTTGCTTTTTGCGCTTTTTCATCCGAGAAGCCGACCCTCATAAGAGAGCCGTGAAGTGTGAATGATCTGCACGCGGCGCAGTGTGCCCAGCAAGGAGGCATCCCCTTGGACACGCACCAGCAGATTGTTGTCGCTGCGCCCTGATATGAAGCCGTTCTCTTTGGCCTCTTCAAAATAGACCACTACCTCTTTGCCCAGCATCCGTCCGCTGCGCCGATCCAAAATCGCATTGTGATAATCCTGCAAATGCGCCAGACGCCGTGAGCCAAGCTCTTCATCTACCGTATCCGCGTAATGGCTCGCTTCGGTGTGCGGACGCGGGGAGTATTTGAAGCTAAAGAGCTGATCGAACTCTACCGCACCGACCACCTCTAAAGTATCGAGGAAATCGTTTTCGCTCTCCCCCGGAAAACCTACAATAATGTCCGTACTAATCGAGACATCGGGAATCATACTGCGCAGTTTTTTGGCGCGGTCCAAAAACCACTCCTTGGAGTAACCCCGCTTCATGCGCCGCAGCAATTCGGTCGAGCCCGACTGAAGCGGCATGTGCATGGACTTGCAGATTTTGGGATTACGCGCGAACTCCTCTAAAAAGGCGTCATCCATATGCAACGGATGCGGTGAGGTAAAACGGATGCGCTCAAGCCCTTCGATCTCGCTAACAAGGCGCAGCAAACCCGTAAAATTGATCTTCTCATGCGCCCCGGAGAAGCGGCGGCCGTAGTTGTTGACGTTCTGCCCCAGCAAAAAGACCTCTTTGGCACCGCGTGCTACGCTTTTGCGCGCCTCCGCAACCACGAGCTCGGCAGGGATCGAGACCTCTTCGCCGCGCGTGTGCGGAACAATGCAAAAGGTGCACTGCTTATCGCAACCGATGGAGATGTTGATAAAAGATTTGTAAGGGCTGGAGCGAAAATCTTTGAAGGCGTATTGCGACTCGTCGTAATCAATCTGCGTCTCAACCGCCTTATCGCGGTGGATCACCTCGGTGATCTTCGAGACGTTGCGCGCGCCCAGCACAAAATTGACAAAAGGGGCGCGGGTGATGATCTCTTTGCCCAAATGTGACGCAGTACACCCCGCCACGCCAATTTTAGCACCGCTCTTTTTGCTTTTATTCAAAGCCCCCAGCTCCGAAAAGAGCTTATGTACGGGCTTTTCACGCACGGAGCAGGTATTGATGATGATCAGATCGGCTTCACCCGCTTCCGTGGTGAGCTCATAATCTTCATGCGCTCCAAGCTCGGCAATCATGTGCTCGGAATCGCGCACGTTCATGGCGCAACCCAAAGTCTCGATAAAGAGCTTTTTGCCCATTAGAGGATATGAACCTCATACATGTACTCGGTATCGGCCAGACCGTAGCGCACTTCGCGCATATAGAAACTGCGCCCTTTGGCTTCGTAGTGGTCTTGTAGCTCAAGCAGATCTTTGTGTGAATTCTCACGGTCGAAATAGAGAATCGTCGTGTCGTGCTTACTAAGCTGCTCGTCGATCTTGTCGATATCGGTCTTTTTTGGCTTGCCGCTTGGCTCGGTTCGGGCGAGTTTGAGCTCCATGTGTACTCCTGTGAAGTGGTCTAAAAATAGGCTGCATTATAGCCAAGGGCGTGTTAATCCGCTCTAAAAGTTTACATGTAGCGTCAGGTGTGCTATAATATCCGTCTTCATAAATTGACTCCCCTTTTACAGCCATTTTTTATGAACACGACGCATTAACCAGAAGGAATCACTATGGAAAATATTTTG
The DNA here is from genome assembly GCA_016938735.1 of Campylobacterales bacterium. Taxonomy (GTDB): domain Bacteria; phylum Campylobacterota; class Campylobacteria; order Campylobacterales; family Sulfurimonadaceae; genus JAFGUB01. The sequence goes on along the minus strand of JAFGUB010000032.1, from coordinate 104,727 downwards.
GATATCATCGACTCCATCGCCCATGAAAAGGGACTTGCCCCGGACAAGGTGCAAGAGGGAATCAAAACAGCCTTTATTCAGACGGCCAAGCGCGTCATCAACGAACATTTTGACTTTGAAGCGGAAATTGACCTGAAAAAAAAGTCGGTCAAACTCTATCAGATGATTACGGTCGTCACCGATGATGCACCCGAGCTCTCCAGTGAACATGCCGAAGCCTATATGGCACTCAGCGAAGCCAAAGAGAGCGATGACGAGATCGAGGTCGGCGATCAATTTCAAATCGAGCACGATCTTGAAACGTACGGACGCACGGCAGCCATGAACCTGCACCGGGAGATCGAATTTCACATCCAGAGACTCGTCGAAGATGAGCTCTACAACAAATACAAAAACAAGATCGGCACCATCGCCTCAGGCCGTGTCACCCGTGTCGATCATGAACAAAACACCTATATCGAAGTCGATGAAGTGCGCGCCGTGCTGCCGATGAAGAGCCGTATCAAAGGGGAGAAATTCAAAGTCGGCGATATGGTGCAGGCCGTGGTGCGCCGCGTCCATATCGACAAGCAAAACGGCATCCAGATCGAACTTTCGCGCACCTCGCCGAAGTTTCTAGACGAACTGCTCGCCCTTGAGGTGCCCGAGATCAAAGACGGTGCCGTCGTGATCGAGCGCTCCGCCCGCATCCCCGGAGAACGCGCCAAAATCGCCCTTTATACCACCCACCCCAAAATCGATCCCATTGGGGCCACCGTCGGCGTGAAGGGTGTGCGGATCAATGCCGTGAGCGAAGAGCTTTGCGGTGAGAGCATCGACTGTATCGAGTATACGACGGTTCCGGAGCTCTTTATCGCCCGCGCCATGTCTCCGGCGATCATCTCCACCGTGCGCATCGAAAGCAGTGAAAACGAAGAGACGCGTAAAGCAATCGTCACCCTGCCCAGCGATCAAAAGTCCAAAGCGATCGGCAAAAGCGGTATCAATATCCGCCTGGCCTCGATGATTACGGGTTATGAGATCGAGCTTGTCGAGCAAAGCGGCTCCGGTCCCAAAGAGGAGAAAAAAGAGGATATCTCCTCGCTTCAAGCCCTCTTTAACTAACGCTGCGCTTCATAAAGGGGCTTAGGCGCATGAGCAGCAGATCTGCGCTCATGTTGCCCAGCAGCGTCAGCAGCGCCCCTACCGTCAAAATCCCCATAATCACCGGATAGTCCCGACTCAAAGCGCTCAGATAAAAGAGCTGCCCCATCCCCTCGATCCCGAAAATCGCCTCCAAAATGACACTGCCGCCGATGAGTCCCGGCAGCGAAAGCCCCAGCAAGGTCACTACCGGCGGCAAAAGATTAGGCAGAATATAACGGCGTAAAATAGTCCGTTCGGAGAGTCCGCGCGCACGGGCAAAAAAGAGGTAGTCGCTTTTGAGGATCTCTAGCGTGAGCGAGCGGATGTAGAGCGTCATGCTCCCGATGGAGACAAAGACCATCACCCCCACCGGCAAGATCAGATGATAGACCATATCCAGATAATACGCCAAACCGCTTTTGGGTTCGACCGAATGCACCCCCGCAATCGGTAACCAACCCAACCAGACACTAAAGAGCAACATGCCCAGCAGCGCCAGATAAAATGAGGGCATCGCAAAAGAGATCAGCGAAATCTGCCGGATTAGATGGTCGCTGCGGTGTTCAAACGAAACCGCCGCTTTGATCCCCAGCCAGATGGAGAGCGCAAATACGGCGATCAGCGCCGCAATGTTCATGCTCAAAGTGATCGGAAGCCGTTTGGCGATCTCGTCAATCACACTCTGCCCGCTTACAAACGAGACGCCAAAATCCAGATGCGCCATACTCCAAAGCCAGCCGACATACTGCTCAAGCATCGGCTTGTCCAGACCGTACACCTGTTTAAGCCGCTCAATCGCTTGGGGGGTCATGTTGGGATTGAGTTCGCCTGCGGAGAGAAAAGAGTTGGGCGCCGCGTTGATCGCTACAAAGGAGATAAAAGAGATCAACAGCGTCATGCCCAACAGGTAGAGCATTTTACGAAGGAGAAGTGAAGACATGGACTCCCCTTTTTTTGGGGAGATTATAGCGTAGTGCAGCGCAGCACCGATCAAAGCGATGCGTTACATGTACACTTAAAAATTGTACGTCAGATAGACTTGAGCGATATTATAGGCGTCACCGTCGTTTTGATCTTCCGCGTCCGCCATGATCCACACCAAAGAGGTATCAAGCGGTCCAAAAGAGCGGCTGGCGGTTACGGTCAGCTCCGTCATCTCGTTGGCATCGACATCTGAAGAGGTTGCGGTATAAAACGCGGCAAGATCGACGATCTCAGGCACCGAACCGCTCAAAGCAACGTTCATTGCTGAGGTATCGGCGCGTGTGATATAGCCGTAGTTCCACCACGCTTCGGTATAGAGTTTTGACTGGGCAAACGCCATGTTGGTCGCGGTATTAAACCCTGCCGCGAAATCTTCTGCTACAGACGAATAAGCGACTTTGAGCGTAGCAACATCAGCCATCTCATATCCGGCCATAACTGCGAAGACGTTTGAATCGGTCCCTTTTGCACCAGTTTTGGTGTCGAGCTCATGGGCGCTGTATTGTGCTCCAAGCAGCACACCTTGCATAGAGAGGTCGGCTTGCAACCAATAAGCTTGCACCAGACGGGTGACGTCATAGTACCACGCCTGAACGGTCAAAGGCTCAAAAGAGTTGTTGATCGCACCTGCGGCGTAAGCACCGTCGGTTCCAAATGTCGCAAATTCGCCTTTGTGATTGACGTAGCCAAAACCAACCGCACCGGCGCGATCTTCACCGAAAAACTCCGTCCCGTTACCGTTACCGACATAAGCCAAAACGACGGTTGTCGAAGGAATATCTTGGTTGAGCAGGACAGCCGCTTCAAAGGTATTGACATCAACCGACCACATCTCAGAAAAGGCGAGCGGAGTATCAAGCTGCATACGACCGATTTTTGCCGTGGTGTTGGCATACGTTCCGGCCAGCCACGCCTCATCGAACCATGATGCGTTTTCTACCTTCACGCCGCCGGCAGCCGCACCGAAGGTTTGGCCCGTGCCGGCTTTGATCTTATGCGCGCTACTCCATGTGTTGCTGACAAGGTTGTTTTCAAGACCCAAAGTGGAGATCGCCGTATACGAAGCGCCCGCACTGATACCGCTCGTCAAATCCGCAGAGACGTTTACATGTAAGGCGGCATCGGCATTACTCGCATCTTTATCGAACATATCCACATCACCGCTATCGGTTGAGTGGTAGAACAACTGAGCGGATCCACCAATTTTTGTATTCTCAAGCGCATAGGCACTGGCTCCAAGCAACATCACGGCTGCGAGGCTCATTTTGATTGATTTCATTCCATCTTCCTTGTTTTGAATTAAACAGGCAGATTGTAACATTCAGCGGAATAGGAGGATACAACTGATTGATTAAAATATATACAAAAACATGATGCAAAATAAAAAGAATGAGGAATATTCATTGCGCAGTTCATGCGCAATGAAGCGAGTTAGAAGTTGTAAGTCAGGTACGCCTGAACAATATTATAGGCATCACCATCATTTTGATCGTCAGCATCAGTCATGATATAGACCAAAGAGGCATCCAAAGGGCCAAATGTTTTGCTGGCTACAACAGTCAGCTCATTCATGTCGACATCTGAAGCATCAGAGGTAGTTGCTGTGTAGTATCCTGCAAGATCAAACATACCATTGACATTGCCTTCGAGAGTCACATTGAAGGCAGATGTATCATTGCGAACGATGTATCCATAGTTCCACCATGCCTCTGTGTAGAGCTTAGAAGCACCGGTTGACGTAGCAGTGTTGAAGCCGGCTGCACCCAGAGATTTGCCTGCATCGTTATCACTTGTAACTGAATAGGCTACTTTTGCTTTGAGCATATCTTTCATCTCGTAAGCAGCCATTACAGCAAAAGCAGTATCTGAATCAGCACTGTCAAGTACGCTCTCGTCTAATGTCAAAGAGGTAAATTGACCACCCAGTGAAAGTCCTTCCATAGAGAGATCAGCTTGGACCCAAAACGCTTGCGCCAAGCGAGTCACGTCATAATACCAAGCCTGAACGGTCAGCGGCTGGAATGAATTGTTGATCACTGCAGCAGCATAAGCCCCATCAACACCATAGGTAGTGAATTTACCCTCTTCGTTAACAATGGCCGCAACAGTATGATTTACCGCTTTAAAAGTAGCACCAGTAACCAATCCAGTAGCAGCATCTGTAGTTACCCAACTACTTTCGTTTTGACCGAACGTCTCGTTACCATTACCATTGCCGATATAAGCAAGCACAACCGTAGTATCCGGAATTTCTTGAACAAGCGCTACGATACTTTCAAAGGTGTTTGTTTCAACAGACCAAGATTCGCTAAATGCCAAAGGCGTATCAAGTTGCATACGACCGAGCTTGGCTGTTGTTTTGCTATATGTAGCAGCCAACCATGCTTCATCAAACCACGAGGCGTTTTCTACTTTGATTCCGGGAGCACCAAGCGCACCTTCTGCACCGGCAGGAAATGTTGCACCAGTAGCTGCTGTTGGCTTATGTGAACCACCCCAAATGCTGCTGACGAAATTGTTCTCAAGGCCAAGTGTAGAGACAGCAGTATAAGAAGCACCAGCGCTAATTCCAGGGGTCAAGTCAGCAGATACATTCAAGTGAAGTGCTGCATCAGCCGCACTGCTATCTTTGTCAAACAGATCTGTTGACTCTTCGTTCAAGGCACCGAGTGCAATGTCTTGTGTGTGATAGACAAGTTGCGCATTTCCGCTTATTTTTACGTTTTCGAGTGCAAACGCGTTTACGCCCATTAGCATCGCTGCTGCAAGACTCATTTTGACTAGTTTCATTTATTCTTCCTTGTAGTAAAATCTCCAAACAGCACCATTGTATTACACAATCATTGTAATCTGAGACAAAATTGTGATCAAGTAGCTATATTTTTATTTTAATGTTACGAAAATTCACTGCATGCTTTATAATAAATATAACATACTATTAATTTTTTTTATAAAGTGGAGTGAATGTGTGAAGTAGGTCTCTAGCGGTGTCAAAGCCCTGTTTTAGGGTTTGACAAATCAATCGTTGCGGTTGTCCCAAGCCAGAACAGTTTTGTCTTCTGCGTTCTTCTCGACGGCGGCCATACCCATAATGTTATAACCGGAATCAACGTAGTGGATCTCACCCGTCACGCCCGATGCGAGGTCGCTCAGCAGATACATCGCGGAGTTACCGACTTGCTCGATGCTCACGTTGCGGCGCAGCGGAGCGTTACATTCGTTCCAAGTCAAAATCTGTTTAAAGTCACCGATGCCGGCAGCAGCAAGGGTGCGGATGGGACCGGCACTGATCGCATTGACCCGCTGCCCTTTAGCACCGAGCTCAGCCGCCATGTAGCGCACCGTCGATTCGAGCGCAGCCTTGGCCACCCCCATTACATTATAATTGGGAATAAACTTCGGACCGCCCAAATAACTGAGGGTCAAAATAGAGGCATCTTGAGCCAAAACGCACTCAAGGCGATTGGTAAGATCGATCAGCGAATAGACCGATACGTTCATTGCAATATCAAACGCATCTTTGGTCGTTTTCATAAACGGCTCGCTCAGGGCCTCTTTTGGGGCGAATGCAACCGAATGCACCAGAAAATCGATGGTACCGAAATCCTTCGCGATCACGTCGGCGATCCCTGCCATGTGCTCTTCATTAGAGACATCCAGCTCATAAACATGTTGGCTACCGAACTCCTGCGCGATCGGCTCTACCCGTTTTTTAAGCGCATCGTTAAGATAGGTAAACGCCATCTGCGCCCCTTCACGGGCACACGCTTCGGCGATCCCGTAAGCAATCGACTTATTGTTGGCCAATCCGACGATCAGCCCCTTTTTTCCCTTCATGATCATGATTTGACTCTCTCCTTATGTACATGTAAACTTTTCGCATCCGCGATCATCGAACAAAAATGATTTACCTCAAGCGCACCGCTGCCTACCAAGACGCCATCTACGTGCTCTAGGGCTAAAATCTCTCTGGCGTTCTCTTTTTTGACGCTGCCGCCATAAAGCAAAGGGCGGGACGTGCGCTCTTTGATGGCCGAATGAATCAGTTCAATATTCGCAAGTGTCGGCGTCAAGCCTGTTCCAATCGCCCAAACCGGCTCATAAGCGACGATCAAACCGCTGTAATGCAGATCGATCCCCTCGTATTGCGCTTCGAGATACTCCAACAAAGCATCATTGCCTTCTTCGCGCACTTCAAGAGGCTCACCGATACAGTAGACGATCTCAAAGCCTTGCTTTTGATAGTAGGCAAACTTTTCGGCAATCAACTCTTGGCGCTCGCCGATCACATGACGGCGTTCACTATGGCCGATCAAGACGGTACGAATGTTAAACTCATCGAGCTGATCTTGGGCAAGCTCTCCGGTAAACGCTCCGTTCTTGGCAGCAAACGCATTTTGCGCACCCACACTTACATGTAAGCCCCCAACGCACAGTGCCGAAGCGGGCGGAAACACCATCACCCGATCGTCAACCCCGTTTTGCGTACAAAAAGTGTCAAGCGTCTGGACGTACGCAGCGGTTTTGGCGCGGTTGAGATTGCTTTTGAAATTGGCAGCAAGAATCATGCGTCCTCTTCAATCACGAGCTGCTGGACACCCGGCAGAATCTTGCCCTCGAGCAGTTCCAAAGAGGCGCCGCCGCCGGTGGAGATAAAGCTCATCTCCTCATCCACACCGATACGCTGTACCAAGTCGGCGGTATCGCCCCCACCCACCACGGTCGTCGCGTACGAATCGGCCACGAAATGGGCGATCTTGGAAGAGCCGCGCGCAAAGCGCTCCATCTCAAATACCCCCATAGGGCCGTTCCACAACACAGTCTGGACGTCATTGAGCGCTTCGCGGTAGAGCCGCACCGTTGCCGGCCCGATGTCCAGCCCCATCCACCCTTGCGGGATCTCCTGAACGGTCACCAGTTTGCTCACCGCATCAGGCGCAAACGCTTGCGCGGCCACCACATCGACGGGCAGATAGAACTTGACGCCCAGACGGCGCGCTTCGTCCATAACATGTTGCGCATCTTGGAGCAGATCGTCCTCAACCAACGAATTACCCACGTCATAGCCCATCTGCTTCAAAAAGGTAAAGGCCATCCCGCCGCCGATCAGGAGCTTATCAACACGCGGTAGCAGATTGATAAGCGCTTCAAGCTTACCAGAGACCTTGCTTCCACCGACAATCGCGGCAAAGGGGCGCACAGGGCGTTTGAGTAGGGTACCGAAAAACTGAATCTCTTTTTGCAATAAGAACCCCGCCGCCTTATGCTCGTTGTCAAAAAAATGCGTAATACCTTCTACTGAAGCATGCGCACGGTGGCTGACGCCAAAAGCGTCGTTGATATAAAATTCCGCCATATCCGCAAGGGCTTTAGAGAGTTTGGGATCATTTTTCTCCTCCCCTTTTTCAAAACGTAGATTCTCAAGCAATAGCACCTCAGAGGGCTTGAGCGCCTGTGCTTTAGCGTAGGCATCTTCGCCTATCACATCTTTAGCCAGAATAACGTCGCGTTTAAGGAGTTGCTGCAAGCGTCGCTGAATCGGTGCCAGCGAAAATTTATCGCTTCGCTCTCCCTTGGGTCTACCCATATGGGAAGCCACAATGACGGAACAGTCCTGATCCAAACAGAAGTTGATGGTTGAAAGTGCCGCACGAATACGGCGGTCATCGGTAATGTTACCGTATTCATCCATCGGAACGTTGAAATCACATCGGATAAATACACGTTTGTGCGCCAGTTCTAAATCTTTGATAGAGTAGAGTTGCATGGGGATTCCTAAGAGATTGATGGTTTAGCTAATGGTTAAATTTTACCCTCAATCGGCTATAATTTGCATTAAATGAATGTAGCACTCTACGGCGGAAGTTTCGATCCACCTCATCTAGGACACGTGGCGGTTGTCGAGACGGCACTGAAGCAGCTTGAGATCGATAAGCTCATTATCGTTCCCACATTTCGCAATCCCTTCAAAGAGCGCGTTGCCGCATCAGGTACCTTGCGGTTGAAGTGGCTTGAACGACTCTTTGACGATCCACGTGTTGAGATCAGCCCTTTTGAAATTGAGCAAGCACGCCCGGTCCCAACCATAGAGACCGTACGTCACTACCATCCTTCAGAGGGTACGATCTATCTCATCGTCGGTGCAGACAACCTGCCGACGCTCCCCAAGTGGTTTGCCTTTGAAACGCTGAACACGATGGTTACTTGGGTGATCGCAAGCCGCCAGGGTTACCTTATACCAGAGGGTTGGATTTCGTTACATGTAGCGGTAGATGTGAGCTCGACACTGTTGCGTGACACATACAATATAGAGCTCTTGCCGCCGCAGATTGCTACGGAAGTTATTGATTTTTATAAGGAGACACATGCACCGACGCATTGAACACATTACCCAAGTTTTAGACAAACACAAGGCAGAGGCGATTGAAGCGTTTGACCTTCGCGACAAGGACTATTTCGTCGAGTACGTTATTATCGCCTCATCGCTCGGTAGCCGCCACACGGAAGCGCTTTTAGATCATCTACGCCGCGAAATTAAGCCTGATGAGAAGTTTCTCTTTGTTGATGAGAGCGATGAATGGATCGTTATCGATCTAGGAGATATTTTGATTCACATCATGACCCCAGAGTATCGGGTCAAGTACGATATGGAGCGCTTTTTGAGCGATCTGGCCAAAAAGGTCAAATGATCAAGGCAAGAAAGCCAGCAGCCCCGCCGCTACCGCGACGTTGAGTGACTCAACCCCACGATGCATCGGGATAGAAAGTGCGTGGGTGGCATAAGCACCCACTTCACCGCTGACCCCCTCACTTTCATTCCCCAGCACAAAGACTGAGCGCTCCGAGAGCCTCTCCTCAAAAAGACTACGCGGCGCATGAGAAGAGAGCTGGTAGATCGAAAACCCCCGCAGTCCCTTCAAGATGCTTGAAAGCTCATCACAATGATAAATATCGATCTTAAAAAGCGTTCCTGCACTCGCCTTCATCACCAAAGGTGAAAGCTTGGCGCTGCTTTTGCGCGGCAGTATGATGCCATCAATGGTTCCTGCAGCGGCAGAGCGGATAATCATCCCAAGATTTTGCGGATTTTGGACCCCATCAAGCGCAAGTAAGCGCATTTTTTGAGGTGTCTGCGCCAGCAGTTGCGCCGCATCGCGGTAGTTTTGCGCCATAACATCGATGGCCACACCCTGATCTTGCTTGGCATTTTTGGAGATGCGAGAGAGGGCTTCCTTGCTGTGATAAGCGATCTCAACCCCTCTGGCTTTAGCCATAGATTCGAGTTTTAAAATGATCCCTTCTCTACGGTTTGATTCGGCCAGATGAAGTTTGTGCAGCTGCACGCTTCGATCCTCCAGCAGCTCTTCGGCAACATTGCGCCCATAAAAGGTGATCATCGACGCGAAACGCGCTTTTTTTTCTTTGTATTGCTCCGAATCGTTCACTTAAGCAATCGCCTCTACAATAGCCTCTACGCTAAATCCAAAGTGTTTAAAGAGCGCCGAAGCAGGTGCCGATGCTCCAAAACCGCTCATACCGATCACCTGATCGGCCAATCGGTACCACTCCATCCCCCGCGCCGCTTCAATCGCTACTTTTTTGGTATTTGGCCAAATGAGCGCGTCGATATACGCCTGATCTTGCTCAATCAGCAGATCGAAACAAGGCACGCTCACGACGTTGACCTTAGCGCCCTTTTCGGAGAGCTTCTGCGCCGTATCCAGAGCCAACTGTACTTCAGAGCCCGAAGCCATCAGCGTCAGTTCCGCCCCCTCCTCACGGCGCAGCAGATAAGCGCCGTGCGCGGCGTCACCGTAGAGCGATGCCGGCAAGACGGAGAGGTTTTGTCTGGAAGCGACAAAAGCGCTGGGACTTTGGCACATAGAGAGTGCCGTTTTCCATGCAACCACATTCTCGTATCCATCCGCCGGACGCCAAACATAGAAATTCGGCAGCGCACGAAACTGACTGAGATGCTCGATGGGTTGATGGGTAGGGCCATCTTCTCCTACGCCGATACTGTCATGCGTCCAGATGAAAAAGTGCTGAATCCCGCTCAGCGCCGCAATACGCGCTGCGGGTTTAAGGTAATCGCTAAAGACAAAAAAGGTGGCACTAAAAGGCATAAGCGGTCCATAAAGCGCCATCGCATTGGTGATGGAAGCCATCGCATGTTCGCGGATACCGAAGCGGATATTTTTGCCTTTGGGAAATTCACCCATATTGTTCAGTTCAGTCTTGTTCGAAGGGGCCAAATCCGCAGAACCGCCTAAAAAGCCGGGAACCGCTTTGGCAATCGCATTAAGAATCTTGCCGTTGGTATTGCGCGTCGCATCGGCCTTGTCAAACACCGGCCATTCGATGCGTGAAAAGTCGGGCTCCATCAGCTGCTTAAACGCTTCGTTCTGCTCGGCAAGCGGCAGGGTGAGCATACGGTGCTTCCACTCCCGCTCCGCCAGATCACCCTTTTCGATCGCGCAACGAAAACGCTCGAGCACCGCATCGTCTACAAAAAAGCTCTTTTGCGGATCAAAGCCCGCCTTGAGTTTCGCACTTTCAATCTCTTGTGCGCCCAGAGGCGCTCCGTGGGCGTGATGGGTGCCCTCCATTTTATCGGCACCTTTGGCGATGGTCGTATGGGCAATAATCAACACCGGACGATCCGCTTTTTTGGCTGTATGCAAAGCCGCATCGATCGCATCGAAGTCGTGCCCGTCGATCTCTTGCACCTGCCAGCCCTGTGATTCAAAACGCATACGGATATTTTCAGAGAGGCTCAAATCGGTCGAGCCTTCGATGGTAATGCGGTTGGAGTCGTAGATCATGATCAGATTGTCAAGCTTATGATGCCCTGCCAACGAACACGCCTCATAGCTCACCCCCTCTTGCAGATCCCCGTCACCGCACAGCACGTAGACCTTATGGTTAATCAGCGGCGCTGTTTCGGAGTTCACCTGAGACGCCATGTATTTGGCTGCCATCGCAAAACCGACGCCGTTGGCGACGCCTTGACCCAAAGGCCCCGTTGTGATCTCTACGCCAGCAGTATGCGCGTATTCAGGGTGTCCGGGCGTTTTGGAGCCAAATTGTCGAAACGATTGTAAATCTTCAAGGCTCAGACCATAACCCCAAAGATAATAGAGCGAATAGATTAGACCCGTCGCATGGCCGCCTGAAAAGACGAGACGGTCACGGTTGATCCATTGGGGATTTTTGGGGTTGTGGCTGAGATGCTCACTGAGCACCACCGCAATATCGGCAAGCCCCATCGGTGCGCCGGGATGGCCTGAATTGGCCCGCTCTATCATATCTGCCGCCAAAAAGCGGATCGTATCGGCCATCTTTTGGCGCATCGTATTGCTCATATTGATTCCTTGTGTCTATTAATGTAGTAATCAAGCAAGGCGGAGAGTTCCAAGCGCAAGCACTCATCCATCCTCGCCAATCGTTCGTGTAGCTCTGAAGCGAGCGCGTCAGCCTCGTCTCTGGCACGCTCCAGCCCCAAAACCGTTACGAAGCTGTTCTTATCCGCATCGTTTTGTGTCGTTTTTCCTGCTGTCTCAGCGCTCTGTGTCACATCCAAAATATCATCTTGAATTTGAAACAACAGCCCCAAATCGATTCCAAAAGCGTATAACGGCTCTTCCATAGGGCGCTTGCCTGCGATGGTAGCCCCCATCTTCAAAGAGGCGGCAATCAACTTTGCCGTTTTGTTTACATGTAAGAGCTTCATCTGCTCAAGCGTCAAAAGCTGCCCCTCAAAATGGCAGTCGATCGCCTGCCCCAGCACCATGCCTCTGGCACCCCCGTTTTCTGCCAGAGTGCGGATCAGTCGCACCAAAACCCGATCGGCAAACGGAGCATTTGAGAGCACCTCAAACGCATAGGTATTGAGCGCGTCTCCGGCTAAAACAGCGGTGACGTCATCATAGCGTACATGTAAGGTCGGTTGACCGCGCCTGAGCGCCGCATTATCCATCACGGGCAGATCATCGTGAATCAGCGAATAGGTGTGCAACAGCTCAACCGCGTACGCCGCATGATACGCACTCTCAACCAACAAAGGGGCATACGCCCGCACTACGGCAAGGAGCAAAGCGGGGCGAAAACGCTTTCCGCCTGCCATTAACATCGCTTGAAGTGCGGCCTCATAATGAGGGTGGAAACTTGAAGCTTTTGGAAGATGATCGCTTAAAAAAGCTTCAAACGTCTGCATGAAGACCCGTTATATCTTTTTGCGCATTTTAGCATCTTTACTTTTTATATGAATAAAAAACTGCAATCCGCGTCGCTCAAACAAAAGAGCATTATCCCCTTCCTTCCAAAAGGTTTGAAGCGCAGAGCCATCAGCAATATCATGGCGGTTGATCTGCACCCAGCAATCGCCCTGTTGCAATCCGGTAGATTTCATAGAATCGTCCACCGAAGTAATGCAGTGGCGACGATCCAAAGTAATACCCGCTCGCTCAAGATAGGTATCAGGCCTTAGCCCGCCGCCCATGCGGCGCCCAAAAGTTACGGAAAGCACCCGCTTCACTCCTTGACGCAACACTTCAAAACGATGTGTGCTGCCAGGGATTGAAAGCAATACAGCTTGCTCCAGCACACACAAAGAACGAGGTTTTTGACCGTCAAATGTCACCATCAGATCACCGACCTGCAGCGTCTGTGTCTCAAAAAACGGATCGGCTGAGATGACGATAATGCCCTTATCGGCTTCAGCAAAACGCACCCCTGCATCTCCATATCCGGCCCACGAATCACTCGAAAAGTATTCGATGACCGAAGCATCAATGGCCCCTCGAGGGGTCATGAGCGCATGCAGGGCGCAGCAGCTATCATTGATCATCGCCACCTTTGCATCCGAACGCTCAAAACGTCCCAAATGGCGCAGTCCGCACTGTTTTGTCACACGCTTGGTTACATGTACGCCCTGTTGATTCACGGCCGCAAGTGGCTTGCTCCCGGAGTGGTGGATCAGCGCATACGGATAGGCAAACGGTTTAGGGTCTCGAATCAGTCCAAGACCTAAAAGAGGATCGTATCGCTCAAAAGAGGGATCTTCCTGCTCACTGTAGATGAGACGCTGATTCGGTTTTAAAGGAATCTCCATGCGGTTGTTTTGAAAGACCTTGGCATCAAGGGCTTTTTGCTTACATGTAAGCCAACCGTCGCTGCACGCAAAGAGTGTAGTGAAGAGAAATAGGGGAAAAAAGAAGCGCATCAGCGCGCTGCAAAGGGGTTGATACCGCCAAAAATGTTCATCGCACTCTGTTTTTTGGCATCTTCAACCATTTTGATGGCATCATTGCATGCCGCGATGAGCAGTATTTGAAGCGACGGTTTATCCTCAAGCAGTGAATCATCGATGTCGATATCAATCACTTCTCCGGCACCGTTGATCGTCACCTTGACCATACCGCCGCCTGTTTTGACGGTATATTCGCGTGACGCCAGCTCAGCCTGCATCTTCTGCGCCTGCTCTTGAAGGCCTTCAAGCATTTTGCCCATATCACCGAAGTTCATACCGTCAAACATCTAGATGCTCGTCAGCACTTCGCTGATTCTGTTCTCATCATCTACCAGTACGACCGTAGGCTGATAGTTTGAGAACTCATGTTCTTCATACGTGGCGTAGGCAACAATGATGACTTTGTCACCCTTGTGCACTTTTCGTGCGGCGGCACCGTTAAGACAAATATCGCCTTTACCCCGCTCGCCCAGTATAATGTAGGTCGAAAAGCGTTCACCGTTATTGATGTTGAGAATTTCAACTTTCTGTCCGACGCGCATTTTCGATGCTTCTAGCAAAAGCTCATCTATTGTTACGGAACCCACGTAATTGAGGTTTGCATCCGTTACGGTAGCGCGATGAATCTTGCTGTAGAGCATTTCCATGGTCATTGATTATTTCCTTAAATCGCTTATCTACCCATCTGCTTTGCCATATCCGCAGGCGTAATCGGCTCGCCCCACATTTGTGCGGGAATAACATACTCAGAAACAACATTCCCACCCACTATATGCTCGGCAATGATTCTATCAATCTTCTCTTTGGTCAGTCCCGTGTACATCACGTGACCCGGCTCAACCAGCATGACAGGACCCATATTACAGCGATTCATGCAGCTTGTACGGATAGGTTGTACAGTTCCAATTATACCTTTTTGCATCAGAGATTGGGCTAAATACTGAAAAAGATCCTGTGTTTGCGGATTGACGCAACTGGGCTTAGGCATTCCCGGAGGGGATGACTGCTCACACTTGAAGATGTAAAATGCGGGCTGTGGGACTTGTCCTGGTACCATTAGAGCTCCTTTAAGATGGTTAAATTTCGGCGCATTATAGCGGATTAACAATCGTAAACTTTAAGCCCGCTCAATCAAGCTTAAACTTTAAGACTGCTTTGTAATAGCGCACGCACGACCGCACGATCATCAAACGGAAGGTGGTGATCGCAGATGATTTGATACTGTTCATCCCCTTTGCCAAGAATCACAACCGCCTCACCTACTTCTTGTTCACGCAGTGCATCTTCAATCGCTTTTTTACGGTTGAGCTCTACATGTACCTTTACACGGTTCTCGATTCCGGCAAGAATTTCATTAGCAATAACTTGGGGATCTTCGCTTCGAGGATTATCGCTGGTAAGGTAAATCTTCTTAGCAAAGCGCTCAGCCACCCTACCCATTAAAGGCCGTTTACTGCGGTCTCTATCTCCGCCTGCGCCAAAGACGACACGCAATTCATGCTCTTTGAGCGCATCAAGCACCTGCATCATCCCATCAGGCGTATGGGCGAAATCGACAATCACCAGCGGCTCAGTGCTGACACACTCCATACGACCGCTCACTCCTGCAAAGTTCTCCGCCGTATCAGCAATCTCCTGCATGTCTCGTTTGGTCAGCAGATGCACCGAAGCTATGGCTGCAAGAAGATTGTAAAGGTTAAAAAAACCATGCAAGGGAGAATCAAAAGTGCTCATCTCACCCATCCGGTTGATGACGCCTCCTAGCCCCTCTTTGAGTGTATACGCAGCGATTTTGTAGGTTGCATTGTTCTCAATGCCGTATGTAAACGCATTTTTTGGGTTAACCTGCGCTCTCGATTCGTCTCGATTGATCAACTTAGTGCTTTCATCGGCAAAAAAACTGTTCTTCGCGGCAATATAGTCCTCAAGTGTTTTATGAAAATCCAGATGATCTTGCGTGATATTGGTCAAAACTTTCAGAGCAAATGGGATGGCTTCGATGCGATTTTGAACGATGGCGTGAGAGCTCACCTCCATCACAAAAAAATCACAACCGGCAACAACTGCCTGATAAATATGTCTATACGTACTTAAAAGCGTAGGCGTTGTCAACGACTTCTCTTCAATTCGCTCATCATTCATAAAAAAACCGCGCGTGCCCTGCAGTGCAGCTTTATAACCCAAATCAAGCAAAATGGAATAGACAGCACTGGCTGTCGTCGTTTTACCGTTCGTGCCCGTTATACCGATCGCGCGGATTCGGTCAAGTCCAAAATACGAGGCGACCTCTGTGGGCTTGATGACGGCTACCGTCCCCCTTTGAAGGGCATCTTGCACATAACGTTCATTCAAACCGGTCACAACAAATGCTGTTTGATGGTCACACTCTTTGGAATCTTCGGTGACGAAAGGGTAGGGAGACGAGCGCAAAGCGATTTTCAATCAAGCGCCTTTAGTCTGCATCATTTCAAAAATACGATTGAGTTTCACATCATTTCTGTAGACAGAGAGCGCACTTTCCGCGTAACTCAGCGCCATTTCGGTAAAACCATGTCCGAGCAATGCTTCGAGAAAATCTAAAAAATCCTCTTTTTCAGTAATGATGACACGGGTAGAAAACATAATATTTTCGAAGATGCGCTTGAAATCACCTTCTTCTTCAACCAACATTTTAAACTCGGCGTAGCTGATACCATTTTCAAGCTCAACTCGTTGTTTGATCGGTGTTGAAATAATTTGTGCAATCTCATCAAGCGTACCGTCCATCGAACTGAGTATTTCACTCATGATCACATCCGCTTCTTCGGCGTTTTCACTGCGCAAGACTTCATAATAGTCAAAAAGTGCGACAGCACTCACTTCGCCGCTCATCGCCATCTCAGCCAATATGGCACCGTTATAAGCTTCTTTTGAGCTTGGATAGTCTTTAAGCACTAAAGCGTAGTGTCTTAATGCTTGCGCGTAATCCGCCTTGTTGAAACTATCATTTGCTGTGGCGAGGGCTTTAAATTTATTAATTGTCTTCATCTCGCGCTCCTTAACCTATCAATTCATCATTAAGATATCGGAATATTCGGTTGATTTTAAAGATTGTCAATCTGATTTTCCATCCCAAACGGAACATTGACGACGGAGAGTTCCGGGTGTATATCAATTCGCAATTGACGCTCTACCCCATATTTGAGTGTGTTACCGCTGCTGCCACATCCGACACAAGCCCCTTTGAGCTGCACATATACCACACCGTTTTTGACAGTAATAAAATCAATATCACCGCCATCAAGTGCCAACGATGGTCGAACCTTTTCGATTACACGCCGCACGGGCGCCATCAACTCTTCGTCACTAAATGGAATCATCTATTTAAACCTTTTATAAACTGTCCCGGAAAAATAGGGCAAACTCGCTTAACACGTCATAAAGAAAGGGAGGTAGGCAATGTGCATTAAGCGCGTCGGAGTACATGTAAGGAGGGAGTAAAAGTAAAAGCAGAGGTCGAACTCTTAAACGAGTTCGACAAATGCCATTGTAGTTGCATCGCCGCGGCGAATACGCGTACGGGTAATACGGGTATAACCACCCGGTCTTTCTACATATTTTGGACCAATCTCATTGACCAGTTTTTTGGTTGCTTCTTTATTTTGCAGAGAAGCAAAAACTGCACGGTGTGCATTGGCATCACCTTTTCCGGCGGTGGTAATCAATTTCTCGACATAAGAGCGAAGTTCCTTCGCCTTAGGCAGCGTCGTCTCGATTTTTCCACTCTCAACTAATGCAATCGTGAGGTTCTTCAGCAATGCAGCACGGTGTGCACTGGTGCGCCCCAGTTTGCGGTATCCATGACGATGTCTCATTGGGTATCCTTATTCAGCTTCTATTTTCTTTTTTATCGTCGCTAGAAGATCGGCAGGCAATTCAGCACCAACGCTAAATCCGTACTCTTCGATTTTTTCGACAATCTCTTCAAACGACTTTTTGCCAAGATTCTTGACATTTTTCAAGTCATTCTGACTCATTATCACAATCTCACCAATATACTTGATGCTTGATCGATCCAAACAGTTAAAGCTTCGTGCACTCAATCCAAGTTCGTCGATACGGCTCATCAGACGTCTCAACTCCGGTGTCTCTTCGGATCGTTCGATCGAAGTAGGCAGTTGAATGTTGATCTCGCTATTAAATACAGAGAGTTGTGCATACATCACTTGCAATGCATTTTTAAAGGCCTCATGCGGAGAAATTTGTCCATCCGTAACGATATTCAGTACCACTTTTTCAAAATTCGGGTTGTCTTCTACCAGAACGTTCTCTATTTTGTAGGTAGCTCTTCGCACTGGAGTAAAGTAGGCATCCAAAGCGATATAACCGTCATCGAGCTGATCTCTAATCTCTTCGCTCGGTACGTAACCGATCCCTTGGTAAATTTTCAATGAAAAGTTTAGTGTTGCATCTTCATTGAGCGTCGCCAAAAACGCATCCGGTGTTACCACCTCAACGCTTTCGCCTCCAAGATCACTTCCTTTGATTTCGCAAGGTCCGATGAAACTGTAGGATATTTCAACCTCTTTAGCGTTGTTCTTTAGCTTAAAGCGTACACCTTTGAGGTTGATAATGAAATCAGAAATATCTTCGAGCATACCGCGCACAGAATCAAATTCATGCTGAGCACCCTCGATTTTGATGGCGACTGGTGCAAATCCCACAGAGCTGCTAAGCAAAAAGCGACGAAGCGGATGCGCCAAAGAGACCGCATAACCCGTCTCAAAGGGATAGGCAATCACATTGGCTTCGTTATCACTAATCTGCTCTACAACAAACTCTTGCGGAAGAAGCGGCGATGTTTTGATTTTGTTCATGCGTCAGTGCCTTTATAGTTATGTATTATTTCGAGTAAAGCTCAACGATCAGACGTTCTTCAACCGGGATAACAACCTCATCACGTTCAGGCAAGCGTGTGAAAATACCGAACACTTTTTCAGCATCGATATCAACCCATGGAGCCAAGCCCGTTTGGTTGGTCAGTTCAAGGGCGCGCACTACCTGTACGTTTTTCTTGCTTTTCTCATGAATTTCCACTTTTTGCCCCGGCTTAACACGGAACGACGGAATATCGACACGTTGACCGTCTACGATCACATGCCCATGGTTAACCAACTGGCGTGCGAAACGGCGGGTTGTAGCAAAGCCCATACGGTACACTACGTTGTCAAGGCGCTGCTCTAAAAGGGTTACAAGGTTGGTACCTGTATTACCTGCTCTGCGTTTCGCTTCGGCGAAGACCGCTTGCATCTGCTTTTCGGAAAGACCATACATGAATTTGGCTTTTTGCTTTTCATTCAGCTGAAGACCATATTCAGAAGGCTTTTTACGACGCTGTCCGTGTTGACCCGGTGCATAAGGGCGCTTATCTAATGCCGATTTACCGGCCAAGCGACGCTCACCTTTAAGATTGAGACTGACACCGAATCTTCTTTCGATTTTTTCTACTGGACCTCTGTATCTTGCCATTGTTGATCCTCCTTACACTCTACGACGTTTTGGTGCACGACAACCGTTGTGTGGTAGTGGCGTTACATCTTTCATGAACGTAACGCGGATACCTTCGATTGCACCGACAGATTTAACAGCAGTTTCACGACCTGATCCAGGACCTTGTACTCTGATACCAAGCTCTTTAAGCCCATGAATTTTCGCTTTTTCTACTGCTGCTTCTACTGCTGCTTGAGCAGCGAATGGAGTGGACTTCTTGCTACCTTTGAAGCCTAAACTTCCAGCTGAGCTCCACGCGATCATGTTACCCATCTCATCCGTGATGGTAACGAGCGTGTTGTTGAACGAAGCGGAAATGTGAATCACTCCCCGCGCAATATTTTTTTTGACAACTTTTTTACGAGTTACTTTTCTTTTTGCCATCTGCTGTTATCCTCACGCCGAACCGACAGTTTTACGTTTACCCTTGCGTGTACGCGCATTGGTTTTTGTGCTTTGGCCACGGCATGGCAATCCTTTGCGATGACGCAGTCCACGGAAGCTGCCTAGATCCATCAATGACTTGATGTCCATAGCCACTTGCTTGCGCAGATCACCTTCAACCGTGTGCTTAGCACGAATCTCTTTGGTGATGTTCGCAACATCATCTTCGCTCAACTCATAAACGCGCTTGTTGTAATCGATTCCGGCTGCGTCGAGAATGAGGCGTGAAGTATGCAAACCGATGCCATAGACATAGGTCAATCCATACTCAACTCTTTTTTTCTTAGGTAAGTCTACACCAGCGATACGTGCCATGCTTATCCTTGTCTCTGTTTGTGTTTAGGGGTTTTGCAGATTACTCTTACAATTCCTTTACGTTTGATCACTTTACAGTCATCACACATCTTCTTTACGGAAGAACGTACTTTCATGGTAAGCTCCAAATTTGGCTTCGCTTATCCTTACATGTAGGTGCGCCGACGCGGCACCAATACTTGCGGATACCCTCAGGTATCGACAAACATTCAACAAATTTGTCCAAGTAAGGCAAAACGGAAGCGTATGCTATCGAAATTAAGGTAAAAATAATATTAAAAAGAGGCTATGATTCACACAATGCGAATCATAACCGGTTTTGCAGCCACAAAATGAAGCCCCTCTAGCTCCAAAAGCACTTTTTGGATGTCACGCTCATGGGCTGTATGGGTTGAAAAGAGTAGATTAGCATAGCGGCTGTCGATGCTGTTTTGCAGCATAGCGGCAATCGAAATGGTATGCTCGCCGAAAATCTTGCTGATCTGCGCCAAGACACCCGGTTCATCGACCACTTTAAGCCGCAAATAATACTTAGAGCGAATCGCCTCTTTTGCTTTGAGACGCAAACCGTGTTCCAAAGGCCGGTCAAAACCCAACATCGGACGGCTTTTACGACCTGATCTGGCAATGTCTATAATATTGGCAATTACAGCGCTGGCCGTCGCATCCCCGCCTGCGCCCGGACCATAATAAAGTGTCTCACCCACCTTGTCGCCGACAACACTGATACCATTCATCACACCATCGATCTTAGCGATCATTTCGTTCGCATCTATTAAAGCAGCATGCACACGAAGTTCAACCTCATCGCCGTCACGCTTGGCAATGGCCAGCAGCTTGAGCGCATAGCCGAACTCTTTGGCAAAATAGATGTCATCTTGCGTCACCGCTTCGATACCCTCAATAAGAATATCTTCGGGCTTGGCATCGATGCCATACGCAATCGAAGCTAAAATCAGCAGCTTATGGGCGGCATCAAATCCGCCGATGTCAAACGTCGGATCGGCCTCCGCGTAGCCCAATGCCTGCGCCTCTTTCAAGATCGCATCAAACGCCACACCCTCATGCATCATTTTGCTGAGCATATAGTTACATGTACCGTTCATAATACCCACAATGGATTCAATATGATTGGCAGAAAGACCATCGCGAAGGGCATTGATAATCGGTATGCCGCCGGCAACACTGGCTTCAAACTCAAACGGCAAATCTCCGGCAAAGTCTTGAAGCTCATAGCGATGATAAGCCAGCATCGCTTTATTGGCGGTTACTACCGCTTTACCGTTTTGTAACGCCTGCTTCACCACAGCATAAGGAGCTTCGGCCCCGCCCATCAACTCTACGACGATGTCGATTTCAGGATCATTCACAATATCGTATGGATCAGTGGTTAAAGGTATTGAGAGACCCCTTGCCTTCTCAAGCGATCGTACGGCACCAGTCTTGACGATAATCTTACTACCGGCGCGGGCTTCAATGATGTCGCTGTTCTCTTCAAGAATCTTAACAACCGATGTACCGACCGTACCGACGCCGATCACTCCGACACGTATCATTCACACTCCTTGGCACCCTCAAACTGGCATAAGAACCGTTTGATGTTTTTTGCCGCTTGCCGGATGCGTTTCTCATTTTCGATCAATGCAATGCGCACATAACCCTCACCGTACTCCCCAAAGCCGATACCCGGTGCTACGGCGACCTGAGCTTCGACCAAAAGGCGTTTGGCAAACTCTAGCGAACCCAGATGTGCAGCACACTCAGGGATTTTCGCCCAAACAAACATCGAAGCCTGATTGCGACGAATCGGCCATCCCGCGCGGTTAAAGGCATCGATCAACGCATCTTGGCGCTTGTCGTACTTATCAACAATCTCCTCAACACACGATTGATCCCCGTTGAGGGCAACCGTAGCGGCTACCTGAATCGGCGTAAACATCCCGTAGTCAAGCCAGGATTTGATCTTTTGCAAAGCACCGATGAGCTTTTTATTGCCGACAAAAAAACCGACGCGCCAGCCGGCCATATTGTAACTTTTTGAGAGCGTGAAGCTCTCAATGGCCACATCTTTCGCGCCCGGAACCGACATAATCGAAGGCGTTTTGTAACCACGAAACGTAATGTCTCCATAGGCAATGTCACTAATAATGTAAAAACGATCTTTTTTAGCCATCGCCACCAGACGCTCATAAAAATGGGGGGTTACGGTCGCCGTCGATGGGTTGTGCGGGAAGTTCACTACAACATATTTGGGGCGCGGGAAGGAGTCTTTAAACGCCGTTTCAAGGTTGAGAAAGAACTGATCTTCATCAACGTTGTAATCTTCATCGAACGGGAGTTTCATCTTCTGCACGTTTCCGCCGGCAAGTATAAAGCCGTAAGAGTGAATCGGGTAAGTCGGATCAGGCACTACGGCAACATCGCCGGGGTTAGTGATCGCATACGCTAAATGCGCATAACCCTCTTTAGAGCCCATAGTGGCAACTGCTTCGGTTTCAGGGTCGATATCGACGTCGTAGCGGCGCTTGTACCAATCGCAAATTGCCAATCTTAGCTTATAGATACCCTTAGAGGCCGAATAGCCGTGGGTTTTGGTCTTTTGCGCCGATTCAAGTAGTTTGGCGCGGATGTGTTCAGGGGTGTCTCCGTCTGGATTACCCATACTAAAGTCAATCACGTCCGCACCGGCACGCCGCTCGGCCATTTTCAGCTCATTGACCTCTGCGAAGACATACTTTGGAAGACGTTTTATCCGATCGAACTCTATCTCATCAAACATTGGTGTACCTATAGGAAAATTGTGGGTGACATTCTAGCACAACCTTGAAGCGCTCACTCATTTCTCGCCAAGCGCCTGAATCTGCAAACCCTCTTTAATGTTTTTCAGATGATAGAGATCTCCGATCTTGGCATACACACAGTCCCTGGGAAGCTGGATCTTGATTTGCCATGTCTTTTCATCACGTTGATAGATCTTAAGCAAACGCATTTTGCGGTCATAAAACGTAATATACGGATGCCATTGGTTCGACCGCAGACTGGTTAAAACCAATGTTTTGACCGTTGAAACATCAAGCCAGTGAGGAGAGAGCACACTCTTAAGCTCTACTTGAGCTCCTGCACCGATCTGCTGCACCTCCAAGCGTGCTTCTTGCATATCGATATCGTAATGCCACTCATACGCGTCGCTCCTGCGTATATCGGCAATATCACACCCCCGCTTACGAAGCTCTCGTTGCATGGCTGTCGGGTCTGTTGCGTATTCGGAGACAAGAGCGACCGTCCAGACAAACCCTTCTGCATCATTTTTTGAGTACTCTGTCACATAGCGATAGTATCCCAAATCTCTAAGCGTGTCTCCCATGAGCTTAACAAAAAAGAGCGGCGGGCCATTCGTACGAAACGTCAATTTAATGGATGTAGGCGAATCAAAGAAAAGCCCTAAAAGGCCATTATCTCTCAAGGTCTGAGCGATCGCTACAACATCTACACGACCATTGCGATGATAGGCAGACTCGTCTTTAAAGATCATCTCGACAAAAGCACGGTTCTTCTCGTACACATCCGATCCGATAAATGAACTGATTTTTTCATGAACCGGACTCAAAGCCAAAAGCATCGATTCCAAAAAGAGACAAAGCAGAGTAGCTTTAATCACCACGCCTTACCGCCGTTGAGCTGAAGAAAAACAGTTGAATCCACAATCTCGAAGGTACCGTTATCGTATACAAACCAAAGTTTGTCAGGTGTACGATAGCTTTGGGCGACGCCATTGACGCGCACCTCGACATAACCGTGACCAAGAATACCGCGCCATCTTTTTGAGGTATTGATCTCAAAAGGCGATTCAATAATCTGCTGCATCTTCTGCCCGCTGTCCGCATCAATCAATCCAAGCCACAACCGTCGTGCTGGCATGAGTATCAGTTCGGCTGTACCTGCCGCACTGCTTGCTGCCACCGATGATGCAAACGTTTCTTGCGCTGTTATGGCTATGCTCGACATCAAAAGTCCTGCCGACTCACTAGAGCTTGATAGATTCGCCTCACTAAGCGCTTGTTGATGTGCAGCTTCAAGCCGCTCTTTGGCCTTACTGATCGCTGCATACTCTACGGTCGTAGCCTGCTCACTTGAACGCACCGGCAGCAGTGTGTAGATCGTCCAAGCAAGCAAAGCCAGCATCAGCACTCCTAGCCACCATCGCCCCGATCTACGCTCCCGAGGCGTCCCCAAAACGTACTCGCGCTCTTGCAATCTTGGATGCCGAGCAGCGTCAAACGCCGCGTAATCCTCTTTGAGCAAATACAGATCAATCCCGTACTCACGCTCCAAAATGGATATAAAACCAAAAAACTGTACTTTACTAAAAGATTCAAACTCTCGGTTAAGTAGCCTCTTGATATTGGCGGGTGAAATTTTCGTACGCGAAGAGATGGTTTCCGGGTCAAGTCGCTTGAGCGGTTCAAGTACGTCAACCATGTCGCATCCTATCCATCAAAATGGCCCCTGCGGCACTAACATTGAGTGAATCGAACGCATGTGCCATAGAAATCCGTACTTTATAGTCAATTTTGGCCATTACGCGCGGTGCAATTCCTTCGCCCTCATTGCCAAGCACCAGCGCTCTTTTGGGCGTCAAAACCGTCTCCCGTATGTCTTCGCCGTGCATGTACGCTCCGTAAAGGGCAAATCCTTGTGTTTTTAGGTCGTTGATGAGATCGAGGATGTTGTGTTGCACAATCAGCGGTAGCTCAAAGAGCGCCCCCGAAGAGCTGCGAATCACTCCCTCTAACGCCAAACTCTTTAGCCCGCAGACCGCAACCGCATCGGCACCGAGTGCGTAGGCACTGCGAATGATCGCACCGATATTGCCGACATCGGTAATGCCGGCGAGCAGCACTACAAAGCGGGGTTGATGCAGATCACTTAGCAAGCAGGGAAGTGGAGGTTCGATCTCTGCTAGAAAACCTTGATGATTGCCGCTTTTGCTCATCGCCTGTGCAGCATTTTGCGGAATACGCTTCACCTCAAATCCAATACTCATGACTCTGTTGTACTCTTTAGCGTCAAGCTCTTTGGCCAAATAGAGAATCTTGATTCGCTGTGGATGACGCTCGATCAGATGATAAATGGGCTGTTTTCCGTATATAAGCATGGTGGCTATTTTACCTCAAGATCGATTAGTCGCGCGTAACAGGCTTTAGAGTTTTCCCCTGTTATTTTGCTGATCAGTCGCGCGGCCTGTTTTTTGGGCAGATTCAGTGCCAAAATGTCCGCTTCGCTGATCGCGCCCGTTTGCGCCGCACCCTCCTCTATCACCACGACCCACTCCCCCCGAATCGTCTCATCCATGCGCTCTAAAAGCTCGGACGCCGTGCCGTGGTGATAGTTTTGAAACTTCTTGCTCAGCTCTTTGGCCAAAAAAAGACGCCGCGAAGGCACCCTTACATGTAAGGCATCAAGCAGCTTTCTAAGCCGGTGGGGAGACTCATACAGCACTGTCGTCATCCCGTTAAAGAGTGCTGCCTCCAAAGCTGCATCGCGTTCCGCGCCTTTATGGGGCAAGAAGCCCTGGAAGCTTATCCGTGTCGTCGCAAAACCGCTTGCCGCAAAAGCAGTCAGCAAGGCGTTTGCACCCGGCAGCACGTCATAAGCGAGACCATGATCGATGCAGTAACGCACCAGCAAGGCACCCGGATCGCTGATGCCCGGCATCCCGGCGTCGCTGGCATAGATAACGTTTTGATCAAAAAAGGAGGGTTCCAGCGTTTTGATCCAATGGGCTTCGTTGTGGGAATGCAGCGAGATATAACGAGGATGGTTTACATGTAAGCCGTAGCGTTCGTGAAGGAGTTGAATCAGTTTTTTGGTAACACGGGTGTCTTCACACAAGATCACTTCCGCTTTTGCAAACGCCTCGATGGCGCGTATGGAGATATCGGCGATATTACCGATGGGGGTGGGCACAAGGGTCAGCATTGCGCCCCCTAGTATAACGCTTAGCCGCGGCTATAGCGTTTGTTGAACTTCTCGATACGTCCGGCGGTATCAACCACTTTTTCAGAACCGGTGAAGAACGGGTGACAGCCGCTGCAGATATCAATACGCATCGTCTCTTTAGTCGATTTAACGGTAAAAGTGTTGCCGCAAGCGCAAATCACTTCGCAGGGAATGTTGGTCGGGTGAATCTCTTTTTTCATTTGTTTGCCTTTTGCATCGCGTCGTGTACGCCATGCGGTATATATTTTTCATCCGTACGGGTGCGGATAGTAAGGCGCGAATTGTAGCAAAAAAAAATCCTCTTTGCAATGCCTAGCGTACCAAGAAGGCGACACAAGCAGAAGGCTCCAACGGCTTTGCAAACCAATACCCCTGAGCCTTGGTACAGCCGCAACGCTTAAGAAACTCAAGCTGTGCATCCGTTTCAATCCCCTCAGCCAAGGCACTCATCTTCATCGCCCCCGCAAGTGCGACGATCGATTCTACAATCGCGCAGGCATCCGCATCTCCCGGCAACGAGCGCACAAAAGATTGATCGATTTTAAGCGTCTGCACGGGCATCTTGTGCAGATGCGCGAGTGAAGAGTAGCCGGTTCCAAAATCATCAATCGCAAGACGCACACCCAAAGCACGCATGCGCTCAAGCTCTTCAAGCGCTATGCTTGACCGGCTCATCAAAGAGGATTCGGTCACTTCTATCTCCAATGCATGCGCTGGTATCTCATAGCGCAGCAGTAACGCCTCTACATGTACGCCAAATCCCTTCATGTTCAACTGCGTTCCCGAGACATTGACCGCCATGACCCCATCAAACCCAAATTGTAGACGCCACTGCGCCATCTGAGCGATGGCATGTTCCAAAACCCATGCCCCCAAAGCTGTAATCAACCCATTCTCCTCGGCGATGGGGATAAACTCGGCCGGAGAGATGTAACCGATGGACGCCACCTGCCATCGACAAAGCGCTTCAAAACCGATCAAGCGCTGCGTGCTCATCTCAAATTGAGGCTGATAATGCACACTCAGCCCCTCTGAGACAATGGCTTCACGCAAATGCCTTAGAAGCTGCATCTTACGCACCATCGCTTCGGTCAGGTCGTTGGTATAAAAAGCGTATCGGTTTTTCCGGAGGCTTTGGCCCTATGCATCGCCGCATCGGCAAATTTCATTAACTCCGAAACCTCATAGCTATCTTCGGGGTAGAGGGCAATCCCCATGCTGACGCTGATCTGATACACCTCGTTCCCGATACCCAAAGCAGCGGTCATGCTCTGCGCCATCGATGTACAGAAGGAAGCAACTTCAGAGGGGCTTTCAAACGTTTCGAGAACGACAACAAACTCATCGCCTCCAAAGCGCGCCACCCATCCGTGTCCCTCTACCTGCTGTGTCAGACGGCATGCCGTCTCTTGAAGAATTTCATCCCCCACACGGTGCCCATAGGCGTCGTTGATATACTTAAAGTTATCCAGATCAACAAAACAGATCGCCATAAATGAAGCCTCTTCATGCTTCAGCTCCCGCAAGCACTCTTCTAGCTTCTGCTCAAAGTGATGGCGATTGGGCAACCCGGTAAGGGTGTCATAGAGTGTAAACCGTTCGACTTTGCGCGCCAAATCATATTCATCGGTGATATCATGTACAGTGCCCACAGCGCGGACAGGCGTGCCATCATCCGCGTACTCTATACAGCCGCGCTCATAAAGATAGCGCGTCTGAGCCTCTTTGACGATGCGGTGCACCACATCATAAGCAATGTGCTCTTCAACAGCACGCTCAAACGCACGTTGCACCGCCAGACGATCGTCAGGGGCCACGCACTCCAAAAAGAGCGCGTACGAGGGCTCAAACTGATCAGGATCAAGCCCCAAAAGCACATAGACTTCATCGGTCCAAACCAGTGCTCCGGTCGCAAACTGAAGCTCCCAACTCCCGATGCGCGCGATCCGTTGAGACTCTTTGAGTAACTTTTCGCTTCGTTCAAGTGCTAAGGCTGCGGCGTGTTCCCGGCTGAGGTCCTGCACGATACCGATACCGCCCTCAATCACACCGGAATCGTTGCGGATACCGACGAATAGAGCGCTGATATAAGGTGTTTGGGTTCCGGTCACCGAAGTATAGTGCCCCTCCATCGTACCGAAGCCTTGCGTCAGGGCAAGACGCAACGCCTCAAGTACCCGCTCGTCGCGCACCTGCTCAAACATACTAAAGCCGATAAGCCGTTCTCTTTGTGAGCCCAACATCGTTTCAAGGTGCAGGTTATAATCAACCACCACTCCGTCAATAGAGAACTCGATAATCCCAAGCGGTGAAAAATCGAATAGAGTACGATAAAAATATCTGGTCAGCGCGCTTCCTTGTTGGGCATTGATGCCGAAATGTCGCGCAATTATATCAAGCTTCTATCCAAAACAAAATCACACTATGTTGCAATTTAACGTCTCTTGGCCCCATAGAAATAGAGCCCTTTAATCATCTCTTGGCTGATATAGACCACTTCATAACGAATCGAACGCTCCCCTTCTAATGGAGTATCAAGCAGTAATTCGCCCGTATCGCCAATCTTGACAGTAAAGTCCAAAGCCGCTTCTGCCGCATAAAATGAGATGCCCGTGCGTGAACTGTCAAAGATATACACCCCTTTTTTGTCCTCTTGTAAACCGTGACGAAGGGCGGCATGAATCGGCGGCGTAATGATGGTACGCTTCACGCCGCGCTGGTTAAACACCACCTCAAATCCGTCCGCAAGCAGTTTAAGTTCACCGCTGCTTTGTACCAGAAAATGCATCACGGCTTTTGAGTTGTTGGCATTGACCACCAGTGCTTCACTGGCTGATTGCACCGAGACGAGCTCTCTAGAGACGGATTGCAGCTCCGATGTCTCCTTCTCAAACTGATGCTTAAACGCCTCTAATGCTTCAACGATCATACCGATACTACCGTGAATGTCAGCAAACCGTGCGCCTAACTCCTGCGACGAGACGGCTACACCATCCATCACCCCTTTAGCTTGCCGTGCGTTTTTGGTCACCAGCTCAATATGATGGTGAATCTTCTCAAGTACACTCGATATCGCTTGGGCGTTGCTGAGCGAAACCTCAGCGAGCTCTCTGATCTTCTCGGCAACCACAGCGAATCCCCGTCCGTGTTCACCGGCTCTAGCCGCCTCAATGGCCGCATTAAGCGCAATCAAATTGGTCTCATCGGCAATATCGGAAATCACCTCCATCGTTTTGGAAATCTCGTTTGAAAAACGGCGTAGGGCTGCAATCGACTCTACCGTTTCATCCATAGCTACCGCCGCATCTTTGCTCTCCTTGAGCGTTCTTTTAAGCTCCCGATCACCGATACCGATGTGGTTTGCCGAGCCCTCCGCCCCTTTGAGAAGCTCAAGCATTTTATTGCCCATCTCACGGTTGAGCGAGAGCACCTGGTCGATACTGCTTCGAGAGTGCTCCAGTGCCTTGTTTTGGGCTTCGACATGCTCATTGGTTTGATCGATTTTGACATAACCGTAGCTCGCTTCAAAAGCCATCTCTTTACTTTGGCTCACCACATTTTTGATAACCGGACGCAGTGTATCCACCATCGTCTTGAGATGCCGAAACAGACGGTCAATCTCATTGGTGGTTGAACCCTTTTGAATCGGTTCCCCTTCAATCAAATCATCAATAACAAATTTCCCTTTTTCGACGCGGAAGATCACCTCCAGCACCTTGCTGATCCGCGATGCCACATATCGGTGAAACAAAAAGTGGGTCAGCAGCATAATCAGCACGATATTAAGCAGTGCCGTCACGACAGTGATCACCAATCCGCTACGCAAAGCGCTGTTGTAATCGACCAGATCAATCCGAACATTTTCGATCGCAATGACCTCATCGGGACGCCACGTAGGGTGACACATGATACAGCGCTCTTCACTGATCATAGGCCGCGCCATCAAAAAATACGATTTACCGCTGTCTTCAACGATTCGTTCAGCCTCTTTGCTGTCTCTATTGCGTTTAAAGTAGTCAATCAAATCACTCTCGTAGGCGGTGGCCTTGTTCGTTGCCGTCACGGGATCATTGGAAGCCTCTTTGTAAAAAACCTTACCTTGCGATATTTCTGTAAATCGGGCGAAAACCTCGTTTTGAATGTTTTGAGGAATCTCTCCAGAAGCACCGCTGAAAAACTTTTCGTTACGCGACTCCAGCAAAACCCCCGCAAAATCAAGAATGGAGTGTGCCTGAGCACGCAGATTTCCCTCAAGCGTCTCTTTTTCGCTGGCGTAATCGTAGTAATAAAAGAGTGCCGAAATGGATGCGAATGCGATCGAAAACATGATCGAAAACATCGTTGCCAATTTATATTTTTTGGGGTGGACAAACATGATGACGCCCTCTTGAGTGCGGAATAAAAGATTATAGCACGAGTTTGTTCGAGAGGGCGACTGAGGCGCTCTCCGAGCGCAGTACCAGCGGGGTATCGAAGCTCACGATCCGCTCTGAAACAAAGAGGGCACGCTCTTGCGGATCAATACCACCTTCGCAGCCCACCACCACAACCTCCAAATCAGAGGTAATTGCGCCTCCGCCAAAATCCAGCAGCACAGAGTGCGGATAGCGCTGCACAAAAGCCTCGATAGAGCGCTGCGTCTCCAGCACCATGGGCACGCTACGGCCGCACTGCTGATTGGAAGCCTCCAAAATCCGCTCCATCCGCGCAAAATCGAGTCGAAAATCTTTTTGGGAACGCTTACATGTAATAAACGTGATCTGCGTCACCCCCGATTCGTTGAGCTGTGCAAGCACCTTCTCGATCGACTTGGGATCGATCAAACACCACCCGATATGCAGCTTCTTGTGGGGTGCGACAATCCGCTCCTCTTGCGATTCCAGCCTCAACGTCGCCTCTTTGGGGCCAATCTCCTCAAGGGTGTACATGTAAAGCGTCTGCGGCGCTTTGAGGCAGCGAAAGGCCAAACGATCACCGACGCGGTGACGGCGTGCTTTAATGAGGTATTTATACTCCTCGCCGCGCAGCAGCAGCGTCTCGGCTCCGGCCTCTGGGGCGTAACTAAAAATCATGCAAGCAGCATCCACGCCGCAATCAGCGTCATACCGCCAAGTTCGATGAGCAGTAGCTTGGTTGCAAGTGCTTTGTAGCCTTCAAAGGCTCCCTCCGGCTTCAAATTGAGATGCTTGAGTCTGGCGTAGCGTTTGGATTCGAGCACGATCATCACGATGT
Source organism: Campylobacterales bacterium (assembly GCA_016938735.1). Classification (GTDB taxonomy): domain Bacteria; phylum Campylobacterota; class Campylobacteria; order Campylobacterales; family Sulfurimonadaceae; genus JAFGUB01. The sequence continues at coordinate 73,847 of JAFGUB010000032.1, read as the reverse complement.
TAAAGACGATCATCACGATATTGGCGATGGTAAAATCGAGATGTTTCGCCGCCATCATCACCGCTCCGGTAAAGAGCATTAAAAAGAGCAAAGAGCCCATCAGCGGCATTACCATGCGCATCTTTTTAGCGTAACGGCGGATATCGTGCGAGAGGCGCAGATGCGCAAGATTGGCCAGCGTGATGAACACCATCGCCGCCGTGCCCCAAAAGTGGATTGTCAAAGTGAGTTGATACATTTCATTCATAAAGCGGATTTTACTATAATAGCCCCAAAAAAGGATCACCGGTGGCCCTTAGCGTCGAAGAAGCCCTCAACCAAATCTATCGGCACGTCCGATCCAAAGGGACGGAGATCGTCGCCATCGAGTCGTGTTCGGGGCGCGTTTTGGCGCAAGATATCACTGCCCTGCACGATCTGCCCCCTTTTGACAACTCCGCCATGGACGGCTACGCCCTTACATGTAACGACGCCGGACAGACGCGCCTTGTTGCCGGCACCATCCTTGCCGGAGAGCGCGAAAGCCACCTTTTGGCCCCCCAGACAGTGATGAAGATCATGACGGGAGCGCGCATTCCGCAGGGGTGTGAGGCCATCGTGCCGCAAGAGGAGACAGAGGCGCTCTCAGAGGGGGTCAAGCTGCCGCAAGTGCGCATCGGACAGCACATCCGACGGCGCGGCGAAGATATCCGCAAAGACGAGATACTGCTGCGTGATGGCGCAAGACTGCACGCCCACCAGATCACCCTACTCGCTTCTCAGGGCATTTCGCAGGTACAGGTCTATCAAAAGCCGCGCGTTGCGGTCTTGGCCTCGGGCAGCGAACTGCGGATGCACTTTGAACCGCTCGAAGCGCATCAACTCTACAACACCAACAGCCCCACCTTCGTGCTACGTGCCAAAGAGCTTGGCTGCGACGTCCGCTTTATCGGCACCGCGCACGACTCCATAGACGACCTCGAAAAGCACATCCGCTCGGCGTTGGACGCCGATCTGATCATCACCTCCGGCGGGGTGAGCGTGGGCGAAGCAGACTTCACCAAGGCGGCTTTTGCGCGCTTTGGCATGGAAACCTTTTTTGACAAAGTCGAGATCAAACCGGGCAAACCCACCACCTTTGGGCGTATAGGCCGCACCTTGGTGCTCAGCCTTCCGGGCAATCCGATGGCGGCGGCGCTCAATTTTGAGCTCTTTGGTCAAAGCATCTTGCTGGCACTCAGCGGTGATAAAGAGAGGTATCTCAAACCCTTACATGTAAGGCTCAAATCCCCTTTAAAGCTTAAAAACGGGCGTGTCACGCTGCTGCCGGGATGGTTTGACGGAGCCTCGTTTGAGCCCGCCGCCAAAGCCTCACCGGGGATGATCTCACCGATGGCACAGGCCAATGGATGGATCATGCTCCGCGCCGATGGGTGTAGCCTCGAAGCAGGCACGGAAGTGCGGATGTTTCCAACGCAGTGGCGCTTTACAGGGCATGAACCCTTTTGGAGCCTCACACCGTCGTCGGATTGATAAACGCCTCGCCTTCAATGAGTTTGCGCATCAGCTGCGGATCGCTCCACTCCGCGCGTACCGCCTCGCTGTAGATGATGCGCTCAAGATCGATCAAGCCCATCTGCGCATTGTAGGCATCTTCACGAAAACCCTGCGCACAACCCGTGGCCGTCTCATGCACGATGACGCTGTGCAGCCGCACTTCCCGCTCGCCGTTGACCGTACATGTAAGCGCCATCAAGCGATCAATCAGCACAAAAAAGACGCGGCTAAACTGCTCCGCGCTGGGTGAAACGGGCAGCAAAACATAACGATCCGAGTAGCGCGTCATCGCTTCGATGTAAGCGCTATCATCACCGTCCCAAAGGGTGATCGCATGGTCAAAGCCATCAATCAGCTCTTTGAGATGGCGCTTCATCAGCCCAAAGTCATACACCATCTGCCCATGATCGAGAAAGTTCGACTCAAAGAGTACCTCAACGATATAAGAGTGCCCATGCAGCGACGCACGGCAGCGCTGCGAACTGCAACCGCGCACAATGTGGGCATTTTCAAACTTGAACTGTTTGCGAATGAGCATCTCAAACCCCTTTGTTTTGATCCCAGATACGGATATGCAGACGATCCGAGTAGGTGTAGCCTTTGCGTTTGCACAGCTCAATCGTCGCTTCCGTATTGGCTTCGACCTCCGCTTTGCTGCCCCCTTTGGGCATACACATCACTTGACATTTCGGGGCCTCTGCGGTGATCGTCTCGATCTCCCGCTCCAGCGCTTCAGAATCGACGGTAAACTTGAAAAACGCCTCGTCCGCTTGTGTAATGATACGCCCAAACACCTCAGGGCGCACCCGCTTTTCATAAGGCTCACCGCTGTTGGAGAGTTTGACCGATAGGGCAAAAACGCACGATTTATAGACGCGGTGGCGTTCAAAATCGACCGCCACGGAGCCGTTGGTTTCAAAAGTGACGCGGTGATGGCGGCTGATCAGGTACTCGACAAACGCCACAAGCTGCGGGGTGTGGGCATAAAGCAGCGGCTCTCCGCCGGTGAAGACTACATCCACATCATCGGGCAAATCGTAGCTTTGCATGATGCCCAGCAAAACATGCCAATCCTCAATGCCTTGCCATTGGTCGCCAAAGTGGTGCCGATCGACCGCGTAAACAGTGTCGCAGCCCACAACGCTTACACCGTCCGGTGCCGTCTCGACGCAGCCAAAACCCTCGCAACGCATATTGCAGCCACCCAAGCGAAAAAAGAGTGAGGGCGTGCCGACATAGCGCCCCTCACCTTGAATGGAGTAGAAGTGTTCCACCAGATACAGCATCAGCCGCCCGTCTCATAAAAAGCGCGCGTGGAGCGCTCGCCGTCCGCTTCGCTCCAGCGGTTTTTTTCAGGCTTGATCCGCACCACCTCGCGCAGCACCGCCGCCGCCTCTTTAATATCCCCACGGCGCACCGCGTCACGGATGCTCATTGCCTCATCAAAATACAAACAGGGGATCAACTGCCCCTCGGCGGTGAGGCGAATACGGTTACATGTAGCGCAAAAATCATCTTTGTGCGGCTCGATGATCCCAAAGCGGTAGCCATCTTCCATGCGGTAGTAGTGTGAAGGGGAGTGACCGTCAAAGCCCTCATCTTCGAAGCGGTACTTTTGCGCGATGATCTCAAGCAGCATCTGCGACGTCAGCCCCTTTACGTCAGAGTGGGCGTGGACATTCTCCATATACTCGATAAAACGGATCGTCACTCCCCGCGCTTTGGCGTACTCCAGCACATCCAGCACCTCTGCGTCATTAACCCCCTGCATGGGCACCATGTTGATCTTTACATGTAAGCCCGCAGCCAAAGCCGCCTCGACCCCCTCCAAGACATGCGCAAGCACATCTTTTTGGGCGATACGTTGCGCCACGTCAGCCTTGAGTGTATCAACGGAGATGTTGATGCGTCGCAGCCCCGCCGCCTTGAGTCGCGCGGCGGCCTCTTTGAGCAGATAGCCGTTGGTCGTCATCGCCAGATCGATCTGCGGCGCATAATCGAAGATCATCTTAATAAAGCGATCCAAATCCTCGCGCAGCAGCGGTTCGCCGCCCGTGATGCGGATCTTTTTGATCCCCTCATCAATCGCTACCTTGACAAACTCAAAGAGCTCCTCAAAGCGCAGCAACTGCTCTTTGGGCACCCAACTAAAGGGCTTTTCGGGCATACAGTAAGTACAGCGGAAATTGCAGCGCTCTGTTACGGAGATACGTAGATAATCGACCACGCGGTCAAAACTGTCTATCAGCACATTGGGCCTTCTTCTTATGAATAAAAGAGGATTATAACGAAAGGAGATGTTGAATTCTTGATGCAGATCATATAACAGAGGAGATTCAAACAGGGCAACCCAAAGGCCGCCTTGTAAGGTTTAGAAGCTAAGCGTTGCAACCATACGAACGACTTGATTGGCTTGAGTGCCGTAATCAGCAGCCAGTCCGCCCGGAACATAGGTTTTGTCCATGTTGAAGTACATCACAGCTAAGCCTATATCATCAATTTTTGTATTGAAAATGACGTCAATTTCAGAAATATCCATATCTTCGCCACGGGTGTTGGCAATATAGCCAAACGAGGCAGGACCGCCGATATTGGCGTTAGGCTGAAGATACCCTTCGTTTTCACCTACGCTGTAACCACCGTAGGTCACTTTGAGTGAACCGATGCCGTCAAATTTGGCAGTTGCACCCACCAAGAACGCTGTCGTACCCGGCTGAGCCGCCACCATACCGTCGCTAAATACTGATGCGGTCGGCAACTTGGTCTTCTTATAGTTGGTAGCCGTGTTGGCTACGGGGATGTTACCCTCGCTGGTTTGTGAAAACGCGGCAAATGCACCGAACATGCCCACTGAAGCATCCACTTTTGCGGCGAAGGCCATCGTATCGGCAGTGTCACTGCCGGCAGCGTCTAGAATGTCTTTCACTTTTCCGGCTGTCCCGATACCCGCACCAATGAGTTGCAGACCGACACTCTTCATCGGACCGACATTTTCCATTTTCGCATCACCTTGTAACCACCACGCCTGCGCTACGTCAGAGACAAGGTAATACCACGCCTGCAGCGGCATGAATGAGATACTTTTATTGATCGCACCAAACGCCAACGCTCCGCCGCGTGTTACCACATCCGCTTTTCCGTCAGCATCTAAATCTTGGTTGTAGCCCATATAGCTGTTGAACTGTGTCTCTGCACCAAAGACTTGCGGAGCGGCGATAATGTTGCGGGTCGCACCGTTACCTTTGGCTACCCATGCACCAACCAAAGTGGTATCGGGCACATCGTTGTTGAGCAGCACGGCCGCTTCAAAAGAGTTTGAAGTCGCATTCCACTTCTCGGTAAAGGCCAGCGGCGTATCGAGCTCTTGACGTCCAATTTTGGCGATCGTGTTGCCGGCTTTATAAGCTACATATACTTTATGAAACCAAAACGGTTGCGCCGAAGTACCGTTAACACCGCCTGCGTTGGTTGTCCAATTGTTGCGGGTGGTCTCTGCACCCACCACATGATTTTCAAGACCGAGAGAGGTGATGCCGTTGAGTGTTGCGCCATAAGTCAAATGATCATTAAAGCTTCCAGTCACTTTGAGTTGTGCAGCCAAATCGCCCCACTCGTTACCGAATTTTTTGTCATAGATAAAGAGCCCTTTATCATCAACACCATCATGATCCATCGTCTGATACCACAATTTGACATGACCGCTAACTTTCATATCGCTCGTTGCATAAACACTCGCCGCCATTGCCGCTACCGCGACCAAACTCATTCCAATTTTCTTCATTAACACTCCTTATTGATTCGAAACCGAAGTCTTTGATCTAAGACGCTTAGGGGCTGTGTTAAAACCTTCATGCGTCCCATTCACTCTCCTGTCGTCATGCCTATGCTACATCGCGCATGGGGACCATGCACTTCGAACCGATGAGCCATCGATCCGAAGCCTCCTTCGATGAAGCATTTTGCACTTACGTCGTCATGTTATAGGAGCAATTTTTAAATGAAGTTGAAAACAGATTTTTAGAGCAGTGACTATTACGAATCTACACATATGTGACATAGATTTTAATTATATTAGCTATTTTCATCGTCACTATTTTTTCTAAATCTATAATTTTCTATAATATCACATTTTTATCAAACTTCGTATTTTAGGGCTTTTTGATTCGTTTCGTATATATTTAATATCACTTTAGCAAATCAGAATATTTCATAAGCAATCATTATTTTTGCTCTGTGATAGATGTTAAAAATGTTTCAAATACGCTTAGATAGGTATCAAAAAAGAAAAAAAGGGGAAGAGATGCTCAAGGCATCTCCCAAGAGGGAGCGCCTTACTTGTAGAGAAAAAAGCTCTTCTTACCAGCCACGTACAACAGCGTGACAAGCTGAACAGGCATTGATAATATCAGAGTAGGTGTGTTGCGCTTTGCCCATTTCGTTGGTTGCCAGATAGATCTCCATCTCATCGGCAGCACTGTTGATGCGCTTAGCAGCGTTGTAAGCGATATTGCCTAGATGCTGTTTCTCTTTTGGAAGATACTTCTTGGTCTCCTCCACTGAAGAGAACATCATATTCGCTTCGCGTACCTCTTGGATACCGTTGCGTACCAGCGGCATCGCGTTGTAGAGAAAACCTTTTTGGATGTTGTTCAAACCATTTTCACTTTTGGCCATATTGACAGTCAGCGCCTCCGCCGCAAAGAGCGATCCTGCGAACATTGAAGCAATTAATAGAGATTTCATCATATTTTTTCCTTGAGTTCGAAGAGCATCCACCTTAGTGGATATCTCTCCAGATCTGTTTTTTCCAAAGCAGTGCAAAGACCGCGAATACCAGCATGTAGAGCATCACTTTCCAGCCCAGATCTTCACGCTCCGCTTTTTTGGCGTCGCCGATCTCTTCCATATAGTCGATCACATGGGTTTGCGCCTCTTCACTCAAACCTACGCGCGGCATACCCGTACCGTGTAGCAGACGCTGAGGATCGTTGATAAAGTTCTCGAGATAGTGGCGTCCACGGCTCTTGATGTACTGCGACATATCAGGCGGAGTGGCACCCAAATAAGCTTTGGCAACATCACCGGGCGTACGCGCCGAGATACCGGCATAAGCCATAGAGTGACAGCGTCCGCATGCATCGATGAAATCGGCGCGGCGCTCTTCACTCTCAGATACGTAAGTCGCTTTAGGAATACTTTGCAGATAGGCCACCATGTCCATAATCTCTTGAGCAGCCATCCAGTTGTATGATGGCATCGGATGCACTTTTGCGCCGCCTTCTGGGTATTTGTGTTTCAAATTCGAAGCAGTCACCGGATCGAATATGAAGTTGGCCAAATAGTTGGTTTGATACAAATGTCCGGCACTAGAGAGATCAGGCGGCACAACCCCGTAAGAGGAAGCCGCATCACTGTCGCTCATCATGGCAGGATAGCCCTCTTTTTCAATCGAGTGACACGCGATACAGTTCGCTTCAACCAAAACTTTACCATTGGCGACATCACCCTTGAGCGTAGTGTCTACGTTTTTAAGATCGCTAAACGCATAGTCTGCCGGAGCAGGCTCAGGGTGCATGACGTGATGCGCATACGGCTCGATGCCGTAGTAGGTCACCGCGACAAGGGCGACGATGACGGCCAGTATTTTGAACTCTTTCATTTACTTACCCCCAACTTTTTTGGCTTCGAGTTTAGTGATGAACGGCAACACGGCAAAGAGCACCAAGAAGGTCATCGACGAAGCAAAACCTACCCATGCATTGACGCCGGTCGGCGGCAGTTTTCCATAAATGGTCAAGACGATAAGGTCGGCCATCAGGATCCAGAACCAATACTTGAAGTAAGGGCGCTGATTGGCCGGCTTGACCATCGGTGAGCGATCCAGCCACGGCAACAAAAAGAAGATTGCGTTGGCGATACCAAAAGCGATCAAACCGAGATCCTTACCGCTGATTCCGGCAATATCGAAGAAGAAGCCGCGCAACACCTCATAAGACCAAAGGAAGTACCACTCAGGATAGATGTGCGCCGGAGTTTTCAGCCCGTCAGCCTTGTCGAAGTTGATGGCGTCCATCGCAAAACCGTAGTGATAAAAGGTCAGATAAAAGAAGAAAATCATAAAGAAGCCGACGACCATGAAGTCTTTGGACAAGAATACAGGCCAAAATGGAATGACTTTAGAGCCTTTTTTGTCGCCCGCCTTATACTTTTCAGCCTCTTCGTCAAAATCGAAAAACTCACCCTCTTCATTGTTGACGTGCGGGAAGCGAAGCGCATAGAAGTGAAACACGATTGCGCCCAAAATAGCCAAAGGAATCAGCAGTACATGTAACATGAAAAAGCGGGTCAACGTCGCATCAGAGACGTAAAAATTACCGCGAATCCAAACTACCAGCTCATCGCCGATCAAAGGAATACCGCCAAAAATCTCGGTGATAACATACGCCGCCCAGTAGCTCATCTGACCCCAAGGAAGCATATAGCCCGAAAAGCCCTCTGCGGAGAAGAGCACAAACAAGAGCATTCCCGAGATCCAGATCATCTCACGCCCTTTTTTGTACGAGCCGTAGTAGATCCCCGTGAACATGTGAATATAGATCACCAAAAAGACGACCGAAGCGCCCACAGCGTGAATATGACGAAATAGCCAACCATACGCGACGTCTTGCATAATGGTGAAGTTGACGCTGTCAAACGCCATATTGACGTCCGGCTTGTAATACATCAACAAAAAGATACCCGATACCAACAACAGCGTAAAGAGCACCGTAATAACGACACCCATTGCCCACAAAAAGTTGATGTTTTTAGGAATCCAATACTCCGTCATCATCACTTTCACAAAGTTGACGACACCCAAACGCTGATCGAACCACTCCAGCATCGAATCTGCTTTTTTAAACTCAGCCATGCTCTCCCCCTTACGCTTTCGCCGTCATGGCTTTATACTCTTCGCCCTCTTCCCCGAGCACCAACGTCACGCCGTCTACTTTAAACGGTGGGATGTCAAGCGGTCGCGGAGGCGGTCCGAAGGTATTAACGCCATCAGCGGTGAACTCACCGCCGTGACAAGCACATTTGAACTGATGGGCATCGGGAAGATAAGCCGGAATACAGCCCAAGTGGGTACACAGTCCGATCATCACGGAGAAGTAGTGGTCTCCGACTTTGACGTTGCGTCCGTCCGTAGGCGCCATATCGGCGCTGTACTTGAGTATGAACACGGGTTTACCGCGCCATACAACCACCTCGAGCTTGTTCTCCGCAAGCGCTGAAACGTCCACAGTCGTAAATCCGGCAGACATAACGCTTGGGAGCGGATCCCAAGTCTTCTTCATCGCGACGAGTGACGCGACGGCACCCACACCGGCGACGGCGCCAAACGCCTTGCCGATGAAGCCTCTTCTACTTTCATTGGTCATTCTTCTCTCACTTAGGTGAAATTTAACAACCAATACTACATGAGAAAGCATTAAGTGCTTATAAAGATAAGCCCTCTTTTATAAAAGTTATAACTTTGGCTGCTTCATTTGGAATCACCTCATAGCGCTTCGCACTGTTTTTCTCAATGACGTGGCGCAGATCTGACCACTCGGAGGGCTGCAAAAACGGAATGCCCAGACGTTCGCACAGCGGTTTAAAGTAAGCGAATTTATCAGGACGCTGCAAAAAGATCGGTCTGGCGCCCGAAGCCAGCGAAGCGAGCGCCGCGTGGGGCGAAGCGGTCAGCAGCAGGGCGCTTTGCGTCACCAGTGTATCGTACGCATCGGATTCATGCAGCTTCGTAAAGGTAGAGGCTATCTTCTGTTCATAATCAAGAAAGTAGTAAAACCCAAGCCCCAGCTCAAGTTCGAGCGGCGCAAACGTTTCTAAATGTTCAAGCAATAAGGTGTCATAATCGTCGTCTCCAAAAAAGAGTGCCTGCTTGATCGTTTTAGGCGTCGCGTCGAAATAACGCGGATCGCACATCACCGCCTGACAGATCCCTTCGCCGCTGAGATAGGGCGAGATTAGCTTCTCTTTGGGATGTTTGGTATCCTCAGGATTATCGCTAATACGGATAAAAGTAGAGAAAAATTCGGTCATATCCGAAAGCATCACGGGGTTGTGTTCATCCGAATCGAAGATGATCTTATCGCCCATCTGCGCGATTTGCGGGATGTTGCGTACCACGTCGATGCCCACCGCGCGCTTCACCCCAAACTCCCGTGCAAGCGAAGCGATTCGAAAATCCGAGGTCAAAAGCGTGATGTCGGCACCTTCAAGCATCCGAATCACCGAACAGGCGCGCCGAAAACGATCCAACCCGTAGCGATGTCCTGTGTGGGCATAGTAAAAAAGTCTCATCCGCGTGCTCCCATTTTAATGTAGATGTGCAAAATGCTGATGGCGGCGGGCGTAATGCCGCTTATTTGAGACGCCGCTTGCAAGGTAGGCGGATTGAAGCGCTGCAGCTTCTCCACGATCTCTTTGGAGAGTCCCGAAATGGAGGCAAAATCAAAGCCTTGGGGAATGCTTACATGTAAGAGATTTTTCATCTTCTCAATCTCTTCGTGCTGCTTCTCGACATAGCGGGCATATTTGGCTTCGGTGAGGATCTGATCTTGAATGTAAGCATCATAGACCGCCAGATCGGGCAGTAGCAGCGGCAGCTTCTCGATGGTGAAGCTTTTGCGCGACATGATCTGCTCGGCGCTTTGCACATCATTGATCTTCTCTTCGCCGATGGATTCTAAAAAGTCCAAAAAGGCCTTGCCGGGGGTAAAGAGGCTCTCTCGGCTGAGTGCCACACCGTGCGCAATCGCGGCGCGTTTGGCCTCGACGCGCTCCATCTGCTCCGCATCGATGAGTCCCAGCTCATAACCATAATGGCTCAGACGCAGATCGGCGCTCTCTTCACGCAGCAGCAGACGATACTCGGCGCGTGAAGTGAACATACGGTAGGGCTCTTTGGTCCCTTTGGTCACCAGATCATCAATCAGCACCCCGATATAGGCCTCATCGCGGCGCAAAATCAGCGGTTCTTTGCCTTGCAGCGAAAGGGCCGCGTTGATGCCGGCCATCAACCCCTGCGCGGCCGCCTCTTCATACCCCGTAGTGCCGTTGATCTGCCCCGCCAGATAGAGGTTGGCGACCTTTTTGGTTTCTAGGGTATGGCGCAACTCAGTGGGATCGACATAATCGTACTCGATAGCGTAGCCGTAGCGCACGATGCGGGCGTTCTCCATTCCCCGCACGGAGCGGATCATCGAACGCTGCACATCGGGCGGCAGCGAGGTGGACATGCCGTTGATATAACACTCGGTATTTTCAAAGGTCTGCGGCTCGATAAAGAGGTGGTGGCGCTCTTTGTCGCGGAAGCGGTTAATCTTATCTTCGATACTGGGGCAGTAGCGCGGCCCGATCCCCTCGATCTGCCCCGTAAAGAGCGGCGCACGATAAAAATTGCCCTCGATAATGCGGTGGGTTTCATCATTGGTGTAGGTGATGTAGCAGGGGATCTGCTGTTTTTCACGCGCAAAGCGTTCGCGGTCGGTGCGGAAGCTAAAAGGGCTGGGAATCGCGTCGCCGCCTTGTACCTCCATCACCGAAAAGTCGATGCTGGAGCTATCCACGCGCGGGCAGGTGCCGGTTTTGAGCCGTCCTACATGTAAACCCGCATCGATGAGGCTTTGGGAGAGGTTTTTGGCCGCAAACTCCCCAAAACGCCCCGCCTCCTGCGTCACTTCGCCTACATGTACCACCCCACGTAAAAAGGTTCCGGTAGTCAAAATCACGCGCTTGGCGCGGTACTCGTTGAGCAGCGCCGTACGCACGCCCACCGCTGCGCCCCCTTCAAGGATCAGCGCCTCAACCGTCTCTTGGAGCATCTCCAAGTTGCTTACATGTAAGAGCGTATTACGCGCCAAGACACGGTAGCGATCCATATCGATCTGCGCCCGTGAGCCGCGTACGGCAGGCCCTTTGGCCTCATTGAGGATACGAAACTGTATCCCCGCCGCATCGGTGAGCAGCCCCATCTCGCCGCCGAGCGCGTCGAGTTCACGCACCAGATGTCCTTTGGCCAGACCGCCGATAGCAGGATTACAACTCGCCGCCCCCGTCTGCTCCACCAGCATCGAAATCAAAAGGGTTCTAAACCCCATACGCGCCCCGGCAAGCGCGGCTTCAATCCCCGCATGCCCGCCGCCGACGACAATAATGTCATAATCTTCTCTTTTCATAAAGCGCATTATAGCGTTGTAACGTGGGCTTGGCTATACTCGCAGCCATGAAACGTTTTGTCCTTCTTTACATCCTCTATATGGTCATCGCCTTCGTGCTCATCGACTACAAACCGCTGCACGATCTGCTACGCCTAGATGCGTATTACACCGCCGCCGTGGTTGAGCTTAGCCGTCACCTCATCGAGCTGATCGGTATCGACGTGCGCGCGGAGGGGGCTTTTTTGCACCTCCCCAAAGCGATCATGGAGGTCAAATTTGGCTGCAACGGCTTGGAGGCGATTTTGCTCTACGCCGCCGCCGTACTCGCCTATCCTGCTTCATGGAAGGCACGGCTATCAGGCATCGTGATCGGATCGCTCTTTTTGCAGTTCTTTAACCTGCTGCGTATCGCGCTGCTGGCGTGGGTGCTGGAGTTTCACCCCAGTGTTTTTCCCATTATGCACGAGTACATCACCCAAAGCATCATGATCGCCATCGCCTTTGTGGTCTTTTTGGTCTATCTGCAAAACGTCTCCCGCCATGCCAGAACTCAAAAGCACACTTAGACTCTTCGGGGTCTTTATCCTCGCCTACGCCCTGATTCTGCCTTCGTGGCTGCTGGTCAAAGAGGGCTACAACCGCCTCATCACCGAGAGCGCCTTTCGCGCCGCCGCGTGGAAATACGACTTACATGTAACCCACGCTGCGATGAAAAATCGGGAGATGACCTTCACCCTTTCCAACACCATCGCGATGATGGGGCCCAAAGGGATGATGACCCCTTTCGAGATCGATCTGAGCCTCGATGTGGAATCGGTCACCTTCAATGTCCCAATGACCCTCGCCCTGCTGTGCGCCCTGATCGTCACCTTTGCCACCCTTCGCAAGACCGCCCTGCGCGCCAGCCTCATCGGTCTGGGGGCACTGCTCGCACTGCATCTGCTCACACTAAGCGTGATCGCCGCTTCGCTCTTTGCCGGTACCACAACCAGCAATCCCATGCTGCACTTTTACTTCAGCCGCTTTTTTCTGCCCATCGAGCTGCTCGAGAATCTTGGGATGCTGCTCAACTCTTACGCCGCGCGGTTCGAGCCCTTTTTGATCGCCGTTTTGGTCTGGTGGCAACTGCATAACAGCGCGCCCAAAACCCAAAATCTGCCCTCTTTTTAGCTACAATAATCCTCTACGCTTTACATGTAACAAGGAGATCCGATGCCCCCAATGAGCAAAGAGGAGATTGAAAAACTCTTGGGAAAGTACCAAGCCGAAACCGTCGAGTATGACCCGCAAATCGACGGAAGTGACGAACACAAGATACGCGACGAGCTGCTTGATGAGAAAGATCAGCTCAAAGACGTCATCACCCGTCTCAAGCAGCAAAACCGCGGCAACCGTAAAGTGCGGCGCTAAGGCTGATGGCGCGGCTGCTGCTTCTGGCACTTCTGCTGGGTCTGCTCGCTGCCGCCCCCTACATCGCCGACGCCATCATCACGGCCATCGAGAAGAAGTACGGCGTTGCCGCCAAAGAGCGTTTTTTCACGCTCAATACGGCGCTCCAAGCGCTAGAGGCTAAAAGCGACCTTGAAAAACTCCAGGGTGTCAACGACTTTTACAACCGTGTCTTGTACACCTCGGATATGCAAAATTTCGGTATGCACGACTACTGGGCCACGCCGCTGGAGTTTTTGGGGCGCAACCGCGGAGACTGTGAAGACTACGTTATCGCCAAATACTTCGCGCTGCGCCACCTCGGTATCCCCAGCGACAAACTCTACTTCTCTTACGTCAAATCCCTCAAATACCGTGAAGCGCACATGGTGCTCACCTATTTTCCGACCCCCAAAGCCGTTCCGCTGGTTTTGGACAACTACGAGCCACGTATTCTGAGCGCCGATCAACGTAAAGATTTGATACCCGTCTACAACTTCAACGGCGACGCCCTCTTTCTCGCCAGCCGCAAAGGCGAGCAGGGCAAAGCGATCGAACGCAGCGACAAAACCCACAAACAGTGGGATCTGCTCATCGAAAACATCAAAAGGAATCTCTTATGACCCTCTTTAAACAGATCACCCTGCTGATCTCCACCGCTTTGCTGCTGATCCTCGCCGCCATCATGGCGCTGAGTTTTCAAAACGCAAGCCGCGCGCTGCACGAACAGCTCTATGAAGATGCCCAAAACACCGCCGGCTCCCTGAGCCTCACCCTCGGCACGGCGCAGGGCGATGCGGGGACGATGGAGACGATGATCAACGCCAACTTTGACAGCGGCCACTATATCCGCATCGCCCTGCACGATCTCAGCGGGACGTCGCTGTATGAGCGTATCAAGGAGCGCGCCAAACCGGACGTGCCCGAATGGTTTGTGACGTGGGTGCCGATCACCGTTCCCACGGCTTCGGCGCAGGTCTCCGCCGGCTGGAACCCCATCGCCCTCTTACATGTACAAAGCGATCCGGCCCACGCCTACGTGCAGCTTTTTGATACCGCCCGCGATCTGCTGCTCAGCTTTAGCGTCATCGCCCTGATTAGTCTGCTGATCCTCAACGCCCTACTGCACACCGTGCTTAGGCCGCTCGGGCGGGTGCAAAATCAGGCCGAATCGATTTTGCAAAACCGCTTCGTGCTGCAAGACCGCCTCCCCTTTACCACCGAGTTTAGAGATGTGGTGCGCGGCATGAACGCGATGGTACTCAAAGTCAAAGAGATCTTCGAGAAGGGCAACGAAGCGATGGCGCGTAACCGCGAACTCCTCTACAACGACCCCGTCACCCGCCTCTTCAACCGTCGCTATCTGATGCTCAAACTCCCCGAACTGCTCGATATGGCCAACGAACGCGGGGATGGCATGATGCTGCTGATGGCCTTTGAAGGGGCGCAAAACGTCAATCAGCGTCTGGGCCGCCAAAGGGGCGATGAATTTTTCAGACGCCTCGGCACCCTGCTGGAGCATCAAAGCGCTCGGTTTGACGAGCATATCGTCGCACGCATCAACGGCACCGAATTTGCGATCATGCTTCCGGGCTGCACCGCCGATGAGGCGACCCAAATCGCCCGACAGCTCGACGACCTGCTTGCGCTGCTCAAAGAGGAGTATCAGCTCGAACCGGGCGACTGCGCCATCAGCATCGGCCTCTACCGCTACCTCTGTGGACAGGATGCGGGCACCTTGATGACCAAAGCCGACTACGCTCTCACCCACGCCAAAGCCAGAGAGGACGGCAACACCTACCTCTTCGAATCCAAAGACGACCGCGTGGCGATGGGCAAAGAGCAGTGGCGCGGCATCATCGAAACCTCGCTCACACAGCGGCGTATTGCGCTTGACTTCTGGCCCGTCGTGACCGCCCAAAGCGCTGCCGTCATCCAGCGGGTCGTCACCTTTTCACTGCACGACGCGCAAGGCGCCTCCTACCCCTACGGCGCTTTTGCGGCCGAAGCAACGGCGCTGGGGCTGCTTGACGAACTCTACGTCACGGCGCTGGAACAACTGCTGCGCCGCATTGATGAGGGCAGCGCGGGTGAATATTCGGTACGGCTCTCCGGCGAATTCTTGCGCTCGAACGTAGCCTACGCCGCGCTGGAGCGTCTGCTGGGCGAACACGCCCACAGGCTCAAACACCGCCTCGCCTTTGAGGTCTCCGACACGATGGCGCACAAGCATCTCGACCTTGTCACCCGTTTTGACGCCCTCTTTGAGCACTTCGGCTGCCGCATGGGGATCAATCAGTTTTTAGGCCAATCCAGCGACTACGGCTACCTGCAGACCATCCGGCCCCAGTTTCTCAAAGCCGAAGCCGCCTTCTGGCTCGATCTGAGCGATGAGAGCCTACAAGCGCTGCGGCTCATGACCGATACGATGAGCATCACCCTCATCGCCGCCGGCGTTCAGACCCCGCAGCAGCTTGAAGCGCTCCAATCACGCGGCATCGAGATCATCCAAGGACCGCTGGCGCAAACTTTGGCCGATGAGGCGGCGCGGCGCTCTTAGTGAGTGCTAAGAAGCGCTGCACTACAATGCGCCCATGATTCAACACGCCCACGACCTCTATGCGCAAGGCGACACGCAAAGCGCCTTTGAACTCTATACGCAACTCGCCCAAAACGGTGACGCTGAAGCGATGACGGCGCTGGCCTATATGGTTCAAAACGGTATCGCCTGCAGCCCTAATCTCAGCCGCGCCTTTGATCTCTACACAGAAGCTGCCAATGCCTCCTATCCGCTCGCGCTTTACAACCTCGCACTCTTTTATGCCGACGGCATCGGCGGAGCCCCGTTTGATCAGTTCAAAGCCCACGAGCTGCTGCTCCAAGCCGCCGTTGCGGAGGTTCCTCAGGCGATGTTTGAAGCGGCCCTCACCTTTGAACGCGGTCTGGGATGCCTGCAAAACTTCAGCGAAGCGGCCTTTTGGTACGAAGAGGCCGCCAAACGCGGTCACGCCGAAGCCTTTAACAACCTCGGCATCCTCTACAAAGAGGGTCACGGCGTCGCGCAGGACTACCGACGCGCGTTTGTCTGCTTCAGCCGCGCGAGCGCGATGGAGCTGCCGCAGGGCCATTTCAATCTGGGGTTGATGTTCGATCAGGGTCTAGGCGTGGCAGAGGATCACGAAAAGGCGCTGGAACACTGCCGCAAAGCGGCCTACGGCGGTCATGAGAAAGCCAGAGCGATCATCCAAAGCCTGCAAGAAGAGGGTAAAATTGTCTTTTAATTCACCTGTTCAAGGATACCGATGTTTACGGGACTGATCCGCGAGCTGGCCGATGTGGTCGCTCTGCACGCCGACACCCTCACCCTGCGCTGTGCGTATCGTCCCAAACTTGGCGACTCCATCGCCATCAACGGGGTCTGTCTGAGCGTTACCAAGCTGCTTAAGGATGGTTTTTGCGTCGAACTCTCACCCGAAACCCAAAGTCACATAGCCCTGGAGCGCTTCAAAGCGCGCGTCCACATTGAGCCTGCCATGATGATGGGGGATCGCTTCGAAGGGCATATCGTCCAAGGGCACATCGACGCGATCGGCACCGTTGAGCGTATCACCTCCAACGGCAACAGCCATGACCTCATCATCGCCGCAGCACCCGAACCGATGCGCTACATCGTCCCTAAAGGCTCCATCACCGTCGATGGGGTGAGCCTGACGGTCAATGAGGTTTTTGAGCACTCATTTCGCCTCACCGTGATTCCCATCACCATGCGCGAAACCCTCTTTCACACCTACCGCAGCGGCACGCGCGTCAACCTTGAAACCGATATGTTCGCCCGCTACCTTGAACACCTGCTGAGCCGCTCTCACGGGGTGAGCTGGGCACAGATCGAGCATATCAGCGCCCTTTACTGAGCATGCACAGGGCGCACGCTCTTCGAGAAATTCAGCCATCAGCGCATCAGCCCTTTTAGGCTTCGAAACGAAATAGCCTTGCACCAAATCTGCCTGTAGCCGCTTGCTCTCTTCAAACAGACCGGATGCTTCTATTCCTTCAGCGACAACGCTCATATTGAGAGCATGACCCAAAGCAATCATCGCAGAGACCAGTTCACGGTTTTTTGGATTGATCAAAATATCATTGATCAGTGCGCGGTCGATCTTGATGCGGTCCAGCGGCAAACGGGTCATATACCCCATTGATGAATAGGCACTGCCAAAGCCATCAACAGCCAACCGAACACCAATCGCTTTAAGCCCATGCAGACGCTGCGTCAGGGAGGGTGTCAGCTTCACCAAAGCGGCTTCGGTAATTTCCAGCTCAAGCATCTGCGGCCGAATACCAAACTTCTGCACGGCACGTTCAATATCCTCTTGCAAATTTCGATGGCTCAACTGAGACGCCGAAATATTGATGCTGATCACCGTAGAGACGCCGGCGTCAGCAAACAGACGAATCTGCCGACATGCAGACTCGATCACCCACGCGCCCAACTCATGGATCAGCCCGCTACGCTCGGCATGCGCGATAAACTCCGAAGGCAATACCACTCCGTATCCAGGGCGGTTCCACCGAATCAACGCCTCAACTTCATGTACACCGCCACGATCAAAGGTCTGCTTGGGTTGATAATACAGCTCAAACGCTCCAGTTTTGAGTGCCTCTCTTAACGATCGATCCATATCGAGATTGCACTCGTTTTCGCGATTCATCGCGTCATTGAAGTAGCTGTAACCGTTTTTGCCATGTTCTTTAATATAGTACATCGCCGTATCTGCCGCATGAAAGAGCTCCTCACGGCTGCTACCGTTTTCAGGGAAAAGACTGATGCCGAGGCTCAGATGGATATTAATCGATTCACCTTTCGCCTCTACGGGGCGCTCAAGCGCTTCTAAGATCCGTTGCGCGGCGGTTGAAACGGCATGGATCTCCTCAATATCGTCAAGCACAAAGATAAACTCATCCCCGCCCATCCTTGCAATCACATCGTTGTCACGTACCACCTGCCTAAACCGCGATGCACACTCCACCAGCACAGCGTCACCGATACGATGTCCGTAACTGTCATTGATACGCTTAAATTCATCAATATCCAAAAAAATCACAGCAAAATGCTTCTCAACCCGTTTTGAGCGTGCAATGAGTTTATCTACATGTAATTCAAGTGCACGGCGGTTGAGCATGGCCGTCAGCGGATCTTCCATAGCGATACGGCTCAGCTTCTCATGATGCCTGCTGCGAACCGTCCATGCATACCCTCCGCTCCACAGCAGCGCTGCTCCAAGGGTCATCGCATGCAACAATGCTTCAAAAGAGTGAGGGGCCGATTGCGACCAAAAGAGCAGACTCGATGTAGACAACAACATTAACACAGGCAACACTATTCTGCAGCGTCTCAACATTACATGTACTCTTTTATTTGATAAGTGTTATCTTTAGTGATGGATAGATGAGTATTGTATCTTTTGTCTCTTTAAAGAAACATCGTTGATGGGTGAAACACCGGGATTGCACGCGATTTTATGCCGCATATCGACTTCAGGATAAGGCAAAACCTGCCGCGAAGCCAGCGTCGCGTTGCGGTACCCTTCACCCGCATTGAGATAGATGCGAAAACCGTTTTCGTAAAGCGCCAGACGGGTTTTGAGCGCCGTGGAGTAGGTCGTCAAAAGCCCGTCGGGTTTGAGCAGGCGCGCAATCTGCGCAAAGTACTCCACACTCCACAAAGCGGGGTTGGCCGCAGGACTGAAGGCGTCTTGGTAGACGATATCAAACGGCTCATTACATGTAGCCAAAAAAGCGCGCGCATCGCCAAAGACTACCTCGACACGCACATGCTCATCTTCATAAAATCCGCTCCGCGCGATCGATTGAATCACCCCGATAAAGGGATCAAACGCTTCAGGATAGGGAAACGCCGCCAAGGAGCGCACCAACGCCTCATCGAGTTCGGGCGAGACGATGTGCAGCTTTTGCGTCATGCCTCTCTGCCTTGAGGCCATGATCGTGGCTAAAGTATTAAACCCCAGCCCAAAACAGATATCCAAAATTCGGATCACCCCGCCGCGCCCTGCGACATGCTCCAGTGCCGGCAGTACATGTTTGCACAGCGACTCTTGCAGCGCACCGTCTTTGGTCGAGTGGTAATGCTCACCGTAGCTTTGACTGTAGGCCGTAAAACTACCGTCGGCGCTTTGTGTCGGTGTGATCATGCAACCTCCTTAAAGATATAACAAAAACAACCGCAGTGCGTGTCTTATTTATTGTTATAATCAGATGAATAAATTCAAATAATGGGTGACAATGAAATCAAAGCATGAACTAAAACAGTTCTTCGATCAGGAGATTTTGCCGGATCTTCCCAGTGAGACGATGCTTCACAGCGCCAAAATGTTCTTACCGATCTTCGGCGGATTTTCATTGCTCTCTTGGATACTGCTGGACTTTCATTTACATGTAATCTTTGGTATTGCATTCACTACTTTTGTTGCCTTGTTTTGGTGGTATGTCACTTATGTTTTACCAAAGATCGAGCAAAAATATCAAAGACTGGTCATCAACCCTATGCTCAATGCCATCGACCCAACCATGCGACACATCCCCAATCGCGGCATCCGCGAAACCCAAATCAAAGATTCGCGTATCATTCCCGATAAGCTCTACAACACCATGCGAAGCAGCAACCTTATCTCTTATCAAAACGACTCGATACCGGTTACACTTTCACATGTTGAGCTGACCGCGAAAAAAAATGATGATGATGATTCCACTCCGTTTCAGGGTCTTTTTGCCGTGACGGAGGCCCGCCGCAGTATCAAAGGCACCACCATTATCCTCTTTGACGTCATGGAAAAGCATTTAGGCTTTGTCGGCGGCGGACTCCAGCTCTCTTCCCTTCGCGGAGAACTTCGCAAGATCCGTCTTGACAGCAGCGGATTTGAAAAACAGTACCTCGTTTACAGCAGTGACCCCATCGAAGCAAACTACCTTTTGACCTTTACCGTCATGGAGAAACTCACCCAGCTGATCGCCAAATACGGCCTATACCCCGTCATCTCATTTGTCAAAGACAAAATATACATCGCCATCATGGAGCCCTCATTTTTGCGCTCTAATGGTTGGAACTTTGAAGGTTTAGAACCAAGCCTCAATGCGCTGGGCTACACCCTAGAAGCAATAGAAGCGATTCACCATCACCACCGACTCTAAAGCCCGTTGCCCCACATATGCATCTTCTTGGCCATCACCACGTCAAAACCCTCAAGCACATCAATCACATTGGGGACGCGAAACTCCAGCCGCTCCAGCGTCTCGCAGAGCGCTTGAGGGTCGCAGCGCCCTTTGGGTTCGATAATCAGCACGTAAGCGGTATTGGCCAGCGTGGTGTAGCAGTGGCGTAGCAACCGCTCGCTGTAGGCATGGCGGCTGTAGAGCTCTTGCAAGATCACAAAATCGTGTTCACGCGGCAGGGCGCGAAAGAGCGTGGCAAAATCGCCGATAGCGCTTTGTTGTAAATGCGCATCGGTTATAGGAAGATGTTCACCCGGATAAGTGATTACATGTAATGCACCGCCCGCTGCAGCCAGCTTTTGTGCCAGCAGCGTCACCAAAGCGTCAGTGTGGGTGGTGGTGAGCAGATAGCGGTTACCGGGCAGCGGGTTAAAGAGGGTAAGCAATGCCTCCATCAGTAGGCCAATTCGTGCAGCTCTCGAAACAGATAAGCCTCGACGATATCATCGATACTGCGCTGGGTATGGGCGACGAGCACCATCATCTGCTCATCCAAAAAGGGCCATACGTATTCGTTGTCGCTGCAGACCACCACCGCATCGGCCCCCTCTTCGATCGCGCTTCGATCTTCTACAAACAGGCTCTCGCGCACCTGCCCCTCTTCGATCTCCAGCACTGCCCAGCGCTGTACATCGGCGAGCGCCACCAGTCGCGACTCCTCCGCGTCGTCGCCGTCCATCGGCAGCAGCAACCTCATCCGCAGACTCCTTCGAGCAGCTCCTCATCGAGCTTGAGGGCTTCGTTGTCCATCACGCCGATGGGCTGCTTGAGCATGTCGCGGGCGATCTGCTTGGCGTCTTTGAGCGAATGCATTTTATAAGTACCGCACTGGTAGATATTGAGCTCAGGAATATCTTTTTTCTTCTCGACCGCCAAGATGTCCTCCATCGCTTGACTCCACGCCTGCGCCACCTGCGCTTCATCCGGAGCGCCGATGAGGCTCATGTAAAAACCGGTACGGCACCCCATGGGTGAGACGTCGATGATCTCTACCGTATCACTGTTGAGATGGTTGCGGATAAATCCGGCAAAGAGGTGTTCAAGCGTATGGATACCTTTGCCTGTCATCTTCTCTTCATTGGGCTTGTAAAAGCGCAGATCAAAAACGGTGATGGTGTCACCCGATGGGGTGGTCATGGTTTTGGCCTTGCGTACGGCGGGGGCGGACATGCGGGTGTGATCGACGGTAAAACTGTCTAATAACGGCATAGTAAATCCTTACATGTAAAATGACGTAATGGTAGCACAAACCGCCAAACCCTCTACATGTAAACCTCCGCTCTTAAGAAGGGCATAAAGATTGCCTTCGACTTCCGTGGATAAGGATCACGATGTTACAATCCTTGCACTGTTTTGTATTTAAGGCTTCTGATGCACAACCGTTTCGATCCCGCATACGCCGCGACGCTCAGGGATCCGCTTGAACTGCGCGTCTACACCTCCAGACTGCTGGGCAGCGAGAGCGATCTGGTACTCCACGGCGGCGGCAACACCTCGGTCAAGATCGGCGACACCCTCTATGTCAAAGGGAGCGGCTGGAACCTAGACACTATCGAAAAAGGCGGTTTTGCCCCCGTGCATCTGGACTCCTTGATCCACATGGCCTCGTTTCACACCCTCAGCGACAGTGAGATGGTGCGTCTGCAGCGTGAAGCGATGCGCGACGCACAGGCACCCAACCCTTCGATCGAAGCCATTTTGCACGCGATCATCCCTTTTGACTTCGTTGATCACACCCATGCCGACGCGGTGGTGACGATCTCCAATACGCACAACGGTAAAGAGCGCCTGCGCACACTCTACGGTGCGCGGATGCTCATCATTGATTATGTGATGCCGGGCTTTGATCTGGCCAAACACGTCTTTGATCGGACACAGGGGATCGATTGGAGCACCTTAGATGGGATCATTTTGATGCACCACGGTGTCTTTACTTTCGATGACGACGCGCAGGCAGCCTATGGCAAAATGATCGATATCGTCACCAAAGCCGAAACGTACCTTCAAACACACGCCCCGCTTGAGCTTACATGTAAGCCCAAAACGCTCGATCCCGCATGGCTCGAAGCACTCCGCTTCAAGGTCTCGCAGTTGCGCGGCTGCGCGGTTGAGGCCGTGCCGCTCTCAAGTCCCGCCCTCTGTACGCTCTCAAACCATCCTACGCTTGAGCGCATCGTGCATAGCGGCGGCCTCACGCCTGAGCACGTCATCCGCATTAAACCTTTTCCGGCTTTGATTGAACACTCCATCGAAGAGGGTATTTACCACTTTGTCAGCGCCTATCAGCACTATTTCGACCTACATGCCCAAACGCACCACCACCGCTTAGACCCTGCGCCACGCTACGCGCTCATTAAAGGATTCGGCGCTGTCGTGTTTGGCAAAGACGCCAAAGAGAGCGCCGTGATTGCCGATATCATAGAACACACCGCCCTCTCGATGCTCCGCGCAGAAGCGCTCGGCGGCTTTACGAGCCTAAGGCCGCCGCAGCTCTTTGCGATGGAGTATTGGGAACTCGAACAGGCTAAACTTAAAAAATAGGAGGAACGTTATGAATATCACTAAAAAAGTTACATTTGTCGCCAAAGAGGGGCACATAGCGCCGCTTAAGGCCCTGCTTGAAGCGATGGTGCAGCCTTCGCGCGCGGAAAAGGGGTGTCTGAAATACAATATCTATCAGATCGAGAGCGATCCGAAAAGATTTATCGTGATTGAGGCATGGGAGGATGAGGCGGCACTTGAGGGCCATAAGCACTCCAAGCACTACCTCCATTACAAATCACACTACGAACCGCATACCGCCGAGAAATTTACGGAAAACCTGCTTATTCTCGGGGAACCGTTTTAAGGCTTTTTACGTGCGCAGCCAAGCGCTGCGGCGTTTTCCATCATTTCACGTATCACTTTTTCATCTGCTGAGGGGAGCGGGCCTTTGGTTTGACGTCGTTTGTCGATCTCTTTGTGGGTGCGTACCAATCCGGCAATATAACCCTCATCATTTTCTTCAATCGGTTGCATCACCGGAATAAGCACTTCTGCCTCTACTAAAGGCGCCAAAGGACGTTTTTGCTTGTATTTTTGCCTGTAGAACTCTTGCTGTAACGCTGCAATTTGGCGCCGACGCAAAGGTTCAAACGCGAAGAGGGTGTCAATGGCACCCGTTTTGCTTTTCATGGGTTTCCTTTTGTGATACTCACCGATTCAAGCAATAACCATTCCCAACTATACTCCAGGTGCCCTCCACATAGAGTCCACCAAGCCTTGATCAACCAATGCGAGCTGGGCATCATAAAGCCTACGCCACCGCTGTGCCACCTCTTGATAGAGCCGGTGGTTTTGCCCATCAGGGCTATAAGTGCGCTCCCACGCCACCAGTGCTTGCGACGCCTCAACCAGATCGGCAAACACCCCAAGCCCCACCGCAGCTGCCATTGCACCGCCAAGCGCCGTCGCCTCGATGACGCGGGGTATGCGCACCTCTCGTCCGGTGACGTCGCTAAGTATTTGCGCCCAAAGTGCTCCTTTGGCCCCACCGCCCGCAAAGGTGATGGTTTGAGGCTGCGTCTGCGTGAGGGCAAAGACCGCTTCGAGATTGAACATCGACACCATCGCGCCATTCTCCTGAAGTGCGCGAAACATCGCCGCTTTGCTCGTCGTCTCCAGCGAAAGGTTTAAAAATGAAGGGGCGGCGTGATACCAGCGGCCATACTTCATGGTATCGGAAAAAATCGGCACGATCCCATACGACCCAACCGGCACCGCAGCGGCGAGCGACTCAAGATAGCTGTAGACATCCACGCCTAGACGCTCGGCTTCGCGTCGCTCTTCCTGACAAAAGGTGTCTCTAAACCAGCGCATCACGATCCCAGAAAAAAAGGTGATCCCCTCAGCCTGAGAGAGGCCCTTAATCACATGCGGATTGATGCGAAGATTCATGGTCGGATCAACCGTGGCACCCTCAATGTTGACAATCTGCTGCCAAAAGCTGCCGCCCAGTACGGCGCACTCACCCTGGCGCACCACGCCAAGCCCCGCGCTGCCCAGCTGCACATCCCCGCCGCCTGCGACGATTTTGGTTTGCGGATCCAAACCCGTCACATCCGCCACATCCGGACGCAAGGTGCCGATAACGCTGCCGCTCTCTACCACCTCGGGAAAGATATCGTCTTTCAGCCCAAGCCGCGACGCCATCGCGGCATCCCATCGACGCTCCTTGAGCGAAAAGATGCCGCTCGTTCCGGCATTGGAGGGTTCGGATGTGAAGACGCCGCTGAGTTTATAGAGTACCCAGTCACTGATCATGTGCACCCATGCGGCCTTTTCGTAGAGCTTGGGGCGATGACGCTTCAGCCACAGCAGCCGCGGCAGCGCCCCTAGTGCCAATGTCTGCCCGCTACGCTCATAAAAGTGCCGCTCTAACTCGGGATACTCTTGCTTGATCCACGCCACTTCCGCCCCCGCTCTGGCATCGACGTTCGCCAGTGCAAAGAGCTCCTCTCCTTCGCGGTCATAAACCACGATTCCCTCGCGCATACTCGTAGCACTGATCGCCTTGATCTGTTTGGCATCGATCCGTGCATCCGCGATTGCATGCACGATACACGCTAATGCGATCTGCCAGTTTGCTTTGCAATCAAAGCTCATGGAGTGCGCCACCCCAGGTTCGCTGAAATGGTGCCACTCTTGTTGAGCGATACCGAGCTGTCGTCCGCCAAGATCAAAAACAACCGCACGAATGCTGCCTGTACCTGCATCAATGCTCATAACGTACATGTAAGTTCCTTGCCACGATAAATAAGATAAAAAGAGGGGAAAAAGAGAGAGGGTGCAAGACCCGAAGGTCTTACATGTAAAGCATTAAACGGAAGCTTCTTCGCGGCGCTGCAGGTAATCCCATTTAGCATCGACACGCTCTTGCCACTCTTTGATAAGGTACTTGTACTCATCTTTGAAGAGGTGTTTAAAGCGCCCCTGAGCCGCCAGATACTCCTCGACGGGAACCACGGTTTTGGGTCGATAGGTAATATTGAGCTTCGTACCGTCGATGATCTCATAGAGCGGAAACACCAACGAATCGGTCGCCATATCGGAGATGGCGATGGTATCTTCTGGCAGGAACTTCCACTCAGTTGTACACGCCGACATCGCGTTGATATAGACAGGGCCGTTAGCGGCAAATCCGGTTTGGATCTTTTTGATCATATCTTTCCACTTGTTAGGCGCCACTTGTGCCACATAAGGAGCGCCGTGGGCTGCCATAATGGCCAGCATATCTTTTTTGTTCATCTTCTCGCCATAGCTGACGCGACCGGCCGGAGAGGTGGTCGCCGAAGCACCGATAGGGGTTGAAGAGGAGCGCTGACCGCCGGTATTGGCGTAGACTTCATTGTCAAGACAGACATACATCATGTTATGACCCCGTTCAAAACAGCCCGAAAGCCACTGAAAACCGATGTCATAGGTCGCACCGTCACCGCCGAAGGCAACGAATTTCGGATCACGCTCCTGCTTCAAACGACCTTTGCGTTTGAGCGCTTTGTGCATCGCTTCAGCACCGGCAATCGCCGTAGAGGCGTTTTCAAAGCCAATATGAATCCACGAGGCATCCCAAGAGGTGTAGGGATAGACGGCGGTACATACTTCAAGACAGCCCGTTGCCGCAGAAAGAATCAGATCGTCGTTGGTCGCATTGAGTACTTCGCGTACAATAATCGAGTGGGCGCACCCGGGACAAAGGAGATTGGCTCCTTCAAATCGGTCTGCCGATGTCGAAAACTCTTTGAGGTTTTTAATGTTTTTCATTTCGCTCATCGCGGCTCTCCTTATAGAAACTCGAGTTTAGGCCCGCGCACGCCGATAAGCTGCTGCAGTGCCGTAGTAGGCTTGCCCGCCGCCGCATTGGCAACGAGATCGGCATAAATCTGGTTAAGCAGCGACTTGGTGAGGTCGCGGCCTCCGAGTCCGTAGACATAACCGGTCAGTACAGCTCTTGTCGCAGCGTTGTACAGTGTACCGGCAAGCTCATTATAGAGCATACCCGGCGCACCGTTGGGAGAAGAGCGATCCAGCGCAGCAATGGCTTTGCACCCTTGGAATGCTTGTGCGATCTGCTCAAACGGCCACGGACGAATCACGCGAATGCCGACTACACCGGCTTTGATCCCCTTAGCACGCTGCTCTTTGGCCACTTCAACCGCTGTTTCAACAGAAGTTCCCATACAAACAACCGCCACTTCCGCATCATCCATATCGTAGCATTCGACGATATTGTATTTACGTCCCGTCAGCGCTTCATACGCATCAAAAGCAGCTTGAATTTTGGGGAACACTTTGGTCATCAGATCGTTGTGCTGGCGCGCTTTATGTTCAAAGTGCCAATCCTCTTCGGTCTGTACGCCGTGCGTCACCGGATGATCAAGATCGAGCATATCGTTCATCGGCTGGAACTCGCCGACAAAGTTGAACGCGACCTCATCGCTCAGGGTTTTGACCCCTTGCGCGGTGTGTGAGGTCATAAACCCGTCTTGATGCACCATGACAGGCAAGCGCACGTCATGATCTTCCGCCACCTTGAAGGCGACAAAGTTGAGATCATACGCTTGCTGCGGGTTGTACGCGTCAAACTGAATCCAGCCGCTATCGCGTCCAAGATACATATCGGAGTGGTCGCCGTTAACGTTGAGTGGAGAAGCGAGGGCACGGTTGATGACATTAAGAATGATCGGCAAACGCATTCCCGATGCCTGATAGAGCGTCTCAACCATCAGTGCGTACCCTTGAGCCGATGTCGCGGTTGCCACACGACCTCCGGCAGCTGAAGCGCCGATGCAGCCTGACATGGCCGCATGTTCGGATTCAACCATGACGAATTCACCGTCGATATACCCGTTGGCCAAAAAGTTGGCGTAATTCTCAACAACCGGCGTAGAAGGAGTGATCGGGTAGGCCGCGACAACATCCACCTGTACTTGTCGAAGCGCCTGCGCGGCGGCCATATTGCCGTCCCATACCTCAATGTCGCGCAATTCCATAGTATCAGCCATTAGTTCTCCTTTTTCTCTTTTGCGGGCCACTCTGAGAGTGCCGCCTCTTCATCTTGCTGTTCGGGAAACATCAGCAGAGATTTTGGATTGGTCGGGCAGACCTCGACACAAATGCCGCAGCCCTTACAGTGATCCATATCGATACCGATCATCTTTTTATCTCGTGAAATGATCGAGATATCGGGACAATAAATCCAGCAAAACTGACAGTCTATACAATATTCCTTATTGAATACCGGCTTGACGATACGCCAATCTGCGACCGATGCCGTAAACGAATTGGACTTCGAGTAGGGTCGATCTTCCTGATGGGTGATCGCTATGTTGTTCGTCGCTCCCTCAAAGGAACGCAACATGGCACCGATTTCAAATTCGCTCCATCCACTTTTTTGCATCAGTCTCTCCTTATTTTACTTCATCATAGGCGCGCTGGATGGCTTCCATGTTGGCATCTATGATTTTCTTTGGCAGTTTCTTCAGTACGCGCACCATGCTCTCTTTAAAAAAGTCCATTTCGTACATACCGGAAACCTTCATTAGGGCTCCGAGCATAGGGGTATTGGGAATCGCCTTGCCTATCGTTTCTTGGGCAATCTTGATGCAATCAACCGTATGCACATTTTTTCCTGCCAGTTTGGGCTGTGACGCAACCAGCTCATCAGTACTCATATGCGTCGTGATAATATAGACGGTTTCAGGCTTGTCGTTCATCGTTACGTCGGTCGTATACACTAGGGCCGGATCGATCACCAAAACATAATCGGGATTCATATATTTTTCATGATTTAAAATCGGTTTGTCATCGACACGGTTGTAGGCAGTCATGGCTGCACCGCGCTTGGCAGAGCCATAAAACGCGAACGCCTGAACCTCTTTCCCTGTTGTAGATACAACATCTGCCAAACCTTTTGCACCTGTCACCGCACCCTGTCCGGCGCGGCTGTGCCATCTGATTTCAAGCATGGGTTCTCCTCTTCCAAAAATAAAGTTTACATGGAGTATTCGTCATGTCCAAGCATTGTAAAGAAGTTGCTCTTAAAGGGAGCTTTCTATATTTTTATCCATCTGATTACACCTCTACATGTCCCGATTTGAGCCACGTCCAATGATATAATCGACCGCTTCGAGCGCATCAGTTTTGATAATATTAGTGAATGATAACAATTGGTCGTAATTATCATAACCGCTGAGCACCGCCACCCCTTTAATACCTGCACGTTGGGCCGCTTCAAGATCGAGTCTGGTATCCCCTATGAGCCATGTTCGCTCAGGCTTACATGTAAGGATATGTGCCATCGCTTTAAGCACGGGCTCTGGATGAGGCTTGGGGTGTTCTACATCTTCTCGCCCAATCAAGATCTTGAAATGGTGCATCAGCCCAAAGTGTTCCAGCAACTCACGTGAATAACGCGCCGTTTTGGTGGTCACAATTCCTAACTGGGCGTGCTCGGCCGCCCGCTCGACTGCTTCGATCGCGCGTGGCAACATCACCGTTTTCTCACGCGATATTTCTCGGTAATGCGCTTTGTACTGCTCCACAAACGGCCAGACCATCGCCTCTTCAATGCCCAGCCGCGCAAACATAATATCCAGCGGATAGCCGATCAGCGCTTTGATCTGCTCAGGCGGCGGACAAGGACGGCTCCACACATGATAACTCTGCGCAAAGCTCTCTAGGATCGCATCCGTTGAATCGATCAACGTTCCGTCCAAATCAAAAAGTATCGTCACTCGCTCTTCTCCCATTCGATTTGATTGTGCCATATACCGTTTACGGTGGGACGGATAGGGCCGATATGGCGGTCAATCGCCGTTAGACTGTTGGGTATGTACAAAAACAGATAAGGATTGTCTTGAACAATTTCGTAAAATATCTGCTGCAGGAGCGTTGAAATCCGCTCACGATCGACCTCACTTTGTACCGTCTCGATTAGTTGATCGACCTTATGGTTGTGATAGCCGATAAAATTAAATGCACCCGGCTTGTCGTTGTCGGAGTGCCACAAAAGATAGGGGTCAGGAGAGAGCGACAAAGACCACCCGAGCAACACCGCCTCAAATTGGCGCGGAAAAACCACCATATTCAAAAAGGCCTGCCACTCCATAATGCGCAGCTCTACCTCCACCCCTATCGCGGCAAGTTGTTGCTGAATAATCTGCGCGGCGTAAGGGCGAATCGCACTGCCGCTGGAGGTGGCAATTTCAAATCGAAGCGGATGGCGCTCATCATAGCCCGCCTCTTTAAGCAACGCTTTAGCGGCGACAAGATCACGCTGCGGCGCTTCAACGCTACTGTCAAAACCGATACCGCCGGGCAAAAAGGGGCCCGTACAGACACGCGCATGTTTCATAAAGAGGATATCTGCCAGGGACTTTCTGTTAATCGCCAGCGAAAGTGCGCGACGCACGCGCGGATCTTTAAACTTATCCAGACGCAGATTAAACCCTAGATAATCATAGGTGTGCGCAATCTGCTCTATGGTCTCAAAGCGCTCGGAAAACGATCTATCTAATTGACGTTCAAACTGCATCGCTTCAAGTGCGCCGATGTCCAGCTCACCCGCTTTGAGCTTTAAAAAACGGGTCATAGGATCGGCAATGACATGAAATGAGATGCGCTCAATCTTCGGTTTACCCTCAAAATAGTCCCCAAACGCTTCAAGCTCGATGCTCTTGGAGTGCTCTAGCCTACTGAGACGGTACGGCCCCGTACCGATCGGCGCCGTATTGAACGCCGCGCTCATAATATTGGCTTCGTCTTTGAGCAGATGGTAGGGGACAATTCCCATCATCCACGTCTCTAACGCTTTAAAATAGGGGGCTTTGTAGATGACACGCACGGTATGCGCATCAAGCGCCTCTACCTTCTCAACCATCCGAAACGTAGAGGTGTAGGGCGTAGCCGTCTGCGGCGCATGGATCAGCTCGTAGGTAAAGACGACGTCGCGGGCTTCAAAAGGGGCTCCGTCATGCCACTTCACCCCTTTGCGTAACTCAAAGATCAGCGTCGTGTTGTTTTCAAAATAGAAACGCTCCGCCAAGTCCCCGATAATCGCATCACCGGTCGGGCTGTATTTCACCAAAGCATTGAAAATAAAATCACTGATAGAGGAGCTTGCCGAATCGGTGGCGAGCAGCGGATTGAGGCGTGAGGGGTTCGAAGAGATAGCCAGATGAAGGGTCGATGCACCAAGCATCTGCCCCAAAAGCAGCACCAAAAAGATTATGCGCATCGGCATCCTTTTTGGTGCAATGATAGCTTAGTGCGCCTCTACTTTTCGATCATAAAGAGGCTGGACGGGGCGATAGTTGTGGTTATAGTACTTTTGGAAACGCTTGAGCTGCTGCTGCGAGAGGGTTGGAACCTCTTTAAACAGATACCACTCTACATCTTCGGTACACGGCGGCGTTGTCAACGAGCCAAACCAGTGGTAATAGCCATTGGTATTGTGTGGCAAAAGCGTCATCATATTGACATCAATCGCCTTCCCGACACTGTTGAGGACCTGATCAAGGGCTTCATTGTGTGCCCCAATATCAAAAAGAACACCAAGGACGGCGAGATGCCCGTCTTAGTCTTTATGTACCGCATGCAACTCTAGCGGATAATGTTTGCCGTCAAGTGTATTTTCGCTTACGCTATGAAAGTGAAACTGTACCAGATGAAACTTTTTGCCGCCAATGATGATATCTCCGCCATCTTTGGGATCGACCTCGATAGAGTGGCCGTTATCAAGCACTTTAGCGCTGGAGCTGCGGTTTTCATCAATCACCAAAATATGCGCATCTTCAAGCGATACCGTGACGTTGGATTCAATATTGATCGGGCTTTGGAGCTTCCCTTTTTCGCAGGTTTGGGAAAATTCGCCCCACTGCTTAGGGCCGTGCGTATCATAATCCCAATGCGGATGCACACCCGCCAAAAGCCAAGTCGACAACGATAAAAAAATGAGGGATTTGAACATGAAAGAACCTTTCAAACGATTTTGAAAAGAGCAAAACACCTCCGCAAGGAGACGTAAACGATTAACGTTTAGAGAACTGCGGTGAACGGCGCGCTTTGCGTTTACCCGGCTTTTTACGCTCGACTGTACGAGAGTCGCGTGTCATCATACCGGCAGGTTTCAAAATGGCGCGGAAGGCCGCGTCGTAGCGAACGAGTGCGCGAGAGAGACCATGGCGCAGTGCGTCGGCTTGACCACCGAAGCCTCCACCCATCGTCGTCGCCGTCACATCCACGGAACCTTCTTGTTTGGTCAGTGCCAAAGGCTGTTTGACGCGAAGTTTTTTCGCTTCGAGTCCGCCGAGCCATGCATCAAGCGAGAGACCGTTAACGGTGATTTTGCCGCTGCCCGGCGTCAGCCATACTTTGGCGATGGAGCTTTTGCGTTTTCCTGTTGCGTAGGTTTGTGCCATCAGATTTATCCTTTATTCACTTGAGCCGTGTGCGGATGCTCGGCACCGGCATAGACTTTGAGTTTTTTAAGCATTGCGGCACCGAGTTTTGTCTTTGGCAGCATACCGCGTGTAGCGAGCTTAAAGAGTTTTTCCGGGTTGTTGCTCAAAAGATCGGTCATCTTTTCGCTTTTGACGTTACCGAAGTAACCCGTGTGTTTGTGGTAGGTCTTTTCCGCTACCTTACCCTGACCCTTGAAAATCGCCTTGGAGGCATTGACGACAACGACGAAGTCTCCGCAGTCGATATTCGGGGTGAAGTAGGGTTTGTTTTTTCCGCGAAGCGTCGCTGCAATTTCTGTCACGATACGACCGAAGACTTTGCCTTCTGCATCGATCAGAACCCAATTGCGCTCAATCTGCTCCGGGCTTGCAATTTTTGTAAATTTCATTGCCTTATTCCTTTTGAGTCTCGCATTTAAAGTCTGGGATTGTAGCCGTATGCTGCTTATATTTTACTTAATTTAAGTACTGTATAAGATTTTCTACCCATTCTTACGTGATCTCTACCACCATCGTTTGATCCTCAAGCATGTAGCATAGATGAGCCGCAACCTCTTCGCCGGTAAGCGCACGCAGCGCTCGTTGATAAAAGGAGACCTGCTTTACATGTAATGCCTGCTCTTTGGTCGAACTTTTATAATCGACGATGACCCAGCGTGACGCTTGACGCACCAGCAGGTCTATGTAGCGGAGCTCTCCCTCGTACGTAAAGGGCTGTTCTTTATAGTACGTCCCTTGCGTCAGCTCCATAAACGCCTGAGTCTCAAGTGCGCGTTTAATACGCGCGGCAACCGATTCAAGTGCCGCTTCATCCAGTACACTGCCGTATGCGGTATAAGTGGAGCACATCGCCTCATAGAGCGCTTCGAGCGTAAAATCGCGCATCATCTCAAGCGTATAGTGTAGCGCCAAACCAAAGGTTACGGCGATCGGATCGCCCTCTTCCTCCTGCGCACCAACCGAACGCTCTTCCTGTCGTCCATAGACCAGAGCTACATAATCCAACGGCTTAGGGGCGGTTTGTTCTTGCGGCGATGCGGCTTTGATCTCGAGTGTACCGCGCTTTTGGCTTTGCAACTCAAGCATTTCAAACGTCGAGTCTTTACTTTTGGCAATCACAAAAAGATTCTTCTCCGCTCTGGTCAAGGCGACATACAAGGCATTAAGCGCATCCTCACGCGACGCGGCTTCGTTGCGCTTGAGTGCGTGAGCGTAGCGCGGATCAAAGTGTGCGCGGTTTTTCTGACGCAAATAGAGGTGCAGCAAGTGGATTCCCTCATATTCAAAGACAATCGGTGCGGTGTCGCTCTGTTTTTTACCCAAACGATCGAGCACGATCACATGCTCAAACTCTAGCCCCTTGGACTTGTGCACCGTCATGACCTTCACTCCGTGCAGCTCGCTGCGCACGGCGCTTGCATCGATGCGCTCATATTCAAACACCAACGATTCGATATCCTCAAACTGCGCCAACAGCTCAAGAAAGCGCAGCAAATTCATATCGCCGCCGAAGAGCTTAAAGCGCTCCATCACACTTTTGATATCGCGCAGCATCTCATATCGGCTCATATCGGGGCGCTCCAAAGCGCACTCTTCGATCCCCGCAAGCGCAAAAAAGTTCTTTTTATAGATAGTCTCGCCAAAGTAGCAAAACTTCAAATACTCGATCAATGCGCGTACGCTGCGCTGATGAATCAGCTTCGAAGTGGTCTCCGTGACGACCTCGATCCCATCAGCTTTGAGCCCCATTTCGACAGCACTGCCGTCGCCGTTCGTTGCGCACAATACGGCGATACCATCCGGATCTGCTCCCGCAGCCAGAAGCCTCTTCACCTCCGCAACGCAGCGCTCGATCAGTGCATCGTCAACGATTACCTCGACATACCCGCCCTCACCGCCCGGTTTGATTCCTTGAGGGAGATAGCCCGCAATACGTCCCATAAAAAGTTCGTTGACAAACGTAACAATCGCTTCGAGCGAACGATAGTTGGTCAGCAACGGCTTGAGCGTCACATCGTAATGCTTGGCCACCGCATGAAACAGCGCGCTCACCCCGCCTCTGAAGCGGTAGATCGACTGTTTGACATCTCCGACAAAAAAGAAGCTTCCGTTCTCAATGAGACCCGACCCCGAACAGATCTCATCGATGATGGGGCGTAAAATATCAAACTGGATCACCGAAGTGTCCTGGAACTCATCAAGCAGCAGATGCTCAATCTTGCTGTCAAGCCTAAAATAGAGAAACTCACTGTCGATGCGCGTCTTCAACAGCGTATAGACAAAGGCGGTGATATCGTCAAAACTAAGCTCGCCTTCGTTACGCGCCAGATCGCGACGTGCTTTGTCATAAATACGCAGCAGCGTTAAAAGCTCTTGGAAAAAGGCGGCTTCTTTAGAGCGCATAGCGTCTGCCGTCAGCTTTTTGAGCCGCTCCAGCACCCCATCCATCGCCGGTTCGTACTGCTTTTTGAAATAGGCGTACTCCGATAGCGACGTTTTGTGCATCCAAGTCGCATCGCTTAGCGCCTCCATCGACGTTACATGTAAGGCTTTGATCCCTGACGCGGAGAGGCTTTGTAGGTCAAAATAGCCGCGCAGCTCCTGCATCAACGCCTCACGAAGCGCTTCAAAATCAAAATTTTTAGGGGCTTCAAAACGCACGTTTGAAAGCTCCGGCATCTTCTGATAGAG
This sequence comes from Campylobacterales bacterium, assembly GCA_016938735.1. GTDB lineage: Bacteria > Campylobacterota > Campylobacteria > Campylobacterales > Sulfurimonadaceae > JAFGUB01. The sequence continues at coordinate 39,199 of JAFGUB010000032.1, read as the reverse complement.
CATCTCTAGTAAGCCAAAAAGATCACTGAGCCGCTTTGCGCTGATAAGCGACAGATCGATCAAGGCACGTTGCGCGTTTTGCACACTCGTCTCATTTAAAAAACGGATCATCAGCTTGATCTCATGTTGCGACGCAAAGATAGAGAAGGTCGGCATCAACCCTGCATGAAGCGAAAATTTGCGCAAGATTTTTGAGAAGAAACGGTCGATTGTCATAATTTTGCTTTCGCTACGCAAAAACAGGGCATAGACGTCGCCTCTACGTGAGAGCAACGCCGCTTCATCTTCACCCGTGATCTGCGCGATCACTGCAAGCTCGCCGCGCGTCTGCAGATCCCTCAGCGTCACCACGATGCGCTCTTGCATCTCATTTGCCGCTTTGTTAGTAAATGTTAGCGCCAAAATCCGCTCAGGTGCCACACCCATAAAAAGCAGGCTCAAATAGCGCACCACCAAATTGAAGGTTTTACCGCTTCCGGCGCTAGCTTCATAAGCCAGCTTGGGTTCAAACGCCATCTACCATCTCCCGCACAGGAGGTTGTAGTCGCAGACACGACAGGCATCCAGCACCTCGGTACGCTCAAAATCCACCATCTCGCCGCGCGGCAATGCCTGAAAATGTCGTTCCAGCCGCTCCAGCTTGGCGTCAAGCTGCGCCTCGGGCTCGATCCGGCCACTATTCAGGTCGTAATAGCCGCACCCCTTAACCCTGCCCAGCGTCGAAGCCAGCAAATAATAAAACTCCAGCTGAAAGTTGGTGCTCTCCTCTACCTGCTTGGCAGAATCCACCCGATACGCACCACTCTTATAGTCCAATACCTCTAGCCCTTCATCGGTAGCATCAATGCGGTCAATGCGTCCTTGCAGCGTAAGATCGCCTTGTACGCACTCTAGCGCACACTCGCAGTATCGCACCCTTATGCCAGACGCATAACGGTCTACTTCGTTTGCATAAAAGGGGCGCAGTTTTTCACGCCACAGCCGCAACTGATACAGCACTAAAGGGTTGCGTTGCTTTACGCCGCCGAATGCTGTCTCAACCGCTGCTTCAAGCTCCTGTGTCGATGCATAACCATCATGTTCGGCATAGACGTGACGGAGCGCCTCATGCAAATGGTTTCCGATCTCCCACTCTTCGGGAAGGTCTCGCTCGATTCGATGCGGCTGAAGCTTTTGCATGTAACGATAGTAGAATTGCCGCTTACATGTAAGGTAACTCTGTAGCATCGTTGCAGAGAGCTTGAACCTGCGAAAGTCGCACGGTGCGGTGAGTGGTGCATCGAGACGCTCCTCTTGCCTGTACGGCTCAAACATTATGCGGGCATACTCGGCTTCATGGTCGCTCATACGACTTGCTATGTGCATTTGGGTCAAAAAACGTGACGGAACGCTCTCTTGATGATGAACGTAGCTGATCGCTACGCTGCGTGCTGAATGTATCAATTGATAGTAGTAGTGCTTTTGCAAATCCTGCCTCTGCGCGCTTGTGGGTAGGGCACTTCGTTCTCTGATCTGACTGTTTAAAAAGAGATCTTTTTCACTGATTTTAGGGACAAAGCCTTCATTAAAATCGACAATCACCACTCCCTCAAAGCGTACACCTCGCGTCTCAAGCAGCCCCATCACCGTCACCTTTCCGCCACCGACATCATCCAGATGTACCGCATCCAAGCGCTGCATAAACAGATGAAAAGCCTGTCTAAAGCGCAAAGTCTCCAGTACCGCCCCCAAGCGTTCAAAATGAAACAGCTCCTCTTGGACCCTCTTGACGACCGCCGCATCCTGCTCTTCACTGAGCTGCTCTTCGATGATGCGACGAAAAACGGCCATATCAAACGTTCCTGCATAAGCGGATGTAAAAAGCGCAAATGTTGCTACGCCAAGTCGATGACACCGTCGGAAATTTTGAACCGTACCATCATCCATATAGGCAGCAAAGGCGCTCAAGCGAAGATAAAATCGACTACGACGCAGTGAAAGCCCCATAGCAAAGTTAAAGTTTCGTTCGCTATCAAAAGTACGGAAAATTTCCGCGAAATGCTCATCCGGCAGGACCACCGCAATCGCTTCAGGCTTAATACCGCTACGTACCATCGCGTTCACGCGCTCTTTGATAAACGCAACTTGCACCATTCGTTGCGTCAATCCTACTGCTTCTATCCTTTGACCAGCTATCTCCCGAGGTTCCAGAACGGTAACTTTCTTGGCGCCTACGTCAATCAAAAAACGCCCATCGCCATCCCCTGAGAGGCCTAGATGGCTAAGCCTTGCGCGCATTTTCTGGTTGTAGGGTGTCGATTCGAAGTCGATCGTAATGGTGCAATAACGCGATGCCTGCGCTAACAATTCCATTTCAAACGCCGTTAGATAACCTACGGATGAAATTTGTATCTGCGAAAAAGAGGTGATATAGGCTACATGTAAGCGGTAGCGCTCGCGCAAGAAAATCGCGTCCACCACACCCTCACGCTGTGTGATGGCTGCAAAACGTGCGCGCAACTCCTGCAATACGCGCAGGTGTTCCTCATAATCTCCATAGGTGTCAGAGCGTTGCAACGCCTCAATCGATACACATTCGCCGCTAAGCTCTTCAAGAAAACGAAAAATGTAATGGCTGTTTTGAACGAAAGCAAAAAATGTGCGCTCAATGTGCAGAAGATCAAAGCGCTCAAAACGTGAAGCTTCCAAAAGCATCAAATTACGTACATCAGCATCTACCCTACGAGCATCCTCAATCAACACAAGGCGGCTAAGGAATTCTCCCATTGTGATGTAGCGAACCCCAAAGCCGTTCTGCTGTTTTTGTTGGTTTAGATGCTCACGTATTGCACGCGCCGTGGGCAAAACGTGAAGCGTCTTGCTAGGCTGCGTCATCGTTAATATTCGTCAGTCTGTGGATAGCGCGTGTCGGCTTTAAGATTTAGGTAGCGCTCATGCTCATTAACGACAACATGAGCTATGATATTCCAACGTCCCTCTTTAGGGAGCGCTATCGGAGCCGAAGTATAAATACCGTCTTCGACCGTAAATTCTGTTACCTCAATGTCAAATTGGTGCGTGTCGGGACGGGTGACCATCGCTTTGATGGTTGCATTATTCAGTGGCACACCTTCTTTGTCGGTGAGTTTGTACTTCAGTACGCTTCGCTCGGGCGTGATAGGATCCGCGATATAACTAAATTGGTACAGACGATCAAATTCAATCTGTTTTTGAATAAATCCATTAGCATACTTGTCATACACATGGTAATTTTGTAAATTGTCATCACTCTGTTCAACCGGATAATCCAAAGAGACCACTATAGTCCCATAAATAAGTCCGATGATCAGAACAAATGAGAGTGCAATCCCATAGGGCCAACGCATCGCTTTATCGTTTTTCATTGTTGTCTCTTTCGTTTAGCATATTGTCCCCGAATAAAGAGGAAAAGAGCATAAAGGATAAACCCGTAAAACAAAATACGCAGCACATTAAAGACCTCTTTATTGCTATTGCCAGGAATGCTCTCGAGGGTAACATTTTTGGCATCAGCGATCTGTTCGGCGATATCGGTATATCCATTTTGAACTGCCGCGGCAAATTTTTCTGACGTTGTCGCTTTTTTAGATTTCATCGTCAAAATAGGCAGTATCGTTCCGCTACTTGGAAAAGGGCTCAGGATCTGCTTTTTATCGAATGTCTCGTATAACTCCACCGGTCTTGCCAATATATCAATCTGCTTGTCTAGCTCAGAAAGCATCAGTACAACAGCAGGTTGCGGGAGCTCCTGCATCACCACTTTTTCATAATCGACGATACTCATTTTTTCAGGCAACTCTTTAAGTACAACGACATAGAGCCCGATACCGGTTTTCTCTTGTAGCTCCTTACCGATTTTGTCTACTTCTTGGGTGACAGAATCGATAAAAATTACTTCATCACGATGTATAAAACCAGCATATAAAATAGAAGAGTAAAGAAGGATGAGGGCCGCCAGCCCTCGTGTGATCTTCAATGAAGCACCTTAACCGATAAATAGGTGGTTAGGCGTAAAGACCGACCAAAGTGTCACGACCGCACTGACAACCAGTGCGAACGTGATGACGAAATTCATATCAAACTTCATGATGCATCCTTATTTTACGACTTTGTAATGATTCGCGTTTTCGGTGCTGATCATCTTAATATCTTTGGGATTCTCGATAACATAAAACGTTTCAGAATTTGCCTGCTGAACACCCAAGCCCCAAACTGTCAAAAAAGCCAATATGCCTAGCAACAAAGCTGTTGCGATAAGCATTCCCGTAATTCCATCAAATGCGAATACACTGCGGTTTTCCATACTTCTCTCCTATTACTTGCTCAAGCTGGTAACGTATGCACCAACAGCTTTGATTTGTTGCTCATTAAGAAGATCGAACGCAGGCATTGCTCCAATGACACCTTTTTTACCATGCTTCAAGACGGTAGCAACAAGCTCAGGATTAAAATCAGCAATGCTTGGCGCTACAAATTCCATCCCTTTTCCATCACTACCGTGACATGCGGCACAGGTACCTTGGAACACATCTTCACCAGCACCTTTCATGCCGTTAGCAACGTATTTTGAAACAGTGGCAATCTCCGCATCAGTAATCAACGCACCCGTGTTCATGTTGAACAGGCCATTACGATCAGGCATTGGAGCAGCGTAGCCAAGATTGTTTGCACCGTTAACGATAGCGTGACGCACAGACTTCTCTTCAATGCGCTTGTTCAGGTTAGCGGCTTTTCCATCGATACCGTCAGCGGCAAGACCGTGACACTGTGAGCACTGAACGATAAAGACAGATTCACCCATCTTTACTAATGTCTGAGCATCTAAATTAGCATGCTTGTCTGCAAAAGAGGCATCGTGAATCGCTACCTCTTCATTGTATTCACCGATTTGAGAATAGGCATTCAAAGGATAACCGACAAGGTAATACCAGACCGCCCATACGGTAGTTGCTAAGAAAAGCACTGCCCATCCCATAGGAAGCTCATTTTTATACTCACCGATTCCGTCCCAATTCTCATCAGCCAATTCACCACCGGCTTTCTCTTCCTGAATCTGACGTACATACTTGATTGATACAAAGATAGCGATGACGGCAGTAGCCAATGCACCGAGCATCGCCAAAGAACCCATCGTATCGTTTGCACCAATGTCACCACCGGCCATCATCCATGTAATCCCCATCAAAATGGCGACAAATATGGCTCCACCAATCCATAACTTCATACTATACCTCCTCTTTCTTCGTCTCGTCTTTTTTCGAAACGGATTCAACCGGCTTATCGGTTAATTCATCGTCCAGAGCGATATTGGCATACTTTTCATAGTCGCGTGTCCCTTTTTTTTCACTGCTGTACAGATGGTAAATGTACCCATAAAGCACCATTACCAAGAAAGCGGTAAAACCGAAATAGGCATACGCCTGAATTTGTCCAATATCCACCCATCGCCTCGCTTATTTTAGACTGTTCAAATACGCTATAAGCGCAACAATCTCTGGAATTTTTCCGGATGCAACCATATCTTTAACATCTTGATTCTTCATATCCGCAACAATGACTTTAGCATCCGCAAGCGCTTCTGCTTTTGCGGCATCCAAAGAAGCAGCCATCGGTACAGTCTCAGTAGAACCATCTTTCATAGGAATAGGTTTGTTGTAAGGAACGTTAAAGACTTTATTAACCGTTACTTGCTCTGCATAAGCCGTATCAACATCTGCTTCGTTAGCAAACATCCAACGATAGGCAGGCATGATTGAGCCAGGAACAACACCTGCCGGATCCCACATGTGATTTTCATGCCAATCGGTTGTGCGAACATTTCCGATACGCATCAGATCCGGTCCTGTACGCTTTGAACCCCAAAGGAACGGACGATCATAAGCATATTCACCGCTAAGACTGTAGGCGCCATAACGGTCTGTTTCAGATTTAAATGGACGAATAAGCTGAGAATGGCAAGCATTGCAGCTGTTTTTGATGTAAACATGGCGACCGGCCAATTCAAGTGTTGAATATGGCTTGGTTCCGATGGTTGGACGAGAAGCTTCCGCAAAGTTTGGAAGAATCTCTACAAGACCTGCAAACGCAATGGTGACAAATACAGCGACCGCAAAAAAGAACGGATGTTTTTCTAGCCAATGAAACATATTATGATCCTCCTTTTATGCGCCCATAGGCGAAGTGTTTTGCATTTGTGACTCTTCGACTCGCTTAGCTGCCGTCATCGTCATAAACATATTGTAAGCAAACATGAACACACCAATCAAATAGAGTGTCCCGCCAACTGCACGAATGGTGTAGTATGGATGCAATACTGTTACAGTGTCGATGAATGAGTACGCTAGGTTACCAAATTCATCGTGGGCGCGCCACATCATACCCTGTGTGATACCTGCGATCCACATTGAAGTGAAGTAAAGGACAACGCCAAGAGTTTGAATCCAGAACTGAGTGTTCATCAGCGATTTGGAATAAATTTCACGCTTAAACACACGTGGGGCCATATGGAACAGCGCAGCAAAAATCATAAATGCAACCCATCCAAGAACACCGTCATGTACGTGGCCTACAATCCAGTCTGTAAAGTGCGCCAAAGCATTAACCGATTTGATCGCTTGAATTGGACCTTCAAGAGTAGAGAACATATAAAACGTAGAGGCAAGAACCATGAATTTGATCAAAGGATTGCTCGCAACCTGATTCCACTCACCTTTCATAGTAAGCAGCATGTTGATCGCCGAACCCCAAGAAGGAAGAATCAAGACAACAGAGAAAACAGAACCCATAGTCTGCATCCAATCCGGAACAGTAGAGTACACAAGGTGGTGTCCGCCGGCCCAAAGGTAGACAAACATTAGACCCCAGAATGAAAGCAATGAAAGCTTGTAAGAATATACTGCCTGACCGGACTCTTTTGGCAAAAAGTAGTAGATCATCGCAACGATCGGTGTTGTAAATACAAACGCAACCGCATTGTGACCAAACCACCACTGTACCAAAGCGTCATTGGTTCCCGAATACATTGAAACTGAGTGCATTACAGAACCGACACCGGCAACGAAATACGTTGGTACGGACATATTGTTGAACAAGTAAAGCATGGCGACCGCCAGGAATGCCGCGATGTAATACCAAATGGAGATATACAATGACTTTTCACGGCGGATACCGCTCAAACCAAAAATACTTACACCCCACAGTACCCACACCACAACAACACCAATGTCGATTGGCCACTCGAACTCAGCATACTCTTTTGATTGTGTGAAACCAAGCAGCAGTGAAACCACTACAGCAGCGACCACAACGATATACAAAATAAACTGCAACTTGCCAATAAACATCAAAAATGGCGACTCAGCCATAGATACTTTCAAAACACGCTGACCTACATAGTACCATGTTGCCATAATACCACTGACCGTAAATCCATATGTCACTGCGTCTGTATGCAGTGGTCGAAGACGACTGAAGTTGGTATATTCCGCCAACCCCTCACCCAGCATCAAGTTTACTCCCGGAAACGCCAGTTGCCAAGCAAGAATTACTCCTACAAGCATACCGACCACACCCAAGACTATCGTTGCGATCATAAACCATTTCGCTACCGTATAGTCATACTCTAATGGACGATTCTCCATATACAGCCTCCTTTAGATTCAAAGCGTCAAAGTCTCTTACCGAGACTAATAAACGCCACAATAGTATCAATGCCAGCTTTTAAAAAGTCTTAAATTGTTAAGTTTTCTTAACAAAGGCGATTTAATCGATTATTTTTAAGCAAAGTTTAAAATTTATGTAGAGATTTGAAACATCAGGTTGAGTAGATCACCCAAAAGTGATCGCTAAAAGCGCTAGTGAGCAGTAAGAAGAGAGAGAAATTCAGAAAAGATATAGTGACTCTCTTTTGGGCCAGGACTTGATTCGGGGTGATGCTGCACTGAAAAGATTGGGCTATTTTTATAGCGTAATCCTTCGATGGTTTGATCAAAAAGATTGACATGGGTCACATCCGCGATCTCAGTGATCGACTCCGGAACGTTGTAGTTGTGGTTTTGTGCCGTTATCTCCACTACACCGCTAGATAGATTCTTCACGGGATGATTCCCGCCGTGATGCCCGAATTTCAATTTGAAAGTATCATAGCCATGAGAGATGGAGAGCAGCTGATGCCCCAAACAGATGCCGAATATCGGCATTTTTGCGGCAATCAGTTTTCTAATCTGCGCATGCTCATTGGTCAACACCAATGGATCTCCTGGTCCGTTTGAAAGAAATACGCCATCGATTTCGCCCGCTTTTTTGCGCTCAATCAATTCATCGGCATTGAAATTATTTGGCAAAACCTCTACATGTAAACCGGCTTGGGTCAACTCATTGAGAATGTTATGCTTGATCCCAAAATCAATCGCAACGATTCTGGCTTCGGGTTTCGGTGCTTCGTTGTAGCAAAAGTGCACGGGGTCATAAACGCCGTGACTGTGTACATACGGGGTTTTGGTGCTCACCTCTTCAATATAGTTGATCTGCTCGATGCGCGGCGCTTCGGCGAGCATGCGTTTTAGGGTCTCTCTATCACTAATCGTGCTGGACGCGATCATCATCATCGAACCCTCTTTACGGATCATTTTAGTCAAAAAACGCGTATCCACATCACAAAGACCCATTACGCCGTGCTCTTTTAAAAAAGCATCCAAGGCTGCTTCGGCACGAAAACTAGAAGGGCGTTTTTGATACTGACGCACGATGATACCTTTCGCAAAGGCACCGATACTCTCCATATCCTGAGCATTAACGCCAACATTGCCGATTTCCGGCATCGTGAAGGTGATGAATTGACCTGCATAAGAAGGGTCGGAGATAATCTCCTGATAGCCGCTCATCGAGGTATTAAAAACGATCTCGCCCACCGCCGTCACATCGGCACCGAAGCTTTTTGCCTCAAGCAACGTACCGTTTTCAAGATAGATCCATGCCATTACGCCATTCCCCTTCGCGTGAGTTCTTCTTTGTAGAGTTTTTCGTGCATAATTTCATACTCGTCCGTACCGGGAATCAACTGCCGCTTGTATGAACGCAAACGTTCCGCTACGGCTTGCTCAATCTGAGCGTTATCGGCAATATAACCGGTCATAGAGTCAAAGATCACATTTTTGATGCGGTTTTCACTCACATCATAATTGATCAAATCCTCTTCATAGAGTGCATCAAGGATCTGGTGTGCCAGATCAGAGTAACGATCCTCATAAGAGAGGATGACACCATACTCATCAGCCAATTTTTTCTTAATCATGAAAAAGAGCTGGCGTTCATCGGCCAGATAAAAATCGATCTCCGCTTCGTTGTCTGAGACAATTGCGTTTACACGCGCTTCTAGTGCGATCTCTTTTTTGACGCTCTTTTCGATGATCTTCTGAGCCTCTAATGCAACGCGCTCCAAACCCGAAGTCATCATCACCAGACCGCTTTTATTGAGATCGACCGCCACTTTGGTGGCGAGGTGTGGCACATGGTTCAAGGTAATTTTCATCGGCTCTGCTCTGGGTCTGAATTTTGGTGCATTTTACCCGTTTAAAGGTAAAAATATACTTTACATGTAGGCCTTTACTTCGGCAAAGAGCCTAGTTTTGCGGCAAGCGCCGATGCTTTTTCCGGTGCCATCTTTGCAAGAATTTGACCTATGGTTTTGGGTTTGAGCGTTGCCATGATTTTAATCGCTTCATCCGGCTCCATCTGTTCGAGAATCGATGCCGCAGAAGCCGCTTTCATCTTAGCAAACGTCTCTCCGATCTGATCTGTTTTGAGGGATTTCATCTCAGAGAGCAGTGCTTCATTCTTCTCCAGCATCGCTTTGATGCCGGCCTCCTTGGCGCTGATCTCTTCAAGCACTTTGGTAACGTTCGCCTCACGCGCTAAGACCATCTGCTCTTTACGCGTCAGCAGATCGTCCGTAGCGATCTTCAGCGCTTCAAGCGCCTGACGTTGCTCATCGATACGTTCAAGCTCAACCAACAATTCAGCCTTGCGTTCTTGGAAAATTTTGCTGCAATCAAAGAGATTTTCGCTGGTTTCGATCGCCTGCACAGCCCCAAAGACAAGCCCAAGAAGCAACAACCATTTCACCTCTGCTCCTTGCGGTACATGTAAGCATCAATCGCATACGCATCAAGCTCTTTTTGCTCTTTGTGCTTGGCATTGACAAGCAGCGTTTGTGTCTCTCGTGCTTCTAAATACTTGAACTTTTCGTAGGTTTGCAGGTGCTGCCGAAGCACCGCTTTGGCCTGAGCAACCTCTACTTCACTGCGTACTACAGCGTGACGCAGCATCTCTATCTGTTCACGCGCGGCACTCAGCAGGGTACGCTGCTGTAGCATTTGCGCCATCGTACCGCATGAAATCTGAGTGAAGCGCTGGAGTTCATGCAAGGCTTCTTCCAGTGCGGCAGAAGCCGCTTTATGTCGTGCATTGGCCTCGGCAAGACGCCGCTCGCTGGTATCAAAGAGATTTTTTTTGATCTTGACCAGCGGCGTATAGCGCGTCTTCATAACGCCTCCTACATAATGATGGTGTCGTTGCGGTCCGGTGAGGTGGATATGATACCCACTTTCGTCTGGGTGATAGCTTCGATGGCACGAATGTACTCCTGTGCCTCTTTGGGCAGCGCATCAAAACTGCGCGCCCCTTTGCTGACGCCCCAGCCTTTGAAGGTCTCATAAATAGGTGTCACAGCCTCAAGGTCGGAGGGAACGTAGTCGATGCGCTCTCCGTTAAGCTCATATGCCACACACACTTTGATCTGCTCAAATCCATCAAGCACGTCAAGCTTCATCAGCGCTAATTCATCACAACCGTTGAGTCGGCTGGCGTAGCGGCACGCGACGGCATCAAACCATCCGCAGCGGCGCGGTCGCCCCGTTGTAGTGCCAAACTCATGCCCCTGTGAGCGCATCCGCGCCCCCTCTTCACCCAGATCTTCGCTCGGGAAAGGGCCGTTGCCGACACGGGTGCAGTAGGCTTTGACAATCCCCGTCACCTTGCCCACATCTTTGGGATTGAGTCCCAGACCGCTACAGGCTCCGGCCGTAACGGTCGTTGAAGAGGTGACATAAGGGAAGGTGCCGTGGTCGATGTCGAGCATTGTCCCCTGCGCCCCCTCAAGCAAGACCCGCTTGCCCTCATCCAGCGCCTTCCAGAGCATCTGCGTGGTGTCGGCGATAAACGGAGCAAGCTTCGCGCTAAAGCCCTCAAGCTCCTCAAGGAGTGCCGCACGCTCCGGAGAAGCCACCCCTATGACTTCAAAAATCGTACGGTTTTGCTCAAAATAGTCCATAATCGCATCGCACAGCTTACGTGGATCGCGCAGCGCACCGACACGCTGACCAATACGGTTGATCTTATCCGAATAGGCCGGCCCGATCCCTTTGCCCGTCGTACCGATTGCTTTGTCACCTTTAAGCCGCTCTCTGGCCTGATCGATCAGCGCGTGATAAGAGAGGTTGAGATGCGCTTTGTCGGAGATAAAAAGCCGACCTTCAAGCGCTTCAAACTGCGCCATCTCTTTGATGAGCGACTCAGGCGAGAGCACCACGCCGTTGCCGATGATGTTGACGGCTCTGGGGTTGAGTACGCCGGAGGGCACCAGATGCAGCGCATAGCGTACACCGTCTACCCAGATCGTGTGCCCCGCATTGTGTCCGCCTTGAGAGCGGCACACCAGGTCATACTCCTGTGCCAGCTTATCAACGATCTTGCCTTTGCCCTCATCTCCCCACTGAATTCCTACGATGACATCTGCTTTCATCTTCATCTCCTTTATCTGCTTAGTGCTTCGATGAGCGCGTCGGTGTAGATGGCAAAGCCGACCGATGTCACGTCGTCGTTGTGGTAGCGCCCGCCGCGCGCATAGATTTCGTTGCCCTCAATCACCCGAAAATAGAGTTCATCGTAGTAGAGCATCTTGGCGTAATAGAGCGGCGCGATCACCGCGTGGTCGTACTGCAGCGCGTCGCACAGCTCTTTGATCTTTTGCAGCTCCCCTTTGATCTCGTCCGGCACCAGCGCAATCACCTCATCGATCTCATCCACATGATGCAGATAGACCAATCGTGTCAGCCACGGTATCTCTCTGGAGAGAAACTGCTCGATGTTGATATGGCGAAAACTCTCCATCGACATCCCCAGAAGCTTGGAGAGCTTACGCGGTATGGCAATATTGGAGATTTGCAGCAGAGGCTTTACATGTAAGCGCTCAAAGATCGCCATCGCGCGGTTCAAAACGGCACTGAGGCGCACCTCGTCGATATACTCCGCCCCTACCTGATACTGCTCATTGGCGGGGAAACGATAGACCGGCTGTATGTAAAACCACTTTTTGTGGGTGGTGTTACGCCCCAAACGCTTGTTGATAATACGCACTACGTCGATCGTGGAGTCGGCGCGCAGGCTCATGTTGTAGTTGGCGTTGTCATTGACGCGGATCAGCTCGCGTTCATTCGAGATACTTTGGTGCTGATGGTACGAAAAGAGCGGTGTGACAATCTCTTCAAAACCGGCACCGCTGAGCACTTCACTCGCCACCTGCTCGATTTCGCGCTTTTTCTTGGCCGAAGCACCGAAATAGAGTTTGCTACCTTCTGGAATCTCGTGTTCTAAAATCATAGGGAGAAGTAAACCTCATTGAAGACGCGTGTTGCGGTGGCGTCATAAGCTCTACGGCCCAGTTTGGCCAGTGCAAGCTCAACGGCATTGACTACCCAGTTGATCTCGTAATCCTCGATCAAGCCCATCTGATTGATGCGGAATATCTTCCCTTCCAAACGATCCTGACCGCCGGCGACGTTGATTTGGTACTCTTTTTTGAGCAAGGATCGGATCTCTTTGGCCTGTGCATCATCCACGGTGGTCATGGAGCGTGCGGGGCTTTTGGGGTAGATGTGCAGCCCGATTGCCTCAAGTGCGGCCTGCGTCGCGCGGGCGCGGCGGGCAGTCTTTTCGATGAGCGCGTCCAAACCGCCTTGGGCTTCGATTTCGGCCAAAATCGCTTCGGCCCCGATCACCAGCGTAGTTGCCGCCGTCCATGCGGTGGTGTTTTGGCGCTGCTTTTTGATCTCGGTGGCGAGGTTGAAGTAGTAACCGCGCCCTTTGCCGATCTTCTCGATGGCTGCGTTACTTAGCCCGATGATGGCCAGTCCGGGCGGCAGCATCAGCGCTTTTTGGCTACCGGCGATCAGCGCATCGATATGTGTCACGTCGATCTTCTCAACCCCCACGGCGGTAATGCCATCAGCAATCACCATGATCTCAGGATTGTGCGCCTTGATCGCCGCTGCAATCGCCTCTACGGGGTGGCGCAAACCGCCCGCGCTCTCGCTGATCTGAATCGCTACGGCGTCGATCTGCGCGTTGTTTTTGAGCTTTTGAAGCACCTCTTCAACCGATGCGGGCGTATCCCACTCATATACCAGTTCTTCATTGCCCAAGCCATGCGCTTTGGCGATTTTGCCAAAGCGCTCGCCGAATTTACCGGCATTGATATTGAGCAAAGTGTGATGGCAAAGGTTGGTCACCGCCGACTCCATCGCTCCGGTTCCGGTGGCGGCAAGCATCACCACCTCATCGGTACCAAAGAGCTTGAAGAGCGCCTCACGGGCACGCTTGAAAATGGATTCGAACTCGGGGGTTCGGTGGTGAATGGTCGGAGTGGCCATCGCATTGCGCACACTTTCGGGTACCGGCGTCGGCCCCGGGGTAAAAAGCAGCATGGAGTTTTCCTTGAAAAAAATCAGAACGTGCATTATAGCTTATGGCGTGTTAGGCGTGCTTTAAAGCCTTACATGTAACGTTTTAGAGCACGCCGTATGATAAAATGCGCTTTTTTAAAGGGGAGTCATGACACTGTTTGACGCCGTTATATTAGGCATTATCGAAGGCGTTACGGAGTACCTTCCGGTCTCATCCACGGCGCATTTAGTGCTCGGAGCACAACTGCTGGGGCTGGAGCAAAACCCGTTTTTGAAAGCCTTTGAGATTATCATCCAGATGGCTCCGATTTTCGCGGTAATGATGATTTACCGCGAGCGCCTGACCCAGAGTGCCACGCTTTGGGCCAAGCTGATCGTTGCCTTTATCCCCACGGGCATCGTCGGCTTCTTATTTCACCGCCAGATTGAAGCACTTTTTGTCATGAATACGACCGTGGCGCTGATGGTGCTTACGGGGATCGCCTTTTTACTGATCGAGTATCTTTGGCGCGAGAAAGATCACCACGTCGGCAACCTAGACGATGTCAGCTACAAACAGGCGCTGGGCATCGGACTGTGTCAAACCATCTCCTTGGTACCGGGGATTTCGCGCTCAGGCGTGACCATTTTAGGTGCCATGCTGCTGGGACTGAAGCGCGAAAGCTCGATGAGCTTTTCATTTCTGCTGGCCATCCCGACCATGGGCGCGGCTTCACTCTACATGCTCTTCAAAGAGTACGACATCATTGCCCAAAGCGGCGGACAGATCGAACTATTATTGGTTGGCTTTATCGTTTCTTTTATTGTAGGTTATATTGCGGTCAAAAGTTTTCTTGCCATCGTCGCACGCTACAATTTCACCCCTTTTGGGATCTATCTGGTCGCTTCGGGGCTGCTGTTCGGACTTTTTGGTGTCGAGCTGTAACACTTACATGTATAAGGAATAAATCAATGAAAAATATGCTGCTTCTACGCTACGTCGCACTGCTTGAGGGGGTGTCATGGGTCTTGTTGCTCTTTGTCGCCATGCCGCTGAAATACATCGGCGGTGAACCGATCTACGTCAAAGTTGTCGGGATGGGTCACGGGCTGCTCTTTATGGCGCTTATCGGCCTTATCGCCTCTAATCTGCTTGAAGAGCGCCTCAGCCGCAAAGAGGCACTACGCATCTTTATCGCCTCGTTTTTGCCCTTTGGCACCTTCTTTACCGACGCAAGTCTACGCACCGAAATCGCTACGCTACGCCAGCGTGCGTAGGATCAGCCGCGCCAGCTCAAGCGCCTGAGCACGGTGAGAGATCGTTTTTTTGATCTCCTCATCAAGTTCGCCTAGCGTCTGTTTATATCCCTGCGGGATAAAAATCGGATCATACCCAAATCCGCCCTCGCCCCTTGGCGTATCGATCACCTCTCCGTGCATCCATCCGTGTACACAAAAACTCCCCATCGCACCCATAATCGCAATCGCCGCCGTGTAGTGCGCCTTTGAGCTACGCAGACCACGCGCTTGAAGCTCCGCCACCACTTTAAGCAGATTGTCACGGTCGCTCGCGCCAACGCCTCCGTAACGCGCCGAGTAGATCCCCGGCGCTCCGCCAAGCGCATCCACACTGATGCCGCTGTCATCGGCGATCACCAAAGCGTCGAGATCGTTTAAGGCACGGTAGACGGCTTGCGCTTTGATCAGCGCATTGGCTTTAAACGTCGTACCATCCTCTATGATCTCAAACGGCTCGATCAGCTCACTATAAGGCACGACTTCATAAGCCCTACACATCGCCTTGATTTCACGTACTTTTCCCTTATTGGAGGTGGCCAACACCAGCTTCATCGATCTTCCTTGGCTGAGACTTTGCTTTTACATGTAACCCTTTTTGAGGACCTTACATGTACTATAATGGCGCATTTTAACCTAAACAAGGCGCTAATCATGTTGAAAAAAGTCATGCCCCTCTCTGCCATTTTGGCACTGCGTTTTCTGGGGCTTTTTCTGGTTCTGCCCGTTCTCTCGGTCTATGCGATCTCGCTTGAGAGGGCCACTCCGCTGCTGGTGGGCATCATCGTCGGCGGATATGCCCTCACACAGGCGCTCTTTCAGCTCCCCTTTGGCACCATGAGCGACCGCATCGGGCGCAAAGTCACGTTGCTGATCGGATTGCTGATCTTTTTGCTAGGCTCCGTCATTTGTGCGCTTAGCGACAACATCTATCTACTCATGCTTGGACGTTTTTTGCAAGGAGCCGGTGCCATCGGTTCGGTTATTACCGCCATGATCAGCGATCTTGTCAGCGAAGAGGTGCGCGGCAAAGCAATGGCGATTATGGGCGGCACTATTGCCCTATCCTTTGCACTGGCTATGGGCGCAGGCCCGATTATCAGCGCGGCATGGGGGACGCCGATGCTCTTTTGGATCACCGCCGCTCTGGCAGTGGCGGCCATGATTTTGCTCTTTACCAAAGTCCCTACGCCGCCGCGTATCACCCACACCTACCATGAGACGGCGCGCACCGCCGATATTTTCAAAGATCCCAATCTTTTGACGCTTATCATCACCAACGCCCTGCAAAAAGGGATGATGACGGTTGCATTTGTCCTGATTCCGCTGATCCTCACCGCCGAGCCTTTTAGCTGGAGCAAAAGCGAGCTGTGGCAGGTTTATGTGCCGGCAATGGTGATGGGGCTGCTGGCCATGGGCCCCTCCGTGGTCTTTGGCGAAAAACGTAATAAACCCAAAGCGATCTTTCTGGCCTCGATCGTGCTCTTCATCATCGCCTTTGCGCTGATGGGCTGGAGCACTACAGGGTGGATGTTTGGTATCGGCGTGGTCGCCTTTTTTGTCGGCTTTAACATGATGGAGCCGCTGGTGCAGTCGCTGATCTCGAAATTTGCGAAAGTGCATCAAAAAGGTGCCGCTCTGGGCATCGCCAACTCAGCTGCCTATTTTGCTACCTTTATCGGCGGCACCTTTGCCGGTTTGATGCTGGAGCAGAGCCACAAAGAGGGGATCGCCGCTAGTATGATCATACTAGGTATCGCATGGCTTTTGTGGACCCTGCGCATGAGCAATCCGATCCGTTACGCACATCTGTACCTAGAGCGCTCTAGCGTCGATATGGCCAAGCTTGAGGCGCTGGAACATGCGCACATAGCGGAGTGGTATATCAACGAAACCGAAGAAAAAGTAGTCATAAAATTCGCCAAAGAGCAAATTGAGGAGGAGGCGCTCAAAGCCTCCTTAAGCAAAATTTAAAGTGATTTCTCTTCAACCATAGGAATCCCCATGCGCGCCAGAATCGGCTCAAGCGATTTGCGCATCGCCTGAGGCGTGAAGGGCTTGATGATATAGCCGTTGGCGCCTAGCTTCATAATCCGCATCACCGTGCGCTTCTCCGCTTCCGTAGTCGCCATCACGACCCGTATGTGGTTGTAGTCGCTGTTGGCGCGCATCTTCTCCAAAAAAATGTCTCCGTTCATCTCCGGCATATTCACATCCAGCATCACCAGCTTGATTTCAGGATGGCTACTCAATTCCGCCAATGCCTCAATCCCCGTTCCCGCCTCGATAAAAACCATCTCCGATCTGATCAGACGCGTGAGCACATTTTTCATCATCCGTCTCACCGTCACACTGTCATCCACAATCATTACATGTAACATCGTGTACCCTCGTGATCTATTTGGGTCATTGTATCAAAAGTGATCCCATTTCAGTACATGCACGGAGGTTCCCGCAGCCAAATGCGTATCCTCCTCCCCGCTAAGCATAAGCGCACTTTGCCCCAGAAGATTGGTCAAAATTGCCGAAGAACCGCTCTTCTTGCCCTCAAAATCAACCCAATAGCGCCCCTCCTCAAAGCTCAAGTTACAAGCCGTAAAGTCGCTCTTGCCGCCACGCTTCTTAAAATCGCACCGCAACGTCGCTTCGATCAGCGCTGGATGCGCTTCGCGCCCTTCAAAGCGGCGCATCAACCCAAGCCCATAAAGGATAAAGGTGACGCTCGATGAGTAAGCAAAACCCGGCAAAGCAAGGATAAAACGCTCCCCTTTTTGCGCCAACATCAGATGCTGCCCGGGTTTGATGCGCACCCCTTGAAAGATCACCTCCGCGCCGAGCTTGGGGACGATCTCTTTGACAAAATCATAATCCCCTACACTCACCCCGCCGGTACTTACCACGATATCGGCTTGCGTCATCGCCTCTTGCAGCACCTCCATGATCTCATCAAACCGATCCCCCACAACCCCCATCTGGATCACCTCGGCACCCGCGCTGCGCGCAATCGCTTCGATGGTAATGTGGTTGGTGCTGCGAATCTGCGCGTCATGACGCAGCGCCACGCCGACATCGACAATTTCACTGCCCGTGGAGAGCACCGCGATGCGTACTTTACGCTGCACCTGCACCATCACATAACCCAAAGCCGCCAGCACGCCGATCTGCGCAAAACCGATGCGCTCTCCCGCCGCAATGAGCACCTCGCCCCTGACATAGCTCTCTCCTACGGGACGGACACTAAAGCCTTTGGGCACCGGCTTATGGATACGGATCTTTCCTTCGATCACTTCGACATGCTCGATGGGGATGAGCGTATCGGCACCTTGGGGCATTTTGGCTCCGGTAAAGGTCTTGATGCAACAGCCCGAACGCACCTCCAGAACCTCATCACTACCAGCGGGGTTAACGCCGGAAATCTCTATTTCGCCCCACTCCTGATCTTCAGATACAATCGCGTACCCATCCATTGCTGCGGTCGGCACCTTGGGGTCATCCTCTTGCGCCACCACGTCATGGGCTAAAATGCGCCCCAGTGCTTCGGACAAAAAGAGCTTCTGCGTTGAGGGAGCGGGGACGCTGAGCAGCTCCAGCAGCCGCATGGATGCTTCAAAGCCGATCACGCGCCGCCTCCAAGCAATCCGCTGCCTACAATCGGCGTCGAGCGCGCGCGGGCGTACACACGTTGACCGCCAATAACGTCATATTTCCAAATCGGCGCCTGCGCTTTGAAGTCCTCCACAAACGATGCGATCAGCGAAAGCGCGACCTTGCGTTGCGGCGAAAAGACGGCGGAGATGTACGAAGAGCCGTGTACCGGAACGTCGCCGATGCTGTGCGCCATCATCACGATCGCTCCCTGCTGCGCGGCGCGCGCTTGCCACGCTTCAAACCAGCGCTGCAAAATCGGCTCGTAGATGTCAAAACTCAGCGCCTCGATCCCCCCCTCTTCACGTACGGTCCCCACGAACGGGATGTAGGCACCGTAGTTGAAGCTCTTTTGACTTTCGTACCAGCGACTCAAAATAGCGCTGACCTCCAGCGGTCCCTGATGCAGCTCCAGCATACTCATCCTCCGCATACCGGCGGCAACAAGGCAACCCTATCGCCACTGCGCAGCGGCGTATCAAGCGATGAGACCAACACGTCATTGACCGCTACGGCGCAGCTTTGCAGCCATGCGCTCAGCTCAGGATCTTGCGCCAAAAGCGCCGAGAGTTCGCGCAGGCTCTGCACCTGAAGCTGTAGCGGTGACTTACCGATCGGCCCCAAAAATTCAACACTCACCATGGAGGCTCCTTGATTATTAAAGTGCTAGATTATACCAAAGTGCTATAATCCCCCTCCTAAAACAAGGAGCCGCACGCATGGTTTTTGGCAAAATCGACTACCTTAATCTGCTGCCGGTACACCTTCTGCTCAAGCGCCGATTACGCGGAGCGAACCAGGCGCTAAGTCTGCGCGCCAAACGCGGCGTCCCCTCAAAAATCAACCGCGACTTCCGTGCCAGACGAATCGATGCGGCCTTTATCTCCAGCATCGAAGGGCGGCGGTTCAAACATGTCAAGCTGGGCATCGTCGCCAAAGCGGAGGTCCAAAGCGTTCTGGCACTACCCCATAGCGGATTTGTTCCCGACGCCGCTTCGGCCACCTCCAACATGCTGGCCAGACTGCTGGGCGTCCAAGGACGCATCCTCATCGGCGACGCTGCGCTGCGCTACCGCATTCAAGGCGGCGAAGGGGTCGATCTCGCGCAGCGCTGGGTCGCGCGCGAAAGGCTCCCTTTTGTCTTCGGCCTGCTCTGCTACCACCGCCATGCACGCGTACTTGAGTCCATCGAGCGGGAGATGATGCGCCGCAAACCGCGCATCCCCTACTATATTTTAAAGCAGGTTGCCGCCGAAAAAGCGCTCAGTACATCGGACATCATCAGCTACCTCGAACGCATCAGCTACACTCTTGAGCCCAAAACACTCAGCGGACTGCACCGCTTTTGGCGGCTCTACCGCATCAATCGTCATCGTTACATGTAAAGAGAGCTTAGCTACAATTAAGACGACCTACATGTAAGGAGTCTACTATGCCCCACACCGACCCCCTATCGATCCCGCTGAGCCAAACAGAACGCGCTCTTTTAGCGCGCAGCGGAATCATCACCCTCATCGACGCGCAGCGCAGCACCCTTAGCATCGCCAGCGAAAAGCCGCGCACCCTCTCTCAGATGATGCCGCTGCTTGACGATTTCGGTTTTGATATCATCGACGAGACCAGCGACGGCTTCGAGCATGAAGAGCGCCGTTATCACCTCTACCGCTTTGGCCTGCAAATCGACGATCCCGACCAATTCGCCAAAGCACAAAGCAACATCGCGGCCATTGTCACCGAAGCGCTGGGCACGCCCCACTTCAAACGCTGCAAACTCTTTGCGCTCATCTACCGTGAGAACTTCACGCCCCGTCAGGTACAACTGATGCGCGCGCTGATCGAGTACCTCAATCAAGCGGCGGTCAACATCAACCACGAAGCTTTTATCCAGACCTTCACGACGCACCATGCGATCGTCAAAAGCCTGCTGGAGTACTTTACGGCCAAGTTCGATCCAGCCTTCAAACGCCGTGAAGAGGCGCTCAAAAAGATCGAAAAACGACTCGATGAACAGATCAAAGAGGTGCCCAGCATCACCGACGACAAGATCCTTAAGCTGGCCTATGCGCTGCTGGGGCAGATGCTGCGCACCAACTATTTTATGGAGCGCGAAACGATCGCATGTAAAATCAATACCCAAAAATTCGCCGAAAACCTCAAAGGGGTACAGCCCAATCTTGAAACCTTTGTTTTTGACAACAGCTTTAGCGGTCTGCATCTGCGCATGAGCCGCATCAGCCGAGGCGGTCTGCGCTGGAGCGAACGGCATGAAGATTACCGCCAGGAGATCAAGTCGCTGATGATCACCCAACAAGGCAAAAACGCCATCATCGTCCCTGACGGTGCCAAGGGGGGCTTTGTGATCCGCAAACCGCGTGAAGCAATCGACAAAGCGGAGTTTGAGCGGGTCTACCGCGCCTTCATCCACAATCTGCTCGATCTGGTCGACAACCTCAAAGAGGGGCGCTTGGAGCGTGACGAGCGCATCGTTGCCTATGATGAAGAGGATACCTATTTTGTCGTCGCCGCCGACAAAGGCACGGCCGCCATGAGCGACACCGCCAACGCCGTTGCCCTAGAGCGCGGCTACTGGCTGGGCGACGCCTTTGCCAGCGGGGGGAGCAACGGATACGGGCACAAAGAGCTGGGCATTACCGCCAAGGGCGCTTTGGTCTCTACCAAACGCTTCTTTATCGAACAAGGGATCGACTTTACCAAGAGCCCGATCACGGTTGTGGGGATCGGGTCAATGAACGGCGACGTCTTTGGCAACGGCATGCTCGAATCGCCTTACTTAAAGCTTATCGGGGCTATCTCTACTGCTGAGGTCTTTATCGATCCCGATCCCGACTTACATGTAGCCTATGAAGAGCGCAAACGCCTCTTTGCAGCCAAAGCGGGAGGCTGGAACTCCTACAATCCGCAGTGCATCTCCGAGGGCGGCGGCGTCTTTTTACGCGCTCAAAAGTCGATCGAGCTCTCACCTCAAATCAAAAAACTCCTCAAAACCGCGCGCAAAGCGATGTCCGGCGAGGAGCTGGCGCGCGCGCTGCTCACCTTGGAGTCGGATCTCCTTTTTAACGGCGGCGTGGGCACCTATGTCAAAAGCAGCGAAGAGAGCAATCTTGATCTTGGCGACAAGCAAAATGAGGCGGTACGCATCGACGCGAGCGAGCTGCGCGCGCGCTGCGTCTGTGAAGGGGGCAATCTGGGCTTTACCCAAAAAGCGCGGATCGAATATGCCCTTATGGGAGGCAAAATCAACCTTGACGGCATTGACAACGCTGCGGGCGTCAACACCTCAGATCATGAGGTGAACCTCAAAATCCTCCTTTCGATCATCCGCTCCAAGGGGCTGCTTGACGCTCAAGAGTGCCGCACGCTGCTGCTCTCATTGAGTGATCAGGTGCTCAATTCGGTGCTGTGGAGCAACTACGCCCAATCCCTGGCGCTCTCGCGCGACGAGCGGCGAAGCCGCCTCTATCCCGACTACTTCATCAGCACCATAGAGATCCTTGAGCAGCATCTGGGTCTCTTTAAGCGCAAAGAGTTTTACATCCCCAAGAATGAAAACATGCGTGAAATACTGAGCCAAGAGGGGGGAATCGTACGACCTGTTCTAGGCTCGCTGCTCAGCTACGCCAAGCTCTTTTTAAAAAGTTTGCTGCTGCGTACACCGCTCATCGACGAGGCCTTTGCCACCGATTATCTCTTCAAATATTTCCCCAAATCGATCGTCAGCGTTTATGATCATGAAATCAAACAACACCCGCTGCGCCGCGAAATCACCGCAACCGTCATCGCCAATACCCTCATCAACTACCAAGGCAGCAGCTTCATCGGCGATTATGCCAAACTGGGTGAAGCACGCTTTTTGCGCAAGATCAAATCCTATCTGATCTGCAACCGCCTCTTTGACGCCAACAACATCCGCTTCGAACTCTACCGTAATGACTACCTGATGGATACGGCTACTCAGTATCGGCTACTGGGCGAAATCGAACATGTGCTCAACTTCTCGACGCGCTGGATGGTACGCTATCTTGATGACTCTCAAATCGATGCGGCGCACATACTCGATTATAAGACCCCGCTCTTTGAGCTGCTCCACGGCATTAACCCCAAAAACGCCAAAAGCCTGATCGAAGGGAATGAGCGTTTCAACGACTTTTTTGGGCATCTGGAGTATCTGCGTTTTGCGATTGCCACGATCATGATCAAAGAGCAGACCCACCACAGCTATCCAAACGTGGGCGCACTCTTTTTCAAGACCGTCGATCGCTTCGAGATCGTACGTCTGCTGGGTGCTCTTGAGCGCGCGGAGATACTCAGCGATGACGAGCGCGCACTCAAACGCCAACTCATCGGCTTCATTGAGCTGATCGTGAGCAACTATACCAAAAAGCTACTCGCCTTTCAGCGCATCGGCGAAAGTGCGCCGGAGGCATTCGAAAGCTATATCGCTAATAATCCTGAACACTTTGGAGCCATCCAAGCCACCCTGGAATGTTTTTTAGCCCAGGAATCAAGCGATATCAAACGCATCGCCGTCACCGTCAATGAGCTGCTTGCCGCTGCCATCTAACCTTTACATGTAAGGCTTAAACGATCTGTGCAATCGCCTTCTCGATGCGACGGCGTGTCTCGTCCGCACCGATGATCGCCATCACGCTATCAAGCCCCGGTCCGCCGAGTTTGCCTAAAAGCGCCAAACGCAAGGGTTGCCCCAGCTTGCCAAACCCGATGCCCATCTCCCCAACCAGCGCCTCCATCACCTGATGATAATCCGAAGGCAAGTGCAACTCACGCGCATCACAGAGGCGCATCGCAAACACCTCAAGCACCTCGGTCGCTTCGCTTTTGAAGGCTTTGGCGACCGCTTTTTCGTCGTAAACCTCGGGGGCTTGGAGAATCTCCCGAATCTGCGCCGCCATATCGGCAAGGGTTTTGCTGCGCTCTTTGACCGCATCAAGCAGAATTTCGCGCTTGTCATGCGAACTCAAAAAGAGCTCAAAGCCCTCAAGCAACTGTGCCAAACGGTCGTTGGAGCAGTTTTTGATGTAGTGGCCATTGAGCCAATCGAGCTTTTCGGTGTTATAGATCGAAGCCGATTTGTTGATGTCGGCGGGGTTGAAGAGTGCAAGCATCTCTTTCATACTAAAGAGCTCCTGATCCCCATGGCTCCACCCCAGACGCACCAGAAAATTGAGCAGCGCCTCGGGCAAATAGCCCATCTCCCGATACATCATCACATCGGTCGCGCCGTCGCGCTTGGAGAGCTTTTTGCCCTCGGCGTTGTGAATCATCGGCACATGGTAAAACTCCGGAATCTTAAAGCCCAGCGCCTCATACACCACCATCTGCTTGGGCGTGTTGGAGAGGTGATCATCGCCGCGAATGACCGTCGTGACCCCCATGAGCGCATCATCCACCGCCACGACGAAGTTGTACGTCGGCGTGCCGTCGCTGCGCGCGATGATAAAGTCATCAAGGATATCCTCCACCCGAAAATCGATGCGCCCCTTCACCCCGTCATGTACGCTCAGCACGCCGCTTTGGGGCGCTTTGATGCGGATCACCGGAGCGACCCCTTCGGGCGGCGTGCCGGTAAAATCGCGGTAACGCCCGTCATAACGCGGCCGCTCCTTGCGCGCGCTCTGCTCCTCGCGCAGGGCGTCAAGCTCCTCTTTAGACATATAACAGCGGTACGCCTTGCCGCTGTGCAGCAGTTTTTCGATGTACTCTTTATAAATATCCATACGGCGTGACTGATAGGTGATCTCCCCATCATGCGCCAGTCCGACCCACTTAAAGGCTTCGACGATCGCCAGTGCCGCCTCTTCGTTGTTGCGCGCCATATCGGTATCTTCGATGCGCAGCAAAAAAGTCCCCCCGTTGCGTTTGGCCCAAAGGTAACTAAAGAGCGCGGTGCGCAACCCCCCGATATGCAGATAACCCGTCGGAGAAGGTGCAAAACGCGTTACAATCATGTTGATTCCTTACATGTAAAGAGAATTGCGGCATTTTACCCTATCTTACATGTAAACCGGAAATATACAACAATTAATAATTTTATAAAATTTAAGTGATTTTAACTATATATTAATAGCTTATGTGCTTAAATATTTTTCAAACAATACATCTTGCTAAATGTGAGACTTGATTGTTGTATATTGAATGAAGGATCGTAAATGAAAGTAAAAATATCGCTGGCCGTTGCACTCGTTGCGTTAAGCAATACGCTATTAAGTGGGGGGGTGCTGCCTGAAGTTGACAGTACAAGTGTCAAAGCCGACAAAGAAACGCATGAAAAGCTTTTCAAAGAGTTTAAAGCAGCCATGAAGCTGAGTGAAAAAGAGGCCAGAAAAGTTGATAACGAGATGAAGAAAATTTTACTCTCAAAAAAAGATGACGATACCGTTAAACTACTGGTGGCGCTCAGGAATTTTGACGAATACAAAATTTTATATAATGAACTTCAGATGTCTACGGGAATATACTCCAAAAACGAAGATGGCGATGCGCAATATCACATCAACGGTAAAGAGCTTTTTGAAAAAGAGTTAAAAGCGCACATCGAACAAAAAGATCACGCCACAGATGCCTATTTAAAAAAACAAAGTTCCGCACGAAAAGAGGTTGCCAAGAGCATCCACGCCTACCTCAAAGAGAACAAAATGGCCTCATCACTGGATAATAGCAAAGGTGAGAGTAGTTATTTCGTTACAGAGATGAGTAAAAAAGAGTTGAAAAAATTTCTTATCAAATACGCTGATTCCATTAAGTCTATCGGTTTGGATGCCGAGCACTCCTATAGTATCGATTCAGCCATGATTGCTACACGTGTTGATCCTGTAGTTTTGGACTGGACACCCCAACGTAATAATCAGCGCGGCGGCGGAATCGGCATCTATTTCTCAGACGCACAGTGTAATGATCCCGAAGATGTTGAAGGTCTATATCATGAATTTGATGGAACTACCGGAGATGCGTCAAACAATAATCATACATTTTTAGTAGGAGGGATTATCGCTAGTGTAGCGCCGGACGCATTCAAATATTGCAAAAATGCTAACTATGTTTATGAAAACGCGCTTCCAACTACGAATGAAATAAGCAATAGTATTGGGCCGCGCATTCGTGTTGAAACCTATAGCCTTAATAGAAATAGCGCCAATAGTAATGTGTATACTACAGAGGATGCTATCTTTGACGAGCATGTACGTGACGTCAATATACCGGTTTTTATTTCAACAGGTAATCATAATGATGGTGATCCGACTGTTGTGGAATCTCCTGCAAAAGCTTACAACATCATTTCAGTTGGTAATTACGATGATGGTACAGATAATATACATGTAACAGATGGCGGTAGCGGTTTGTCAAATTATGAAAACCCGACACTAGGTAATGAAAAACCTGAACTGGTAGCTCCTGGAACTAATATTAGCTATGCCTTTAATGGTAGGCAAGTCACCAATCGGACGGGTACAAGCTTCGCCGCACCTCATGCGGCAGCAATTGCGGCAGATATTTTGGCGGAAAATCCTTTCTTGCAAGGCAACGTACCGGTTTTAAAAGCCATGATGCTGGCCAGTGCAACAGACGTCATAGGCGATGTTGATGATGCCGAAACTACAGAAGACAGCGCCGTGGGTGCAGGTGGCATCAATGTACAACGTCCAATTTACAATGACCGCTTCGCGGCATACTGGTACGACCCTAACGGCAATGGGCCATTTTCATGGAGTGGCACCAGCAGTTGCTACACAGGCTGGACATTCACTGCCCCAAGCTATTATGCCCATGCAAGAGTTGCCTTCACTTGGGAAATTAATGAAGATTATGTCCTGAATAACAATGCACACGGTACAGTGTTGTTTTTTTATGTAACTGATGCCAATGGCAACATTGTCACTACATCATTCGATGGCTCTACGGAATATCCCAACGCCAACAATTGGCAAGAAGACAACTGGGCCGTTGCAGAATTTAACCCTAACAATACCAACAGCACCTACACATTAAATATATGCCGATACAACACCTTCAGTCCAGATCACAATGCGGAGCTCAATATGGGCGTCGCAGTAACAGCCTATTAGGAGCAAAAACATGTTTCGTATAATAACTATCTTTTCACTGATGACTTCATTTCTGATTGTCGGGTGCGGCAGCAGTTCCGATCATCACTCCGCGCCCTCGTCTTCCTCTTCTTCAAACAGCTCCAGCAGCAGTATTAGTAATCTGGGAAATCCCATGAATACATGGGGTTATTATGGCGACGACGTAATGCTTGGTAGCGAAACCATTGTGGGAGAGTGGGTCATTGATTATTCTAATGGCAATCAACACCGCTACTGGCTTGAACCTGATGGAGGCGGTACATTTGCGGCCGATGGGGACATTTCGTATGGCGGTGAAATTTTTGCCTATGGCGTTAATGAAAACGGTACACAACTCTCGGTTTCACTCGATAGTAAAACAGCACATAATTATGCCTGCATAAAATTTGAAAACTCATGTTGTTATATCAACGACGATGAAGCACTATGCAAAACGGCTCCTTAATGGAACCTTAAAAACAATGATGTCACTTTGATGGCATTACATGTAAAGTGGGCGAATTTTACCCTAACTGTTGTAAAATGCCCCCTTTACATGTAAGGAGAGGCGATGAAAAAAGCACTGCTTAGTGCCGTTTTGGCAGCGGCGCTTGGGGCACAGACCGTCGGCGGTATCGCCGTATTGGTCAAAGAGAAGGCGATCACGCTTTATGATGTCGAAGAGGAGATGCGCCAATCCAAACTTCCCCGTGACAAGGCGATCGATCTACTGATCCGCAAAAAACTCGAAGAGCTAGAGATTATAGAGCGTAACATCAACGTGCGTCAAGAAGAGGTGATCGAAGATATTAAAGCAATGGCCGCACAAAACAACATGAGTGTCTCGGAACTCTACGATGCCATGCTGCGGGTGCGCGGCGTGGATGCGGAGCAGTTCAAAAAGCGCATCGAAGAGAAACTGCTGAGTCAAAAGCTCTACAGCGCCATCGCCTATTCACGCATCAACCCACCGGAAGCCTCAGATGAAGAGACCTACTACCTACAGCACATCAACGAATTCAGCTACCCTCAAAGCTTCTCCGTCACGATCTACAGCGCCCCCTCCGCGCAGAGCCTGCAAGCGAAAACACAAAATCCCATGCTCAATCTCAGCGACGTCCAGACCCAAAACGCACAACTGCCAAGCGCGCAGCTCAACCCGCAACTCGCGCAACTGCTGATTGCCACCCCAGAGGGGAGCTTCACCCAGATCATCCCCTCCCCCACGGGCGGCTACAGCACCTTTTTTGTTACGTCCAAAAATGATTCCCAAACCCTACCGCTCGAGCAGGTGCGCGCACAAGTGAGCAACGCAATTATGCAAGAACGACGCAATCTGGTGCTCGGCGAGCACTTCGAACGGCTGCGCATGAACGCACAGATCGAGTATCTGCGCTAAACCCGAATCATCGCGCCTAGCTGCGCGAATACCCTTCGGCTCTGCGCTTCCGCCTCGGCAAAGAGGGCGGTAATCGTATCGGCATGGGCCACGCTGTCTTGCGCCACCAGCTCCATCGCTTTTTTGATCTTCTCATGCAACAGACGATGCGGCTCTTCAAGTTGACGATACGCCTCTTTAAGCCCAAAGGTCTCTTTACCCTCATGAGTATACCAGCGCCCCAAATTACACTCGGTATGGCTTGAGAGAGAGGTATTGGCACGCCCCTCAAAAGCAGCGGCATAAGCGTTGTTTTTGAAGATCATATGGTCTAATTTGGCCATATTGGCAAAGAGCTCGTGTGCGATCTGTTCGTTGTCGTGGCGGATGCTCTCGGCGTTGTCGATCAGACGTGCCATGATCGCCTTGAATTCATCCAGCTTGCGCGCACTTGCATCGGTGTAGCTCTCGACCTGCTCACTGTTTTCGAGCATCGAAAGGGAGTTCTGCTTCAGCACGCTGATGTTCGCCTCGACCTCACTGGTCGCTTTTTGCGTTCGCTCCGCCAGCTTTCGCACCTCATCGGCAACGACGGCAAAGCCGCGTCCATGCTCTCCCGCGCGCGCCGCTTCGATAGCGGCGTTGAGCGCGAGCAGGTTGGTCTGATCGGAGACATCCTTAATCAGCGAAATCACCGTGTAGATCTCTTCGACGTTGGCGTTGACCTGCTCAGAGTTGCTTCGGGACTGATCGGTCATCTGCGAGATCTTGCTCATGCTCTCGATGATCTCATCCGTATGCACATTGACCTCATCAATCACCTTCGCCGTCTCCTGATTGAGCCGATTCACCTCATTGACGGTCTGAATATTGCCGCTCAGACTGCCGCGCAGATCGTTGGCATTTTCGATCGCCCCCTTGATCATACCGTCTGAAAGGCTTAGCGTCATGCGGTTGCGGCGCATCTCTACTTCGGTGTCTTTTTGTGCCTGTTTCGCTTCATCGGCTTGACGCTGTGCCTGTTTTGCAATCATTTCAGCTTTGTCCAAAAAGGTATTGAAGTGGCTCATTGCTTGTCCGATTTCATCTTTAGACTCTATCGTGACACGACTGCCCAGATCGGCATCGCCTTCAGAGAGCGACTTGGCCACACGCGCCATACGACCAATCGGTCCCGCAACCGCCACTTGAATGATGAAAATCAGGAAAAAGAGAATGAGCATATCCATAGCACCGATAATCACCAACTGCTGTAAGAGCGCCGATTTGGCCTGTTCGATACTGGCCGCAACTTTTGAGAGCGGCTCACCGATGACCGCGTAGCCTGAAACTGAACCGTTAAATCCTTGAATAGGCACCGTCGTCACAAAGTAGCCTCCCAGCACCTGCGGCCCTTTTTCCGGCTTGATCACAGGCAATGCTGAAGCAAAACTACGATCCATCACCCCTTCATTGATAGCCAGCAGATAATCACCATAAACAGGCGCCTTAGCGAGCTCTTTCGCCTCCGCGCTCTCACTCTTTTTAAGCAGCACGGCCATATCGAATCCGCGCTTTGTTTTAGCATCACCGACGATGGAATTGAGTCCTTGTATAAACTCGACAGAGCCCAAATAGTGCCCATTCTCCATCACCGGAGCTAAACCGCGTAGCACCAGCCCCGCCACCCCGACCTCGGTCGTTACAAACGGTTTTTGGCTCCGCTTGAGCTCATTGATACTGTGGCGAAAACCGCTCAGGTCGTCACCGAATTTTTTGGGACTCCATGCCCGCAAAAAGCTGTGTACCTGAGCGTCATGCAGATGGATTTTAACATTTTGATATTTGGTAGAGCGTTTGAACTCCTCCGAAATGCCTGCCAATGCGTCGATCGCCATTTGACGATTCTGCTGTTTGAGCGCCTCAATGACATAATAATTTTGAGCGATCATGATCGCATTGGTTAGGCCAACGTCATTTTTGGCTTCATAGGCATCTTCGAAAAAACCGCTCAGCTCTTTGGCGCTCTGCTCATAGGTATGCCGTTCGATCTCTTTGATCGCGCCGAAATAGTTGACCAAGATAATGACCAGTCCGATGAGAATAGAAGCAATGAGCGGAAGGTGGACTTTCTTGTGAATGGAAAGGTCTTGCAGTCGCATGGTTACGCCTCGATGTTTTGGTGTAGTTTTGAATCAATACTACACCAAAAAGGCTTAAACAATTTTTGACTATAACGCTTTTTGACGCTCGAGATATTTGGTGTCAAAAGTATTGTTGATAAAGTCGGGGTTCTCCATCATGCGAATGTGAAACGGAATGGTCGTCTTGATCCCAACGATCTCAAACTCGCTTAGCGCGCGGTGCATACGGCGGATCGCATCGTTGCGGTCTTTGCCGTAGACAATCAGCTTCCCGATCATCGAATCATACGTAGGCGGTACGACATATCCGGCGTGGGCATGGGTGTCGAGCCGCACCCCGCGTCCACCGGGAGCAACCCAACGGGTAATTTTACCCGGACAGGGCAGAAATTTCACCGGATCTTCTGCGGTAATGCGGCACTCGATAGAGTGTCCCACCAGATGAATGCTCTCTTGAGGCGGCAGGGCTTCGCCCTCGGCCACACGAATCATCAGCTCGATGAGATCCAGCCCGCTCACCTCTTCAGAGACGGTATGCTCTACCTGAAGGCGGGTGTTCATCTCCATAAAATAGAAGTTGAGGTTGCTATCAAGCAGATACTCAAACGTTCCCGCACCCTCATACTTGATGTACTGCGCGGCGCGCACCGCGGAGTCATGCAGGCGTGCACGTACTTCAGGGGTGAGCACCACCGCAGGCGATTCTTCGATCAGCTTTTGGTGGCGGCGCTGCATCGAGCAGTCGCGCTCGCCTACATGTAGGACATTACCGTGCGCATCGGCGATCACCTGCACTTCGATATGACGCGGATTGGAGATGAACTTTTCCATATAGATGGTACCGTCGCCAAAAGCGGTGATGGCTTCAGATTCAGCGGCCAAAAAAGCGTTCTCAATGTAACTCTCGTCTTCCACGACGCGCATTCCGCGCCCGCCTCCGCCCGCTGCGGCTTTGAGAATGATCGGATAACCGACCTCTTGAGCACGCACCTTGGCGTCGGCAATACTCTTGATGGCTCCTTCAGAGCCCGGAATAACGGGCACGCCGGCGGCCACCATCACCTCTTTGGCCTTGGATTTGTCCGACATCATCACCATCACCTCAGGGGTCGGGCCGATGAATTTAAGCCCGTGATGGGTACAGATCTCGACAAAATGCTGGTTTTCGCTCAAAAAGCCGTATCCGGGGAATACCGCATCACAGCCGCTAATCTCTGCAGCGGAGATAATGGCGGGAATGTTGAGATAGCTCTGGCTGCTCGGAGCACCGCCGATACAGATGGCAGCATCGGCAAACTTCAGATAGGCAGCCTCTTTGTCGGCGGTCGAATAGACGGCGACCGCCTCTTTGCCCATCTCCTTGATGGTGCGGATCGCACGCAAGGCGATTTCGCCGCGGTTAGCGACCAGAATACGTTTGATCTCGGCCATACCTACAGCTTCTCCACAACAAACAGAGGCATATCAAACTCAACGGGCTGACCGTCTTTGACCAGCACGTCAAGCACCTTGCAGTCAAACTCCGCCTCAAGTTCGTTCATAATCTTCATCGCCTCAAGAATCGCCACGACCTGACCCTTTTTCACACGATCACCCACCTTGACAAACGGAGCCGACTCGGGAGACGGTGAGCCATAAAACGTTCCCACCATCGGAGAGCGGATCATATCGCCCGCCACCGCTACGGGAGCCGTAGGCTGCGCAGAGGCTGCCGATGCGGCAACAGGCGAAGCCACAGGGGCGGACGCGGTTACATGTACGGGTGCGGCAACGACCGATACCGCCTTCTCCAGCTCCAGCGACACATCGTCTTTTTTGATCTTCATGGCCGACAGCCCGCTCTTGTCAAACTCGCGCATCAGCTCTTTGATTTGTTTAAAATCCATGCCCTCTCCTAAAAAACAGCTTAAATAAAGTGTGCTATAATAGCATAATATTATTGAACTATAAGGGTAGTCATGGGGCTCAAAGCAGACAGTTGGATTCGGACAAAGGCACTCAAAGAGGCGATGATCGTCCCTTTTTGCGAAGATCAGGTGGGCAAGGGCGTCGTCAGCTACGGCCTCAGCTCGTACGGTTACGACATTCGCGTTAGCGATGAATTCAAGATTTTCACCAACCTCAACTCCACTGTCGTCGATCCCAAACAGTTCGATGATGCCAACGTGGTCGATTTTCGGGGTGAGGTCTGTATCGTACCGCCCAACTCTTTTGCGCTGGCACGGACCATCGAGTACTTTAAAATCCCCCGTAATGTTTTGGCGATCTGCTTGGGTAAAAGCACCTACGCGCGCTGCGGCATCATCGTGAACGTCACCCCTTTTGAGCCGGAATTTGAAGGCCACATCACCATTGAAATCTCCAACACCACGCCGCTGCCGGCCAAAATCTACGCCAACGAGGGAATCGCCCAAGTGCTCTTCTTTGAAGGGGATGAGATGTGCGAAACCAGCTACAAAGATAAAAACGGTAAATACCACGGCCAAGAGGGGATCACCCTGCCGCGGATTTTGCGATAATAAAGCGAAGTAGTGTTAGGATAATTCCCTACTCCAACCAACAAAGGATTTACATGCTTCATGAATACCGCGATATCATCTCCCATATGAAAGCCAACGAGGCAGCCAACGCCCACTTTCTAAAAATTTTTGACAAGCACAACGAACTTGACGATCAGATCATCGCCGCAGAACAGGGCAAAATCCCCCTGACAATGCTGGAGATCGAAAAGCTCAAAAAAGAGAAGCTGCGCCTCAAAGACGAAGCTTACACCATGATTGTCGCTTACAAAAAAGCCAACAATCTCTAATACGGATCTGCCATGAACCCGCATCTCAAACTGGCCGCATTCGGTCGTGAACTCCTCCAGCACAGCGCCATTGAAGAGGCGCTGCCGCTCATCTCATCTTATGCCAAAGAGCTTGTAGGTGCGGAGCGCTGTTCGCTCTATATCTTCGACACCAAAAACCGCAAACTCTGGACCACGATGGCCGACGGCGTAGAACGCATTTCCATCGGTATCGATCAGGGCCTTGCCGGTAAGAGCGTGCGCGAAGGCCGCAGCATCGTCGAGAACGACCCCTACACCAATCCCGATTTTCTGCAAAGCGTGGACGAGCAGACCGGATTCGTGACACAAAATGTCGCTTCGATACCGATCTTCGCTTCCACCCACCGTATTATCGGGGTGATGCAGCTACTCAATAAACCTGACGGCTTCGAGGAGAAAGATGTCCGGCTGATGGTCTTTTTCGCCCACTACGTCAGCGGCTATCTGGAGCTCTCCACCTTTTTACAAGAGGGCGGCGATAGTATCGCAGGCATCTGAAGATGAGCCCCGAAGCATTTGAGCAAATTGCCGCCTTTGGCAAGCAGCTTTCCCAAAGCAAAGAGCTTAGCGAGATGCTCATTGCCATCGCCAATGAAGCCAAGATGCTGTTGCGCGCGGAGCGCTGCTCCATCTACATCATCGACGAACCCAACGGAATGCTCTGGACTCGGGTCAGTAACGGCGTGGGACGCATTGCCATCAGTCTAGGTTCAGGCATCGCGGGGCTGACCTACCGCAGTGCGCAAGCCCAACTGGTCAATGACCCCTACCAACACCCCGACTTTCTCGCCGCCATCGACCAACAAAGCGGTTTTGAGACCAAAAACCTCATCACCATGCCGATCTTCGGCAGCGACCGTAGCGTCATCGGCGTGATGCAGCTACTCAACAAGCGCGGCGAAGGGGGTTTCACCCAGCAAGACAAGCAGCTGCTCACCTTTTTGGCCAACTACGTCAGCGGAATGCTCGAACTCGCCCTCAAACTAGATTAGCTCCCGCTCCATCCAGCGCGAGAGCACATACAGTCCCCACACATGCTGCTTGAAACGCCCCGCTTTGGCGCGTTCGATGTATTCGCGCAGCACCGCTTCATGAAAAAGTCCCGTCTTTTTGTTTACATGCACGATCCGCTCCAACTCGCCTGAAGCGATCAACCACTCCATATAGGGGTTGGAAAATCCCTTTTTCTTGCGTGCAAGAATGGCCTCGTTGAGATAAGGGGCGGCAACCTTTTTGAGCAGCTCCTTACGCCCGGCGCGTCGCAGTGCGGGGGCGCACGCCATCACCGTCTCGGCTAGATAATGATCCAAAAACGGGGTGCGCGATTCGATGGAGTGGGCCATGGAGACACGGTCAAGCTTGACCAAAAAGTGCTCGGCTTGAAACTGTTTGAGATCAACATAAGTGTACCAATCGGCCGGATCATCGCGCCCGCAAGATTCGAAATGCGCACGCCACGGTGCGAGATAGCGCAAGCCGTCGTTATCAGCCACGCTACGCTTCAAAAGGGCATTTTTTTGCAGATCGGTAAACTTCTCGCCGCTGCTGCGAAAGAGCAAAGAACCTTCAAAAACCCGCTTATACCACTCCCACTCGCGGTTCATCGAGAAGTGGGCGCGAAAGTACTTTTTGAGCCAATTTTTGTGCTGCAGCTTGGCGGCCTCTTCAATGTCAAGATACTCAAAGTACTGTCGGTACCCCAAAAAGAGCTCATCGCTCCCCTCCCCGCTGTGCACCACCCGCACCCCATCGCGCGCAATCTGCTCAAACATCAGATACAGCGGCACGCTCGCGGGATCATTGAGCGGCTCATCGAGTGCCGCAAAGACCGCATCGCACGCCTGCATAAACTCCTCTTGAGTGATCACGCGCTCATGATGGCGCACCCCTAAAAAAGCCGCGCTCTCTTTGGCGGCGGCGCGTTCGTCGTAGCTTGAAAAGCCCTCGTATCCCAGCGTATACGCCTCAAGCTCCCGCCCCTGCGCTTTGGCCATGGCGATGAGTAGCGCACTGTCGATGCCCCCAGAGAGCAGCGCGGCCATTGGCGCGGCGGATTCAAGCCGCAAAGCGAGTGATGTGTACAGAGCATCATGCAGCCGCTTCGTCGCCTCTGCTTCATCCGTGATGGCGCAAGGCTTTACATGTAAGAGGTCGTAATAGGGCTTACATGTAAAACCCTCAGCACCGTAGCGCGCCGTAAAACCCGATTCAAGCTTGCCGATCCCCTCATAAAAAGTGTGCGGCGGCGTGGGGGCGAGATAGCCCAAATAGCCCAGCAGCGCCTCTTCATTCATCCTTACATGTAAGAGCAGCGGTCGCAGCGCCTTGATCTCGGAAGCGAAAGCGAAAAAGTCTTTGCCCTGAAGATAAAAAAGCGGCTTCTTGCCCAGCCGGTCGCGCCAGAGCTTTAAGACGCCGTTGTCCACCAGTGCGATGGCAAACATCCCGCGCAGATGCGCCACAAAGTCATCCCCCCAGCGCCGATAGGCCAAAGCCAGAAGCGCTATTTCGCTCGCGCCCTCATGACCTAGCTCTATGCCAAGGTCGCGGTGGTTGTAGATTTCGCCGTTGAAGGCGATCAATAGCCCGTCATAAAGATGCGGTTGCGGCGCGGAGGTGTAGGCAATGGCGAGTCGATGGTGGGCAAAAAATAGCCCCTCACGCTCAATGATCGCGCACCCATCCGGCCCGCGATGGTGCAGCAAAGAGAGGGCGCTGCGTGCCTGCGCCGGATCATAGCGACCGATAATGCCAAAAAGGGCGCACATTTAGGGTTTGGAGGCGTTGGTCTCATAGCGAATAACGCAGCGCCAACCATCAAAATCGACCTTTTCGCACGCGCAGCCGCTCTGATCTGTGACATATTCAAGCGCTTTAAGCTGTGCTTTGGCCTGCTCGCAGGCACTGTGGCGATCGGGATCAAAAGCGAAGAGATACTGCGGCGCTTGCTGGGCCGCAAGGGTCAGGGGTAAAAGGAAGCAGAGTATTTTCATAACGCAATTGTAGCCAAATGATTTGGGCCGTTTACCGTTTGCGCTATATCATTCACTCACTGAATGAACAAGGAATAGCGCACTTGAAAAACACCGACCCTTTTGATGTCTTACATGTACTCCAAAACGTCGAAGCGCACCACTCCCAACAGAGCCTCGCCGACGAAGTGGGCTACAGCGTCGGCAAGGTCAACTACATCCTCAAAGCCCTCATCGCCAAAGGGCTGGTGAAGATGGAGAATTTTGTGAAATCGGAGAACAAAAAAGGGTACCGCTACCTCCTCACCGGTGAAGGCATCCGCGAGAAGATCGCGCTGACCGAAGCGTATATCAAAATCAAAAAATCGGAGTATGAGGCGCTGCAGCGCTCTTTGCAAGAGGATCAGGAGCGCATCAAAAAAGAGGGTCTCTTATGAGCACCTTCGTAAGGCGCATCGCGGCGCTGCTCTCGCGGCGGGATCGGCAATTTTTGGGTGGCTTGTTGCTCTTCTCCATTTTCATCTCGCTTATCGAGACAATCGGGGTCTCTATCATTATGCCCTTTATCGCGGTTGCGGGGGATTTCGATCTGATTCAAACCAATCCCTATTTTCACACCATCTACACGGCACTCGGCTTTACGCAACCCAATCATTTCGTGATCAGTTTTGGGGTCGCACTGATCCTCTTTTATCTGTTGCGCAGCGGCATCAACTTTATCTACTTCTATCTGCTTGCCCGTTTTGCCCAAGGGCGCTACCACCTGCTGGCGTATCGACTTTTTGAAAACTATCTCGGTCTGCCTTATCGCGAATTCATCACCCGAAACAGCGGTGATCTGACCAAAACCATTACACAAGAGGCGCGCAACCTCACTACTTTGATCTCTGCGCTGCTCTTTATGATCAGCGAAGTGTTCGTCGCCATCTTGATCTACGCCATGATGCTCTATATCAACGCCAAAATCACCCTGCTGTTGACAGTGCTGCTTTTGCTCAATGCCGGAATCGTCGTTTTTGGGCTCTCCAAGCGTTTCAAACACGCCGGAGCAAGTCGGGAGGTGCACCAAAAACGCTTTTTCGAGGTCATCACCGCAACGCTGGGCAACTTCAAGCTGATGAAGCTGCGCGGCAACGACAAAACCGTTTTGGAGCGCTTCAAAGAGGCGAGCTATGGGTACGCCAAAGCCAATATCAGTAACGAAGCCCTCTCGCACGCGCCGCGTCTGATGCTTGAAGCGGCGGGTTTTTCACTGATTGCGTTTATGGTGGTCTATCTGGTCTGGAAGTACGAGCAGGATATCAGCTCGGCGCTAGCGTTTCTGTCGATGTTTATTTTGGGGCTCTACCGCCTCATGCCCTCGGCCAACCGTATCATCAACAGCTACCATCAGATTCTCTTCAACTACCGCTCACTAGAGATCATTCACAACGATTTGATGTATGAAAACGAGCCCTTACATGTAACGCCGATCGCCTTTAAAGAATCGATCACCCTCGAGCATGTGAGCTTCGCCTACCAAAGCGGAAGACCTGTCATCAAGGATGTTTCATTTACCATTCGCAAAGGCGAGCATATCGCCTTGGTGGGCGAGAGCGGCAGCGGTAAATCGACCCTAGCCGATCTGATCATGGGGCTCTATCGTCCGCAAAACGCCTCCATTCTCATTGACGGCGTGGCGCTGTGTGATGAAAATATCCGCGCATGGAGACAAAAAATCGGCTACATTCCGCAGAATATCTACCTTTTTGAAGGAACCATAGCGCAAAATGTGGCTTTTGATGAAATGATAGACGAAGAACGGGTGCGTAGTGTTTTGGACAAGGCGCAAATGCTCGAAGTGCTAGAGCGTCACCATGACGGCATTCACACCCGCGTGGGCGAAGGAGGCATCAACCTTAGCGGCGGTCAACGTCAACGCATCGCCATTGCCCGCGCGCTCTATCCTGATCCTGAGATTTTGGTGCTCGATGAAGCGACGAGTGCGCTTGATGGAGAAACGGAGGCGAGGATTATGGAGGAGATTTATAAAATTTGTGCAGGTAAAACTTTGATTGTTATTGCGCATCGGTTGAGTACAATCGAGGGGTGTGAACGGACTATTTTTCTGTAAAATCTCAAATACGTCTATTACTCCATTTATAAGAGAAAATTCTTATTATTTACTACAAAATATTTAAAAATTTAATCAAAAGGCAAAAGTTGTGCAAAATCAATATCAAGCTAAAGAAGAAGGCTATTTTTTGAATATTAGAAGGGAGTTGCTCGAATTAATACCCGATCATTTACGTCATGGATCAATACTTGAAGTGGGTGCAGGAAGCGGAGAGACTTTACGCTATGCAAAAGAGCATGGTTATGCCGATCACATATATGGTATCGAGTTAACCTATAGGCAAAATGTAGTAGATGACATCAATCAATTTGATGCTTTTATTTTTGGCAATATTGAAGATTTAAATCTTGAGTTTGAACCAGAACAATTTGACATAATTATTTGTGCGGATGTACTCGAACACTTAATCAATCCCGCAGAAGTTTTAAAAAAATTAAAAAAATATCTGAAAAATGGTGGTATTATCATTAGTAGTATTCCAAATTTTAGAGCATGGAGTAATTTAAAGAAGATTTGTATAGATGGGGATTTCAGATATACAACACATGGAATACTCGACGAAACACATCTGCGATTTTTTTGTAAAAAAAACATAGAAGAGCTTTTTCAAAAAAATGGGTATACAGTGATTAATAATATTAGCAATATTGATATCATTGGAAAAAAAAGTAAAGTCTTTAATAAGCTCACATGTAGAAAATTCGAAGAGTTTTTAACAGGGCAATACTTTACCTTATCAAGAAAAGAGATTTAAGATGATAGGATTCGTAATTTTAAATTATATAAATTATTTTGAAACTATTGCTCTAATTAATTCCTTATTGAGTTAAATTTGGATTCATGAATGTACTATTTATGTAGTAGAAAATGGATCCAATAATGAAAGCTTCGAACAGCTATTAAAATATAAAAATCATCTCACTCCACGACAAAACCCAACCTCCTCTTATTCAGCGTATCACGCAACGAATGAATCAGCTTCATAAGCTTTTCCAGCTTTT